>CAZMPZ010000047.1:0-1677 GCA_964568445.1 uncultured Rhodanobacter sp. | reverse complement strand
CCTGCTTGCCCGCCTCGCCCAGCAGCAACAGCAGCACCACCGAGGCGAACAGGATGGTGGCGATGGTGATGCCGGACACCGGATTGTTCGAGGAACCGACCAGGCCGGCGAGGTAGGCCGACACCGACACGAACAGGAAGCCCGCGACGATCATGATGATCGCCATCGGAATGCTGACGTGCCACAGGCCGACGATAGCCTGATACAGGCCCAGCAGCGGCAACACGAACACCAGCAGCGCCACCAGCATCCACTTCATCGGCAGGTCGCGCTCGGTCTCGGCGACCACCTCGCCGCTGCCCTTGCGCGCGGCCGCGATGCCGCTCTTCACGCCCGACAACAGCGACTTGCGCAGCGAGAACAGCGTCCACACGCCGCCGATCAGCATCGCGCCGACGCCCAGGTAGCGGATCTTGGCCGACCAGATCGCACCCGCGATGTCTTCCGCACCCGCACCGGCGATCTTCGTCGCCAGCGCCGGGTCGGTGTCGAGGAAGAACATGTGATACAGCGGAATGGCGATGTGCCAGGACAGGACCGAGCCCGACACGACCACAATGCCGATGTTCAGACCGACGATGTAGCCCACGCCCAGCAGCGCCGGCGACAGGTTGGTGCCCATGTAGCCCAGATACTTGCCGAAGAAGCCCGCGCCGGCGGCGGTGTCCGGGATCAGGCGCATGCCGCTGGCGGCGGCGGCCTTGATCAGCCCGCCGAGGGTGGCCGACAGGGCCAGGATCTTCAGGCCGGGGCCGGGGTTTTCGCCCGCCTTCAGCACTTCGGCAGCGGCCTTGCCCTCGGGGAACGGCAGCGGCTCCTCGACGATCATCGAGCGCCGCAGCGGCACCGAGAACAGCACGCCGAGCAGGCCGCCGAGGCCGGCGATCGCCAGTACCCAGGAATATTTGAAGTCCTGCCAGTAGCCCAGGATGATCAGCGCCGGGATCGTGAAGATCACCCCCGCCGCGATCGAGGAGCCGGCCGACGCGCCGGTCTGGACGATGTTGTTTTCGAGGATGGTGCCGCCGCCGAGAAGCCGCAGCACACCCATCGAGACGACCGCGGCGGGGATCGCGGTGGCGATGGTCAACCCGGCGAACAGGCCGAGGTAGGCGTTGGCGGCGGACAGGATCATGGCGAGGATGACCGCCAGTACCACTGCACGGAACGTAAGCTGCGGCACAGCCTTACCAGGATTGGACATCGGGCGCCTCGTCGTGGATGCAATCGGCGAAACGTAGCCGTTGCGAAGGTGCAAGTCCAGTGCGGGGAGCCGTGTAGTGGCGCAGGGATGCGGTGCCGCACCACCTCGAATCGCCCCCGGTACTCGCTTGGTCGGGGCGATGCGGCCCCGCATCCCCCATACTTCACCGTTCTTCCGGGGGGATGCACATGCAGGCCAACGCTGACGCCGCACCACCCGCGCGCGACGATTTCCTCGGCCACCCCAAGGGGGTCTTCGTCTGCTTCTTCACCGAAATGTGGGAGCGCTTCTCGTTCTACGGGATGAAAGCCCTGCTGCTGTTGTACCTGCTCAAGCACCACCGCTTCAGCGATGACATGGGCTACGACCTGATCGGTGCCTACGGCGGGCTGGTGTACGCGGTGCCGGTGATCGGCGGCCTGCTGGCGGATCGCTGGCTGGGCATGCGCAAGGCGGTGGTGCTGGGCGGCGTG
>CAZMPZ010000046.1:0-1978 GCA_964568445.1 uncultured Rhodanobacter sp. | reverse complement strand
ATATTTTAGAAATGTTTTGTGATTGTACGCTGTTCGTCAATGGTTGCAGCTAACGTTTTGGGTATTGCCGAAGGCGGGGATTTTAGCACAAAAGTTTAATTGAAGAACGAGTGTTGAATTTTGCAAAAATGTTCGATCGAAGCCATTCAGCCCCGCTTTTGGCAATACCTTGTTAGTGGCTGGCGTTCTTGTCATTAAGTTTAATTTGTCCATATAGGGATTTTTATGTAACTATCGTTGTGCCACTTAATTTGTAATGGTTCTCCTGCATCTTGTATTGTTTCTTCTGATACAGGTTTTCCCGAACCATAATTGATAATCTCAAATGGATGCTTGTTGATGTTGAGTAAAATAACAAGTCGGCTATCTTTATTAATTTTCTTGCTCACAAAACGAGTATTATCAAAAGGAATACTTTCTTTTTTAGCGGGTTGCAGTAGTTGTCGTTTAGTGTTATTTTTTGCATGACTTGCTCTGCCAACATATCGGGTAAGGAAAAAGTATTTGCCGTCAGGCGTTTGTTCATATAACGCTAAAGAAATGTCCATATCTTTTTTATTAATAGTGGCAAACAGGTTTCCTATAAACGAACCGTTAATTGAAAATTCCTTTTCAAAAGGTGTTGATGTGAATGTTAACCCATTACTTACATCAAGTGTGTCAAAAATTATTTCTGGTGTGTAATAACTGTTTTCGGTTTCTCTGTCTTTAAAATCTACTAGTTGTTTTTCAAAATTTCTTGCTTTTGGTTTTTGAGTGGAAAGCATTTTCTTATCCAAATAAAAAGTCAAGGTGTCATTATTAATTCTTTGCAAAGAAGCTGAATGTCGCCATTCATTTGTCCCCATAACTTGATAATTCACTTTGCCTTTAAGTAATTCAGGTTTGGCTTTTCCTTTTAATATAAAATCAAGCCAATCGTAAGCAAGTTCCATCATACTGACATTCGCAACGCTGTCAATTTCATAACCCATTAAGCTCTTGGCAGATCTGCGTTGTCCGCCCCAATGGTCATAAGGTCCAATGACCAAATAGTGATTGGCGTTTTTATTGAACCTGTTATGCAATTTAAAATATTGAATTGCTCCGATTTGAGAACCATCATAATAACCTGTTGTTGTCAAAATAGGTATATTGATTTTTGCATATTCTTCTGGTGTAGGAACCATACCTTTCCAATAGTGGTCATAATCAGGATGAGACAGCCATTTTTGGAAAACAGGATTTTTATATCCTGCTAAACTATCCATTTCTTTAAAGGCAATTCCATCTTCAAACCATTCAAAAGGCAGGCTTCTTCTTAAAGGCTCTTTTTTATAAACGTTTTCGTGAGACCAATATAATCCTAAATTCATCTGCACGTTATTTTCCATTGGGGTATCATAACCAGGCATAACCGCTACTTGTGGAACAATTGTTTTTAAGGCAGGATGAGCGTTTTTAGTTGTTGCCCATTGAGAGAAACCCGTATAGCTTCCCCCAAACATTCCTACACTTCCGTTACACCACGGTTGTTTGCTTATCCAATCAATAATGTCGTAAATATCTGTCGCTTCGTTTTCGTAAGGTTTATAATTGTTGATGTCTGTCCTTATCCCACGTGCATAAGCGACAATTCCCATATAATCCCTATCAGCAGACCTTTTACCAAATATTGCATCGCCTGAACCTTGATGATATGTCGTATAAAACAGGATTGCAGGTAATGGGCTTGTATTTATTTTTTTTCGAACTATTATAGCTGAGATGTCAATACCGCTTTTTGTTGGAATTAGCACGCTGTCTTGAATGATGTAAATACTATCGTTTTGTGTCGTTTGTTGAGCAAATGTTGCACTATAAGTTAGTATAAAAAGGGTAAATAAAAAAAATCTCATTGTTTGTCTGTTCGTTTTTTATATTGCTGGGTTCGTACGCTTGCCACTAACGCCCGCGGGCTTTGCGAAGGGTTTTGCCTTTTGCAAAACCCGCAGATGTA
>CAZMPZ010000045.1:0-2338 GCA_964568445.1 uncultured Rhodanobacter sp. | reverse complement strand
TGTTGATTCATTTCCAAAGCTGGGCCATTTTGGGAGGCGTTCACGTTGAAACCTGAGCCACGTTGCCGCTCTATCGTGCTGAGTTTTTCAGCACAGGGGAGCAGGAGTGATCAACGTGAGCACATTGAGCAAGTTGCGCCGCCTCGTGCTGAGGCAGGACGTGTCGGTACGCGAGGCCAGCCGCAGGCTGGGCATCTCGCGCAACACAGCCACCAAGTGGCTCAAAGACGGGCAGATGGTCGAGCCCCGATACCCCCAGCGCGTGTCGGGGCCCAGTATCCTGGACCCATACAAGGAGCAGTTGAGCCAATGGCTCAAGGCCGATAGCCATCGCAGCAAACGCGATCGGCGCGGGATCAAGGCGATGTTTGAATCGCTGCGGGCGCAGGGCTACAGCGGCAGCCGGGGGCCGGTGTACGCCTTTGCCCAGCGCTGGCAGCAAGAGCAAGGCAACGCGGCGCGCGGCGTGGGGTTCGTGCCGCTGAGCTTCGAGCTGGGCGAGGCCTTCCAGTTCGACTGGAGCTGCGAGTACCTGTTCATCGGCGGGCTGCGTCGCCGCCTGGAGGTGGCACACACCAAGCTGGCGGCCAGTCGTGCCTTCTGCCTGGTGGCGTACTACAGCCAGGCGCACGAGATGCTGTTCGATGCGCACGCGCGGGCGTTCGCTCTCTTCGGTGGCGTGCCCCGGCGGGGCATCTACGACAACATGAAGACGGCGGTCGACAAGGTCGGCCAGGGCAAGCAGCGCAGCGTCAATGCGCGCTTCGAGGCCATGACCGGGCACTACCTGTTCGAGCCGGAGTTCTGCAACCGGGCCGCCGGCTGGGAGAAGGGGGTCGTCGAGAAGAACGTCCAGGATCGGCGCAAGGACATCTGGCGCGAGGCCAGTGAGCGCCGCTGGGGATCGCTGGGCGAGCTCAACGACTGGCTGCAGCAGGCCTGTGTGAAGGCCTGGGCCGAGATGGCTCACCCTGAGTGGGCACACCTCACGGTGGCCGACGTCTGGCAGGACGAGCGCGCTCGCCTCATGCCCAACCCCCGGGCGTTTGATGGCTACGTGGAGCAGCCGGTGCGGGTCTCTGCCACTTCGCTGATCCACTTCCAGCGCAACCGCTACAGCGTGCCATGCGAGTGGATCCACGCGGTGGTCAGTCTGCGGGCCTACGCGGATGGCCTGCTGGTGGTCGGTCCTGACGGGCGAGAGGTGCGCCTGTCGCGCAGCTTCGAGCGGGACCAGACGCTCTACGACTGGATGCACTACATCGCGCTGATCGAGCGCAAGCCCGGCGCGCTGCGCAATGGCGCCCCCTTCAAGACCATGCCCGAGCCCCTGCAGGAGCTGCAGCGCCAGTTGCTGCGCCACAGCGGTGGCGACAGGGTGATGGCGCAGGTGCTCATGGGGGTGAACCTGCACGGACTCGAGGCCGTGCTGGTGGCCGTGGAGCTGGCGCTGCAGTCGGGGCGGGTGAGTGCCGAGCACGTGCTCAACGTGCTCTCTCGCCTGCAGGAGCAACGCATTTCCGAGCCACCGGTGGCCACCATGCTCACGCTGAGCACGCCGCCGCAGGCCAACCTGCAGCGCTACGACGCGCTGCGCAACGCCCTGCCTCTTGAGGCGTCACAGGAGTCCGACCATGCATGAGGTCATCGATGCATTGAAGGCACTGGGTCTGCACGGCATGGCCAGTGCGTGGCCCGAGGTGCTGGGCACCGCCCGCATGAAGTCGCTCAATCACGAGGCCGTGCTGCACCAGCTCATCAAGGCCGAGACCGCGCAGCGCGAGGTGCGCTCCATGGCGTACCAGATGCGCGTGGCGCGGTTCCCGGCGCACCGCGATCTCGCTGGCTTTGACTTCGCCCACACGCCCATCGATGAGGCCTTGGTGCGCCAGTTGCACACCCTGGGCTTCGTGGACTCGGCGCACAACGTGGTGCTGGTCGGGGGCCCCGGCACGGGCAAGACCCACCTGGCCACGAGCCTGGGGATCGAGGCCATCCGCCTGCATGGCAAGCGGGTGCGCTTCTTCTCCACGGTGGATCTGGTCAACACCCTGGAGATGGAGAAGACGCAGAACAAGTCCGGGCAAATGGCGCACCGGCTGATGTACGTCGATCTGGTGATCCTCGATGAACTGGGCTACTTGCCGTTCACGCAGTCGGGCGGTGCGATGCTGTTCCACCTGCTCTCCAAGCTCTACGAGCGAACGAGCGTGGTGATCACCACCAACCTCACCTTCTCGGAATGGAGCGGCGTCTTCGGCGACGCCAAGATGACAACCGCCTTGCTCGACCGCCTCACGCACCACTGCCACATCGTGGAGACAGGCAATGAGAGCTG
>CAZMPZ010000044.1:0-3016 GCA_964568445.1 uncultured Rhodanobacter sp. | reverse complement strand
CATCGTCGGCGCCCAGCGCGACCGCGAGTTCATGTACCGGCGGCCGGCACAGGCAGATGCCGGGGTAGAGCGCGCCACCGGCCCGGCGGACGTATAATCCGCGGCTTCGTTTCTCCGTCTGGAAAACCCCATGGGACGTGGCCCCTCCATCGAAGCCCGCAAGAACGCGCAGGATGCGCAGCGCGGCAAGATTTTCACCAAGATCATTCGTGAAATTTCGGTGGCGGCGCGCGGTGGCGGGGGCGACCCGCACACCAACCCGAGGCTGCGTTCGGCGATGGACAAGGGCCTGGCGGTCAACATGACCAAGGACGTGATCGAGCGCGCGATCAAGAAGGCCACCGGCGAGCTGGAAGGCGTGACCTACGAGGAAATCCGCTACGAAGGTTATGGCGCGGGCGGTGTTGCCGTGATCGTCGATTGCCTGACCGACAACAAGGTGCGCACCGTGGCCGACGTGCGCCATGCGTTCGGCAAGTTCGGCGGCAACCTCGGCACCGAAGGTTCGGTGTCCTTCATGTTTCACAAGTTCGGCGTGCTCAGCTACGACGCCGGTGCCAACGAGGATGCGATCACCGAGGCGGCCATCGACGCCGGCGCCGACGACGTGGTGGTGTACCCGGAAGACGGCGCGATCGACGTGCTGACTTCACCGGATGCTTTCACCGGGGTCAAGGCGGCGATGGATCAGGCCGGGCTGGCACCGGGCTTTGCCGAAGTGACGCTGCGTGCCGACAACGATTCGCCGGTGGCAGGCGAGACCGCCGAGCAGGTGCAGAAACTGCTTGCGTGGCTGGAAGACATGGACGACGTGCAGAACGTCTATTCCAACGCCGATTTCGGCGCCGCTGCGTAAACACGCACACCGCTGCGACACCGCGACGTGACCCGCATTCTCGGCATCGACCCCGGCTCGCAGCGCACCGGCGTGGGCATCATCGATGTCGCCGCCGACGGCAAGGTGAGCCATGTGCATCACCAACCATTGGTGCTGCTGGATGCCGAATCCTTTCCGCTGCGCCTGCGCAAATTGCTGGACGGGTTGTGGGCCCTGATCGCGCAATTCCAGCCCGATGAAGTGGCGGTGGAACAGGTGTTCCTCTCCAACAACGCGATGAGCGCGCTCAAGCTGGGACAGGCGCGCGGCGCGGCGATTGCCGCCTGCGTGGCGCGCGACCTGCCGGTGCGCGAATACGCGGCCAAGGAAATCAAGCTGGGGCTGGTGGGCAGCGGTGCGGCCGACAAGAAACAGGTGCAGCATATGGTGGCGGTGATGCTGGGATTGACCGGCAAGTTGCAGGCCGACGCTGCCGATGCGCTGGCGGTGGCGATCACCCACGCGCATGTGCGCGCCAGTGCGCAGCGGCTGGGCGTGGCCGCACGTTCGGCCTGGGGACGCAAGGGCAGGGGGCGGCGATGATCGGACGACTGAAAGGCATCCTCATTCACAAATCGCCGCCGTGGCTGGTGGTGGATGTGCACGGCGTCGGCTACGAGCTGGAAGCACCGATGAGCACGTTCTACGACCTGCCGGAGCTGGGGCGCGAGGTGTCCTTGTTCACCCACTACGCGCAAAAGGAAGACAGCGTGTCGCTGTACGGCTTCTTGCGCGAAGCAGAGCGGCGATTGTTTCGCGATGTGCAGAAAGTGTCCGGGATTGGCGCGAAAATCGCGTTGGCCGTGTTGTCGGGTGCCAGCGTCGACGACTTCGCCCGTTTGCTGCAGACCGGCGATGTCACGGCATTGACCCGCATTCCCGGCATCGGCAAGAAGACCGCCGAGCGCATGGTGCTGGAGCTGCGCGACCGTGCCGCCGAATTGGGTGGCGGCCTGCCCGGCAACAGCCCGATGCCGGGTGACCCGCTCTCCGAAGCCATCACCGCCTTGCAGGCGCTGGGCTACAAACCCGCCGATGCCGAGAAAATGGCCAGGAAGGCCGCATCCGCCGGCGATGAGGCCCCCGCCATCATTCGCAAAGCCTTGCAGTCCGCGCTTCGCTGAGCCGGCACCCTTCTTCAGACCCGCCTCCATGTCCATTTCCAGTACGTCCCCCCCGACCGCGCCGCATGGTGCGCATCACTCCAGCGGCGGCAATGCCGGGCTGGCACTGGTGGTGGGGGCCATCGGTGTGGTCTTCGGCGACATCGGCACCAGCCCGCTGTACACGCTGAAGGAAGCGTTCACCCCGCACTACGGGCTGGTGAACAACCACGACACCGTGCTGGGGCTGTTGTCGCTGATCTTCTGGGCGATCATGGTGATGGTCACGCTCAAGTACGTCACCATCATCATGCGCGCCGACAACGAGGGCGAAGGCGGCATCATGGCCTTGATGGCACTGGCGCAGCGTACCTTGCGCAACGGCTCGCGTTCGGCTTACTACGTGGGCATTCTCGGCATTTTCGGTGCCTCGCTGTTCTTCGGGGATGGCGTCATCACTCCGGCGATCACCGTGCTGGGTGCGGTGGAGGGGCTGGAAGTGGCGGCCCCCGGGCTGGAGAATTTCATCGTGCCCATCACCCTGGTGGTGCTGGTGGGCTTGTTTGCCGCCCAGCGCTTCGGTACCCGGCGCGTGGGCAAAGTGTTCGGTCCGGTGATGCTGGTGTGGTTCGTGTCGCTAGCCATGCTCGGGTTGTGGAACATGCAGCAGGCGCCGGAGGTGCTGAAGGCACTGAATCCATGGTGGGCGGTGCAGTTCTTCATCGAACACGGCTGGCACGGCATCTTCATCTTCGGTGCGGTCGTGCTGGCGGTGACCGGTGGCGAGGCGTTGTATGCCGACATGGGGCATTTCGGTGCGCCGCCGATCCGCAATGCCTGGTATTTCTTCGTGCTGCCCTGTCTGGTGCTGAATTATCTGGGGCAGGGCGCCAATGTCCTGGCGCATCCCGAGGCTGTGGCCAATCCGTTTTTTGAAGCGGTACCGGAATGGGCCCTGTACCCGATGATCCTGCTGGCCACGCTGGCGGCGATCATTGCCTCGCAATCGGTCATCACCGGCGCGTTCTCGATGGCG
>CAZMPZ010000043.1:0-3018 GCA_964568445.1 uncultured Rhodanobacter sp. | reverse complement strand
GACGACGGCACGCCGCTGGGCACGCATACCAATATCGAATGCCGGATCGACTCGATTTCGCAAAGCTGGTCGGTGCTGTCCGACCTGGCCGACGCGCCGCTGCAGCACGAAGCCATGGCCTCGCTCGACCAGCACTTGGTGCGCCGCGACGCCGGCCTGGTGCAGCTGCTGGACCCGCCGTTCGACAGCTCGGCGCTGGACCCCGGCTACATCAAGGGCTACGTGCCCGGCGTGCGCGAAAACGGCGGGCAATACACGCACGCCGCCATCTGGGCGACGATGGCCTTTGCGCGACTGGGCGACAGCGCGCGCGCGTGGGAACTCACGCGCATGATCAACCCGGTCAACCACAGCCGGGACGCCGCTGGCATGGACGTCTACAAGGTCGAGCCGTATGTGGTCAGCGCCGACGTCTACGCCGTGCGGCCGCACGTCGGCCGCGGCGGCTGGAGCTGGTACACCGGCTCGGCCGGCTGGATGTACCGGCTCATCGTCGAATCCCTGCTGGGCCTGCACCTGGAAGCCGCGCACCTGCGCGTGGCGCCCGTGCTGCCGGCGGAATGGGATGGCTTCAACATGGACTACCGCTACGGCAACACGTGGTATCGCATCAACGTGCGGCAGGTCGACGCCGGCACCCCGGCGCGGGTGAGCGTCAACGGCGTCACGCAAGCCGACGGTCGCATCCCGCTGGTGGATGACGGCGTGGAACACCTCGTCGACATCGACCACCCGCGCATGGGTTGACGCCACGCCGTCCCTGTCCGCCCGCGGCAACGCACTACACTGGCTGCTCCTGCCGGCTGCAAGGAACTCCCATGCGCATCGCGTCATGCCACGGCCTGCTCGGCCTCGCGCTCGCCACCCTCACGCTGTCGGCAGGTGCCACCGGCGCCGATCAGTTCAAGGACCTGCTCAATCAGGTCAAGCAAGCCGCGCCGGCCCTCCATCCGGCGCAGCCCGGCAGCAACCTGCCCGCCAGTGACATTGCCTCGGGCCTCAAGGAGGCGCTGGCCAAGGGCACCACCAACGCCATCAAGAACCTCGGCCGCAACGGCGGCTTTTCCAACAACGCCAAGGTACGCATCCCGCTGCCAGGCAAGCTGGAACAGGCCGGCAAGTTGGCGCGCCAGCTGGGACAAGGCGCCAAGGTGGACGCGTTCGAGTTGAGCCTGAACCGCGCCGCCGAACAAGCCGTGCCGGCCGTGGCCGACATCTTTGGCAACGCCATCCGCCAGATGACGCTGAGCGATGCGCGCGGCATCCTCACCGGCGGCGACCACGCCGCCACCGACTTCTTCCGCCGCGTCGCCGGTGACGCGCTGGCCGCACGCATCCACCCGATCGTCGCCAAGGCCACCGCCAGCGTCGGCGTCACCGAGAAATACAAACAGCTCACCGCCGGCAACGGCGGCGGCCTCGGCAGCACTCTCGGCGCGCTGGGGGCGCTGGACGGGCGCCATGCCAGCGGCAACGGCAGCCCGCTGGACTTGGACAACTACGTGACCGAAAAAACCCTGGACGGCCTGTTCACCGAGATCGGCGCCGAAGAACAATCCATCCGCCACAACCCAGCCGCACGCAGCACCGACCTGCTGAAAAAAGTGTTTGGCGGCCACTGAAGCGGTCGCCTGACAGCTTCACTCTCCCGCACGGCAAAGCGCCGCGGGGAAAACCACTCATAACCGGCAAGCAACCCCCGTAGGAACGCACGCTTGTTCGCGGTGCCCGCCCGGGATCCGCTACAGGCCTGGCGCTGCATCGGCATCGTCGGCAACGGCGCCGCCAGCAGCGTCCTCACCGATCCAGCGGACTCAATACCCCACGGCCACCACGGTTGAGTACGTGCGTGTAGATCTGGGTCGTGGCCACATCCTTGTGTCCAAGCAACTCCTGGATCGTGCGCAAGTCGTAGCCCGCCTCCAGCAGATGCGTGGCAAACGAATGTCGCAGCGTGTGGCAGGTCGCCGGCTTGACGATGCCCGCACGCACCCGCGCCGTCTTCACCGCGCGCTGCAAGCCGGACTCGTCCACGTGATGGCGGCGCTCCATCCCACCGCGTGGATCGACGCTGCGCACCGACGCCGGAAAGACGTATTGCCAACTCCATTCCAGCGCCGCGCCGAGGTACTTGCGCGCCAGCGCCGGCGGCATCCACACCTGGCCAAAGCCGGCGGCCTTGTCTCGCTGATGGATACGCGAGGCCTCAGCCAACTGCGCCTGCAGCGGCGCAACCAGTGTCCGTGGCAGCATCGTGCGCCGATCCTTGCCGCCCTTGCCCTCGCGCACCAGGATTTCACCAGCGGCAAAGTCCACATCCTTGACCCGCAGCCGCACGCATTCCATCAAGCGCATGCCGGTGCCATACAACAAACTCGCCATCAACCAGTGGTGACCGGTCATTTCACCAAGCAACGCGGCCGTCTCACTTCGGGTCAACACCACCGGCAGACGCTGTGGCTTCTTCGCTCGCTCAATCCCGGCCAGCCACGGCAAATCCAAACCCAGCACCTCCCGATACAGAAACAACAACGCCGACAGCGCCTGATTCTGGGTCGACGCCGATACCTGGCCGTGCACGGCCAATGCCGTCAAAAACGCCTCGATCTCCGCGGCGCCCATGTGTGTCGGATGACGCTTGTCATTGGCCAGAATGAACCGGCGTATCCAGCCGACATACGCTTCCTCACTGCGCCGCGCCATCCCCAGGCGGCGCATGCGCGCACGCACCTGATCCAGCAACTTTGGCGCCGCCGCACCCCTGTCAGTTGCACCCGCCTCACCACCGTGAAAGACTGCCACCGTCGTCTCCAGCCCAAACCCAACACCGCCAAATTAGGCTGCGGGATTAGGCTGCACCAAGGGGAACAAACCGTTGATTCGTGTAGGTTGACCGCTCAAGGGCCACGTCGACTTCCGGCGATGGATTGCAGGATTACACTTCAATTTCAAATCTACTTAACGTTAGATGCCAGATTTGGCGTTGCGTATGCTCACAGAAAATCGACAGCCGCAAGA
>CAZMPZ010000042.1:0-3588 GCA_964568445.1 uncultured Rhodanobacter sp. | reverse complement strand
ATTCTATTGAACTTTTGTGCTAAAATACCGCCACATCGCCAAGCCGAAAACCGTTGGCGGTCATTCTAACTGACACCCTACAAAACAATAACACAGATAAAAACTTATGACAGTTTACGAGAAAATTTCAGAAGAAATAAAAGCAGACTACTACATTCAGAATTATGCGAATGATGGACAACGTTTTGTTGCTTGGTATTTGTTTAACATCTTAAAACAAGACAGGAACCAAACGAAAGATGCCATTACTGACGGTGCTGACGACAAACAAATTGATGCAATCGTAATTGACGATGACAAACAAACCGTTTTTATTATCCAAGGAAAATTTATTTCTGGAGGACAAGTTGATGCAGAACCGTTAAGAGAAGTTTTATCATCGTGGATACAGCTCAGAGATTTGGTAAGACTTCAAAATGTAGCCAATCCAAAACTGCAACGAAAACTATCGGAAGTTGCCAAAGCATTTGAAGACGAATATGAAGTTTGTTTCGAACTTATAACAACGGCTTCATTGACTGCTTCTGCAACCAAAGATTTAGAAACGTTTCAAAAGCAATTAGCCGATATTTCTGAAAATGAAGATTTTGATGCAATCATTTCTTTGGTAGACGAAGAAGAATTAAGCAGACGTTACGATTTAGCTTTAGAAACCGATAATCCTCAAATAAATTATACTTTAAACTTGGCAGACAGCAAATGTATGCCAGTTGAAATTGCCGGAACACAAGTTATTATTGCTGCAATTCCGTTAAAAGAAGCCGTTCAAATTCAAGGAATAAAAGACGGTTCGCTTTTTCAAAAAAACGTAAGGCAAAGTTTAGGTACAAGCAATGCCGTAAACAAAAAAATCAGACAAACCATTTTAGGTGACAAGCATAAAGATTTTTTCTTTTTCCATAACGGCATTACAGCAATTTGTAACCGAATGGAACTTAACGACAATAAACTTAAACTTTATGGTTTGAGTGTTGTGAACGGTTGTCAATCGCTAAACACCATCCAAAGTTGTAGCGAAACAGTAAAAAAGTTAGACGAAACATATGTTTTGTTTAGGTTTTATGAAATTCCGCAACGAGACCGAGCAGACTTAATAAGCATCAACACCAACTCTCAAAGTGCTGTAAAGCCAAGAGATTTACGAAGCAACGACAAACGGGTTTTAAACCTAAAAAGGCAATTTGAACAAAAATATGCTCAAGGCTACTTTATCACAAAGCGTGGCGAAGTTGCTCCGCCAGAAAAAGACAAAAATTTCATAATTGACCTTTCCGACCTTGGTAAATATTTAATTGCTTGGCATTCGCAACGACCAAATATCTCTTACGGAGAAACCAAAATATTTGACAAGTATTTTGAAATTTTATTCAAACGGGATTATAAACCTGAAAATATTCAAGGACTTAACAATTGGATGAAAGAAATAATGAAAAACTGGACGGACAAAAATCCGTTAGGACTAAATGAAACTCTTTTAACAATGAAGGCTTATGCACCGTTTCATCATTTGTATGCTGTTTCTATGATTTTTGCTATTGGAAACAACAAATCTGACCGAGTTCCATCGCCAAGCTCAACTTGGGAAAATGCAAAAGCTCACGGAATGGTTGACCAGATAGTAAAGACAACTGGGCGATGTTTGAACACAGCAATGAGAGTTGCATCGAACAGAAACTTGCCGAACAATGCGATTTTCAGTCCTCAAAATTGGGTTAAATCCAAGCAAAGTTTGAATGACATCAATGCGGCAATTGAGCAATACATTGATATGCTACCCACAATGGAAGGTGGAGAACAACAATACGAAAAGTTAAAAACAACCATAACAATAGGACAAGAACAATTTGAATACAGATTACAAGCGGAATAAAAGAACGAACCGCCAACAAGGTATTGCCAAAAGCGGGGCTGAACGGCTTCGATTGGACATTTGTGCAAGGTTCAACTTTCGTTCTTCGATTGAACTTTTGTACTAAAAATCCCCGCCTTCGGCAATACCCGAAACGTTGGCTGCTATACTATAACCTACGTTTTTGAAGCCATTACTTTTCGGCAAAGTCTTTTGTGATATACCCGATGTTCATCCATCCGTCTTTTGTATTCCAACGGATTTCTTTTTATCCATCGCTTATACTTTTTACCATCATTTGCTAATCTGTAAATGGTCTCTATGTTTTTCTTTGCGTCATTCACAGCGTGATTAACGCTTTGTAATTTATTGCCATCAATAGTTCTAATATCAGACAAGACAAGTTTGCCCATTTTAGTAACAAACCATTGGATAAATTTATAGTCTTTCCCATTTTCGTCTTTTAATACTTCTTCGGTTGCTTTTATTTGACAACCTTTATAATCTTCTGACAATTCTTTTTTCATAAATTCTATTTTTATCTTACCGTACAGCGGCCAACAAACGGTTTTGTGCCACCGCCCGACAGTTTCATTTTAAATCTTTTTCTGTTTCTTGGCGGCGGAGACAAAGCCGTCCGCCGTTGTACGACATAGTAAAACCCACCTCGTAAAAATGAAAGTTCGTGACGAAAAACTAAAAGCAATAATTGATTGGTCTAAAAATAACCGAGACATAAGAGCAGTATTATTGACAAGTTCACTTGTAAATCCATTAGCACCTGTTGACGATTTTAGCGACTTAGACATTGAACTTATATTCGAAAATAACGCCAAATATATTTCAGACAATACTTGGACAGAAAATTTTGGAAATCCAATTGCAATGGTTGAAGAAGACGAAACCTATTTCGAAGGTAAACACGCTATGAAAATGGTTTTATATGCTGACTATGTCAAAGTAGATTTCAAATTATACAGCAAACCCGAATTTTTACTTGACGCAAAAAAAAATGAATTACACGAAGATTGGGATATTGGCTATAAAGTTTTGGTGGATAAAGAAGGGCTAACAAATAGTCTAAAAAAGCCTACTCACCAGATTTTTATAATAAAAAAACCTACAGAAAAAAAATTCAAACAAGTTTTAAATGACTTTTGGTGGGACATTGCTCATACCGCAAAATGTATTATTAGGGATGACTTGTTTTATACAAAGTTTATGACTGAAAATAATATCCGAACAGACTATTTAATCCCTTTAATCGAATGGTACATTTCAAGCGAACATAATTGGAATATTACAACCAATAAATACGGCAGACTTTTTAAAAAATACCTGACTACCGATTTGTGGGAAACAATAGAACAAACATTTTCAGGAAGTAAAAAAAATGATAATTGGGATGCTTTATTTGCAATGGCTGATTTAGTTTCAAAAATTGGAACTGAATTATCGAAAAAACTAAATTATGATTATCCCAAAAAATTAGAAAAAGACATACGAAAATATTTGGACGAATTAAAAACTAAATAAATAACTACGTCGTACAACAAGGTATTGCCAAAAGCGGGGCTGAACGACTTCGATTGGACATTTGTGCAAGGTTCAACATTCGTCCTTCGTTTGAACTTTTGCGCTAAAAATCCCCGCCTTCGGCAATACCCAAACCGTTGGCTGCAACCCTATTTCAACATCTCTACTAATTTGGGCAGACAATTTCAACCGCTCTACTTTTT
>CAZMPZ010000041.1:0-5605 GCA_964568445.1 uncultured Rhodanobacter sp. | reverse complement strand
TGAGCCGGGGGCGGGCTTTTCGACCGGACTCCTGTCCGGACGAAAAGGCGTCGACGTCCCTGTCGACGCCCGCTGACGCGGCCTGTCGCCCCCGTCTCACCGCCGCGCAGGGGACTCAAGGTCAAAAGCATCAGATCAAAAGCGTCGTGTTGCGTGCAACTAAGTTCGACGGAACGGCGGATGGCCGGTCACTCGCTGGCCGCGCTCTCACGCCCCTGTGCGGCGAGTGCGGCGTGGCTGTCCGGCCCGCAGGGGGATCGGCAGGAAGCCGATCCCTTTTCGTCGGCATAGGGACGTGCCGTCGAAAAGCCAAGCCACGACGCACGATCTTTTCGCCCGGCCACGGGCGAAAAGCGCCAAGCGGGGTGCCTCTCTCTTTGGTTACTTTCTCTCGGGCAAGCGAGAGAAAGTGACTCGGGCGCCGCAGGCGCTCGAAAGCTTTGACTGTTTCCCGAACACCAGTGCAGGAGCATCGCGCGCCAGCGCGCTCCTACGGGTGGGGAATCGAGGGAAAGTCGCCCGGCGCCGCAGGCGCTCGAAAGCTTTGGCTGTTTCCCGAACACCAGCACAAGAGCATCGCA
This sequence comes from uncultured Rhodanobacter sp., assembly GCA_964568445.1. Classification (GTDB taxonomy): domain Bacteria; phylum Pseudomonadota; class Gammaproteobacteria; order Xanthomonadales; family Rhodanobacteraceae; genus Rhodanobacter. The sequence goes on along the minus strand of CAZMPZ010000041.1, from coordinate 5,024 downwards.
CGCCAGCGCGCTCCTACGGGTAGGTAAGCCGAAGGGAGCGGCTCGGGTTCCGGCGGTGTTTCGGCGCCGGCGCGCTTCAGCTGGCGGCCTTGGTGTTGGCTTGTGCGTAGACCTGGTCGGCCCACTGCGTGGCGTCCAGATAGACCGTCGCCATGCGCCGGATTTGTTGTGGCTGCGCGTTGCCGCTGTCCATCTGGCCGGCTTCCCAATCCAGAATCTGCTGCAGCAGGGGAGCGAACGGGCCGCTGCGCTGGGTGAGGGCGTCACTGATTTCCGGTATCAGGCGCAGATTCTTGAGCAGGAACTCCATCGGCGCACACATCAAGGTGTCCAGCAGCGAGAACAGGCCGACGGTGAAGGCCATCTCGCTGTTGCCGCGTGGCATGCCGCTGGCCAGCTTTTCGCACATGTGGGCACGTATCAGCGCTGCGCGCAGCAGCTCCGGCGGGCGGTCGTCCATGCCGCACAGGGCCATGGTGTCGACCCAGTTGCGCATGCGCGTGACGCCGAAATACACGGCGGCCTGTTCTACCGATTTCATCTGCCGCGGCAGGCCGAAGTAGGCCGAGTTGACGCAGCTCAGGAGCTTGTAGCTCAGCACCGCGTCGTCGCGCACGATCTTGCCCAGCTCGATCGGGCCTGGGTTGTCGGTGCGCAGCAGGGCCATCAACCGCATCATGTTCAGGCGGTTGGCGGTCAGCACCGGGACTTGCACCGGCTGCGGTACCAGCAGGTAGCGCCCCTGTACGGCCTGCAGCGGCAGGTGCTGGCAGCGTTCGTAGGTGACGTGATCGTTGACCTGGCCGGCGATGACGCCGATACCACGGCTGTGCAGATATTCGCTGCGGCTGCGCAGCGTCTCGGGATCGAGCGTGTTGGCGTCGAGCCGTGCGTACTGGGTCAGTTGCAGCAGGGACTCGGTGGCGAGGCAGTCATCCAGCGGCGCGGTGCCAGCGTCGAGCATGAGCTGGCAGCCGCGCTGGGCCATCTGTTGCAGCCGCTTCATGATCGGTGCGTTTTGCGCGATGTGTGGCTGCAGCACCATGCCCAGCCGCGGTTGGTGCAGCAGGACGTCGGCGTCGGCCAGCAGCAGTTCTGCCGGCAGGTTGAGGAAGGCGCGGTTGCCGCGCACCAGGCGCGTCAGCGCGCCATCGGTGACCGCCGACAGCACCCGCTGCTGCAGGCTCAGGGGCTCGTCGTCGTCGCGGTGGAAGGTGATCTCATAGGCAAACAGCTGGCGCTCGAGATCCAGCATGGGGATGCGCATGACCGGCAGCGGCACGATGGCTTGCAGCCCGGCGGGGACGGGGCGATCGGAGACATCGTTGGCAAGTGAGGTGAATTTGCTCATGGCTCGAAGATGGTCTTGGCGTCCATGTGCGGACATGCGGTGGTGTCGCGGGGAAGCATTTGGCGGACTACGGTTGGTTCACACTTCGGCCAGCACCTGTGAGCGCAGGCTGGCGTGCACGGTGCCGGCACGGCCATACAGGCCGTCCTCGCCAGGGTGCCCGGTCAGGATGGACAACGCCGTGCGCACCTGTGCCAGGTGCTGGTGCACGGCACTGCCATTGCGCAGGTTGAGTTGATGACAGTGGCGCAGATCGGTCAGCACTTCGCGCCACTCGGTGTCCAGCGCCTGCGCGGCGGAGGCGTCGGCACGCGACAATTGCTGGCGCTCCAGGTCGAGCTGCTCCAGTTGGTGCATGAGCGTGCTTTTGCGGTCGCCAGCTTGATCCAGCACCGCGCTGTCGCGTGCGGCAATGGCCAGTCGTTCGGCTTCCAGCGCGTCGGCAAGGGCGGTGGCAGCCTGGCGCATGTCCGTCAGTACGCTTTGCAACGCCTCGCGCATGTCGTCTGCCTGGGCCATGGCTACACCTTGACGCCACTCATTTGCTGCTCAAGGTCGAGCAGGTGGTCGGCGATGCTGGTTGCGTTGACCTGATAGCTGCCGTCCGCCAGTGCGGCGCGAATCTGCTCGACCTTGTGTTGATTGATCGGCGCACCCTCGCTGGCGCTGGCGGCACGCTGCAAGGCCAGTGCCGAATCGGTCAATTGCACCTGATCGTCGGCCTTGGCGCTGGCGTTGCCGGCATTGCCCACGGCGCCGGACGCGGCCGACGCACTGTTGCCTGAGCCACTTGGGGGTGGCGTGAACGGCGGCAGTCCATTGTTGGATATGGTCGTGTTCATGGGTCCGTTCTCGATGGGTGGTATGGCCCTGTAACCGTTGCATCGGCACTGGGCGCGAAAACTTTAGCGGCCGATGGCGGGAATGGGGTGATGGGCTTCATGGCAAGGCCACCACCACGCCGGGGGCGCTGACCATGCCGTCGATGATCTTGCCGGAGCTGCCATTGCGCACGCGCAGCCGCGCGCCGTTGTCGCCGCTGCCCAGGGCGATACCCGCCGCGCGCACCTCGATGCCGTCGATACGCGCAATCATCTGTACGTGGTCGCCGGCGCGCACCATGCGCCGGCCGCCCAGCGCCGCCGGCGTCAGCACGCTGCCGGCGGCCAGCGCCCGGCTCAGGCTGCGGCCGGCCACCTGCTTGATATCTTCGACGTAGCCGTAGCCCAGCCGGGTGATGTCGTGCTCGGCGCTGCGCACGTCGGCGGCACCCAGGCCGTCGCCGCGCTGCAAGGGCCGCGCGGCAACCAGGACGTTGCGGAAAACCTGCAGTTTCACCGTCACCCGGGCCTTCCAGCCTTCGCCTTGCGGGCAACTCACGTTGACCAGCACGCGGGGCGTCGTGGTGGCGTTGGGTGCCAGCCTGGCCTGCAGTGGCAAGGTGCAGGGCGTCAGTGCCAGCCGCGCGTTGAGCGGCACGGAACTCACCTCGATCCGGCTGCCGGGGGCGCTGAAATGGCTGCGTACGGCCTGCTCGGCGGCCGTGCGGGCGGCGTCGGCGGCATCGTTGGCGGGGTCTGGCGCGGTGTGTGCCCATGCGCCGGTGGCCGCCAAGGCACAGCCGAGGCCGAGCAGCAGCGTGCTGCGGCGCATGGTGGTGATGCTGGCGGCGATGCGGGTCACGCATCCACCAGCAGGCCGGCCAGCTGTTCGAGCATGGCTTGACGCTCGCTTTCCATTTGCCGCGAGCACTCGGCGGCTTGATCGAGCTGGCCATCGCACAAGGCGTCGACAAAGTGCGTGCTGTGCTCGCGCAGCCTGTTGCTGGCGGCATGCAGCTGCTCGGCTGCAGCCGCGTCATGACCGGCGGCGAGGCGGGTGAGCGCACGGTGCAACGTGCGCGTGTCGAACCAGCGCCGGTCGATGGCGCCGGGTTCGGCCAGTGCCAGGTCCATCGCTTGCCGCAGGCTTTGCACGCTCTCGCGGATGCCCAGGCTCAGGCTGGAGGGATCGGCACCACTTTCGCTTTCCAACCAGTCCAGTCCCAGGCGATGAGTGAGCAGGGCCGCGCGGTGCAGGGCCTCGGATTGACGCTTGGCCTCCACGCTGCGCCGTTGCAGGGCGCCCACGGCCGCCTGGGCCGCGGTCGCGCGCGCGTGCTGGGTGTCGTGTGCGGCATGCACGGTGGCGATGCGTTCATCGGCCGTGTGCAGTGCCGCGCTGCCGGTGTGCAGCGTGGTGCCGGCTTGCGCCACGCCGGCCTGCGCACGCTGCAATTGCTCCAGGCCGTGTTGCACGTCGCCGTCCAGCTGCAGCGAGAAATCGCCGATCGAGCCGGTGACGGTTTCAATTTCAGTGGTGGTGGCCGTGGTTTTTTCGGCCAGCTGCTTGACCTCGTCGGCGACCACCGCAAAACCGCGTCCGGCCTCGCCGGCGCGGGCGGCCTCGATGGCGGCATTGAGCGCGACCAGGTTGGTTTGATGGGCGATCTCCTGCACCACACCGGTGAGTTTGCGGATTTGCGCGACTTGCTCGGCCAGCCGGCTCTGGTTGCGGTTCATCGCCGACAGCGCACCGCTGAGGACACGCAGCTGGCCATCCAGCTCACTCACGCCGCTTTCGCCGCCGGCGGCTGCCTGGGTGGCCTGGGCGAGATCGCTGGCCAGCTGCTCCAGTGCCGCCGAGATTCCGGCGCTGCCTTGCGTCAATCGATCGACGCTGCCCCGGGCTTCCTGCGCGGCGCCATCCAGCGCGGCTTGCTCATGCGCCAGTTGTTGCACGGCGTTGAGCACCAGGCTTTGCTGCTCGACGGTCTGCACGGCCGTCGCTGCCGGCGCCTGCTGCGTCAATCGCGCCAGCAGCGGTGCGATAGCCGCTGCAGCCCGTGGATAGCGCGCTCGCGCTTTCGCCAATGCCGCGCCGTCGTCATGGCTTGCGGCGGTGGCCAAGGCGCTCAGATGAGATTTCCAGATCAAACTCATGGACAGATGGCACCCAAGGCTGGCGAAAGATGGTGGCTTGCAAGCCTTGCATCGGCCTGCCGCATCGAAACTTGAGGAAGCAAGGTGTGTGCCAGTGGCTGGAGCTGGTGCGGACGCTTGTGGCGCGCACGCCGCTTTCTTTCGCTTGCCCCTCTTTCCGTAGGGTCGCGCTGGCGCGCGATGCCTTTGCACTGGTGCCGGGCCATGGGAAGAAGCTTCCGAGCGCCTGCGGCGCCCGGGTTATCTTCTCTCGCTCATTCGCCGTGTAGGAGCGCGCTGGCGCGCGATGCTTTTGCACCGGTGTTCGGGAAATGGCCAAAGCTTTCGAGCGCCTGCGGCGCCCGAGTAACTTTCTCTCGCTTGCCCGAGAGAAAGTCAGCAAAGAGAGAGGCACCCCGCTTGGCGCTTGCCGGGCGTGGCCGCCCGGCAAGTTCGTGAGCCGGGAGCGGGCTTTTCGACAGCACATCCGTGTGCTGACGAAAAGGCGGCGGCCTCCTGCCGCCGCCCGCTGCCGCGGCCTGTCGCCCCCGTCTCACCGCCGCGCAGGGGACTCAAGATCAAAAGCACGAAGCGTCGTGCGGCGTACAACTTGGCCCGACGAAACGGCGAATGACGCAATGCGCGATAGTCGCGCTCTCACGCCCCTGTGCGGCGAGTGCGGCGGGGCTGCCCGGCCCGCAGGGGGATCGGCA
>CAZMPZ010000040.1:463-5731 GCA_964568445.1 uncultured Rhodanobacter sp. | reverse complement strand
GGGGCGATGGCGGGATCGACGATGGGCACCGTGATGGAATAGCCCTTGATCGGATAGACCGGCAGGCGGAGGCCCAGCGGCCGCACCATGCGCGCCGAATGGCTGCCCAGCGCCAACACATAGCGATCGGCGGTAACGCGTCCCTGATCGGTGCGGACGCCCGTCACGCGGCCGCCCTCCACGTCGAGGCCCTGGATGGAGATGTTGTGGCGGAAGGCGACGCCGCCGGCCCGCGCCAGATCGGCCAGGGCATTGGTGAATTTGAAGCAGTCGCCCGTTTCGTCATGGGGCAGGCGCAGGCCGCCGACCAGCTTGTGCCGCGTCGCCGCCAGCCCCGGCTCCGCCGACACGCAACCGGCGACATCCAGCACTTCGAACGGCACGCCGCCCTGGCGCAGCACCTCGACATCCTTGGCGATGTCGTCGAGCTGTTTCTGGGTGCGGAACAGCTGCAGCGTGCCCTGCATCCGCTCGTCATAGGCGATGCCGGTGTCGGTGCGCAGCGCGTCCAGCATGTCGCGGCTATATTCGGCCAGCCGCACCATCCGGCCCTTGTTCAGCGCATAGCGCGCGCTGGTGCAGTTGCGCAGCATGGCGAACAGCCAGGCCAGCATCTCGCGGTCGATCCGCGGCTTCAGGATCAGCGGCGGATGACGCATCATCAGCCATTTGATCGCCTTTTGCGGGATGCCGGGGGCGGCCCAGGGCGAGGAATAGCCGGGCGAGACCTCACCCGCATTGGCGAAGCTGGTTTCGAGCGCGGGGCCGGGCTGGCGATCGATCACCGTCACCTCATGCCCGGCCTTCATCAGATAATATGCGGAGGTGACGCCGATCACCCCGCTGCCCAGAACTGCGACCTTCATGCGTCCTCCGCTTGACCCTGCAGGTCGCCGTCGCGGTAGATCCGGTGGTAGCGGTGGCCCAGGCTAGTGAGAATTTCATAGGATATCGTGCCCGCATCGCGGGCCAGCGCGTCGAGCGACTGGTGGGGGCCGATCAGCTCCACCCAGTCGCCCGCGGCCAGCGCGCCGGGCGTCAGCGCCGACACGTCCAGCGTGATGCTGTCCATCGAGACGCGGCCCGCGATGGGCAGGCGGATGCCGTCGAACCACGCGGCGCCACGATTGCCGAGCATCCGGGGCAGGCCGTCCGCATAGCCGACGGCGATGGTCGCCAGGCGCGTTTCGCCGGTGGCGGTGAAGCTGAGGCCGTAGCCGACGCCTTCGCCCGCGCCGATGCTGCGCAGCTGGATCACCCGCGCATCCAGCCGGACGACCGGGCGCATCGGATTGGGCGTGCGATCATTGGGCGCGCCGCCGTAAAGCGCCACGCCGGGGCGGACGAGGTCCATGTGAAAACCGGCGGGCAGGAAGGCGCCGCCCGAATTGGCGAGCGAACGGCCGGCGGCGGGAAACAGCGCCGCCGCCGCCAGGAAGCGATCCCTTTGCCGCGCATTTGCCGGGCTGTCCGGCGTATCGGCGCAGGCGAGGTGGCTCATCACCAGCGTGACGGAGACGTGCGCGGCGAAATCCGGATCGCGCGCCAGTTGCCCGGCTTCGTCCGGCGTCATGCCAAGGCGGGACATGCCGCTGTCAACCTGCAGAACGGCGGGGAGCGCGCGGCCGACGGCCGATGCCGCGTCGCGCCAGCGGATCGCCTGATCGAGGGAATTGAGCACCGGCACGATGTTCGCGTCCGCATGGGGCCGCTCGGTGCCCGGCTGGAACCCGTTCAGCACGATCAGCGTGGCGTCCGGCGGCAACAGCGGCCGGATGGCGAGGGCCTCCGCCAGATGGGCGACGAAGAAATCCCGGCAGCCCGCGCGCGCCAGCGCCAGCGAGACGGGGATCGCGCCCAGCCCATAGCCATCCGCCTTCACCACCGCGGCGGCGCGCGCGGGGGCGACCTGCGCCGCGATGAGGCGGAAATTCGCCGCCAGCGCATCGAGGTCGATCTCCAGCCGTCCACCGGCCATCAACAAAGGCGTCTCGCTATCGTCCAACCCGGTTCAACCCCGATTTTTCGTTGCCGCAACTATATGAGCCGGGCGTTCGAATTGTCTCCGAATAATTGATATAATTGTCGATCGGTGCGAATTATACACAATGATATGCGAATTTTTTAGGGAATCCTTGTGTCGATCGATGCGATAGACCGCAACATCATCCGCCTGCTGCGGCTCAACGCCCGCACGCCCAACAGCGTGCTGGCGGCGGCGGTGGGCCTGTCTCCCTCCGCCTGCCTGCGCAGGGTGGGGATATTGGAGAGCAGCGGCGTGATCCGTGGCTACACCGCCATTCTGGCAGGACCGGAGCATGAAGGGGTGATCGCGATCGTGCGGATCACGCTGGAGCGGCAGACCGAGGAATATCTCAACCGCTTCGAAGCGGCGGTGCGCCGCCACCCCGAAATCCAGGAATGCTATCTGATGACCGGGGACGTCGATTATATCCTGCGCGCCGTGGCCCCCAATGCCGCGGCCTATGAGACGATCCACAAGGAGATCCTGTCCCGCCTGCCGGGCGTGACGCGGATCCATTCGAGCATCGCGATGCGCAGCATCCTGCGGCCCACCGCGCGGGCGCAGACCTGATCCGTGCCGCCGGCCGAACGACCGGCCGGCGGCACGGGCGTTCGATCAATAGCGTGCGCGCAGGCTGGCGAAGAGGCTGCGGCCCTGTTCGGGGAAGCCGTCCGCCAGCACATAATAATCGTCGAACAGGTTGCGCGCGCCGACACCCAGCGTGACCGAATCGAGAATGTCGAAATCGACGCGCAGATTGGCCTGCACATAGCTGCCCGAACGGTAATAGCGCGTGCCGGCCGTGTTCACGATCCAGCGGTTCGACGCGATATCGACATTGGGGATGATGTGCAGGCGCGACGTGGGCGACCATTCCGCATAGACAAACGCCTTGTGCGTGGGAACGGCGGTGGGGCGGAAGGCGGCGTTGGACGGATCGTCCAGATCGCGGTGCGTCCAGCTATAGTTGCCGCCGAGGGCCAGGGTGCGGCCAATACGTCCGCTCAGCCCCAGCTCCGCCCCATAATATTCGCCCTTGCCGAGATTGCGGCTCTGGCTGACCGGCTGGCCTTCGTAGAGGAAGGGGAAGGCGACGATGACGTCGCTCAGCCGTGCGTAGAAGACCGCGGCTTCCGCCCGGAAGGTGCCGAGCCGCCAGGACCCGCCGACCTCGTAATTGGTGGCGCGTTCCGCCCGCAGATCCGGGTTGGAGACGGCCCCGCCGAAGCGCGAGCTGAACCGTTCGAACACGGTGGGGAAGCGCGCGCGCGACGAGATGCCGGCGTGGATGCGGGTGTCGTCATCCGGCGTCCATATGAGCTGCCCCTGGCCGTTCAGTGCGCTGGCGTTGCGGATCGGATAGCTGAAGATCGCCGAACTGCCCCCGCCCGGCGGCGTGCCATATTCCTCCGCCTTCTTCAGATCGCGCCAATCGACGCTCGCGCCCGCCACGAAGGAGAGGACGGGGGACAGCGCCAGCCGGTTTTCGGCCGCGATGCTGTAGGTGTCTTCCAGGTTGACCTGCGGCGGCTCCGTCAGCGCGCTGGGAAAGGCCTGCTGGAATTCAACATGCTTGTCGCGGCGGTAATGGACGGCGAGGCTGAACCGGTCGACATCGGTCAGATCAACGTCGAGCTGCGCGGAGCCGCCCCACGCCTTGTCGCGATAATAGCTGTTGAAGGCGCGGCCCAGCGTCTGGCTGTTCTGGTTGCGGTTGTCGAACGAGCGCAGCAGATTGTCGAAGCTGTTGCGATAGATGCGGGTCTTCAGCGTCGCACGGTCGCCCAGCCCGGTGGTGGACAGGAAATAGACGCTTTCGATGTTCCATTGCGGCCAGCTCCAGAAACGCTGGCTGCTCTGCGCGTCGGTGACGTGGAGCGGCGCGTTCTTCGCGCCTTCCTGCCGGGTGTAGCTCAATGAATATTCGTCGGTCTCGTTCGGGGTGAAGCCGATCTTCGCATTCACCCGCCAGTCCCGCGTGCGGGAGAAATCGCGCGCGCCGCCATTTTCGGCCGATCCCGTCACCGGCGTGTAACCATTGGGCAGGTCCCAATGATCGACGAAGCTGCGCGCATAGCTGGCCTGCGCATACCAGTTCGACTGGCGCGTGCCGAGCAGCGCGAACCCGGTATAGCCGGCATAATCCACGTCGCGATCGAAGTTGACGGTGGCGCGGGCCTCCGCCTCCAGCGAACGGCTGGGCTTGCGGGTGACGAGATTGACCGCGCCGCCCATGGCGCCGGGGCCGTCGAGGACCGAGGCATAGCCCTTGGCTACCTGGATCTCGGCTACGTCCGGGGTGAGGAAGCGGCCGTAATCGAGCCGGTTGTCCGCCGGCAGATAGACGCGGATGCCGTCGATCGACAGCGGCACCTGAAAGCGATCGAAGCCGCGCACGTAGATCAGCCGTTCGTTCCGCTGGCCGCCGCTGTTCGACGCGGCGACGCCGGGGATGAGGTTGGCCGCGTCGTCCAGCGCGTTGCGGTTGAACCGGTACATCGCCTCCGCGTCGAGCGTTGACCCGCTGATGATGTGCGCGTCTGTCGCCGGGGCGGTGACGATGATCTGCCCCAGCGAAAAGGGATCAGCGCCGCGATTACCGGTGTCCGCGTCCTGAGCGGCGGCCGCCACGGGGGCAAGCAGGCTGGCCGTAGCCAGCAACAGGGTTGGCGCGCGCATAATATTCTCCCTTGGGGGTGGTTTTGGCGGCGCGCTATATATGACGGAATATAGTCGTCAATATCGAAGTGGCCGGTCGCATGACGCTACGGCATCGGCACTTTCATGCAGCGCGTAGGGATAAATGACGTGATTTCAAACGCATCGCCGGCGTGGCGCGTCGCGGCCCGGGCGACCCCATTTTTTGGGGGGTGTTAAGCCGTAGTCCGGTCCGTGCGCGGCCGGGTGGCGGATGGGCCTTCGGGCGGCGGCAGCGGCGCGGCGCGCATCGACGCCAGCAGCGCGTCCAGGCCCGCATCCGGGGCGGCATCGGCGAGGCGCTGTTCGAGCGCGCGATAGCCGTCGAGCAATTGCCGGCCGAACGGAGTCAGCCGGGCGCCCCGGGCCGCGCTGCCGCCGGCGACGGTTTCGACCACGCGTTCCACCCAGCAGCGGTTGAGCGTATCGACCAGCAGCCAGGTGCGGCGATAGCTCATGCCCAGCGAGCGGCCGGCGGCGGAGATCGATCCTTCACGGGCGATGGCGTCGAGCAGATCGGCCTTGCCCGGCCCCATGGCGGGCTC
>CAZMPZ010000040.1:0-453 GCA_964568445.1 uncultured Rhodanobacter sp. | reverse complement strand
CGTCTCCGCAAAAAAGCTGGGCCTTCAGCTTCAGCGGCCCGACGCGGATCATCCGGCCACGCCCCGGCTGCGGTCGAAAGCGGCGGTGGCGATCAACGGCGGTGCGGACACACAGACTCTCCCGGCGTCGGGGCGGACGCGGGCGCAGCTTAAACGGGGCTTGGCGGCCGATCCAGCCCCCGCCGCGTGCGGGCGAATGGCCGGGCCGTGCCGCCCCGAGGAAAGCCTTGAAGGCGGCGGCGGGCGCCTTCACTATGGCTGTGCCCCGCGCGGTGGGCGGGGGCGTTGTGGCCTGGCTTGGCAAGGGGATGGACCATGATCGATCGATGGGCATTGGCGGGCGGGATCGGGTTGGCGATCGGCCTGGGATCACCGGCGGTGGCGGCGGACGATCCGTCCGTCGGGCTTTGGAGCAATCCGAAGAACAGCGTGCATGTGCGCTCGCACCATTGC
>CAZMPZ010000039.1:0-8364 GCA_964568445.1 uncultured Rhodanobacter sp. | reverse complement strand
AGCACATGGACGTGCTGTCGAAAAGCCCGCCCCCGGCTCACGGACTTGCCGGGCGTCTACGCCCGGCAAGCGCCAAACGGGGTGGCCTCTCTTTGGGTTACTTTTCTCTGGCCACTCAGAGAAAAGTGACTCGGGCGCCGTAGGCGCTCGAAAGCTTCTAGTCGCCCTCGGACACCAGTGCAAGAGCATCACGCGCCAGCGCGCCCCTACGGGTGGGCGGGTGAGCGAGAGAGTGACTTGCACACCGCAGGCGGGAGCAGGGAGAAAACCACCGCGCCCGGAACGCGTCCCCACGTAAATTCGTGTGCCAACGCGGGCGCCCACGCCGATGCCGCGCGCCGCCATCGGTGCATCGGAGCGGACTCTTCACACGCAACCAACTATGTTGGGGTGGTGGCTGGCCGGGTTTGCCGCGAACCCTACCACGGCCTTGGCAGCGGCAGGATGGCAAGGAACCCGAATACTTGAAGATCGGCGAATGGTTGAACGGGCGCCGGTCGTGGCGACAGCGGCGCGGGCCGTGGCGGCCCGGCGCGACACACGCCGACGACCAGCGCGAAAGCGCGCTGCGCTCGGAGCTTTTCAGTGCCGAGCAGCTTGAGCGCCACGGCCGCATCCTGGCCACCCAGCATCGGCTGAGCGAGCGCTCATGCGCCGACCTGCTGCTGCATCGCCTGGACGACAACGAAGCGCGGCTGCTGCACGCCTGCGAGCGCCTGACCACCGCCACGCGCAGCCACCAGCGGATCACGCCGGCGGCCGAATGGCTGCTGGACAACTTCTATCTGATCGAGGAACAAATCCGCCTGGCGCGCCGCCACTTGCCCAAGGGTTACAGCCGCGCCCTGCCGCGCCTGGCGGTCGGGCCATCGGTCAATCTGCCACGCGTGTACGACCTGGCGCTGGAGGTGATCTCGCACGGCGATGGCCGCGTCGACACCGCCGCGCTGGGCCGTTTCGTGCGCGCCTACCAGACCGTGGCGCCGCTGCAGCTGGGCGAGCTGTGGGCCATCCCGATCATGTTGCGGCTGGCGCTGATCGAGAACCTGCGCCGCGTCGGCGCGCGGGTGATGACCGACTGGGGCTCGCGCACGGCGGCGGCGCGCTGGGCGCAGGCCATGACGCACACGGCCGAGACCGATCCCAAGAGCGTGATCCTGGCCGTGGCCGACATGGCGCGTTCCAATCCGCCGATGACCAGCGCCTTCGTGGCCGAGATGACGCGCCGCCTGCAAGGCCAGAGTCCGGCGCTGGCGCTGCCGCTGTCGTGGATCGAGCAGCGCCTGGCCGAAGCCGGGCAAAGCATCGAGCACCTGGTGCAGATCGAGGCGCAGGATCAAGCCGCCAACCGCGTTTCGATCGGCAATTCCATCGGCAGCCTGCGTACGCTCTCGGCCATCAACTGGCGCAATTTCGTCGAGCACATCAGCACCGTCGAAGACGCCCTGCGCAACGATCCGGCCGACGTTTACGCGGCCATGGACTTTGCCACCCGCGACCATTACCGCCATGTGGTCGAAGCGCTGGCACGGCGCCATCGCATCCCCGAGCAACAGGTGGCGCGCGCCGCCATTGCCTGCTGTCTCGCAGCCGCAGCGACAGACACCGCCCCGGCCACGCATCGCCACGTCGGCTGGTATCTGGTTGATCGCGGCCGATCAACGCTGGAACAGCGCCTTGGCGTGCGCGCACCGTGGCACACGCGCTGGCGGCGGCGGATCGGCCGCGCACCACTGCCGCTGTACCTGGGCACGCTGGCGCTGCTGACGCTGGCTTTCACCCGGCCCCTGCTGCAAACCGCTGCCAACGAGCTGGCGGCCTGGGCAGTCGTCGCGCTGGCGCTGCCGGCATTGCTGCTGGCCAGCCAGCTTGGCTTGAGCCTGCTCAACTGGCTGGCCACGCTGACGCTGCCGCCGGAACGGCTGCCGCGCATGGATTACAGCGGCGGCATTCCCGATCACGCGCGCACGCTGGTGGTGGTGCCCAGCCTGATTGCCGACGTGCAGGATGTGGAGGATCTGGTCGAGGCGCTGGAAGTGCGCTTCCTCGGCAATCGCGACAGCAATCTGCATTTTGCCCTGCTGACCGATTTTGCCGACGCCGCCAGCGCCACCCTGCCCGGCGACGCGGCGCTGCTGGCGCTGGCCCAGCGCCGCATCGACGGGCTGAACCAGCAATATGCCAAGGCCGACACCGACCGCTTCTTCCTGCTGCATCGACCGCGCGTGTGGGATGCCAGCGAGCGCTGCTGGATGGGACGCGAACGCAAGCGCGGCAAGCTGGCCGACTTGAATGCGCTGCTGCGCGGCAGCGGCAGCGCACGTTTCAGCCTGATTGCCGGTGACATCGCCACGCTGGGACCGGTGCGCTACGTCATCACCCTGGACAGCGACACGCAGTTGCCGCGCGATTCGGCGCAGGCCATGGTCGGCGCCATCGACCACCCGCTCAACCGCGCCGTCTACGACGCCGACGCGCGCCGTGTGGTGGCCGGCTACGCCATCCTGCAGCCGCGCGTGGGCATCAGCCTGCCCAGCACCGCGCGCTCGCGCTATGCGCAGCTGTACGGCGCCGACGCCGGCATCGATCCGTACACGCGCATGGTCTCGGACGTCTATCAGGACGTGTTCGGCGAAGGTTCGTTCATTGGCAAGGGCATCTATGCAGTGGATGCGTTCGAGCAGACGCTGGACGGCCGCTTCCCCGACGATCGCATCCTCAGCCACGACCTGGTCGAAGGCTGCCACGCCCGCGCCGGCCTGCTGAGCGACGTGCAGGTCTACGAGGAATACCCGACGCGCTACGGCGCCGACGCGCGCCGACGCCATCGCTGGATTCGCGGCGACTGGCAGCTGCTGCCGTGGCTGCTGCCGTGGGCGCCGACCGCACGCGACGGCTGGCGGCGCAACGCACTGACGGCACTATCGCGCTGGAAGATCCTGGACAACCTGCGCCGCAGCCTGGTGCCGGCCGCGCTGCTGGCACTACTGGTTACCGGCTGGCTGTGGCTGACGCCCGTGCTGGCGTGGACGCTGGCCGTGCTGGCCATGGTGCTGGTGCCGCCACTGCTGGCAGCGGCGCTGGACGTGGCGCACAAACCGCACGACGTGCAGCTTGGCCAGCATCTGCGCGCCAGTGCGCGCGCCGCGTGGCAACACCTGCTGCGCATGGCGCTGGCGCTGGCGTGGCTGCCGCACGAGGTGCAATACAGCCTGGACGCCATCGCCCGCACGCTGTGGCGCATGGCCGTGAGCCGCCGCCATCTGCTGGAATGGCAAACCTCCAGCGAGGTGGCGCGCACCAGCGTCAACACGCGTGCCGCGGCCTGGCGACTGCTGGCGGTGAGTCCGGCGCTGTCAGTGGCGCTGGGCGTCGTGCTGGCGTTGACGCGGCCGGCGGCGCTGCTGGTCGCCGCGCCGCTGCTGGCACTGTGGCTGGCTGCGCCGCAGATCGCGTGGTGGATCAGCCAGCCGCGCAACGTCGGCCGCTTCGCGCCGGTCGGCCGCGAACGTGACCTGCTGCGTACGCTGGCGCGGCGCACCTGGGCGTTCTTCGACACCATGGTGGCCGCACCCGACCACTGGCTGCCGCCGGACAACCTGCAGCTGGACCCGGCCGCGCTGGTCGCCCATCGCACCTCGCCGACCAACATGGGCCTTGGCCTGCTGGCCAACCTGGCCGCACACGATTTCGGCTTTATCTCCACCGCGCACCTGCTGGAGCGCACGCGGCGGGCGCTGGACACCATGGCCGCGCTGCCGCGCCATCGCGGGCATTTCTACAACTGGTACGACACGCAGACCCTGCAACCGCTGCCGCCGCTGTACATCTCCAGCGTCGACAGCGGCAACCTTGCCGGCCACTTGCTCACGCTGCGACCGGGCCTGCTGGAGCTGATCGACGCACCGGTGTTCGACGTGCGCGTGATCGACGGCCTGCAGGACACCTTGAACGCCTTGCGCGATGCCTTGCCACCCTCGCAAACCGGCGCCTTGCGCGCCTTGCGCGAGACACTGCATCAGGCGCTGGCCGCGCCGCCGGTGACCCTGGGTGCGGCGCGGGCCGTGTTGCAGGACGCCTTGGCACACGCCGACACGCTGGCCGAGACATTGCACGTCGACGCCGACAGCGACGGCGAATTCTGGCTGGACGCCCTGCGTGCGCAATGCCGCGAACAGGTGGCCGAAGTGCAGGCGCTGGCGCTCGATCCGCCGCCCGAGGACGACGCTGGCTTCGCCATTCCCAGCCTGCTGCAACTGGCACGCATCGAGCCGCTGGCGTGGCCGGGACACGCGCTGGCCGAAGACGTCCGCGAGCACGCGCGCGAACGCATTGCCTTGATCGAGCGCCTGGCCGAGGCCGTCGGCGAGCTGGCGCAAATGGACTATCGCTTCCTCTACGACGCCACCCGCGACCTGCTCAGCATCGGCTACAACGTCGACGAGCGGCGCTGCGACGCCGGCTACTACGACTTGCTGGCGTCGGAGGCGCGGCTGGCCAGTTTTGTCGCCATCGCCCAGGGCGAGCTGCCACAGGACAACTGGTTTGCACTGGGCCGGCTGCTCACCACCAGCGGCGGCACACCGGTGCTGCTGTCGTGGACCGGTTCGATGTTTGAATACCTGATGCCGCTGCTGGTCATGCCCAACTACGAAGGCACGCTGCTGGAGCGAACCTGCATGGCGGCGGTGGCGCGGCAGATCGAATACGGCCGCGAACTCAACGTGCCGTGGGGCGTTTCCGAGTCGGCCTACAACACGCGCGACACGCACCTGGTCTACCAGTACCGCGCCTTTGGCGTGCCCGGCCTGGGCTTGAAGCGCGGCCTCGGCGAAGACGTGGTGATTGCCCCGTACGCGACGGCGCTGGCGCTGATGGTGGCCCCGCGCGAGGCAAGCAAGAACCTGCAGCGGCTGACCACGGAAGGCGCCGCCGGGCGCTTTGGCCTGCTGGAAGCCATCGACTACACGCCGGCGCGACTGCCGCTGGGACAAAGCTCGGCGCTGGTGCATGCGTACATGGCCCACCACCAGGGCATGAGCCTGCTGGCGCTGACGCATGCGCTGCTTGGCCAGCCGATGCAACGCCGCTTTGCCTCCGACCCGCAATGCCAGGCCACCATGCTGCTGTTGCAGGAGCGCGTGCCGAAAACCGCGGCCGAATACCTGCACGCCGCGGATTTCCCGCAGCTGGCCGGCAGCCTGCGCGCCAGCGAGTCGCGCCTGCGCGTGTTCACCAATCCCGATCGTCCACGGCCCGCCGTGCAGCTGCTGTCCAACGGCCGCTACCACGTCATGGTCTCCAGCGCCGGCGGCGGCTACAGCCGCTGCCAGGAGCTGGCCGTCACGCGGTGGCGCGAGGACAGCACGCGCGACCACTGGGGTGCGTTCTGCTACCTGCGCGACGTCGCCAGCGGCGCCTACTGGTCGACCGCCTGGCAGCCGACCACGCGCAAGACCGAGGGCTTCGAGGCGATCTTCTCCGATGCGCGCGCGGAGTTCCGCGTGCGTGAGCGCGAATTCGATGCGCACACCGAGATCGTCGTCTCGCCGGAGGACGACATCGAGCTGCGGCGCACGCACATCAGTAACCGCGGCCGTACCGCACGCACCATCGAGCTGACCAGCTACGCCGAGGTGGTGCTGGCCCCGGCCCATGCCGACGCGCTGCACCCGGCCTTCAGCAAGCTGTTCGTGCAGACCGAGCTGGTGCGGCCACTGCAGGCCATCGTCTGCACACGCCGGCCACGCTCGGCCAGCGAGGTGGTGCCGTGGATGTGCCATCTGCTGGCGGTGCACGACGGCGACATCGACGCCATCTCCTACGAAACCGACCGCGCGCGCTTCATCGGCCGCGGCCGCGACCTGGCATCCCCACAGGCGCTGGATCGCGACTGCAGCGCGCTGTCAGGCGCCGAGGGCTCGGTGCTCGATCCCATCGTCGCCATTCGCTGCCGCATTACGCTGGAGCCCGAGCAAACGGTCACCGTCGACCTGGTGACCGGCATGGCGCCGACGCGCAAGGACTGCATCGAGCTGATCGGCAAGTACCGCGACCGGCACCTGGCCGACCGCGTGTTCGACCTGGCCTGGACCCACAGCCAGGTGCTGTTGCGCCAGCTCAACGCCAGCCTGGCCGAAGCGCAGATGTACGAGCACATGGCCACCTCCGTCCTGTATCCCAATGCACAGTGGCGCGCCGCGCCGGGCCTGCTGCGCGACAACCGGCGCGGGCAGTCGGGCTTGTGGGGGCAGTCGATTTCCGGCGACCTGCCAATCGTGCTGGTGCGCATCGGCGACATCGCGCGCATCGAGCTGGTGCGGCAGCTGGTGCGCGCGCATGCGTACTGGCGGCTCAAGGGCCTGGCAGTCGACCTGGTGATCTGGAACGAGGACCGTGCCGGCTATCGGCAGGAGCTGCACGACCAGATCATGGGCTTGATCGGCTCCGGCAGCGAAGCCAGCCTGATCGACCGCACTGGCGGCATCTTCGTGCGCTCGGCGCAGCAGCTGTCCAGCGAAGACCGCATGGTGGTGCAGGCCAGCGCCAGCATCATTCTTGAAGCCAGCCACGGCAGCCTGGCCGAGCAGCTCGACCGGCGCCACCTGGAATCCCACGCGCCACGCTTTGCGCCACTCAAGGTGCAGCACGCGCGCGGCGCCATCCCCGACGACGAGCTGCCCCTGCCGCCGCCACACGAGCTGCAGCTGACCAATCCGCGCGGCGGTTTTTCCAGCGACGGCAGCGAATACATCATCACCCTGCGCGCGGGCGACACCACGCCGGCGCCGTGGGCCAACGTGCT
The DNA here is from genome assembly GCA_964568445.1 of uncultured Rhodanobacter sp. Taxonomy (GTDB): domain Bacteria; phylum Pseudomonadota; class Gammaproteobacteria; order Xanthomonadales; family Rhodanobacteraceae; genus Rhodanobacter. Next base: position 1,559 of record CAZMPZ010000039.1, on the reverse strand, counting down.
GGCCAATCCCGCGTTTGGCACCATCGTGTCCGAAAGCGGCAGCGCCTATACCTGGGGCGAGAACGCGCACGAGTTCCGCCTGACGCCGTGGGACAACGACCCGGTCACCGACAGCTGCGGCGAGGCCATCTACCTGCGCGACGAGGAAACCGGTGAGGTGTGGTCGCCCACCGCCCTGCCCCGGCGCGACGGCGACGAGTACGTCACCCGCCACGGTTTTGGCTACAGCGTGTTCGAGCACACCCACAACGGCATCGCCACCGAGCTGTGGGTGTTTGTCGCGCTCGACGCGCCGGTAAAGTTTTCCCGCCTCGTCATGCACAACCGCTCCGGCCGGCCGCGCCATGTGAGCGTGACCGGCTACGTGCAATGGATCCTTGGCGACGTGCGCGAAAAGACCGGCATGCATGTGGTGACCGAGGCCGATCCGGCCACCGGCGCGCTACTGGCCAGCAACGCCTACAACACCGAGTTTCCCGACCGCGTCGCGTTTTTCGACGTCGACGACGCCAACCCCGGCATCAGCGGCGACCGTACCGAATTCATCGGCCGCAACGGCAGCCTGCGCGCACCAGCGGCCTTGACCCGCGAGCGCCTGTCCGGACGTCTCGGCGCCGGTCTCGATCCGTGCGGCGCGCTGCAGGTGAACGTCGAGCTGGCGGTGGATGAACGCCAGGAGCGCGTGTTCCGCCTGGGGCTGGGCCGCGACCGCGACGCCGCCGTGGCCCTGATGCAGCGCTGTCGCGGCGTGGCGGCGGCGAGCCAGGCGCTGGAACAGGTGCATGCGCACTGGCGACACACCTTGGGCGCAGTGCAGATCCACACGGCCGAGCCGGCCATCGACGTGCTGGCCAATGGTTGGCTGCTGTACCAGACCATCGCCTGCCGGCTGTGGGCGCGCAGCGGCTATTACCAGTCCGGCGGCGCCTTCGGCTTTCGCGACCAGCTGCAGGACGCCATGGCCCTGCTGCACGCCGCGCCCGACCTCACCCGCGCGCAACTGCTGCGCAACGCGGCCCATCAATTCGTGCAGGGCGACGTGCAACATTGGTGGCATCCGCCGCAGGATCGCGGCGTGCGCACGGCCTGCTCTGACGACTACCTGTGGCTGCCGCTGGCCACCAGCCGCTACGTCCTCGCCACGGGCGATACCGGTGTGCTCGATGTGCCGGTCGGCTATCTTGAAGGTCGCCCGCTGCATCCCGGCGAAGAATCCTGGTACGACCTGCCGCAGCGCTCCGGCCTGGTCGAACCGCTGTACCAGCACTGCGTGCGCGCCATCGAACACAGCCTGCCGCGCGGCGTGCGCGGCCTGCCGCTGATCGGCAGCGGCGACTGGAACGATGGCATGAATCGCGTGGGCGAAGCCGGTCGCGGCGAAAGCGTGTGGCTGGCGTTCTTTGCCGCGCGCGTGCTGACGGATTTTGCCCGGGTCGCGCGCGGCCGCGGCGACGACGCCTTTGCCACGCGCTGCTTGGACGAGGTGGAACAGCTGCGCGGCGCCGTGCACCGCCACGCCTGGGACGGCGCATGGTTCCGCCGCGCCTGGTTCGACGACG
>CAZMPZ010000038.1:0-8713 GCA_964568445.1 uncultured Rhodanobacter sp. | reverse complement strand
CCGCCTTTTCGTCAGCACACGGATGTGCTGTCGAAAAGCCCGCCCCCGGCTCACGGACTTGCCGGGCGGCTACGCCCGGCAAGCGCCAAACGGGGTGGCCTCTCTTTGGGTTACTTTTCTCTGGCCACTCAGAGAAAAGTGACTCGGGCGCCGCAGGCGCTCGAAAGCTCTCGCCGTTTTCCGGCATCAGTGCAAAGGCATCGCGCGCCAGCGCGCTCCTACGGGTGGGTGGGCGAGAGAGGGTGACTCGGGCGCCGCAGGCGTTCGAAAGCTCTTGCTGTTTCCCAGCACCAGTGCAAGAGCATCGCTCGCCAGCGCGTTCCTACGAGCCGGCAAGCGAGCAGTGGATGGCGAGGAGCGGGCAGCGGCGCCTTCGTGCCCGATGGCGCCCCATACAGCGCTACTTGATTGCGAGCGCCAGCGCGATGCCGATCCACAAGGTCAGGCCAACCCAGTTGTTGTGGCGGAAGGCGGTCAGGCAGGCGTCGCGTGCGCGGTCGCGGATCAGCCATTGCTGATAGCCGAACAGTCCGGCCGTGGCCAGCAGGCTGACCCAGTACGGCCAGCCCAGCGTCGCGCGCAGGCCAATCAGCGCCATGGCCAGCAGCAAGGTGGCCATCAGTACCGCGAGGATCGGGCGGTCGGCGTCGCCAAACAGCAGCGCGGTCGATTTGGCACCGGCCTTGCGGTCATCGTCGCGATCGACCATGGCGTACTGCGTGTCGTAGATCACCGACCACAGGATGTTGCCGATGAAGAGCAGCCAGCCCAGCGCCGGTACCGTACCCAGCACCGCGGCAAAGGCCATCGGGATGGACCAGCCAAAGGCCGCGCCCAGCACCACTTGCGGCAGGTTGGTGTAGCGCTTGCTGAAGGGATACAGCGCCGCCAGCGCCGCGCCGACGAAGGACAGCAGCACGGTCAGGCGATTGGTGAGGAGCACCAGCGCGAAGGAAAACACCAGCAGCACGGCGAATACCACCAACGCCTCGCGTGGGCTGACGCGGCCGGCGGCCAGCGGTCGGCCGGCGGTGCGCTGGACCTGTGGATCCAGCTTGCGGTCGGCAAAATCGTTGATGGCGCAACCGGCGGCGCGCATGGAAAACACGCCGAGGGTGAAGATCGCCAGCAGCTTCCACGACGGCAGGTCGCCACTGGCCAGCCACAGCGCCCACCAGGTTGGCCACAGCAGCAGCAGCGCGCCGATCGGGCGATCCATGCGCGTCAGTACCAGATAATCACGTGCCTTTTCGCGCTGCCTGGCGGGCAGTTTCTGCAGCAGCCAGTCCAGCACGCGGGTGGCGCGGGTGGAGCTGTCGGCCGGCTGCACTGCGCGGCGCGGCGCGGCGTTGCGCGCACTGCCGGGCCGGGGCCGCGCTGGAGGCAGGTTCTTGCGCGGCGGACGTTTGCGGGTATGCGAAGCCATGATCGAGAGTCTAGCGCGGGCGCCAGCCGTGGCGATTGGCACTCAAGTTATCCCGGTTGCCGCCGATGACCCTGCGTGCCGACCGCTTAGCGGCATGAGGTGATCCGGGCGGGTCGCCTGCCCTTTGCACGCCACATTGGCCTGTGGCGATCGAGTATTGCCGCATGACCAATGCGCTCGACCCGCTGTCCGCAGATGCCGCCACCAGTGCGCTTGATCGAGCGCACCGCATGGATTCGTCTGGCGATGGCGCGTCGACCCAGGTGCACATGCGGCTGATTGATTCGGTGGCGGCTTTCACCCATCACCGCGACATCGACGCGCTGGATCACAGCCTGGTGCTGTCGCTGGCCGAACTCACCAGCGCGCGCAGCGTGTCACTGGGCAAGCGCCTGGCTGAGGGCGACTCGCGATTGGTCAGTCATGTGTGTTGCGACCTTGACGAACTCGGCCACCACCGCGTGCGCCTGTTGAACGTGGATGAAGAAGGCGGCACCACGCAGCGCCTGCTGCAAGCGTGCATCGACCGCCCGCAGGTGCGTGCCGAACTGCGCGCCGATGGCTGCTATCACCTGATCGTGCCGATGCTCGACAGCGGCAGCGCACTGGGGGCGCTGGTGGTGGAAAGCTCCATGCCGGTGTTGACCATGCGGCCGCTGGTGGAGGGCTTTGCGCGCATCTATGTCAACTACACCACGCTGCTGCAGGAAAGTGAGCGCGACAAGCTCACCGGTCTGTACAACCGCCGCACGTTTGATCGTCATCTGCACCGCTTGCTGCATCCCGAGACGGCGTCCGATGACGAGCATGCCCGATTGCAATCGGGCGTCGAGCGCCGACTGCCGGTGGTGGCCGGGGCGTGGCTGGCCATCATGGATATCGACCACTTCAAGCGTGTCAACGACACCTATGGCCATTTGTACGGCGACGAGGTGATCCTGCTGTTGGCGCAGCAGATGCGCGAAAGCTTTCGCCATGACGATGTGCTGTTCCGCTTTGGCGGCGAGGAGTTTGTGGTGATGCTGGCGGCGCAGGACGAGTCGGCCGCGCACACGGCGCTGGAGCGCTTTCGCCAGCGTGTCGCGCAGCATGTGTTTCCGCAGGTTGGCCACGTCACCGTCAGCATTGGCTACGCGCACATGGGCGAGGCCGATTACCCCGCCACGGTGCTCGATCGCGCCGACAAGGCGCTGTACTACGCCAAGGAAAACGGCCGCAACGGCGTGCATGGTTATCAGGCGCTGGCGGCGCAGGGCTTGCTGGGCCAGGCCATGGCCCCAGGCAGCATCGATTTGTTCTGAAACCGACACCGACCGCGTGGCGGTGGCAGCGCGTGGTCAGCGCAGCAGCCAGTCGCGCAGGGCGGCATCGGTTGCGGCCAACGGCTCGGCGTGCGACGGCCGCGCCAGCAGCTCGGCCAGGGCGCGTGGTACGGCCACGGGATCGCCAATCAGTGGCTCCACCACGCTGGCGAACTTGGCCGGGTGCGCGGTGGCGACCACGGCCCACGCTGCGCCGTCGCCGGCGGCGCGCAGGCGGTCAAGCACGTGCATGGCGGTGGCGGTGTGCGGGCACAACACTTCGCCGTGCGTCCGTGCGTGCGCGGCGATGGTCGCGCGGATGGCGTCGTCGTCCACGCTCCCGGCATGCAGCACGGTGCGCAGGCGGGCGGTGTCGGGGAAGGTCCAGCGCAAGCGTTCGAAGTTGCTGGGGGCGCCCACGTCCATGGCGTTGGCCAGCGTGGCCACCGCTTCGCGCGGCCGGTAGTCGGCGCCGGCAAAGAAGGCCGGCAGCGTGGCGTTGGCGTTGCAGGCCAGATGCACGCCGCCTATCGGCAGGCCGCAGGCACGCGCCCACAGACAGGCCAGCGCATTGCCGAGGTTGCCGGTGGGCACGATGAAGCCAAGCGCCGTGTCGTGCGTGCGCTGCCAGGCCAGCGCGGCGTGCGCGTAATAAGTCATTTGTGGCAGCAGGCGGCCGAGGCTGATGCTGTTGGCCGACGACAGGGGGCGGCGCGCCTGCAGCGTGGCATCGCCCAGCGCGGCCTTGACCATGCGCTGGCAATCGTCGAAGCGCCCGGCCACGCGCAGCGCGCGGACGTTGTCGCCAAAGCAGCCAAGCTGGTGTGCCTGCCGCGGCGAGACGCGGCCATCGGGGTAGAGGATCACCACGTTCACGTTTGGCTGGCGATGGAACGCGGCCGCCACGGCAGCGCCGGTGTCGCCGGAGGTGGCGACCAGGATGGTCAGCGGCCGGCCGTCCGCGCGCGGAAGGCGGCGCAGGCAGGCGGCGAGAAAGCGCGCGCCGAAATCCTTGAATGCCGACGTCGGGCCATGGAACAACTCCAGCATCGCCGTATCCGGCGATGCTGCGAGCGGACGCAACGGAGCATCGAAAGTGAAAGCCTCGCGGCAGATGGCCGGCAGTGCGGCAGCCAGTGCATCGCCAGCAAAAAACGGCGCCAGCAACGTGGCGGCGGTATCAGCCAGCGTGCCCTGCGGGTTGAAGTCGGCCGGGTCGACGACCGGCAGCGCGGCAGGCACATACAGGCCGCCATCGCGCGCCAGTCCGGCCGCCACGGCGGCGCTGAGCGAGACGGCAGGCTGGTTGCCGCGAGTGCTGTGGTAACGCAATGGCACGCTCATGCGCCGATGCTGCCCGTCGACACAATGGCGGCGAGCCATGCCCGCCCCACGATGCTGATGTTGCAGGAGCCCGCTCGCGGGCGATGCGGTGGTTTTGATCCCTCCCGAAACATCGGTGTGGAAGCATCAAACATCGGTGCGGGAGCATCGCCCGCGAGCGGGCTCCTACGCGGGGTTCGTGGCGGGTTCATGGCTGCGCCTCGTCGAGGGCGTCGATCAACGTCGCGGCCGGACCGTTGATGGGGGAGACCCAGGCGTCGCTGTCGAGACCGGCTTCCGCGAAAGCGGCTTGCATGGCGACGGTGGCCGCCTGCGCGTCGGCGCGATGTTCGTACCAGCCAAACACGCTGGGACCGGCGCCGGAGATGCTGGCGCCCAGGGCGTGGTGGTCCAGCGCCGCTTGTTTCACCCGGGCAAAGTTCGGGATCAGTGGTGCGCGGCGCGGCTCGATCAGCACGTCGTCGAGCCCCGCGCGCACCAGCGCCGCGTCGCCGCGCTGGCAGCCGGTCAGCACCAGGGCGAGGTGGGTGCTTTGCGCGACAAACTCGCCCAGTGCGTAGTTGCCGACCAGCGCCGCGCGCGCCTGGCGGGTTTCCAGCACAGTGTGCGGATGCACCAGCGCGCAATGCCATGCCGCGGGCACGTCGATGCGCAGCAGGCGCTGCGGCGTGGCCAGCACCAGTCCGCCCAGCAGCATCGAGCCGAGGTTGTCGCCGTGACGGCTGCCGCTGGCCACGGCCTCGCCGTCGAGCGCGAACGGATACAGCGCCTCGCGCGACAGCGGCCGATCCAGCAGGGCGTTGGCGGCCACCAGCGCCGCCACGCACGACGCTGCCGAGCCGCCCATGCCCGAGCCCAGCGCGATGCCCTTGTCCAGCACCAGCTCGAAGCCATGCCGCAGGTCGAGCGCTTTGCGCAGCGACAGCAGCGCGGTCCCGGCAGTGTTGCGTTGCGGGTCGGTTGGCAGGTCGGTGACGCAGCCGCGGATGGCGGCGATGCGCACGGTCGGCGCGTCGATCCGGCGTACCTGCGCGCGGTCGCCGGCGCCGGTGAGGCTGTGTCCCAGCAGATCAAAGCCGACGCCGACATTGCCGACGCTGGCCGGGGCAAATGCGCAGGCGAGGGTCGGTGCGGCGGAAGGTGCGGCCATGGTTGGTTCCAGCAGTGGGAGGTTCATGCGCACACCGGCAAGGTTTCGGCAATACGCAACACGTCGGCGAACACGCTGGCGGCGGTGACTTCCGGGCCGGCGCCGGGGCCTTGCACCGACAGTGGATTATCGCAGTAGCGACGGGTATGGAATTGCACGATGTTGTCGGTCAGTCGCGTATGGGCAAACGCGTGCGCGGCATCCAGCACCGTCAGCCGCACGCTGGCATGGCCGTGGCGATCAAGTCGGGCGACGTGCCGCAACACGCCGCCGTGTGCATGTGCTTCGGCCAGCCGCGCGGCAAGCGGCGCATCCAGTGCGTCCAGTTGCGCCAGGGCGCGCGCCGGCGGCGACGCGGCCAGTTCCGCCGGCACCAGCGACTCCACGTCGACGTCGTCCAGCGACAGCGGCCAGCCCGCCTCGCGCGCCAGGATCACCAACTTGCGCGCCACGTCCACGCCGGACAGATCGTCGCGCGGATCGGGCTCGGTATAGCCCAGCGCCTGCGCTTCGCGCAGCAGCGTGGAGAACGGCTGGCGGCCGTCGTGGCGATGGCACAACCAGGCCAGCGTGCCGGACAGCATGCCTTCGATGGCGGTGACGTCATCGCCGGTATCGCGCAAGTCGCGTAGTGTCTGCACCACGGGCAGCCCGGCGCCGACCGTGGCCTCGTAGCGAAAGCGCGCGCCGTTGGCGCATGACGCGTGGATGGCCTGCCAACGTGCCAGCGGCCCGCTGCCGGCAAGTTTGTTCGGCGTCACCACATGCAACCCGCTGGCCAGCCAGCCGGCATAGTGGTTGGCCACCGCGTCGCTGGCGCTGCAGTCGACCAGCAGCGCGTGGCGACCCTCGATGCCGCGGAGGTGCGCGGCAAACTCGTCCAGGTCGACCGGCCGCCAGATTTGCGCACGCCGCTGGTGCGGGTCGCAGCCGGCGTGATTGAGTTGCGGATCGTCGCAGTCCAGCCACATGCGCGCGCTGGCAGCGATGCCGCACAGACGCAGTTCGATGCCGCCGACGTGGGCCAGTCGCGCTTGTGCGGCACGCAACTGCGTTAGCAAGGCGCTGCCGACACGGCCGGGTCCGATCAGGCCGAGGGTCAGCACGCGGCGACGTACGGCCGGCGTGCCGTGGACGGATGTCGACGCCGGGGCGGCAGGGATGGATGCGCAGATGTTCACGATGACCTCCGGATGAGGCCCGTGCTCGCTGGCGGATCGGTCTGGGTGTGGCAACTGCACCGGCCCGCCGCGTCGAGGGCGGGGCCGTTGCGTGATGAAGAATCTAGTCGCGCACCGCCACCCACCCCGACGCAGTCGTGGTAGTCGTGGTGGTGGTCAAAGTCGCTGCCGCGTGGCGGCCAATCGTGCTGGCGCCGACCAGCCATACCTTGCATCCGGCGTGAACCGGAGCGCGGTGTATGCGTGCTGGGGCGTTGTGCGGGTGCATGGTCAAGACGGTAGCGGGATGGCCGCCCTCCGGTCAATGTTGATGTCAATGTGGCGCGTCGACGGGTGCGGCACGAATGTCGATGCAAGACTACCTGCCGGCCCTGGAGACGTAGTCGGCAGCGTCGGCCCGTTCTGGAGGCGGGCTGGCGGTTTTGTCACTTGCCCGTGCTGATGTGTTCGCTGCGCGTGGCTTCGAGTATCGGCAGGTTGGCTTCCGTGGGAATGTAGATCACCTGGTTCTTGGTGTCGGCCAGGTTGTTGACGAACAGGTAGCGCAGGTACGCCTCGTTGTCCTTGAGCGAATCGCCGATGATCTTGTTGGCTTGCGCCACGCCTTTGGCGCGCTCGATCTCGGCCTGGGCCAGCAACACGGCGGAGTCCTTCTTGGCCTGCGCCTCGCGTACCGCCACTTGCCGGCTGTATTCGGCGTTGGCCAGTTCCGCTTCGCCGGCTAGGCCCTGGCGATAGACGCCGTACCGCGGCAGGCCCCACATGGTGACCAGGATCAAGGCCGCGATGACGGCAAACATACCGATCACCGAGGGGATGACGAGACGGGTCTGGCCTTGTTGATTGGCATGCATGGGATGGCTCCTGTGTTGGGCGCGCAGCGTGGCGGTGGCGTTGGTCGGCGGGCGTCAGTGTGACAAATCGATGGCGTAGGTGGCGGTGCCGTCGCCGTGGTCTTTCAGTTGGCGGATGTTGTCGAGGCCGGCGGCGTGGGCCACGTCCTGCTTGTTGCTGGCGCCGGTGAACACGACCGGGCCGCGGGTTTTCAGTGGGGCGAATCGCCATGAGGTCGGTTCGAGATCCTTGGCGCCGATCTGCTGTTGGCGTTCCAGCCATTTGGCGAGGATTTCGCGCGTGCCGTCGGGCGCCGCCAGCACGATGTTGGTGCCATCCAGGCCGGGGAAGTGGCCGCCGCCGCTGGCGCGATAGTTGTTGGTGACGACGATGAACGGTTGGGTCGGTGCGACCGGCTTGCCCTGGAAGGTCAGCGTGGTGATGCGCTGGCCGACCGGCTTGGAGACGTCGATGACGTAGGCGATGCCGCCCTGGATCTGGTCGAAGTTGTAGCCGGTGAAGCGGCTGTTGATCAGGGCCTGTTCGCCGCTCTTGGCCGGATCGATCTGGTTGAAGCGTTCGGCGGATTTTTCCAGCCAGGCCTTGACGCCGGCACCGTCGGTTTTCACCGCCGTCAAGGTGTTGGGATAAAAGTACAGGTCGGCGGCGCTGCGCAGGGTCAGCGGGCCGGGCGCGACGTCGGTGTAATCGTCGGTGCCGCCGAAACCGGTGCGGAAGGCTGCGGCGGCCGACAACACCGGCACCTGGGCCAGCTCGGGATGTGTCTTGGGCAGCTCGCGGCGCACGTAGTCGGCCTGGGCGGCGTTGACCGGCGCGAGCGCGGTCATGTTGCCTTCGTCGGCAAAATAGCTGCTGAGCCGCAGCGTGCTTTCACCAATGGGCGTGTTGACGTAGGCAATGGTGGCCGCTTGCACGCGCTGCACCAGTGGCGCGATGGCCGGGTCGGGCGGCACGCAATCATCTTTCTTGATGCAGATTGGCCGCACTTCGCTGTGGGTTTCGCCGTGGTCGATCACCCAGCGGCCGTCCTTGCGATCCAGCACCAGCTGGATCACGCCCAGATCCTTGCCGAAGAACCCGCCCATGACCGCCGGCACCGTGCGCACGAAGCCGCGCGTGGCGTCGACGTTGGCCATGTGTGCGTAGCGCGGACCGGGAAACTGCGTGTGCGAATGGCCCAACAGCAGCGCGTCGATGCCGGGTACGCCGGCCAGATGCCAGCCGGGGTTTTCCATCTGTGGCGTGTACGGCGCGGTGTTGAGTCCGCCGTGCAGGATGGCGACGACCAGATCCGGATGCTGCGCGTGCAGCTGCGGCAGGTACTTTTGCGCCGCCTCGACCACGCCGCTCACGGTCACCTTGCCGGCGAGGTTCTGCTTGTCCCAGTCCATGATCGACGGCGGCGTGAAGCCGATGATGCCGATCTTCAGCGGCACCGTGAGCTTGCTGCCGTCCT
>CAZMPZ010000037.1:0-9125 GCA_964568445.1 uncultured Rhodanobacter sp. | reverse complement strand
ATGCAGATGGCGCAGATCGTCGGCGGCTACACGCTGGGCGGCGCCGACCTGCTGCGCCGCGCGATGGGCAAGAAGGACAAGGAGAAAATGGCGCACGAGCGCGCCAAGTTCCGCGAAGGCGCGGCGCAGGGCGGCCTGTCCGGCGACAAGGCCGACACCATCTTCGACCTGATGGAAAAATTCGCCGGCTACGGCTTCAACAAGTCGCACGCCGCCGCCTACGCGCTGGTGTCCTACCAGACCGCCTGGCTCAAGGCGCATTACCCGGCGGAGTTCCTGGCGGCAACCATTTCCTCGGACATGGACAACACCGACAAGGTGGTGACCTTCCTCGCCGAGGCGCGGGTGCTGGGGCTTACCGTCAATCCGCCGGACGTCAACATCTCGGTCACCATGTTTGTCGCGCCCACGGCCGACACCATCCAGTACGGTCTGGGCGCCATCAAGGGCGTCGGCCGCGGCGCCAGCGAGGCCATCGTCGCGGCACGCACCAGCGGGCCGTATGTCGACCTGGCCGATTTCTGCCGCCGCGTCGATACCGGCAAGCTCAATCGCCGCGTGATCGAAGCGCTGGTGCTGGCCGGCGCGCTGGATGGCCTGGCCAGCAACCGCGCCAGCCTGATGGCGCAGCTGCCCGACGCCATGAAGGCCGCCGAGCAAGGCCTGCGCGACCGCCAATCCGGGCAAAACGACATGTTCGGGCAACCCAGTGCCAGCGCCACGCCGGTGCTGGCCATCGAGCTGCCGACCGTAGCGCCGTGGCCGCTGGAGCAAATCCTGCAGGGCGAGCGCGCCACGCTTGGCCATTACCTGTCCGGCCACCCCACCGATCCATGGAAGGCCGAGCTGGCACAACTGGCCACTTGTCCGCTGGGTGAAATCGTCGATCGCTATCAACCGCCAAAACCCAGGCGCGACAACGACGACGGCAACCGTTTTCGCCGCGGCCCGGACACGCCGTGGAGCGTCGCCGGCATGGTCACGGCGGTGCGCAAGCGCGGCGACAGCGACGCCTTCGTGCGCATTGAAGACGGCAGCGGCAGCATCGAGGTCAGTTTCTTTGGCGAGATCTACCAGCAAGCTGCGCCGCTGCTGATCCGCGACCAGATGCTGGTGGTCGATGGCGGCTTGCGCATCGACGAGTTCTCCGGCGGCGGCTTCCAGTTGCGCGCGCGCAACGCCTGCTCATTGACCGATGCCCTGCGCAAAAACGCGCGCGTGCTGCAGATCAAGCTGGCCACCATCGGTCCGGATTTCATCGACCGCCTCAAGCAAACCCTCGCCGGCTACCGCACCGGCCACGCCGCCATCACCCTGCACGGCTACCGCAACGCGTGCGCACAAGCCGACTTCGAGCTTGGCCCTGACTGGCAGATCGACGCCGTACCCGACCTGCTGCGCCAGGTACGCGCCATGGCCGGCGTACAAGCCGCCCGCGTACGCTTGGCCAAACACCAGGATTGACGACCGGACGAGACCGCCCCCCCTGTTCTCCCTCTCTCTCGGGAGCAGACCGGGCGCTCGTCCCCCTTGGAAGCAGACTACGCGCTTGTCCCCATCTCCCCTCGGGAGAGGGTTGGGGTGAGGGTCCGGGGTGGGGATTCAAATCCCGCGGCGATACGTGCCCCATGGCTTGCCCATACCCTCATCCGACGCTACGCGCCACCTTCCTCCCCAGCGGGGGAAGGGAAAACGGTGCGAGGGATCAGATTTGCTGGTAGGCGGCGACGGCTTGGGTGCGGGTGTGTTCGCGTTGCCACTGCACGGCAGCGGTGTCACGGGCGGCGGCGACGCGGGCGGCGAGGTCGTGGTTGCAGGCGAGGAGCTGCGCCAGTTGCGCGCGGGTGTCGGCGGCGGCGGGCAACGGGTTGCGCAGCAAGGGTTCGCGTTCCGCATCGAGTGCGGCGACGGTGTCCCAGTCCTGCGCCTGGGCGGCGGCCAGCATGCGCTGGCTAAGCGCCAGCGCGCGGGCCAGTGCGGTGCTCATGCCGGGATCGGTCATACCGGGATCGGTCATACCGGGATCGCTCGTGCCGGCATCGATCAGGCGCGAGCCGCGCGCTGCGGCGCGGCGCCGGGGGCAACCTTGACCCAGCTGTCGCGCACCTGGCGCAGCAGGCTGCTGACTTCGTCCAGCAGGCGCGTGTCGTCACGCACATTGGCTTGCAGCAGCCGTCGGCCCATGTAGTCGTACAGGGCATCCAGCCGATCGACCAGTACCGGGTCGACCTTGCGATCCAGGCTGCCGCGCAGGCCGCCAATGATGGCGATGCTGCGGCTGATGGCTTCGCCCTTGGCAGCGACTTCGCCGCGCTGCATGTGGCCGCGCGCGTTGATGATGCGCTCCAGCGCGCCGTCCATCAGCAATGTGATGAGGCCATGCGGGTCGGCCGATTCCACGCCGCCGCGTGAGCGAACTTGTTGGTAGGCGCCTGCGCCGTAGCCGAATCCCATGATCGTCTCCTGATGTTGCCTATTTCTTGTTGATGTTGTTGAGCGCATCAAACTGCTGCTGCAAATAGCTGCTGGTGCTGTTGAGCTTGCTCATCAAGGCATCCAGCGCGGAGAACTGTGCCTGATAGCGCGCCGTGAGGCTGTCCATGCGCGTGTCCAGCGCGGCCTGCCGCGTGTTGAGGTCCTTCAGTTGCTGGCTGATGCTTTCGGTGCGGCTGACCAGGGTGCCGGTGCTGCCGACCCATTGATCGAGCTGGCCGTTGAGCTTGGCGGCAAAGCCCTCGCTGCCGGCAAACAACGCGCCCATCCGCTTGCCGCCGTCGCCCAGGGCGTCGGCCAGCTTGGCGCTGTCGATCTTGAGCGTGCCGTCGACCTGCAGCGCAATGCCCATGGTCGAGAGGCTGTCGCCGTTGGCCGCGCCACCGACAATGCGCGCCAGGGTGCTGTTGATGCCGTTGAGCGTGGCGTCGCCGATCATGGCACCGGCCGTGCCGCTGGTGGCGTCGTACTTGGTGAGGTTCTTGTAGATGCCGACAAAGCTGTTGTAGGTGTTGACCAGATTGGTCAGCGCCGAGGTGGCCTTGCTGTCGTCGTCGGCAACGGTCAGCGTGCTTTCGCCGGCCGCCACCAGGTTGAGCGTCAAGCCATCGATGGCGGTGCTCACCGTGTTGCCGGCGCTGCTGGCAGCCAGGCCGTCAATACTGAAGGCCGCATCCTGCGCGGCGGTAATGACTGACAAGGCATTGCCCGTGGGCGCCGCCGCATCGTAGTTGAGCGCCGCCAGGCCGCCGTCACCACCCGTGCTGCTGACGACAAAACCATTGGCCGCGCCAGTGCGTGTGCCGCTGAGCACCAGGTGCGCGCCGTCGGTACCGGTGACGATAGTGGCGTTGATGCCGGGGTTGTCGCTGGCCTTGTTGATGGCGTCGCGAATCTGCGCCAGCGAGTTGTTGCTGTCATCCAGCACCAGACTCATCGACTGCCCGTCCACCGCCAACGTGAGCGTGCCGGTGCCGACCTTGGCACTGGCGTCGGCAAAGGCGCCGGAGGACGCCTTGAGCGACGTGGCCAGGTGATCGACGACGATGTCGTAGCTGCCACTGACCGGATTGCCGGCTGCCGTGGCGCCAAGGATGTCCTTGTCGCCGGTGCTCACCGTGCGCGCGGCAAACGCGCTGCCGTCGGTGAGCGAACCCATGGCTGATTGCAAGGCCGACAACGCGGCGCTGATCTGGCCCAGGCCCGACAACTGCGTATTGGCCTTGGCCGCCTGGTTGGTGATCTGGTCTTGTTGTGGCTTCTTCTTGGCGTTGACCAGGCTGGTGACCAGCTTGTCCACATCAAGCCCCGAACCCACACCCATGGAAGTGAGCAAACCCGTGGTTGGTGTCGTGGAGCCTACGGTGATTGCCATGAGCGCGAATCCTCAAGATAGGGGGAGCGACCGCGATGGATTGCGGCCGCTCCGGGTCAAGCAGTTACTGCAGGAGCTTCAACACGCTCTGCGTGGTGGCGTTGGCCTGCGCCAGGACCGAAACACCGGCCTGTTGCAGGATGTTGGCGCTGGTCATGTTCGCGGTCTCCGCGGCAAAGTCGGCATCCAGGATCTGGCTGCGCGACGCGCTCAGGTTTTGCGAAATGGTCTGCAGGTTGGCGATGGTGGACTCGAAGCGGTTCTGCACCGCGCCGAGGTCACTGCGGATGTCACTGATGGTGCCCAGGGCCACATCGATGCGGCTGATGGTGTCATAGGCACCGGCCACCGACTTCACGTTGGCACTGGCCAGGTCGCCGCCAATGGCGTTCGTGGCGCTGAACCCGAGGACGCCGGTACCCTTGGCGCCGCCGACCGTGAGCGCTTCCTGCGAGGCCAGGTGCAGGACACCCGTCGTGGCATCGGCGTAGGCCGAAACACCGGCGATGCCCTTGGCGTTGATCGCGGCCGCCAGCGAAGCGGCGTCGTTGAACGTGCCTTCGATGCTCACCGCCGAACCCGAACCGGCCTGCAGCGTGAATTCGTTGGCAGCCAGGGTCAGCGGGGTCGCGTCACCAACGGCCACGGCGTCGGTACCTGCGGTGGGAGCCGCAAAGGTGGCACCGCTGGCGCCAGTGACGGTCATCGGATCGGCGCCGGCGGTCTTGGCCGTCAACTTGAACCCGTTCGCGCCGTCGGCGGCGACCGTGTACTTGTTGCTGCCACCGTCCAGAGCGGCCTGGATCGCGTTCAGCGTGGTGGTCTGGTCGGTGCTTGCGGTGACACTGACCGAATCGGAACCGATCGTGAAGGCGATCGTGCCCGTGGTCCAGTCGGCAACACCCGAGGCACTGACCGATCCGGCAGTGGCACCGGCAGCCGCCGTCGCGACGAACACGCCCGTGGCGCTCGTGGCCGAGGCGATCTTGCCCATCTGCGCGGCACCGGTGCCCTGGCTCAGGTTGACCGAGATGGTCTCGCCGACGTTGGCGCCGATCTGGAACGCGGCGGAACCAAACGTGCCGTCCAGCACATGCCGGCCGTTGAACGTGGTCTGCTGCGAAATACGCGTAATTTCCGACAGACGCTGCTGCACTTCGGCGTCCAATGCGGCGCGGTCGCTGTCGGAGTTGCTGGCGTTGGCCGACTGCACGGCCAGCGTGCGGATGCGCTGCATGTTGTTGGTCACCTCGTTCAACGCCGACTCGGTGGTCTGCGCCAGCGAAATGCCATCACTGGCATTGGCGGCAGCCTGGTTCAGACCGTTGATCTGGGTGGTGAAGCGGGTGGAAATGGCGAGGCCCGCGGCATCGTCCTTGGCGCTGTTGATGCGCATGCCGGATGACAGGCGGGCGATGGCCGTAGCCAGTTTGTTCTGCGAAGTGGCCAGGTTGCGCTGGGCATTCAGAGAACTGATGTTGGTGTTGACGCTCATGACCATGGGAGTATCTCCAGTCTCGGATTGGGGTGCCGACGATGGCCGGCGTTGACAGACCGGCGGAGACCCAAACCTTGTGTTTCCGCCTTGTGAACTGTTTCGACTCCCAATACCGAAACTTGAGACTTGTCAACGCAAATAATCAAACAATTTTGAGCCCTGCAATTTGCTGAAGGTCATTTGCGCGGCCTGCAGGGCCGTGGTCTGCGCACCCAGTTGGCTGATGGCGTCGTAATAGTTCAGGCCTTGCACGTCATTCAAGGCGGTCTGGTATTGCAGCGTCAAATCCCCATTGAGCGATTGCTGCTGATCCAGTGCGTTCATGCGCGCTCCCACCATGCCGCGCGTGCGCGTCACGGTATCGATGGCCTGGTCGAGATTGACGAATTGCGTATTGATGGCGTTTTGCATCGTGGCGCCGCCATCACTGGGCGTGCGCAAGGTGGTGATGATGTTTTGCAAGGTGTCGAAAATGTTTTGCGTGCCGGACGGCGCCAGCGCAAAGCTGTCGCCGGCGGCTGGCGCGCCCTGGAACGCCACCTGCGCACCGCGAAAAGTGATGCCACCACCGTGGACCGGATCGTAGCTGCCGGTATCCAGCACCGTGCCGGCACCATCGCGTACCTCATAAGCGTCGGCGGCAGTAAAGACAATGTCGTAGCTGCCGCCATCCCACGCGGCGGCATCCACCACCGTGCTGGCACCGGCCACCATGGCGCCGGTGTTGCCGGCGGCGGCGCTCACTGCAAACGTGCCGTTGCCGGTGGCAATGTCGCCAAACACGGCGCTGCCGGCATCGCCGATGGCCACCTGCATGCCGGCGCCGATGGCCACCATGCGCTGGCCGTCGTCGCCTTGATAGGTTGCGCCGCCGACGCCATCGACAAACGCCGGACTGCCGCTGCGGTTGCCGGCAAAGATGTATTCGCCCTGCGCGTCGGTGCTGTTGGCCTGGCCCAGCAACTGCGCGCGCAACTGCGCGAGCTCGGCGGCAATGTCGCCACGCGTGCCGTCGTTCTGCGTGCCGTTGACGGCCTGCAGCACCAGGGTGCGCACGCGCACCAGCACGCTGCCGACGTTGCCGAGGTTCTGGTCTTCCAGCATCAACCGCGCATTGGCGGCGTCGATGTTGCGCTGGTATTGCGCCGTGTCGGTGACCAGGTGATTGAGGTCGAGCGCGCGTGCCGCGCCGACCGGATCGTCGGACGGCTGATTGATGCGCTTGCCGCTGCTCAATTGCGTGTTGAGCCGCGACAGATCGGCTTGCCGATCCATCATCGCGGCGACGGATTGATGCTGCAGCCAACTGGTGGAAACGCGCATGACTTACCCCCGCACCGCGCCGAGCAATGCATTGAACAGGATGTTGGCCGTACTGATGACCTGCGCCGAGGCTTGATACGCCTGCTGGAAGCGCACCAGGTTGGCCGCCTCCTCGTCCAGGTTGACGCCCGACACGCCTTGCTGCGAGGCCGAGGCCTGGGTGAGCACGGCGTTTTGCGCAGCCAGGTCATCCTGCGCCACGGCACCGGCGCTGCCAGCCTGGCTGACCAGCTGGCTGTAGGCGCGGCCGGTGGTGGTGACGCCGCCATCGAGCACGCCCAGGTTGGATACCTTGCCCAGCGCCAGCGCATTGCGGTTGTCGCCCTGCGCGCCGGTGTTGGGCGTGACGGTAAAGCTGTCACCAAGCGCCGGCGCGCCATCGAGCTGCACACTCCAGCCATTGGCGACAATGGCGCTGCCCGGCGTGAACGGCTGCGACGGGCCGCCATCGACGGTGTACGTCGTGGCGCTGTCAAAGGTGATGACGCTGGGGGTGAACAACGCCGGATCGCTGCCATCGGCCACGCTGACCTTGGCCACGCCAGTGCCGGTGTTGGTGCTGGCGCCCGCCACGTCGAGCGCCGCCGCCGCGGCCACGGCCGCCGGATCGGTAATGGCCACGGCAAACGTGCCGGCAGCATTGCGGCTGGGCTGGATGCGGAAACTGTCGCCCACCGCCGCCGCGCCGCCGAGGGTCAGCGACAAGCCCGCCGCCTGCAGCGGATCGGCGCTGGTGCCGGTACCGGTGAGCGGGATGCTGGCGCCGCTGGCGTCGCGCAAATCCCAGCCGCTGGCGGTGTTGGTCAGGATGTAATCCTTGCCGGTCAGGGCGCCCAGATCGCTGATGTCAGCCGTTACCGTACCGCTGCCGGCATTGGTGCTGGCAGCCTGCACCACCGGGCCGGCGACGCTGAAGAACGGCCCACCCAGCGCGCCACGCAAATCCACGCCCTGCGCGTGCTGGGCATTGAATGCGCCGGCCATCGCCTGCGCGGCACGACCCAGCTGGGTCTGCGCCGGATCAAGCACGTTGGCGCGGAAATCCAGCAGCGCCCCCAACGCGCCGCCACCAATGCGCCCGCTGATGATGCTGCCCGAATCGCCGGTGACTTCCTGCCGCGTGGCGTCGTAGACATTGGGCTTGGTGCCCAGCTCGTGCGCCGACACCCCGGTGACCAGGGCCTGGCCATTGCCGGTGTAGACATTGATGGTGTTGTCATCCTGCGTGACCGCGCTTATGCCCACCTCGCTGGACAACTTCTTGACCAGGGCATCGCGCTGATCCATCAGGTCCGATGGCAGCGAGCCGTCGGCGGCAGCCGAATTGCGGATCAACCCATTCAGCTGCGCAATGGCGCGGCTGTCGCTGTTGATGGAATTGATGGTATCGCCCAGCTGCTGCTGCACCTGTCCGGCCAGCTGGCTGAACTGGCCCGACAGCGAACGGAACGTGCTGGCCAGACCGCCCGCACGCGCCAGCAACACTTGGCGCGAAGCCGTGTCGGACGGCGCGTTGGCCATGTCCTGCACCGCGCCGTAAAAGCTGTCCAGCGAGGTTTGCAGATTGTTGGCACCGGACAACTGGCTGTTGAGCTGGTCGGTCAGGCCGGCCATCGTGCTGGCCCGCCCCTGGCTGGAACTGGCCGCCCACAAGGCATTGTTGAGAAACTGGCTGTAGGCGCGCTGCACCGCCACGGTGTTGACGCCGGTGCCGACAAAATAGCCGCCCAGCGACTCCGGCATGCGCGCGCTGTAGGACACCACCTGGCGGCTGTAGCCGTCGGTGTTCACGTTGGCCACGTTGTGACTGACGGTGTTCAGCCCGATCTGCGCAGCCAGCAGCCCGGAAACGCCAGTGGAAAGCATGTCAGCCATGATTCGTCCTCAAACCCGGCAGCCGCGCTCTGCGAGCACGGCATGTGTCCCGGTTAACGGCCACCCGCGCCGGGGCTTTAACGCGCGACAAAAAACTGTCGCGCGACGCATTCCCGCACTGTGCTGGACGGCGGCCCCCGCAATCGCCCGCAGAAGCGCGCTGGCGAGCGATGCCTTTGCACTGGTGTTCGGGAAGCTTTCGAGCGCCTGCGGCGCCCGAGTCACTTTCTCTCGCTTGCCCGAGAGAAAGTAACCAAAGAGAGAGGCACCCCGCTTGGCGCTTTTCGCCCGTGGCCGGGCGAAAAGATCGTGCGCCGTGGCTTGGCTTTTCGACGGCACGTCCATGTACCGACGAAAAGGGATCGGCTTCCTGCCGATCCCCCTGCGGGCCGGGCAGCCATGCCGCACTCGCCGCACAGGGGCGTGGGAGCGTGGCTACCGAACAGCTGAGAGACCGTCGTTCCGTCGCGTGCAGGCACGCACGTAACACGACGCTTTTGATCTTCAGTCCCCTGCGCGGCGGTGAGACGGGGGCGACAGGCCGCGTCAGCGGGCGGCGGC
>CAZMPZ010000036.1:0-9243 GCA_964568445.1 uncultured Rhodanobacter sp. | reverse complement strand
CAGGAGGCCGCCGCCTTTTCGTCAGCACACGGACGTGCTGTCGAAAAGCCCGCCCTCGGCTCACGAACTTGCCGGGCGGCCACGCCCGGCAAGCGCCAAACGGGGTGGCCTCTCTTTGGGTCACCTTTCTCTGGCCATTCAGAGAAAGGTGACTCGGGCGCCGTAGGCGCTCGAAAGCTTTGGTCGTTTCCCGAACACCAATGCAAGAGCATCGCGCGCCAGCGCGCTCCTACAGTCGGCATGCGAGAGACAAGCCACTCGGACGCCGCAGGTGTGCCAAGACACCACAGCCGCCACCGGAAACCTTCCGCGGGGGCGCTCCCCCATCCGCCCTTCGGGCACCTTCCCCCGCAAGCGGGAGAAGAGAGGGAATGCATGTGCGCGGGCGCAATCACCTGTCGCCACCGAGGCCAATCGTCGCCAGCGCCTCGCGCATCTGCGCGCTGTTGGCGATGGCGATGATCTTGGCGGCGTAGGCTGGATCGGTGGCGTAGCCGCCGCGCACCAGGGCGTGGGCGAAGCCGGCGACGTTTTCACCTTGGCCCAGTGCCTGCGCATAACGCGGGCTTTCGCTGAGCAGGCGCGCGTAGTCGGCAAACGAGGCGGCCGGCGAGGCATAGGCGCGGAAGTCGTCGCGGCGGCGCACGGCCATGCCATTTTCGTATTCCAGCGTGGGTACGCTGACCTTGGCACCATCCCAGCTGCCGCCGGCCTTGATGCCAAACAGGTTGAAGCTGGAGTCGCCATTGCCGCGCGCGGGCAGATGCTTGCCCCAGCCGGTTTCCAGTGCCGCCTGTGCCAGCAAGGCGCGTACCGACACGCCAAGCTTGCGTGCCGCCGCCTGCGCATGCGGCGCCAGCGCACGGACAAAATTGACCGGGTCGCCGCCGGGCAGCAAGCGCGCAGCCATGCCGGCAGCGGTCACCGCGCCTTGTGCGACCGTGCCGAGCACACCGCTCTCGCCGACCGCCCCAGCGCCGCGCAGCCAATCGGCCCACAATGCGCCATCGTCCGGCGTGGCGCCATCCAGCAACGACGGCATGGCACCGGCGGCACTTGGCGCCAGCGGGTTGTCGGTCACACCCGGCGTGTCTTCGGCACCCAGCTGCAGCAGCGCACGCACGTTGGCGTTGCTGATGGCGCCGATGGCCGACGCGCCCGGCGTACCGGTGGCGGGTGCCGACGGCGATTTGCCGCCAAGCTGACGGATCAGCATCCTGGCAATGCCGATGCCGTTGCCGCCGTTGGCCAGGGTCAGCGCCAATTGCTGGTCGAACATATCGCGATAGGCGTTGCCGGCGTCGCTGTCGGCCAGGCCGCCGCCCATGCTGGCGTTGGCCTGGCGCATGGACTTCAACATCATTTGCGTGAAGATGGCCTCGAACTGCTTGGCCACCGCTGGCAACGCCGCCTTGCCGCCATCGCCGCGCGCACTGGCACGCAGCTGCTGGAAGCCGGACATTTCAGTCCAGGTATCGAGGGCGGGCAAGGCGGCGTTTACAGGCGTCATGATGTCGTCACGCGTAGCTCAGATCACGACCAGTTGTGCATGAAGCGCGCCAGACTGCTTGAGTGCCTGCAGGATGGAAATCAAATCGCTGGGCGTGGCGCCCACCTGATTGACCGCGCGCACGATGGTGTCCAGGCTCACGCCGGGACCGAACTTGAACATGTGCGCGCCCTCCTCGCTGACCTGCACGTTGCTGCTTGGCACCACGGCGGTCTGGCCGCGGCTGAAGGGTGCCGGCTGGCTGACCAGCGACTGCTCGCCGATGGTCACCTGGATCGCGCCATGGGCGACCGCCGCAGCGGTGACGCGCACGTCCGAACCAATCACCACGGTACCGGTACGCGAGTTGACCACCACCCGCGCCGGTGCATCGCCGGGCTGTACGTCCAGGGCCTGGATGGCGCCGAGCCACGCCACTTTCTGCGACGGATCCTGCGGCCCGCGCACCGACACCGAGCCGCCATCGATGGCGCGCGCGGTACCGGTGCCATAGGCGGCATTGATCGCGCTGGCAATGCGTCCGGCCGTGGTGAAATCAGCGGTGTTGAGGTTGAGCATCAAGTCGCCGCCGCCGGCAAAGGACGATGCCACGGCACGCTCGACCGAAGCGCCATCGGGGATGCGCCCGCTGGCGGAAATGTTGACCTGCACGCTGGAGCCGCTC
This sequence comes from uncultured Rhodanobacter sp., assembly GCA_964568445.1. Classification (GTDB taxonomy): domain Bacteria; phylum Pseudomonadota; class Gammaproteobacteria; order Xanthomonadales; family Rhodanobacteraceae; genus Rhodanobacter. The sequence goes on along the minus strand of CAZMPZ010000036.1, from coordinate 7,069 downwards.
TTGCCCTGCGCGCTGATGCCGCCGACCACCACGCTGCCCTGCGCCATGGCATAGACATTGCCGTCGGCACCGCGCAACGGCGTCATCAACAGCTGGCCGCCGCGGATGCTCTTGGCGTTGCCGATGGAGGCCACCGTCACGTCGATGGCCTGGCCGGGCTTGGCAAACGCCGGCAAGTCTGCCGTGACCATGACTGCGGCGGCATTCTTGAGCTGCGGCCGCGCATTGGCCGGCACCGTGATGCCGAATTGCTGCAGCATGTTTTCCAGGCTTTGCGTGGTGAACGGCGCCTGCGTGGTCTGGTCGCCGGAGCCGTCCAGCCCCACCACCAGGCCATAGCCGATCAACTGGTTGGAACGCACACCGGCCACCTGGGCCAGGTCGCGGATCTTGTCGGCATGGGCCGGCACGGCGGCCAGCATCACCAGCAGCGCGACCAAGGCACAGGTCATCGATTGTGTACGCACTCTTGCCCCCTCTCCCCTTGGGGGAGAGGGCGGGGGTGAGGGGCGCGCCTGGCGATAGAGGTGGGGTATGCATTGCTTGAAAAATGCCAGTGCAGATTTGCGCAAGAGCGTCCCCTCTCCCCAACCCTCTCCCCGCACGGGAGAGGGGGCCAAAGTGCCTGGCGTGCCGGCTTTTTGCGTGTTCATCAGAACGGCATCCACTTGGAGTTGAAGAAGCGCGACAGCCAGCCACGCGTGTTGGCGTCTGCCAGGGTGCCGCGACCGGTGTAGCTGATGCGGGCATCGGCCACGCGCGTGGAGGGCACGGTGTTGTCCTGGCCGATGTCCTGCGGACGGACGAAGCCGGAGATGCGCACCAGCTCCTGGCCCTGGTTGATGGTCAGCCACTTCTCGCCGCGGATCAGAAGATTGCCGTTGGACAGGCGCTGCGCCACGGTGACGGTGATTTGGCCGGTGAGCTGGTTGCTCTGGCTGCTGGAGCCGGCGCCGTCAAACGTGCGCTCGCCGTCCAGCCCGATGTCGGCCACCTTGCCGCCCAGGCTCAGCGTCTTGCCAAGCAAGGTGGGCGCCTTGAGGTTGGCCTTGTCGCCCTTGCTGGTGCTGGTGGTGGCTTTCTTGCTGGCCTGCGTGCTTTCCACCAGGACCACGGTCAGCACGTCGCCGGCACGGTGCGCGCGCGGGTCGGTGAACAGCTCCATGTTGCGGCCATCGTGATAGATCGAGCCGTCCGATGGCACGGCGGCGGCGTCCTGCGCGGGCGGCAGGGTCGGCGCCCACTGTGCGTCGTCGCGCACGCCGGGCCCGCTGGCGCAGGCGCCCAGCAGGGCCAGCACGCACAGCAGCAAGGGAAGGCGAAGGAGGTTGCGCATCACTGCCTCACTCAGGTTCGACTGGTCAGGAACTGCAGCATCGAGTCGGCGGCGGACACCGCCTTGGAGTTCATCTCGTAGGTGCGCTGGGTCTGGATCATGTCCACCATCTGCTCGACGACGTTGACGTTGGAAGCCTCCAGCGCACCGGCCGCCAGCGTGCCCAGGCCATTCAAGCCAGGCTGGCCGATTTGCGGCGAGCCGCTGGACGCGGTTTCCAGGTACAGGTTGTCGCCGTTGGGCTGCAGGCCCGCCGGGTTGATGAAATCGGCCAGCTGCAAGGTGCCGATCTGCTGCGTCGCCGCCTGTCCGGGCAAGCTGACGCTGACCGTGCCATCGCTGCCGATGGTGATGCTCTGCGCGCTGGCCGGCACGCTGATGGCCGGGTCCAGTGCATAACCGTTGGCGGTGACGATCTGGCCGTTCTGGTCCAGGTGCAGCGAGCCGTCGCGGGTGTAGGAGATGGAGCCATCGGGCATGGTCACCTGCAGGAAGCCGCGCCCCTGGATGGCGACATCCAGCGCGTTGCCGGTCTGCTCGATGTTGCCCTGGGTGAACAGCTTCTCATTGCCGACCACGCGCACGCCGGTGCCCAGCATCAGGCCCGATGGCGCCTGTGTCTGCTCGGTGGTCTGGCCGCCGGGCTGACGCACGTTCTGGTAGACCAGATCCTGGAACGATGGCCGCGAGCTTTTGTAGCCGGTGGTGTTGGCATTGGCCAGGTTGTTGGAAATGGCGTCCATGCGCGTCTGCTGCGCATCGAGACCGGTCTTGGCTACCCACAGGGATGAAAACATCTCGTTCTCCACATGGACGTATAGGCGTCCATCACTATGTTGTTGATCGTCAGCCCACTTGCAGCAGCCGCGAGGCCGACTGCGCGTTGTCATCGGCGCTCTTGATGGCGCGCACCTGCATCTCGTACTGGCGCGACAGCTCGATCATGCGCACCAGCAGCTGCGACGGATTGGCGTTGCTGGCTTCCAGCGCGCCGGACTGGATGGTCACCGCGGGATCGGCGCCGGCCGTGCCGCCACCGATCATGTGCATCAAGCCGTCGGACCCCAGCTGCAGGTCGGCGGCGTCGGGATTGACCAGCTTGATGCGGCCGACGGCGGAAATCGTCTCCGGCGTCTGCCCCATCGGCACCACGGAAATCGTGCCGTCGGCGCCGATGGTCATCTGCGTGCTTTGCGGCACGTTGATCGGGCCGCCGTCGCCCATCACCAGGTTGCCGCGCACGTCGGTGAGCACGCCATCGGGCGTCAGCCGCAACTCGCCGGCGCGCGTGTAGGCCTCGCTGCCATCGGCGGCCTGCACGGCAATCCAGCCGCTGCCGCGCACGGCAATGTCGAGATCGCGGCCGGTGTCGATCTGCGCGCCCTGGCTCAGGTCGACACCCTGCCCCTGTGCCACGCCATTGACGCGCGTGGCCATGCCCGGTCCCTGCACCGGCAACGGCTGGAATGCCGACAACTGGGCCTTGAAGCCCACCGTGTCGGCGTTGGCCAGGTTGTGCGCAACCTCGGCCTGCGCCCGCATCATCTGCGTGGCGCCGGTCATGGCAACGTAAACGGAGTGGTCCATGGCTTGCCTCGGTGGTTTGTCGATGGCCCCGGCTTACGCCGGGATCAGCGATCAGTTGCGGATGTTGATGATGGTTTGCGTCAGGCGGTCGTCGGTGGAAATCACCTGTGCGTTGGCCTGGTAGTTGCGTTGGGCCTTGATCATGTTGACCAGCTCGGCGGTGAGGTCGGAGGTGTTGGATGCCTCCAGCGCACCGGACTGGACGCTGCCGTAAGTGCCGTTGCCGGCCGCGCCCATCACCGGCGCGCCGGAGTCGAACGAGGCCGACCAGTTGGTGTTGTCCAGCTGGCGCAGGCCCTGCTGGTTGGCAAACCGCGCCAGTGCCAACTGGCCCAGGCCGGTGGTCTGGCCGTTGGAGTACTTGGCCTGCACGATGCCTTCGCGCGACACGTCGATGCTGGACAAGGTGCCGGTCGGATAACCGTTCTGGTTGATCGAGGTGGCGACGTACTCGTTGCCGAATTGCGTGGCGCGGCTCATGTCCAGCGTCAGCGTCATCGGATCGGCACCAGGGTTGAGTGTCAGCGGCGGATAGGCCAGCTGCCCACCCACCGGCGCGGTCAGGGCGCCGCTGCTGCTGAAGGTCAGCTGCTGCGGCGGCGTGGCTTCGACGCCATCCACGACCAGGTGGGCATTCCAGGTGTTGGCCACCGCATCCTTGACGAAATACACCACGCCGGTATGCGTGGCACCCAGCGAGTCATAGGCAGTAAACGGCGTGGACTGGTTGAAGCTGGTGGCGTCGTTGACATCGAACGCCAATGCCGGCGCCGTGGCGTCGGACGGCAGGTTGAGCGACATCGTCACCTTGTCGGTGGATTTGGCCGCGTTTTGCGAGGTGAGTAGCTGCAGGTCCTTCAACGTGCTGGTATCGAAGCTGCCAGCCGAATTGGCCGGAAACACCTGCAGGCGCTGGCCGGCGGAGTTTTCCACGAAGCCGTCGGCATTCTGGCGAAAGGCGCCGGCCCGCGTGTAGGACAGGCCCTTGGCATCGCGGATGGTGAAAAAGCCCTCACCACTGATGGCGAAATCCAGGCTGTTGTTGGTGGTCTCCACGCTGCCAGCCTTGAACATCTGCGCCACGTTGGTCAGCCGCACGCCGCTGCCGACCTGGCTGGAACTCAGGTTGGGGCCGGCGGCGTTGAACAGCTCGGCAAACTCCGCGCGCGAGCCCTTGTAGCCGGTGGTGCCGGTGTTGGCGATGTTGTTGGCGGTGACCTCAAGGTCCTTGGAGGCCGCGTTGAGCCCGCTCAGTGCAATATTGAAAGCCATTGTTGGTTCCTCGTGTCCATGAGCCCGTCGCGGGCCCGATGAGTTGTCAGTTGATCTGCGCCACCTGACTGAGCAGGGCGCCGCCAAAACCATCCACATCCAGATAAACGCCGTCGCTGGTCATGCCGACACCGTTGACCTTGCCGCTGACATAGGTGGCCACCGCCGTGGTGCCTGCCTGTGCCGTCATCCCGTACACCCCCGGCGGCAGCGGCTTGCCGTCATTGCCAACACCATCCCAGTGGAACGGCACCAATCCAGCCGTGGGCGTGCCCATGCCGAGCGTGCGCACCACGGTGCCGGTGGCATCGGTGATCTGCACGACGACCTGGCCGCCGCCATCAGGCACGTTGACCGCACCATCCATGCCGGCAGCGCCCAGCCGCACCGCCGACGACGGCACGGTGACGCCGCGCCCGACCATGGCACCGGCTTCCAGCATCTGGTTGCCGGTCAGCGAATGGCTCAGCGTGTCGAACGAGGCCTGCAGTTGCTGCGTGGCCGAAACCTGGCTGATCTGCGCCAGCTGGCTGACCATTTGCGATGAATCCATCGGCTGGGTCGGGTCCTGGTTGCGCATCTGCGTGATCAGCAGGCTCAGAAAGTCGGCCTGGCCAATGGTCTTGGGCTTGGCGATGGCGGCGGCCTGCGCCGCGTCGTTGCCGACCGCTAGAACACTCATGGGGTTTTCCTCGCAAGGGGAGTCATGGGCCGGCCGGTCACTTGCCCAGGTCCAGCGTCTTTTGCATCAATTGCCGGGTGGAATTGAGTACCTCGACGTTGTTTTGGTACGAACGCGAGGCGGAAATCATGTTGACCAGCTCGTCCACCGGATTGACGTTGCTGGAATAGACATAGCCGTCGGCATCGGCCAGCGGATTGCCCGGCTCGTAGCGGGACGGGATGGCGGCCTGGCTCTCGGTGACGCCAAGCACCTGCACGCCCTGGCCATCCGCCTGCGCCGCCTGCCCCACCTGCTTTTGCACGGCGGCAAACAGCGGCTCGCGGGCGCGATAGGCGCCCTCGGCGGTACTCGACACGCTGTCGGCATTGGCCAGGTTGCTGGCCACGGTGTTGAGCCGCAGCGACTGCGCGGCCATGCCGGAGCCGGCGACATTGAAGATCGAGAACAATGACATCAGCCTTGCCCTCCGGTGATCGCCGTGCGCAGCATGCGAATTTGCGCGGTGATGAAGGACAGGCTGGCTTGGTAATGCATGCTGTTGGCGGCAAACGCGGCCTGCTCGACCTGCTCGTCGACCGTGTTGCCGTCCATGCTGGGCTGCGTCGGCACGCGCCATGCCAGCGCGCCGTCGGCCGGATTGGCGTTGGCGATATGGCCGGGCGCGGTGGCCTGCAAGGTCACCGGCGTCGCCGCCGTCTTGCCGCTGGCCGCAGCCAATGCGGCGCGGAAGTCCACGTCACGCGCCTTGAAGTCCGGCGTATCGACATTGGCCAGGTTGTTGGCCAACACCTCGCTGCGCCGCTGCCACAGCTCCAGGGCACGGGTGTGGATGCCAAAGGTATTGTCAGGAGTCATGGCTTGCCTCGAAGTCGCGCGGTCGAACCGCACGAGGATCGAGGCAAGTTGCATGCCACAGCGCGCCAGCCGTTGCGGCACTAGGCCTGGCGGCCGTCGTGCCACCCGTCCCAAGTACGCATCATTGGCGCAAGACGGATTGTTGACGGTGGGGAAAACCCCGTCGTATCACCGTCACCGCATCATCGGGACCGGTGGCCCGCACAAGGCGGGTCTCATGCCTCAGCCGTCCGCCGGCAACAGCTCCAGCACCGCTTGTGCCAGTACGTCGGGCTGGAATTTGGCGACGAAGCGGTCGGCCTTGACCTCGCGCACCATGTTCTCGTTGAAGTTGCCGCTGAGCGAGCTGTGCAGCAGCACCTTGAGTACGCGCAGCTGCGGCGACTCGCGAATGGCGCGGGTCAAGGCGTAGCCATCCAGTCGCGGCATTTCGATGTCGGAAATGACCATGTCCACATCGAGCTTGCCGCCTTCGGCCACCTGCGCCTCAAGCAGTTCCAGCGCCTCGCGGCCATCACAAGCCACTGTGCACTCCACCTGCATTTGCGCCAGCACGCGCAGGATGCGGCGCCGCGCGATTTGCGAATCATCCACCACCAGCACACGCCGCGCTGTCACCGGCGGCTTGGTGGCCACGTGCTGCAGGCGCGCGGACAGTTCGCCCGGACTGGCACCGACGCTGGCCAACACCTGCTCCACGTCCACCACCGCCAGCAGGGCGCCATCCAGCCGCGTGACCGCGTTGACCCGCGCCCCAAAGCCCAAGGTGCCACTGGGCGCGACCAGGGTGTCGCCGTCGCAATGCACCATGCGCTTGACGTCGGACACGAGGAAACCCTGCACCGAGCGACTGAACTCGGTCACCATCAAGTGCGCGCTGGCCTCGTCCTGCAATGGCGCGTAACCCAGCGCGGCGGCCAGATCGATGACGGCGATGGTCTGCCCACGATAGTCGCAGCTGCCGGCCAGCAGCGCGTGACCGCCGGGCAGGCGCTCCATCGGCGGCCGGCGCAACACTTCACGCACCTTGAAGACATTGATGCCAAACAGTTGCTCGTCGCCCAGCGTGAACAGCAGCATGGCCACCCGGTTATGTCCGGCCAGCTGCGTCTGCCGCTCCACCCTGTCCAGCAACGACTCACTCATGTCGATACCTATCTGCGTTCGCCAGCGTATCGGCACGGGAGGCACACACTTGAGCCCGACGCACTTTGAGTTCTCCTCAAACTGTAGGAGCGCACGCGCGCGCGATGCACTGGCTCGTGAACGGCCAGAGCGTTTCGAGCGCCTGCGGCGCCCGAGTAACTTTCTCTCGCTTGCCCGAGAGAAAGTCA
>CAZMPZ010000035.1:0-11732 GCA_964568445.1 uncultured Rhodanobacter sp. | reverse complement strand
TCTTGGCGATGGAGATGACCAGGCGCAGGTTGGCCTCGACCATTTCCTTCTTGGCGCGGCGCGCGCGGGCCTCGCCGCTGGCCATGGCACGGTTGATGTCCTTGATGTCGGTCAACGGCAGGAACAGCTTGCGCTCGATGGCGGCGAGCTTTTCCTGCTCGGCGTCGATGGCTTCGCGATGGGCCTTGAGGTTGGGCGTCCACTTTTGCCGCTTGCGCGACAACTCGGCGGCCCACTCGGGGTTGCCTTCGTTGCTGGGGAAGGTCTTCAGGAACTCGGCCTTGGGCATCTTGACCTGCTTGACCAGGATGTCCATCAGCGCGCGCTCGTGGTGGCGGATGTTGCCGACCACTTCACGCAGTTTGCGCACGAAGCCGTCGATCAGCGCCGAGGGCAGCTTGAGTTTCAGGAACTCCTCGGCCATCTGCTCGCGCAGCTTGACGATCTTCTTGTCGGTGATGCCCTGGGCCTTGGGCGCGGCCTTCTGGAACTTGGCGTAATACTCGCGCAGCAGGCCGAAGCGGCGCTTGACCTCTTCCGGATCGGGGCCGGTCGGACCGGCTTCTTCCTCTTCCTCGGTATCGTCCTCTGCCTCGGTGTCGGCGTCGTCTTCCTCGCCAGGCTCGGGCTGCGGCAGCAGGGCGGCGGCGGCTTCGGCCTCCTTGCGTGCAATCTCGGCTTCGCGGCGGGCCTGGTCGGCGGCTTCTTCCAGATCAAGGAAGCCGGCGAGGATTTCGCTCAGGCGGCGCTTGCCGTCCAGGTGCTGGTCGTATTCGCCCAGCAACAGTTCGATGGTCAACGGGAAGCTGGCCAGTGCTTGCTGAACCTGCCCCAGACCCTCTTCGATGCGTTTGGCGATGACAATCTCGCCTTCGCGCGTGAGCAGTTCTACCGTGCCCATTTCGCGCATGTACATGCGTACCGGGTCGGTGGTGCGGCCGACCTCGGCGTCGACCGCCGACAGCAGGGCGACGGCCTCCTCGGCTGCGGCATCGTCGTCGCCGGAGCTGGTGCCAGGCGCGGCGCCATCGGTGATGGTGTCGGCGTCAGGCGCGGCATCATGCACTTCGATGCCGACGCCCTTGAGCACCGCCATGATGTCTTCGATCTGCTCCGGGTCGACGACGTCGTCCGGCAAATGGTCGTTGATCTCGGCGTAAGTCAGGTAACCCTGCTCCAAACCTTTGGAAATCAACGCCTTGATTTCAGACTGCTGCTCGTTGGGAGCTCTGCTATTCATTCACCGACCACCACGCAGGTTCAAGAACCGATCAGTATAGCGATGTGCTGTTATCCTGACCAGTTTTCAAGGGTTAAAGTGCGTCGTTTTTGTTGCCGCGGCGACAGGCAAAAATCGAGCCAAAACGCGAAGTTGCGCTTGGCACAAGGCTTGGCGGGGCTGACCGGATCACCGCGCCTCCAGCCAGAACGTCGTCGGCCCGTCGTTGACCAGCGACACCACCATATGGGCGCCAAAGCAGCCGGTGGCAACGTCCGGATGCGCCGCGCGGGCCAGGGTCAACAGCCGGTCAAACCACGGCCGGGCGACTTCGGGCGGTGCCGCTGGCGTGAAGCTCGGACGCGTGCCCTTGCGCGTATCGGCCGCCAGCGTGAACTGGCTGATCAGCAACAGTCCGCCGCCGGTATCGGTGAGTGAGCGGTTCATGCGCCCGTCGGCGTCGTCGAACACCCGGTAGCCGAGCAGGCGTTCGAGCATGCGTTGCGTCTGGCGTTCGCCATCGCCGGGTTGCACGGCCACCAGCGCCAGCAGCCCGGGGCCGATGGTGCCCAGGGTTTGTGCGTCCACGGTCACGCTGGCGGACAACACGCGTTGGATCAAGGCAATCATGCGCGCCGAGCATACGGCGTCGGCGCGATGGCGCAAAGTCGGCGGCCGGCATCCCGTAAACTGGCGGCATGCGTGCTGACGTCAGGGTGCTTTATTGGTTGCTGCGGGTGCTGGCGTTGCTGCCGTTGCGCTGGCTGCATACGTCGGGGGCGGCGGTCGGCGTGGCTCTGCTGTGGCGTCGCGGCGCCTTGGTGCGCCACACCGCGACCAATTTGCGAATCGTGCGCCCCGGCGACACGCCGGTCGCCCATGCGGCGCGGCTGCGCGCTGTGCTTGAGGAAAGCGGCAAATCCGCCAGCGAGATCATCAAGATCTGGGGTGGTGGTGCGCAGCGCGCCTTGTCCCTGGTGCGCGAGGTGCGCGGCGAGGACTTGCTGGATGCGGCACTGGCCAGCGGACGCGGCGTCATCATCGCCGCCCCACACCTGGGGTGCTGGGAGGTGCTCAATTACTGGCTGTGCCGCAAGACGCCGATGGCCATCCTGTATCGGCCGCCGCGGCTGGCCGCACTGGAAGCCTTGCTGCGCAAGGTACGCGGCGCGCTGGCGCCCGAGCAGGTGCGTGCCGATGGCGCCGGCGTGCGCGTGCTGTACCGGCGTCTGGCCGGCGGCGGCACGGTGGGCATCCTGCCCGATCAGAAACCCCGTGCCGGGGAAGGCCAGTTTGCCCCCTTCTTTGGCCGCACGGCGCTGACCATGGTGTTGTTGCCGCGACTGGCGGCGCGCACCGGCGCCACGGTGCTGTTTGCCTTTGCCGAACGCCTGCCGCGCGGCAAAGGCTATCGCATCCATATCCTGCCCTCGCCCGCAGGCCTGGCCAACCCGGATCTGGAGGTGGCTTGTACGGCCTTGAACCGCGGCGTCGAGCAGTGCGTGGCGCTGGCCTTTGACCAGTACCAGTGGCAGTACAAGCGTTTCTCCGCGGTGGGCTTGCCCAGCCCGTACGATCACCAGGATCGGTAGTTGCTTCGATACCCTGGGGCTTGGCCGGCGGCAAGGGCCGGCGATGGTTACGGCGCGTCCCGTTCTGCCCGACGCAGGAAGACGCGCATTTCCTTTTCTGCCTGACGGTCGCCGCGCTCGACCGCAGCAGTGATGCCTTGTCGCCACGCGGCGACTGCCGCATCGGGCTGGCCGGCACCGAGGCAAGCCTTGCCCAATGCCTTCCACGCTGCCGAGTACAACGGGTCGAAGCCGACGGCGCGGCGCAGTTCAGTGATGGCGGCTTCCGTGTCGCCGGCGGCATGCAAGGCGGCACCCAGCGTGTAGCGCAGCAACGCGCCGTCGCGCGGACCGGCGCATTGCGCGCGCAATGCGGCGATGCGCGATGTGGTCACGATGGATTGCGCCGGCCTTCGGCATCCGGGTAGACGTGGGTCGGCTGCGTGGGCTCGGGTGGGGCGTGGCCGGTATGCAAGTCCGACAGTGCCCGTGCCGACCAGACCACGATCCAGCCGGAACGGAACGGTTGCACCAGCAACGAATAGCGCAAATCGTTGGGGTTGAGGCTGTCCGGGTGGGTGACGATCAAGCCGTCCGGGTGGGCGCGGGCAAAGGCGTGCAGGCTCGCGCCCTCGGTGATTTCCTGCACCGGGTGTTCAAGCCGTCCGGCAAAGTGGAACTGGCCTTCGTAGGTGCCCAGGTAGGCCACGGCGCGCTGCTCCTGATCGGCGGCCTGCACCAGCCGCACGGTCGGCGTCAGGTCGTAGCGCTGCCACGAGGTCAGGCTGAACAAGGTGTTGAGCGCCAGCGCGCCAATCAGCCCGGCCACGGCCAGACGCCGCAATTCACCACGTCCCGGCAGCAGCAACAGGCTGCCCAGCAGCAAAAAGACCACGCTGAAATAGCGGCTGACCGGCGCGGCCGCGTCCAGCCATTGACCGCCCACCACATGGCTGTGCACCAGCGGCGGCAGCACGAACAGGAACATCGCCACCACGATGCCGGCGATACCCAGCGGCCAGGTGCCCAACCAGCGGTTGTGCGCCAGCGCAAGGTTGCGCTCGCGCAGGGCGACGATGGCGCCGGCCATCAACAGCACCACGCCGCCCAGTTCCGGCAGCGGGTAATACGCCTGCTTGCCGCTGATCAGAGAAAAGCAGATGAACACCGGTACGATCCAGCACAGGGCGAAACGCAGCCCGCTGTCCAGTGGCCGGCGCAGCGTCGCCAGCGCCACCCACATGCGCGGCCAGCCGCTGAAGGGAAACAGCAACACTGGCAGCACAGGCAGATACCAGTACCACGGCCGCGCGTGGTCAAACGCCTGCACCACGCGGCCGGCGGTCTGGGTGAAAAACAATCGCTGCCGGTACGCGTCGCCACCGCTGAAGCCGGCCGGCAAGGCCCAGGCCAGCAGCATGCCGATGCCCAGCGCCAGGGACAGCGCGCCGCGCCCGTACCAGCGCGCGCGGTTCGCCTTGGCCCAGTCGCTCCACAGCGGCCCCAGCAGCCACGGGAAGGCCACATGCAGCAGCGCCACCGGGCCCTTGGTCAGCAGCCCCAGCCCGATGAACAGGCCAAATAGCCACCAGCGCGGTTCGGCCCGGCCCGGCGTGCTGGTCAGGCACAGCAGCGCCGCCAGTACGGCGACGGCCAGCGCCACGTCGTACATGATCTGCAGGCCGAACAGGAAGGCAAAGCCCAGCGCCAGCAACATCCACGGCGCGGCGCGCGCCACCCATGGCCGGCGCGGAAACAGGCGGCGGGCGAGGGTGGCGATGAGTACCAGCTGGGTGCCGCCAAACAACACTTCGAGCACGCGTGGCCAGATGTCGCTGACGCCAAACACGAACCAGCCGGCGTGGATCATCCAGAACAGCAGCGGGGCTTTCTCGCTGTACGGCGCGCCGTTGACGTAGGGCACCAGCCAGTGGCCGTGCGTCCACATCTCCCACGCCACGGCCAGCGTGCGCGTGGAGTACAGCGGCATCGGCCCGTGCGAGAAGATGGCGACCAGCGCCGCCATGGCCCACAACGGCAGCCACGGCCACACGGCACGCAGGTGTTCGGAACGGCGATAGGCGATGGCGGACACGCGGGACTCCAGCGGAGAGTGATGATTCTAGCCTGTGCCCATGCGTTGCCGATGGGGCCGGTCAGCGTGTGCGTGGCGCGATCAGACCGGGCCCCAGTAGCCGATGCGGCGGCGGATCTTGAACTTGCGCCACAGGTTGAGCGGCTTGCGGCGCCGGTTGCGGGCGCCATCGGCGATGAAGGCGTCGATGGCCTGCAGTACGCGTTCGCTGGATTGGCCGTCGCGATACGGATGGATGGCCGCGCCGTACTCGGCAATGGCGGCCATCAGCTCCGGCGGCCGCGACAAGGCGCGTTCGATCGCGCCCTCGAATTGCGCCGGGTCGTCGATGTCGATCAACTGCGGGCCGGGGCGGCGGTTCTTGAACGTCACCACCGGCTTGCCGGTGAGCAGGAACTCGTTGAGTGCCGAGGAGGTGTCCGAGCACATCATGTCGACGTGCGGGAAGAGTTCCAGGATGTTGTCGTTGCGCGCAAATTGCAGGTGCTCGTTTTGCAGCGCTTCGTAGCGCTCGCGCGTGTCTGCGTTCATCTTCGGATGGAAGGTGACGATCCATTGCCAGCGCCCGTCGCGCGACAAGCGCCGCACCTGCTCGTACAGCGTGTCGGCCGCGCTCCACGCCGGCGAGAAAGTGGAGTGGTAAAGAATCACCGGCTTGTCGCGCACTGGCGGCAGTGGCGCGGCCATGTCGCGCATGAAGGGGTCGAGCTTGGGCCAGCCGGTTTCCTTGACGCTGAAGTGCCCCAGCCGCTTGGCGATGGCCTGGAACTGCGCGGTGTCGCGCGGACCGGTGGTGCAATACAGGTCAAAGAAACCACGGATGTAGATGTGCCGCGGCTTGCCGGCGTCGAAGCCGTGGAAGGTCTCCACCTTCACGCCGGGGAAGAAATGCGGCACGGCATTGCTGGGCGTGATCACCGCCAGCGGCTGCCACGCCCGTACTTGCGCCACGGTCAGCAGCCGCTCGTCGGAGCGCAGGTCCTGCGCTCCGGGGCCGTCGAAGAACCAGGCCGGCTCGCCGCCGCGTGCGCGGATGGCGTCCTGCACCGGACGCAGGATGGCCAGTGCGTAACGCTCGGAGCCGTACAGTAGATAGTGTTTGCGGGGTCTGGACATGATGATGGTCAATGGATGGCGTCAACGGTCGAGCGCGCGCTGGCGCAAGGCGTCGGCGGCCTGGGCGATGGACGCGGGGTTGTGCAGCATTTCGTAATAGCGCAGGCGCTTGTAGACCGCGTAGCTGGCGGCCGTGTGCGCAATGATGAAACCGCGCCAGCCATCCAGGCAGGCCAGACGCAGCACGTAATCCTTGAAGAACGCGAAGGCAAACACCCAGGGGGTTTGCCACATGCGCGCGCCTTTGCCGCGCTCGTGCCAGTCGCGGCATTTGAGCTCGGCATAGCGCAGCACCTTGAGTTGCTTGTGCACCAGGGTCGGGTTGTTGGCGTGATCGAACGGTGCGCGCAAGGTCGGCGCGCTGCCGGCAAACTGCAGCGACTCGTGCACGCGCACATCGCTCCAGCGGGCGCGGTCGCGGTGATACAGCCGTGCCAGCTTCTCGCCCACCGCCGGGCGATACCAGCGCATCGGCGTGCCCATGTAGATCGTGCGTCGACGCAGATACGCGGCGGCGGCCGGGCCTGCCATGAGCTGCGGCAGGCGTGTTTGCAGCTCGGCGGCAAGTGCCGGGGTCAGGGCCTCGTCGGCGTCCAGCACCAGGATCCAGTCGTGCGTGGATTGGGTGCTGGCGAAATTGCGCTGGGCGCCAAAACCCAGCCACGGCTGGTGTACCACGCGGGCGCCGTGGGCGCGGGCGATGGCGACCGTGTCGTCGTCGCTGCCGCTGTCCACCACCAGTTTTTCCGCCGCGAACGGCACGCTGTCCAGGCAACGCGCAATGTTGGCCGCCTCGTTGTGGGTGATGACAGCAAGGCAGACGGGCAACGTGGACATGCGACGATTCTAGCCGATGGCCGGCATCCGCCTGCGCTGCTGCACCGCGACGCGAAGCCGCCGTGCGGCACGATATACTGCGCCCGCGGCGTGAATGGAGTACGCCGGCGATGCCATGGACGCCAGTGCGCACGCCAGTGTTTCCGGGGGGAATCCATGCTGCAAGCAGTTCAAGGTATCGACACGCTGTGGGCGCCGCCGCAGGCGCGCTTGGTGGATGCCTGCAAATACGACGGTGTCATCCTGAATGCGTTGCTCTCCAACCAGAGGGTGCGTTGATGTTGCTGGTCAATACGCCGCGCTGTCCGAGCATGCGCATCAGTGTCGTGGTCATTACCTACAACTGGCCGCAGGCGCTGCAGCAGGTGCTGCGCGCGCTGGCCGCGCAGACTGAGTTGCCGTACGAGGTCATCGTCACCGATGATGGCTCGCGACCGGCCACGCGCGACATGCTGGTGCGCCTGGCGCGCGATTACCCGACGCGTCTGGTGCATTTGTGGCAGGTCGATGAGGGCGCGCGCATGAGTCGTGCGCGTAATCGTGCGATTGCCGCCGCACAGGGCGATTACGTCATCCTGCTGGATGGCGACATGGTGGTCGAGCGGCATTTCGTGGCCGACCATCGGGCGTTCGCGCGGCGAGGCTGCTTTGTCCAGGGGTCGCGTGTATTGACGGATGCCGATGCCGCGCGGCGCCTGCTCGAGGACAAGCCTGTCGCGCGGCTGCCGGGTTTTTTCAGCCGCGGTCTCGAGCGTCGGCGGCATACCTTGCGATTGCCCTTGCTGGCACGCTGCGCTACCCGGCCGGGGCGGCGCCAGGGCGGTATCAAGAGTTGCAACATGGCGTTCTGGCGCAATGACCTGCTGCGCCTCAATGGTTTCAACGAGGCCATGGTGGGCTGGGGGCGCGAAGACACCGAACTTGCCGTGCGCGCGTTCCATGCCGGGCTGATTCGCCGCGACGTGCGCTTCAGCGCGTTGGCCGCGCATCTGTTTCACCCCACGCGCAAACACGACCAGCCGGACAATCCCAACGACCGCATCCTGGACGCCACGCGATTGCAGCACCTGCAACGTTGCCGGCTCGGTGTGGCGCAGCATCTGGAAGCCTTTGCCATACCGCCGCCGGACATGCGCGACGAGCCCCAGCTGGCCACCGTACCCGGCGAATCCCCGGCCGCATCCGCCGCCGTGGCACCGGTCACGCTGCGGGCGGTGGCTTCCTGAGGCGGATCATTTCCCGCTCGCGGCCGGATCACCCTCTACTTGTTGTCGGCTCAGTAACAGCGCCAGGCCGAGCACGGTGAAGAAGTAGAACGACTGCGGCATGACCCGGTAAAACACGCTGTCGGTGAGTGCGCACAGCAGGTACAGCGTGATGATCGCCAGCCCTGCGCGCGCCGGCAGCACCACCGCCTCGGCACTTGAGCGCACCTGCCGGGCAAAGAAGGCCAACGGCACGAGGAAGGTGATCAACAGCACCAGTAGCCCGGGGATGCCGCCGGTGGCGGCCGCTTCCACGTATTCGTTGTGCGGCTGGTTGTAGCGGGCGATGGCGTGGTTGCTGCGACCGGCATGAATCTCGCCCTGCGCATAGTCGCCAAATTGGCCGATGCCAATGCCCGCCAGGGGGTGCTCGCGCACCGCACGCGTCGCCGTGCGCCACATTTCCATGCGTTCGCGCACTGCGCCGGTGGCTTGCCGCTGGGGGTCGAAGCTCGCCATCTCCGGACCGATGGCGGCAAATCGCGTGGCAATCTCGTCATGCGTGTTCCAGGTAGCCAGCGCGAGGCCCAGCCCGGCGCCCGCCAACAGCAGCAAGCCGCTGCGCCAGTGGCCGCTGCGCCGCGCATGCAATAGCGCCAGCAGCGCCAGCGCCGGCACGAACGCCAGCAGTGGCCCGCGGCTTTGCGTCAGCAATGCGGCATACAAGCCAAGCCCGATGGCCAGGATGTGCATGGCGCGTTCCGCGCGGCCGACGCGCGCATCCAATGTTCGCGCCAGGGCCAGCAGCACCATGCCCAGCAGCAAGGTGGCCAGCTCGATGGAGGCCGACGGCCCACCGTTCCAGCCATAGACGCGGTCGATACCCTGCACGTGGTGCTGGATCAGGCATCCGGTGCTCACCACCACCGTGCCGAGGCTGAGTCCCGTCCACAGCACATCCAGGCGCAGGCGCCTGGCAAACACCGCGGCAATGGCCAGATACAGCACGATGTGCGCCGCGCGGTCCAGCGGCCGCCAGCCGAGATCGTGCAGCAGGCTGTTGATGACGATGAAGGCGACCAGCAACAGGGCGGCCACCACCACGGGTGTGGCGTGGCGATAGGCGGCGCGCACCTGCGCGTCGCGCATCAGGAAGGTGCAGCTGGCGAAAAACAGCAAGGCTACCGGCACGATCTTGATTCGCGCGTCGATGCACAGCGACAGCGGTACCAGCGCCAGTAATATCGCGCCGATCCACATCTGCCATTGGCTGCGCCAGTTGTGCAAGCTTGGCTCCTTGGGGGTGGGTACGTGGGCGGCGGCGCCGTGCGGGAGCGCCAATCTAGCAGTCGGCACTGAACCGGGTCTCAAGCTGCCAACGTGGACCGCTTTCAGTCGTCAGTGTCATCGGCCTGGCCCGGCACACAGTCGGCAACCAGCGCATTGGCCTGGAACATCCACCAGTCGCGGCGATTGGCGTGGCCGACATAACGGGCACGCTGGCGATCGACGCACTGGCCCATGGCCGCCTCGCGCGCAAACACCCAACGTTGCGCCGGGTCGGCATGCAGCCACGCGGCGGCGGCGGCAAACTGCATCGGCCACGGCTTGAGGAAGCCAAACTCGGTGACCGGGCCGGTGGCCATCAACAGGTTCTGCTCCTTCCAGGCCACCAGGCCGATGGTGGTGTGCGGGCCAGCCACGGCGCGGGCTTGGGCCATCACCGCGCCGGCTGAGCGTTCGTCGTTGAGCAGTGGATAACCCCATAGCCCGTACGTGCCCCACAGCACGGCGGCAAACAGTATCCAGCCCGCTGCCGCATGGCGAATGCGGGTCAAGGCGACGATGACCATGCCGGCCAGCCCCAGCGCCAGCACCAGCCGCCAGATGCCCGGATCCAGGCCTTGCTCCAGCCGCGCCGCCCAGGCTGGATGACGCGACAGGGCCAGCGCGCCGGCCAGTGCGAACAACGTCGACAGCGCGCCGGTCAGGGCAAACAGCGCGCGGCGTACCCCGCGTCGGCGCAATAGCCCCGGCAATAGCGGCGCCAGCGCCAGCGCCATCATGGGCAGGGCCGGCAGGATGTAGACATCGCGCTTGCCCGGGCTGAGCGAGAAAAACACCAGCACCAGCACGACCCAGCCCAGCGGCAACGCCAACCGGGCATCGTGCCGGCGCAGCCGTCGCCACCATGCCGGGATGGCCCAGGGCAGCAGCAGCGACAACGGCAGCCAGTCCACCGCCATGATGCCGAGGAAATACAGCGGCGAATGCAGATGTCCGCTGGGCTGGGCGTAGCGCTGCACGGTCTGGCCAAACAGGATGTCGCGTACGTAGGCCGCGTGCTGCGGGTCGCCATCGGCATGCGCCACGGCCAGCATCGGCAGCAGCCAGCCCAGCACCGGCAGCAGGAAGGCCGCCGGTCCCAGCACCCAGCGCCAGTCGCCGCCGAGGCGCGCCAGCGGCTGCCAGCGGCGACGGTGGATCAGCACCCACGGCACCAGCATCAGCAGCGCCAGCACGCCCACGCCCTTGGTGATGACACCCAACCCGGCGGCCAGGCAGCCCAAGACAAACCAGCGCCATGCCGGCCCCAGCAACAGATGGCGCAGCAGGCCGTAGTTGGCCAGCGTGATCCAGCCCAGCAGCAGCGGGTCGATCTGCGCGTTGCGCATCTGGTAGGTGAAATGGATGGTCACCAGCAGCGTCGCCGCCGCCAGCAGGGCACTGCGATGGTTCCACAGCCGCCGCGCCAGGTCGTAGACCAGCGCCAGTGCGCCTAGCGCCGCCAGCAACGATGGCAAGGCAAAGGCCACGCGCCAACTGCCGGTCAGCAGGTAGCCGCCGGCCTGCAGCCACATGAAGAGGGGGGGTTTGTCCGCATACAGCTCGCTGCCGCGGTGCGGGAACAGCCACTGGCCGTGCTCCACCATCGTGCGCGCCACCAGCGCGAAGCGCGGCTCGTCCGATGGCCACGGATCGCGCAGCCCCAAGCCCAGGCCCAGCACCAGCAGCGCGAACACGGCAAACAGTGCCAGCTCCAGTCGTGGATCGAGGCGCCATAGCGGACGCGCGGCAGACAGCGGGTGGCGGGTATCCAAGGCGGGCAGTTCCCATCGGCGCAAGCGCCAAGGATAGTGGCCGGCCATGTCGGCCGTACGGTCGTGACCAATGTCATTTGCAGCACCACGCTGCGGCCGTTAGCCTCGATCGTCCAACCTGGCGTAAATGGAGTTCACCGTGGCGAAGAAACCGCTTGTCCTGTTGATTGCCGGCCTGTTGACCTTGGGCGCCGGCGTGCCGTTGGCGCTGGCTGCGCCGGCGGAAATGCCCACCGCTGCCAGTACGCAGCAGGTACCCGACATTGCCTACACGCGCTTCACCCTGCCCAACGGCCTGACCGTGGTGGTGCATGAGGATCACAAGGCGCCGGTGGTGGCGGTCAGTATCTGGTATCACATCGGCTCGGCCGACGAGCCGGCCGGCAAGACCGGTTTCGCGCATTTGTTCGAGCACTTGATGTTCTCCGGCTCGGAGAACCACAAGGGCACCTATTTCGGCCCGTTTGAAAAGGCCGGTGCCACCGACATGAACGGCACCACCTGGTTTGATCGCACCAATTACTTCGAGACCGTGCCCACCACCGCGCTGGACATGGCGTTGTGGATGGAGTCCGACCGCATGGGCCA
>CAZMPZ010000034.1:0-13896 GCA_964568445.1 uncultured Rhodanobacter sp. | reverse complement strand
ACTTTCTCTCGGGCAAGCGAGAGAAAGTGACTCGGGCGCCGCAGGCGCTCGAAAGTTCTTGCTGTTTCCGACGCACCGGCACAAAAGCATCGCGCGCCAGCGCGCTCCTACAGGCGGATGAGCGAGAGAAGATGACTCGCATGTCGCAGGCGCTCGAAAGCTTTCCCAAGGCGTGCGCCTATGCAAAGGGCCATCCACGCGGGGTGCACGCCTACAATGCGGCTTTCGCCTGAATCGTGACCACCATGCCGCGCACCCTTGCCGAATGGCTGACTTACCAGGAACGCGTCAATGTGCACTCGATCGAGCTGGGGCTGGATCGGGTCGGCCGCGTGTGGCAACGGATGGGGTCGCCGTGGCCGGGGCGGCGTGTCATTACCGTGGCTGGCACCAACGGCAAGGGATCGACCGTCGCGCTGCTGGAAGCGATGCTGTTGGCAGCCGGGTTGCGCGTGGGCAGTTTCACGTCACCGCACCTGCTGCATTACAACGAGCGCGTGCGTGTTGCCGGCGCAGATGTGGACGATGCCACGCTGGTGGCGGCGTTCGCGCGCATCGAGGCTGCGCGCGGAGCCACGGCGGAAGACGCCATTCCGCTGACGTATTTTGAATTTGGCACCCTGGCGGCGCTGGACATCTTTTCGCGTGCCGGCGCTCACGGCGGCATGCTGGACGTCGCCGTGCTGGAGGTCGGGCTGGGTGGCCGCCTCGATGCCGTCAACATCATCGATGCCGACCTGGCGCTGGTGACGACCATTGGCCTGGATCACATGCAGTGGCTAGGGCCCGATCGCGACAGCATTGGCCGCGAGAAGGCCGGCGTCGCCCGCGCGGGGCGGCCGGCCATTGTTGGCGAGCTTGACCCGCCGGCCGGTTTGCTGGCCCAGCTTGAAACCATCGGTGCCGTGGTCGAGCGTGCCGGCGTGGATTACCAGTTCACGCGCGATGCCGAAGGCTGGCGTTGGCAGCATCGTGACGGCACGGCCATGGCGCTGCCGGATCCCGCGCTCACCGCGCCGGTGCAATGGCAGAACGCGGCCGCGGCGGTCGCGGCCCTGCATGCGCTGTGTGCTGATGGCCAGTGGCTGGCGCCGCCGGCGTTGTTTGCCGCCGTCACGCAGGGTCTGCGCGACGTGCGGGTGGCCGGACGATTGCAGGTGCTGCGCACGCAGCCATTGCTGGTGGTGGATGTGGGCCACAACCCGCAGGCGGCACGCGTGCTGGCGCAGTGGCTGGATGCACGCGGCCTGCGCAAGGTGCGCGCGGTGTACGGGGCCATGGCGGACAAGGATGTGGCGGGCGTCATGGCGGCGGTGGGCACTCGCGTGGCGCATTGGCATCTGGCCGGGCTGGAGCAGGCCACTGCGCGCGGCATGGCGGTGGATCCGCTGCTGGCGATTGCCCATGGGACCCTGCCGGCCGCCGATTGCACGGCCCATGCCGATGTGGCGACGGCGCTGGCGGCGGCCCGGGCCGCTGCCGGCAAGGATGAATGCATCCTTGCCTTTGGCTCGTTTTACGTCGCGCGCGCCGTCATCGAGGCGCTGGATGCCGACGCTGCGTAGCGGCCAGCAGTGCAGGGCGGTGGCACAGGTATAATTCCCAGCTTGCCGCGCTGGAGCCACGCCTTGAATACACGCTTGCTGGGAGCCGCCGTCCTCATCGCGCTGGCGGTGTTGTTCGTGCCCATGTTCTTCTCCACCAAGCCGCCAGCCGCGGGCGAGCAGTCGATGAACCTGGCCATTCCGCAGGCGCCGGACCGCGAGTTGCAGACGCGCACACTGGCGCTCGACGGCAATGGCGCCGCCGCACCACAGGGCACCACGGTGCAGGCGCCGTCGCCGGCCGCACCGGGCGCGTCGAGTGATCGGCTGGCCACGGTCAATATTGGCTCCAATCGTCCGCGTGACGTGGAAACCGACCCGCTGGCCGGCAAGCCACCGGAGCCGACTACAGTGACCACCGGTTCCGGTGCGTCGCCCTCGCAGCCAGTCATCCCGATGCAGGGCCAGGCCGCGCCGACACCCGCGGCGCCCGCACCAACGGCGGCGCCTGTCCCGGCGCCGGCCAAACCGGCAGCACCGACCCGCACCGAGGCTGCCGCGGCAGCCAAGCCAAGCCCGACAATGGTCCAGCCGCACACGACCACGCCGGCACCGGCATTGGCAGCACCTGCGCCTGCGCCGGGCCCTGCGCCCGCCGAATCCGGCCATTACCGCCTCAACTTGCTGGCCTATGCCAATGCCGCCAATGCCGCTGCGCTGCAAAAGCGCGTGCAGGCGCTGGGCTACGCCACCAGCAGCCATACCGTCACGCAAGCGGGCAAGCAGCTCACGCAGGTCATGGCCGGCCCGTTTGCCACGCGCACGGCCGCCGAGGCGGCGCGCCTGAAAATCGGTCAGTCCGTGCCGGGCGTGCAGCCGCGCCTGGCGCAGGCGGCGGATAGCGGCGCGACTCCGGCCGCGGCAGCGCCGGCCAGTCGTACCACAGCGCCGGCACAGGCCGGTGGCTGGGCGGTGCAGCTGGCGGCATTGGGCAGCCAGGCCGATGCCAATGCCATGCGTGACAAGCTGCGCGCCGCCGGTTTCGACGGCTACGTC
The DNA here is from genome assembly GCA_964568445.1 of uncultured Rhodanobacter sp. Lineage (GTDB taxonomy): Bacteria > Pseudomonadota > Gammaproteobacteria > Xanthomonadales > Rhodanobacteraceae > Rhodanobacter. The sequence goes on along the minus strand of CAZMPZ010000034.1, from coordinate 11,296 downwards.
AACCCGGTGCAGGCGGGCGGCCGGCAGCTGTGGCAGGTGCGCGCCGGTCCGCAGACGCAGCGTGCCGATGCGCAGCGCGTGCATGACCAGATCAAGGCCAAGCTGGGCATCGATGGCGTCGTGCGCCAGGTGCCGTGAAGCATGATTGCCGAAGGCGCCGGGCGCGATGAACTGGGCTGACTATTTCATCATTGGCGTGCTGGGCCTGTCGGTCATGATCGGCTTGTGGCGCGGTCTGGTGTCCGAGCTGCTGGCGCTGGCCATCTGGGTGGCGGCGTTCTGGGTGGCGTGGGTATTCGGGCCCAGCGTGGCGGCGGGTTTGGAAAGCGTCATCAGCGTGCCGTCGATCCGCATCGTCGCCGGCTATGGCTTGTGCTTCATCGCGGTGCTGGTGCTGGGCGCCTTGCTGCGTTTTGTGGTGGGGCGGTTGATTGCCAGCACCGGCTTGTCCGGCCTTGATCGCCTGCTGGGCATGCTGTTTGGCCTGGCGCGCGGCGTGTTGCTGGTGGCGCTGATGGTGTTTCTGGTCGGCTTTACCGCGCTGACGCGTGATTCGTGGTATCGCCAGTCAGTGTTGCTGCCGCAGGTTGAAGCGCTTGCCGTGTGGCTGGGGCAGCGCGTGCCGCCGGATATTGGCGCACATTTCCATGCCGATGCCGTGCTGGACAAGTTGCCGCGCTTGCCGCTACCCGGCGTTGATCCGGCGCATGCCGGTTCGGCGGCTGCGCCATCTGCGACAATGCCGGCCCCGGCGACATCGGCCCGGCCGGCGGCAGCGAATGCCGGTGCGCGGCGCTGAGGCCGTCCAACGCTGCATCGCGTTTGAGCGCGTCATCTTTCCCTTCAGTGGACAACCATCATGTGTGGAATCATCGGCATCGTCGGTACGACAGAGGTGGCGCCGGCGCTGTATGACGGCCTGACCGTGCTTCAGCATCGCGGCCAGGATGCTGCCGGCATCGCCACCGTGGACGGCTTGCATCTGCGCCTGCACAAGGGCAGCGGACTGGTACGCGACGTGTTTCGCCAGGATTCCATTGCTCCGTTGCGCGGCCACATCGGCATTGGACACTGCCGCTATCCGACGGCCGGCTCCGATGGCTGGGACGAGGCGCAGCCGTTCTACGTCAATTCGCCCTACGGCATCGCGTTTGCGCACAACGGCAACCTGGTCAACACCGACTCGCTGCGGCGCGAGATGTTTCAGGATGATCGCCGCCACATCAACACCGAGTCCGACTCCGAGGTGTTGCTCAATGTGCTGGCGCATGAGCTGCAGGGGCAGGAGCAGCAGCCGTTGGGGCCGGAGCGCATTTTCAAGGCCGTCGCTGGTGTGCACGCACGCGCGCGCGGCGGCTATGCCTGCATCGCGCTGGTGCTGGGGTATGGACTGATTGCCTTCCGCGATCCGCACGGCATCCGCCCGCTGGTGCTGGGCGAGCGCACGGTCAATGGCGCGCGTGAATACGCCGTGGCGTCCGAGTCGGTGGCGCTGGACGTGCTGGGCTTCAAGCGCGTGCGCGATGTGGCGCCGGGCGAGGCGGTGATCATCACTGACGATGCGCAGCTGCACACGCGTCTGTGCGCGGCGCCGGTGTCGCACACGCCGTGCATTTTCGAGTACGTCTACCTGGCGCGGCCTGATTCGATGATCGAGGACGTGTCGGTGTACAAGGCGCGCCTGCGCATGGGCGAAAAACTGGCGGAAAAGATCCGGCGCGAACGCCCCGGGCACGACATCGACGCGGTGATCCCGATCCCCGATACCGCGCGCACCGCCGCCAGCGCGCTGGCTGGCGCGCTCGGCGTGCCGTTCCGCGAAGGCTTCGTCAAGAACCGCTACATCGGCCGCACCTTCATCATGCCGGGGCAAGGTGAACGGGTGAAATCGGTGCGGCGCAAGCTCAACGCCATCAAGCTGGAGTTTCGTCGCAAGAACGTGCTGTTGGTGGACGACTCCATCGTCCGCGGCACGACCTCGCGACAGATCATCCAGATGGCGCGCGAAGCCGGCGCCAACAAGGTGTATTTCGCTTCCGCCGCGCCGCCGGTGCGCTACCCGAATGTGTACGGCATCGACATGCCCTCGACCGCCGAGCTGGTGGCGGCCGGGCGCACGGAGAAGGAAGTCGAGCAGTTGCTGGGCGCCGATTGGCTGATCTATCAGGACTTGCCCGACCTCGTACATGCCGTGCAGGAGGGCAACGACCAGCTCACCGAATTCGACACCTCGTGCTTTTCTGGCGAATACGTCACCGGTGTCGATCCGCAGTACCTGGAACAGATTCGTGAACAGCGCTCGGACGCCGCCAAGGCGGCGCGGCGCGGCGCTTGAATCACCCGCCGCCGATGGCTGGCCGCGTTTCGCCGGATGATGGCGCGAAGGACCTGCATGCGGCGGCCAAGCGTTGCCTGGATGCGGCCGATCCGGCGCACAAGCTGCAATTGACGGCATCGACCTGGCGGGCATTTTGTGCCGGCGAACTTCAACCCGATCCCGCCGCGCCGCCGCCCGTGCCCATCGCCGCGCCAGGCCGTCCCGCGCGGCCGGAGCTGGTGGCGGCGCGCGACGTGCCCCGCCGCGGCCTGGGCAGCGCCGAGGGTCGCGCGGCGCTGGTGCACGCCGTGGCGCACATCGAATTCAACGCCATCAACCTGGCGTGGGATGCGGTGTACCGCTTTCGCGGCATGCCCGCTGCGTATTACCGCGACTGGGCCAGCTGCGCCCATGACGAGGCGCGGCATTTCACCATGTTGTGCGCGCGCCTGGCCGACATGGGCCACGCCTATGGCGACTTTGCCGCGCACGACGGCCTGTGGGCCATGGCCGAAAAAACTGCCGGCAGCGACCTCGCGCGCATGGCGCTGGTACCGCGTGTGCTGGAAGCGCGCGGACTGGACGTCACGCCGGGCATGATGGCGCGCCTGCAGCAGTTTGGCGACACGCGCACGGTGGCCATCCTGGAAGTCATCCTGCGCGAGGAAGTCACCCACGTCGCTGCCGGCACGCGCTGGTATCGCCATTGCTGCGAGCGCGATGGCGTCGAGCCGATTGAAACCTTTTTCACCTTGCTGCGTGACTACATGGGCATCAGCCTGCGCGGCCCGTTCAATCTCCCGGCGCGCCGCGAGGCCGGTTTTGTCGAACCTGAAATCGAGCGCCTGCTGGCGCTGGCACTGGAAGGCGAGACCCGCGCGCGCCAGCCATCGGCGTAACCCTGCTGCCCAGGCTCCTAGCGCAGCGTGTCCTGCTTGACGGCGACGTCGAAGCGCAGCGCGCTTTGCGCCTGTCCGCGGCCAGCGGTCTTGCTGCGGCCGATCCACAGCCAGCTGCGGCCGTCGCTGCTGCGCGCGTACTGGAACTTGCGCCGCAGCGTGGCGCCGATGCGCGGCACTTCTTCCTCTTCCAGCGTCAGTGTGTCGTCGTCCGTCATCGGCTGCAGGGGATCGCGACGCAACATCCAGCCGCGGGGATAAAACACGTAGGCACGCAGGCCCGCGTCCTCGTCCTCGTCCATGGGGATGCGCGAGATGAAATCGCCTTGGGTGTCGAGCAGGTTGAGAAAGTCGACATAGGCCGGGTCGACCGTGCCGAGCACCGCAGCCTCGGCCTCGGGGTAGAAGCGTTTCATGCCGGCGCGTGCCAACTGGATCGTCAGCGGGTGCGGATCGAAAGGGTCGAACGGCGTGTCGCGCACCGGCAGCAGGGGCGTCCAGTTGGCTGGTACCGGGGTCTGCAGCCGGTAGACCAATTGCGGACTGCCGATGCCGCCGTCGAAGGCGATGCGCTGCTGGAAGGCCAGCGATTGGGCTTCCAGTGTGCGGTCCAGCGGTTCGCCCGAGACGCCCTGCACCTTGTGTTCGATGGCCCAGGCCAGGTTGGCCATCTCGTCGCGCGCCAGCATGGTTTCTTCCAGCACCTGGCCTTCCTGCACGCCGTCGAGGCTGTCGGGCAGGAACAATGCGTGCTCGAACCGGTCGTGCAGCGCGACATCGGCCGTCACCGAGTACATGGTCCATTGCGCGCCAGCGGGGGTGGCGATCTTGTCGGGCCTCGCCACGATGCCAAAGTTGTCGGTGATCGAGAAGGTCTTGATGGCGTGGACCCAACCTACCGGCAGGCGCGCTGGCACCAGGAACCAGTCGTTGCCAAAGGTCAGTGCAAACTCGGTGACACACATCCGCAACAGATCGGTGACGCCGGCCTCGGCGCCGGCGAAATTGACGTTGCCGTCCTCGAATTCCCAGTAGCGGTCGGCCGGCATGCCGGGATAGCGCACTGGTGCCGGATGGCGCGCGGCGACGGCGAATGACTGTTGCACCGGTGCGCCGACCGGCGCCATCGCGGTGGCGCGAAAGTCATCCCAGTCGACGTGGCCGTCGGTGTACTCGGCGGCGTCCAGTTGTGTGTCGTTGGCTTTCAACGCGAAGGCGTATTCCATGCGGTTGCGTTGCCAGGAGGGATTGGTCGCATCGCCTTCGTAGACCAATCCATCGAGCCAGAGGAGCCAGCGCGCCAGCATGGCGCGGGCCTGGGCGGTCTCGGCGGCGCCCAGCGCGAGCGACGCGGGCAGGCCGGTGAGCGTCCCGGTGGCGTCGAGCAGCGGTCGCAGATCGGCGGCCAACGCACTGGCGTCGACGGTGCGGTGATCGAACAGCGTTGACCACAGCAGCCCGGCCCGATCCGCGTCCGCGTCGCCCGGTGCGCGCAGGCTGAGCGGGTAGGCCGCCAGCAACGCCGTGCGCAGCGCCGGCGTGGCCATGCGCAAGGCGTGTTGGCCGGCTTCGCCGCGCAGGCGCGCATGCGTCGACCAGACCGGTTCGGCCTCGACCCGGGTCTCGATGGGCACGTCGTGTTCGGCCACCGGCTGCCATGGTTGGGCGGCGTCGGCACCGGCGCGGAAGCCGTCGACCTTGGTGCCTTCGATGTCGAACTGGATATGCAGCGGCGTGCCGGCATCTTCGCCCTGGAATTCGTTGAACTGCCACTGCCGGCACAGCAACCACAGCGGATCGGCCAGCGGCGCGGCCAGCCCGGCTTGCAGGTTGATGGCGGTCGGCTGCGTTTCCAGCCGGGTGATGCCGGTGATCGAGGGCTGCCTGGCAAGCTCGAACCCGGCGGTCAATCGCGCGGCGTCTTTATGGAGTTCGATCATGCCCATGAGGCGTTTCCCGTGTCAGATCTTGCCAAGGATCGGCGTGGCGGCGGCGGTGAGCATGCGTGCATGCGCGGTACGCAGCATCTCCAGCACTTTCACGCTGGGCAGGTCGTTGGTGTAGGTGTTTGGCAGGTAGTTGCCGGGCAGCAGGGCGCCCAGGCCGCTGCCCAGGTCCTTCGGGCGCACGCCGCGCAATTTGGCCAGATCAAACGCTTCGTGGAGCACGTCAAGCGCATCGTCGAAGCGCCACGCCGGCTGGTCGCATGCCGGGGGCAGCGCCAGCACGATGGCCTGCGGCGGTCGCGCGCCGGGGGCGTCGTACTGGAAGCCGATGGCTGCCGTCTGGAACGGATCGGGAATGAACTCCGGCCATTCGTCGCAGACAAATGCTGCCAGCGTTTGTCCGGCGGCAATCGCATCGATGCCCGGCGCGTGCATGGCGATGGCCAGTTTCGGTGCCGCGCGATGGATGTCGCGATACGGCGCGCCTGGCCGCGCGGCGAGATAGTCGCGCAATTCCTCCGGGACGGTTTTCGGGTCGAAGGCGATGGCGTCGTCTTCGCGCCACGCTTCCGGCAGCGCGGCCCAGATTGGGTTGGCCTGGTGCGGAAACTGCACCACTTTTAGGTCGCCCAGTTCGAGCGGCGCCGACAAGGCTTCGTGGGCCGAGAGCGCGGCGGCCAGCGGCCTCCACCGGCGTGGATTTGTGGTGTCAAGGATCCCATCTCGGCCCGAAGCTTCACGGTCGGACGACGTACTTGCCGCCCACGGACCAGGCCTGCATCACGACATTCGACGCCCCGACCTTGGGTCAACGCGGGGTACCAATCTGGTGCACCACATCGGGACCAAGGTGCATCCCATGGCACGGAGATGTTCGCGGTGTGGGGCAATCGACGACAGCTGCATTGTTATTCGATGTGATGGTGGCTCGAACGATCGCCTCGGTACGAGGCCGCCGCTGCCTCGCCGAGATGCGGTAGGGGCTGCGTTCCCGAAGTCATCAGTCCGGTACGTCGCGTGCTAGGGTGCCTCGACTGGAATGCTGGGAAGACCATAGGGATGAAACAGGCCAAAGAACTGCTTGTGGGGTTGCTCGACTACATCGGGGAGCAGGCGAAGCTCGTCAAGCCAGATGGCTTCCAACTCGCCAAACTGGCAGGCCTCAAATACACCCCTGCAGAACTGGCGAGTCTCCCTGCCTTGCGATTCAACGTGAACGAGGGCGGCGAGCGCGCGTGGCTTCGCATGGAGCGACTTGAAGCGCTTCCGCCCCCTGAGGTTCCAGAGCCTCTGGCCCCGTTTGTTTCTGCCTCGCTGGATCCGAGTGGACAACCTCCCGCCATCGTCGACGTGGTCGTGGATGCCCATTTGGCGGCAAACCCAAACACAGACGGAGCCGAGTTCCGCGCCGCCTTGGCCGCCCAGTTCAACCCATATGCCAACGAATGGTGGGGATGGTCCGAGCAAGAGAAGCCTCGGCGTCGATCCATCGACCTCTACACGTCGTTTTTTGCCCTCAAGCAGCAAATCGAGGCTGAGGAAACGGCCAAACCCCAGGAACTGGTGTGGGGTATCGGTGTAGCGTCTTGGAAATTGCCCACGGAATCGGGTTCGTTGAACTACGAGTACCCGTTGCTCACCCAAGCAGTGGAGATCGCCATGGATGAGCAAACCATGGCGATCGAGATTCGGCCGCGTGATGTTGGGCCGCGGCTGGAGATGGATGCCATGCTGACCGCTTCGGTGATCGGAGCGGCTGAGGTGGAAACCACAGCCAAGAACATCCTGAATCGAGATGGCGCTGCCGACTTGTCGCCGTTTGATCCGGCGTCCTACGCGCATGTCTTGAAGCTGGTGGCGTCCAATCTGGACGCAAAAGGCGCGTATCGTGAAGTGCTGGCTTCCGGTGAATCGTGGCCGGCGCCTGGCCCGCATCTTGTGGTCACCGATGCTTGGGTCATGCTGGCCCGGCCGCGACTAAACAACTTCCTGCTGGAAGACTTGAAGCGCCTCAAAGCCAAAGTGCAGCAGGCCCCTGAACTGCCCGGTGGCCCGTTGTCCCTCGTGACTCCTCCGTCCGACAAAGTCGTCGTCGTCGAGCCGATTCACTTCCGCGGGCTATCCACCAGCGGCGGCGGTGCAGGCGGCGGCAAGGTGGAAGAACTGTATTTCCCGCTGGCCAGCAACGAAGAGCAGATCACGATCGTTGAGCAGTTGGAGCGAGCCCCGGGCGTGATCGTCCAAGGGCCACCAGGAACCGGCAAAACCCACACCATTGCCAATGTGATCTGTCATTATCTCGCCACGGGGCGCCGCGTGCTGGTGACGTCCCGCGGTGAGGCTGCCCTCCAGGTGCTCCAAGACAAGCTGCCCGCCGAAGTGCGCCCGCTGACTGTGGCGTTGTTGTCCAGCGACAGGGACGGCACCCGCCAGTTCCAAGCCTCCGTTGAGGCGATCCAGCACAGTGTGTCTCAGCTCAACCCGCGAGAAACATCACGGGAGATCGAGAACCTGAAAACCGCCATCGATCGGACACACCACGAGTTGTCCGACATCACGCGGCGAATGGATCAGATCGCCGAGGCCCAGTTGGGTGATATCGATGTTGACGGTGAAAAGATCCGAGCACAGAAAGCTGCTGAGCTCCTATTGAATGGGGCCGAAACCCATGGGTGGTTCGATGACGAGCTCACGCTCGCGCCGGAGCACCAGCTTCAACTGAGCGAAGACGACATGGCCGCCGTGCGTTTGGCACGACGTCAGGTGGGCAAGGACCTTGTGTACCTGGGGGCGGTGCTCCCCGACGCTGACGGGTTGCCTACGGCAGAGCAAGTGGGAGAGCTGCATAAGGCGCTGATCAGTTTGAAGAACCTCGACCATGAGATTGCGGAAGTTCCTGATCTCGCGGTGCGTGGCAACACGGCGGAGATCCACCAAGCCGTCCAAGATCTATTGAAGAGCGTGGATCTGGCCCGACGAGAACTTGAATCCTTGGATGCCGCCGCATCCGGTTGGGGACAGGGGTTCCGCGAAAAGTGTCGTGCCGACTCCTATGCCGCCGAGCGAGCAGCATTCGAGGCCATCTTTGGAGACATTGATCGCCTCGCGGCTGCGCGCGCGGCGTTTCTCCAACGGCCGGTGTTGTTCCCTGTCGATGGCCTCGGTTCGCCGAAAACCATCGAGGCGGTGGCGCGTGCCGCTCAGACGGGCAGGCCATTCGGCCTCCTGGCGGTTGGGGTCGGTGATGCCAAACGGCATCTGGCTGCGGTCAAGGTCTCCGGACTAGCGCCGCAAGACGCCGATGCATGGCGGCACGTGCAGCGCCATGTTTTGCTCCATCAGGAGTTGGCGTCGTTTGTGGCGCGATGGAACACGTTTGCCGAACCCTTGTCGTTGCCGATGCTCTCCGAAGGTACGCTCGATCTGCGGAGCATCGAGACGCTGGCCACCACCGCCAGGAGAGTGCATCGGTTGGGCACCCACCTAGATCGGCTCTTAGTTCACCAGGCTTCCGTCGTGTACGCGCAACCGCCCACGCAGAAGCTCCATGGCGGGTTGGCTGGGCTTCGGGAAGTTGCTCAAAGCTTGCGGAAGTATCTGGAACGATTGCAGTTGGCCCGGGCGGCCCAAGGTGTCACTGCATTCCAAGAGAGGTTGTCCGGCAAAACCGGAACGGTGTCCGAGAAGTTGCGGCAGTTTGGGCTGCACATGCTGGGGCAGCCTCACTACTCCGTTGAACAGGTGAGTTCAGAGTATGTGGGTTTGATGGCGGAGCTCCGACGAATCATTGGGCTAGGTCCGCATCTGTCCACGATAGCCGCAGCAGCGGAAAGCATGCGATCGACTGGCGCGCCGCGCTGGGCGGAACGGATTGAGCGGCAGCCCTGTGGACAGGTGGGGGATGACGAAGTGACGCCGGCGCAATGGCGCAAGAGCTGGACGTGGGCTCGACTTCGCGGCCACCTGGAACAGATTGAAGCCCGCCATGAGTTGCGGAAGCTGGCGAACCGGCGCGCGGAACTGACTCGGGGCCTCCAACGGTTGTATTCCGACATGGTGGCCAAGTCTGCATGGCTCGCAACCAAGAACAACGCTACCGGGAAGATCATGTCGGCCCTCAATGGCTATGCCACGGCGATCCGCCGTATTGGGCAGGGCACGGGCGCGAATGCGCCACGGTATCGGCGAGATGCACGTGAGGCCATGAACGACGCGGCAGGCGCGGTTCCTTGCTGGATCATGCCCCATGCACGCGTCTCGGAGGCCATGCCGGCGGACATCGGCGTCTTCGATCTTGTCGTGGTGGATGAGGCCAGTCAGTCCGATCTGTGGGCACTGCCAGCCATCTTGCGTGGCAAAAAGATTCTCGTGGTAGGTGATGACAAGCAGGTGTCTCCTGATGGCAGCTTCATTGCGGCCCAACAGATCCAACTACTGCGCCAGCGATTCTTGGGAGACCAGCCGTTTGCAGCCGACATGACGCCGGAAAAATCACTCTATGACTTGGCGGCACGTGTGTTTGCCAGCCATCAGGTGATGCTCCGGGAGCATTTTCGTTGCGTGGCCCCGATCATTGCCTATTCCAACAGATTCTACGGGGATGCCATTCGGCCGCTCCGCATCCCCTTGGCGTCCGAACGGATTGATCCTCCGTTGGTCGATATTTTTGTTCCCACCGGGCGACGCGACAGTAAGGAATTCAACCGAGACGAAGCCGAGGCGATCGGTGACGAGATCGAGACAATCCTGGCCAACCCGGCACTGCATGGGCGCACGCTGGGCGTTGTCTCCCTGCTGGGCGTCGAACAGGCCAAATATATTGATGAGTTGGTCCGGGCGCGTTTCCCTGCGGCAGAGCTGGTGCGGCGTAAGTTCACCTGCGGCGAGCCGCGAGCGTTCCAAGGCAGCGAACGTGACATCGTGTTTCTGTCGATGGTGGCGGATCGAGATCGCCACCATGCGCTGTCCCGCATGAGACATGAGCAACGCTTCAATGTGGCCGCCAGCCGTGCCAGGGATCGGATGTACCTGGTGCGATCAGTTGAGCTTGGTGACTTGTCCGAGGTCGATCTACGCCGAGGTCTGATCGAACATTTCAGTCAGCCTGCGGTGGCCCCGGAAGCGAGTGGAGAAAACCCCATCGACCAGTGTGAGTCAGGGTTTGAGCGGGAGGTGTTCACGAGGCTCACGGAAAAGGGCTATCGCGTGATTCCCCAAGTTCAAGTGGGGGGATTCCGGATCGATATGGTGATTGAAGGGGCGGACGACAAACGCCTGGCCATCGAGCTGGATGGAGACGAATTCCACGGACCGGATCGCTGGGCCCACGACATGAATCGCCAACGCATCCTGGAGCGTGCTGGATGGACATTCTGGCGCTGCTTTGCCTCCACGTGGTCGCTGCACAAGGAAGAGGTCTTCGCTGAGCTTCTTGCGCGACTTCAGCAGATGCAAATCGCCCCCGTTGGGGCTCTGAGCCAACTGGCGACGCTGGTCGAGCACCGGATCTGGCAGCCACGCGCCAAGGAAGAAGGAGAAGATGAAGTCGACCGAGTGATCAGGAAGGCAGTTGATGATGCTCAGACGGAGTCCGTCTGAACCTGATCTGATAGGAGCCACCTGTCCGTCTGTCGGTGGGGGCCCCACCACATCGTGGCCCGTCCACAACCATGGATCGAACTTATCGGTTCGGCTCACCGCGACGGTTGCGGCGCGCGCCGCCGCGGTCTCGGTGTCAGAACCAACTGATGCCCGTTGCCCCCATCCCTACCGGAGCAGGTGTGGCCCGATGTTGGTCATCCCATGACTTGCCCTGGAAACTTGGTGCGGAGGACATCGAGGGTGTCGTTCATCAGCAGCTGCACATCAAGTGGTCCGCACATGCGGGGATGCGTTCCCCATCGGTGTGTAGGGCATGGGTGTGAGGACACCCGCGCGGACACAAAAGGGGCGTTGGAAAGGAAATCGGAGCGTTTCGGAGCGTTGTGCTTGTCCAGGCTTCGGGCATAAAAAAACCCGAAAAACGGCTGTTTCTCAGGGTTTTCAGGACTTTTGTCTTGGTCGGGGTGACAGGATTCGAACCTGCGACTTCTACGTCCCGAACGTAGCGCTCTACCAGGCTGAGCTACACCCCG
>CAZMPZ010000033.1:0-16112 GCA_964568445.1 uncultured Rhodanobacter sp. | reverse complement strand
GGTGACGTCCAACACCACCACGCTGGCCGACATCACGCCGCTGGCGATCACCGGCGACATCCTGGCTGACGACAAGGTCTACGACGGGACGACGGTGGCGACGATCCACGGCACACTCACCGGCACCGTGCTCGCTGGCGATGACCTTGGCCTGGGGGCGCTTGGCAGCTTTGCCGACAAGAACGCCGGCACCGACAAGCTGGTCAATGTCAGCAGCAGCCTCACCGGTGCCGACGCCGGCAACTACACGCTGATTGCCAACACCACCACCATGGCGAACATCACGCCACTGGCCATCGATGTGCTGGCCACCGGCGTCGACAAGTTCTTTGACGGCAGCCGCCAGGCCGAGGCGTCGCTGACCGGGCAGGGCGTGCTGGCGGGTGACGCGGTGGTGTTTGACAGTACGAGCAAGTGGTTTGACGACCCGGCGCCCGGCAACGGCAAGACGATCACTGTCAGCGATATCTTCGCGACGGGCGCGGATGCTGGCAATTACGCGTTCAACCACACGGCCACGACGACGGCCAACATCCTGCCCCTGGCCAATCAGCAGGCGGGATCCGCGGCCTACACGCAACTTGGGTGGCTGTTGCGGACGCGTGACCTGGCCACGCCCTACGGCGTCGGGCCTGCTGGTGCCGCCAACCCATTTGCCGGCAACCAGAAGGGCTGGCGCCAGCCGGTCGAGGCCAACACCATGTTGCCCGACTTCTACTCGGGGCTTGCGTTGCGTGTCGTCGATGGCGGTGTGGCCGCGCCCCGGGATGCGATGTGATGGCCCCGTCCCGCACCGCGCCGTATCCCCGTCATTCCTCCCTTCACGCTGGTTGCCACTTTATGTCCATGTTGACCGCCGCTCCCGTCAAAAAGACGCTCGCCGCTTGCCTTGTGCTGGCCTTGGGCGTCACGACCGCGCACGCCCAGGTGCGCCCACCCGAGAGCGGGCAGCTGCTGCAACAGATTCCGCCACAACAAAATCCCGCGCTGTCCAACGACACCGGCCTGGACGTCCAGCGCCCGGCGGCAACCCCGCGTGCCGACAGCGCGCCATTCCACGTCACGCGGATCGAGGTCACCGGGGCGACACTGCTGCCGACGGCGGACTTGCACGCACTGGTGGCATCGGGTGAAGGCAGCGAGTTGACGCTGGGCCAGCTGTACGCGCTGGCTGATCGCATCACCCAGGCCTATCGCGCGAAGGGCTATCCGTTGGCCAGCGCCTATGTGCCGGCGCAAAAACTTTCCGGCGGCACGGTACGCATCGCCGTGCTCGAAGCGCGCTATGACCACGTCACGCTGGACAATCGCAGCCACACGTCAAGCCGGGTGCTTGATGCCACGCTGGCACCGTTGGCCAAGGGCGAGCCGGTAGGACAGGGGCCGCTCGACCGCAGCCTGCTGTTGCTGGGCGACATCCCCGGCGTCGCGGTCAGTTCGCTGCTGCGTCCCGGTGGGGAGCCGGGCACGTCCGACCTGTACGTCAACGCCACCGACCTGCCGCGCTATTCGGGCGTGGTGGCGCTGGACAATTTCGGCAATCGCTATACCGGGCGGGTGCGGGCCGGCGGCGGCCTCAACGTGAACAGCCTGCTGCACCAGGGCGACCTGCTCAATGCCAGCGTGCTCACCTCCGGCAGCGACCTCAAGTACGGCCGGCTCGAGTACAAATATCTCATCGGTGGCCAAGGCACGGTGCTGGGAGCGACGGTCTCGTCGCTCAACTACAAACTCGGCGGTGGCCTGCGCGGGATTTCCGCGCACGGCACGGCGCAGACCCAGGGCGTGTACGTCGCCCATCCTTTCATCCGCAGCACGCACGGCAATCTTTACGGCCAGCTCAGTGCTGACCGCCGCCAGCTGAGTGACGACGTGGACCTCATCGCCAGCCGCAGCCATCGCCATACCCTGGGTTGGACGGCAACGCTGGCTGGCGATACGCGCAGCGACTCGGGCATCACCAACTTCAGCGTGGCAGCGGCTTATGGCCGGCTGGGCTTCGACAACCCGTTTGCGGAATTCGTCGATGCCATCAGCACGCGTACGCGTGGCCACTATGTGAAGTGGACGCTGTCCCTGGCCCGCCTGCAGAAATTGTCGGCGGACAATGCCGTGTATGTCGGCTTCCGCGGGCAGTGGGCCAACCGCAACCTGGATTCGGTCGAGCAGTTTTACCTTGGCGGCGCCGACAATGTGCGCGGCTATGACAGCGGCGTGATTGCCGGTGCGCAAGGGCAGATGCTCAACCTGGAGTTCCGGCACACGCTTGGACTCTCGCTGCCCGGCACCTGGGTGGCGACCGCCCTGGCGGATGCCGGTCGTGTCGAGGTCTACAAGGATCGATTCGCGCCCGGTGCCAACACCGCCCGGCTGATGAATGTCGGCCTGGGCTTGCGCTGGTCGGGGGCCAACCAGTGGGCGGTCAGCGCGGATGTGGCGCGCCCCGTGGGCAGCCGCCCGGCGTTGGCCGGGCCGACTCATGCGGCGCGGGCCTGGGTGCAGGTGCGCAAGGGTTTCTGACGTCGGCATGACACGCCGGCCGCGTGTGGGCGGTGGCATCACGGTTCACGGCGTATCGCGGCTGAGGCTTTCCACGTAGATCAGCTCACAGGCGCCGCCGCCGGTGTCGTCGCGGGTCATCGAGGTTTTCCAATGCCAACCGCCGGGGCGGCTGGCGTCGACCAGGAAGCCGGCGAGGTGCACCACTTCACCCTGGCGCACGCGCTGCAGCTCGCGACGCACGTCGTCGTCGGCAGGGATCAGGTGCATGTTGGCGCTGGAGGTTTCAATCTCGCGCCGTGGGATGGGGAACTGCTCCACATGCCAGTGATAGAAGCGCCCGGACTGGGTGATGGCAATGTGCGCAAGCACGCCGCTGTCGGACATGCGGCCCCAACCCAGCGCCAGGTCCACCGGTATCAGTTTGGCGTCGTCGCCCCAGGTGTAGTCGGCACGCGACAGCACGCGCGCGGTGAGCTCGAAGCGGGCGCGGGTGGTGAGCGTGGTGTCGCCCTGCTGCAGCGTGGCGCCATCGTCGATGTCCACCTGCCGCGGTGCCTCCGGCGCCAGCACCCCCGGCCCGGACACGACGGGGCGGTGGTGCCAATGTGACCAAGCGCCGTAGCCGATCAACGCGGCGCAGGACACGAGCAACATTCGACGCATCGTCATGGGTCTCCGCAAGGCATCGAACGTTTGCCGAGCGTAGGGCGGACACGGCCCGCTACGCAATTTCCAGGCTGACGGGCATTACCCGCCTTGCGTCTACACCATGGCCGCACGGCGTGTGCCCTTGTAGGAGCCCGCTCGCGGGCGATGCCTTGTCTTGATGGCGCAAGACCTTGGTGACGTATCAGAAGCATCGCCCGCAAGCGGGCGTCTACGAGAAGGCGGGTCCATGTGATTACGCCTTTTTGCGCAAGACGGCCGGGGCGAGGTTGGGCGCCAACAGCGTCGGCGGCAGGCTGCGGAAGACCTTGGCCAGGCGCTTGAGGAATGCCGACATCGAGGCGCTCTTGCGCCAGACCATGGCGATGCGCCGGCTGGGTGCGTGGCCGGCAAATTCCAGCAGGTGCACATTGTCGGTGCGTGCGATCGGCGGCTTGATGGCCAGCGTCGGCAGCAGGGTGATGCCGACGTTGGCCGCCACCATTTGCCGCAGGGTTTCCAGGCTGGTGGCACGAAAGCCGGTTTTCTCGCTGGCGCCAGCCAGCTGGCAGACGTCCAGCGCCTGATCGCGCAGGCAGTGGCCATCTTCCAGCAGCAGCAGGTGTTCGTTGGCCAGGTCGCCAAGCTTGAGCCGGCCGCGATGCGTGGCCAACGCGTGGTCGTCAGGCACCGCCAGTACGAACGGCTCCTCGAACAGGAATTCGCAGTGCAGGCTGTCCTCGTGCACCGGCAGCGCCAGGATGCCGGCGTCCAGCGCGCCTTCGCGCAGCAGGTGCAGGACCTGCTCGGTCTTTTCCTCGATCAGCAGCAGCTCCAGCCGCGGGTAGCGCTCACGCAGGCGCGGGATGACGTGCGGCAGCAGGTACGGCCCGAGCGTGGGAAAGATGCCCAGGCGCAGGGTGCCGGCTTCCGGGTCGCGCGTGCGCTGGGCGATGGCGCGGATTTCCTCGACCTCGGCCAGTACCGCGCGCGCGCGACGGGTGATCTCGCGCCCGGTCTCGGTCAGCAGCACCTTGCGCGGGGTGCGCTCCACCAGGGTGACGCCCAATTCGTCCTCCAGTTTGCGAATCTGCGTGGAAAGGGTGGGTTGGCTGACGAAGCTGGCCTCGGCGGCGCGGCCAAAGTGCCGGTGTTCGGCCAATGCCACCAGGTAGTGCAGGTCCCGCAGGTTCATTCGCCACCTCGGTGTGTCGATAGTCGCTGGCCATGATTGCGCGATTCTTGCCTCAAGGCCGGCAATGTGCGCTGCGTCGGCGCGCCCGTGCCTTTCGGCACTGTGTGTGCTGTCGGCATGGGCCTAGCGTGGATTGTCTCCCCCGCTGCTGGAAAACGCTCATGCATGCTGCTGTCCGTCCTCTCCTGTTTACCGCGTTGGCTGTCTGTTGCAGCGTGGCATTTGCCGCCAGTGCCGAGCAGGCGCCGCAGGGCAAGTTGCCGACCTGGGCGGTACCGCAGTCGTATCAACTGGCGTTCAAGGTCGATCCGGCGCAGCAGGATTTTTCCGGGACGACGATCATCAAGCTCAAGCTGCTGCAGGCCTCCGATCACGTCTGGCTGGACGGCAATTCGCTCAAGGTGTCCAAGGTCAGCGTCATCGATGCCGCCGGCAAGACGCATGACGGGACCTACACCGCGGTGGAGCCCAAGGCCGGCGTGGCACGCGTGGATTTCGGCAGCACGCTCAAGCCACAGGCGCTGACGCTGAAGCTGGAATACACCGCGCCGCTCAACGCGCAGCTGCAGGGTCTGTACAAAGTGGCGGCCAAGGGTGCGCCCTATGCCATGACGCAGATGGAGCCGATCAGCGCACGCTTCGCGTTCCCCGGCTTCGACGAGCCGCGCTTCAAGACGCCGTTCGACATCACCATCACCGTTCCCGACGACCAGACCGCGGTGGCCAATACCACGCAGGTCAAATCCGTGCCGGCGGCCAAGGGCTGGAAGACGGTGACGTTTGCGCAGACCAGGCCGTTGCCGACGTACCTGGTGGCGTTTGCCGTCGGCCCATGGGACATCAACAAGGCGCCGGACATCGCGCCGGACAAGTACCGCACTACGCCACTGCCCTTGCGCGGCGTGGCGCCGGCTGGCGAGGCGCCGCGCATGGCGCACGTGCTGGCCGAAACACCAAGCATCATCCACGCGCTGGAGAACTACTACGGCTTCGGCTATCCGTTCGACAAGCTGGACTTGCTTGCCGCGCCGGACTTCTCCGCTGGCGCCATGGAGAACCCCGGCCTGGTCACCTTCCGCGACTGGCTGTTGCTGCTGGACAAGGATTCGCCCGCGCGCAACGTGCGCGGCTCGTTCAACGTCACCGCGCATGAGTTGGCGCACATGTGGACCGGCGACACGGTCACCATGGCATGGTGGGACGACTTGTGGCTCAACGAGGCTTTTGCCACCTGGATGCAGCAAAAGGTCACCATGGCCGTGCACCCGGAATATCGCGCCGACCTCGACCGCGTGCGCGGCGCACAGGGTGCGATGAACGGTGACAGCCTGGTCACCACGCGCAAGATCCGCCAGCCGATCACCGGCAATGGCGACATCGAAACCGCGTTTGACGGCATCACCTATCAAAAGGGCGCCAGCGTGCTGGGCATGTTCGAAGGCTATGTCGGCGACAAGACCTTCCAGAAGGGCATGCGCGCCTACATCCAGACGCACAAGTTCGGCAATGCCACCGCCATCGACCTGGTCGATGCCATTGCTGCGGCGGCCGGCAAGGGCGAGCGCTTCAAGCATGCCTTCATGAGCTTCCTCAACCAGCCTGGCGTGCCGTACGTGCACGCCACGGTGGCCGAGCAGGACGGCAAGGCCGTGCTCAAGCTCGACCAAAGCCGCTACCTCCCCTACGGCAGCAAGGGCAACACGGCGCAGGTATGGGGCGTGCCGATGTGCGTGCGCTATGGCACCGCCGATGGCAGCAAGGTGAGCTGCGACCTGTTTGATCAGGCCCATGGCACCATGGCGCTGCCGGGCGCCAGCCAGCCGACCTGGGTCATGCCCAACGCCAACGGCTCGGGCTATTACCGCTTTGCCATGAATGCCGGTGACCTGGGCAGGTTGGCCGCGCAGGTCGGCAAGCTGGACGATGCCGAGCAGCTGGCCTACGCCGACGCGGTATCGGCCAGTTTCCGCCGTGGCGACGTGGATGCCGCCACCACCTTGGCGGCGCTCAAGCCGCTGACCAACTCCAAGGTGCGCGAGGTTGCCACCGCGCCGCTGGGCATCTTCGGCTGGATCCGGACGCGGTTGGCAGACACCGATGCGCAGCGCGCCAAGCTTGCCGCGTGGGCGACGGCCGCGTACCTGCCGCGCATGCAACAGCTTGGCTATCAGCGCCAGGCTGGCGAGTCGGATGACGACGCCTTGCTGCGCAGTTCGCTGGCCAGCTTCCTTGCCTTCGACGTCAAGGTGCCGGAGGTGCGCAAGGCGTTGCTGGCGCAAGGTGATGCGGTGCTCAAGGGCACGGCGAATGGACGTCTGGACGTCTCTGCCGCCGATCCTGATTTGCTTGGCGATGCGCTGGGCGTGGCGGTACAGGAGCACGGCAAGAGCGCCGTCGATGCCTTGATCGCCGAGCTGCCCAAGACCAGCGATGCCTCCACGCGCAATGCCATTCTCGGCGGCCTTAGCGCAGTCGAGGACCCGGCACTGGCCGAGCAGGTGCGCAATTTCGGGCTTGATCCGCAGGTCAAGGTGGGCGAGATGGCCATGCTGCTGCGGGGCAGCCGCGAGACTGCCGCCCAGCGCGATGCGATGTGGCAATGGTCGGTCGCCAACTACGACGCCATCGTCAAGCGCACCGGCAGCTTTGCCGGCGGCCGCCTGCCCGGCTTGATGGGCGGCGGCGGCTGCTCGCAGGGCGAGGTCGACCGTTTGCAGGCGTTCTTCACGCCGCGTCTCAAGGATGTCACCGGCGCCGCGCGCGGCCTGGCGCAGACCAGCGAATCCATCCAGCTGTGCGCTGCGCTCAAGGCCAAGCAGGACGCCGCGTCCATCGACGCCGTGCGCTGATTCAACGCCAATCGCAAGGCGTCGCACGGGCATCCCGGTGGGGGTGCCCGTGCGATTTTGTGTCCCGCGCATGTGTTGCTGAGCATGCAGGAATATCAACGGCTGACTGGCGGGCGACGAAGCCTGCTCGATGCGTTGGGCATGCCGGGCGTGCCCGACATCGACTTCGATCCGCCCAAACTGGACATCAACTTGCGGGTGCCTGATTTCGACGATTGACCGGGCGCCCAGCCGATGTATCTGCTCGATACCGATGTCGTGTCCGAACTGTACAAAGCCCTCCGTGGCAAGGCCGATTCCCGCGTCACGGCCTGGCTGGCACAGATGGATGTGTCCAGTTGCTTCGTGTCCACAATGACCTTGATGGAACTGGAAATCGGCGTGTTGCGCATGGAGCGGCGCGACGCCGCCCAGGGCGCGTTGCTGCGCGCATGGCTGGATCGGCGCGTGACGCCGGCGTTTGCCGGACGCGTGCTGGCGGTGGACGAAGTGGTGGTGAAGCGTTGCGCGCGCCTGCACGTACCCGATCCGCGCCCGGAACGCGATGCACTGATTGCCGCCACCGCGCTGGTTCATGGATTGACCGTGGTGACGCGCAACATGGCCGACTTGGCGCCCACTGGCGTAGCGCTGTTCAATCCGTGGCAACCCTGGACTGTGCAGGAAGCAACGGGGCGCTATGTCGCTGCCGCGTGAGTGTGCCGCGCCCGCACACGATGAACCTGCCCTGGGGCGCTTCATGGACACCACGGCACTCCAGCTGTCCAGCGGCTGACAACGGGCTTGAAGCAGGCCTGAGGCCAATCTTGAATCCGGCGCTGCACCAGACCAGCGCCGGGTCAGGTTCGTATCGCCATTGAGGCGCCTCTCTACCAATGACCGCCAATCGGGCACACTGGCCTCCCCGGGACGGAGGATCGACACATGCGACATCGCTGCGGATGGATGCTGGGGTTGTGTCTGGCGCTGGTCGCGCCGCTCATGGCGCAGGACGTGCCGCCGCCGCTGCGCGATTGGCAGGGCTGGGTGCTGCACGACGTGCCGCAGCACGCCTGTCCGTTTCTTGCCACCGAACAGCCGGGTGCCGGCAATCGCTCGTGCGCGTGGCCGGGACGGTTGCAGCTGGCGGCGGGTGCCGATGGCGGGCACTTCAGTCTGGACGCCCATGTCGATGCGCCCAGCTGGGTGGCCTTGCCCGGCGACGCGCAGAGCTGGCCGCAACAGGTCAGCGCCAACAACCAGGACGCACCGGTGTTGCAGCGCGCCGGCCAGCCGATGGTGTGGCTGGCGGCGGGAGACTATGCGTTGCGCGGCGACCTGCCGTGGACCCGTCGACCGGCGCGGTTGCGCGTGCCGGCGTCCATCGGGCTGGTGACGCTCAGTGTCGACGGTGTCGGCGTGGCCCGGATCGAGCGCCATGGCGACCAGCTTACGCTGGGCGAGGCGGCGGCTGCCCAGCGTGCCAGCGACGCCCTGGCGCTGCGTGTGTATCGGCGTCTTGACGATGGTTTGCCGGCGACGCTGGAAACGCGGCTGCAATGGAACGTAGCCGGCAGCGCGCGCGAGCTGGTGCTGGGTCCGGTGTTGCCGGTCGGCTTTGTCGCCACCGCGCTGGGTGGGGAATTGCCGGCGCGGCTGGAGCCCGATGGCCGGCTGCGCGTGCAGTTGCGGCCGGGGCAATGGACGCTGACGCTGGATGCCCGTGCCGTTGCGCCGCTGGCCAAGGTGGCATTGCAGCTGCCGGCGGCGCCGTGGCCGCGACAGGAAATCTGGAGCTATGCCGATGCCCCGGCCTTGCGTGCCACGCGCGTCGATGGCCACGCTACCGACGCCGAGCGCGCCGGCGTGCCGCAGGCTTGGCAAGCCTTGCCGGCCTTCGTGATGGATGGCGCCAGCGGCCTGGCCATTGAATCGGGGCCGCGCGGCGAGGAAGGCGGCAAGGGCGATCAGCTTCATCTCTCGCGCCAGCTGTGGCTGGATTTCGACGGCCGCGGCCTCAGCGTGGCCGATCACCTCAGCGGCGAGCTGCGCCAGCATCAGCGCCTCGATGTCGCGCCGCCGTGGCAGCTGCAGCGGGCCAGCCAGGGCGATGTGCCGCTGCTCATCAGCCAGGGGCAATCCGGCCGCCGGGGTGTCGAGGTGCGCACGCGCGAGCTCAACCTGGATGCCGGCTTGCGCCTGGACGCGCATGCCGGGGCCATCCCCAGTGCCGGCTGGCAGCTGCCGCTGGAATCGATCGACGCCAGCCTGCACCTGCCCAGCGGTTATCGCCTGCTGGGCACGACCGGGGTGGATCGCTCGCCCGACTCGTGGGTGGCGCAGTGGAGTTTGCTGGATCTGTTCGTGCTGGCCTTGGTGGCCTTGCTGGCCGGCCGTGCGCTGGGCTGGCTGTGGGCGGCGCTGACGGCGGTATATCTGGCGCTGGCCCAGCACGAAGGTGGTGCACCGCTGTGGACGTTGGCATTGATCCTGGTACTGGTGTTGCTGCTGCGCGCGTTGCCCGCCGGGCGGCTGCATGTCGCCGCGCGCATCGGTGCGGTTGCCATGTTCGCGCTGGCAGTGTTGTGGACCTTGCCCTTCGCCGCGACGCAGTGGCAGTTGGCGCTGTACCCACAGCTGGAAAGCGCCGCCATGCAGCAGGCGACAAGCTCCCGCTCCCACGCTCCGGCAGCGGCGCAAAAGCAGGAGAGGATGGTGGAATCCGAATTGCCGCCGCCGCCACCCGCGCCACCGGCGTCGCCATCGGCGCGCAGGGTATCGGCAACCGCCCTGGATGCCGTGATGGTTGCCGGCACCGGCGCACAGGGCGCTCCCGGTGCGCCAGTCGGCGTCAGCCGTGAAGTCGACACCCGCAACGTGATCCAGGCCGGCGCGGGCATGCCGCAGTGGGATCAGGGCAACAACTATCGGCTGGCCTGGTCTGGCCCGGTGACCGCGCAGCAAAGCCTGCGACTGGTGATTGCGCCGGCGTGGCTGGTGCGCCTGCTGCGGGTGTTGATGGTCGGCTTGCTGGTGTTGCTGCTGGCCCGCCTGCTGCCCGGATTGCTGCCGCCGCGCGTGCCGTTGGGTGCACGTTGGCGCCGCTTTGGCGGCGCAGCGGCCGGCAGTGCCTTGCTGGCCATGGCGCTGCTGCCCGCGACCGGCCACGCGCAGAGCCTGCCCAGCCAGGAATTGCTGAGCCAGCTGCAGGCACGCTTGACCGAAGCGCCCAAGTGCGCACCGACGTGCGCCACCTTGGCGCAGGCACAGGTGGCCGCCAGCGGCGACACGCTGGAGCTCACGCTGCAGGCCCACGTCGGGGCAAGCGTGGCCATGCCCTTGCCACGGCCGGACGATGGCTTGCAGCTGCTGTCGGTTGGCGTCGACGGCCAGGCCGCGCCGCCGCTGCGGCGTCAGGGCGATCAGCTGCTGGTGCGGCTTGAGCGCGGCGTGCACGTCGTCAGCCTGCGTTATCGCATCGGTGCCGTGGACAGCGCCAATCTCGGTTTCGTGCTGCGTCCGCAGCGCGTGACGTTTGCCGGCCAGGGCTGGTCGCTGGCTGGTGTCGATGCCGGGCGGTTACTGGGCGACAGCCTTGCCGTGCAGCGCCAGCGCGTGGCCGATGACGGCCAGAACCCGTCGCTGGCGCAGGGTTTCCCGCCGTATGTGCGCCTCACCCGCAGCCTGCAGCTGGGCGTGGACTGGACCGTGGACAACACCGTCACGCGCATGGCGCCGCAGGAAGGCGGCTTCAATGTCAGCCTGCCGCTGCTGCCGGGCGAACATCCGCAAGGCGAGGGCGTACTGGTCAAGGACGGGCGCATCGACATCACGTTCAACGCCAATGCCACCACGGTGCGGTGGCGCAGCCGGCTGGATCGCGCCACCACGCTGTCGCTGCACGCGCCGGCATTGGGCGAGCGTGCCGAAACGTGGGAGGTGCACGCTTCGCCGCTGTGGCATGTCGATGCCAAGGGCGTGCCGACCAGTGCCAGCGACGAGGGCTTGCGCTACCAACCGCTGCCTGGCGAGACCCTGCAGCTGGCCTTCAACCAGCCGGTGGCGGTGGCTGGCGACAGCCTGGCATTCGATGGCGTGCAGCTGACCGCGCGGGCCGGCGAGCACGCCACCGAGACCACGCTGGAGCTGCGCGCACGCAGCACGCGCGGCGGCGAGCACACCATCGCGCTGCCCGCCGATGCGCAGCTCCTCGACGCCAGCCGCGACGGCGTGCCAGTCAATCTGGCCCTGCGTGACGGCAAGCTTGGCCTGCCGCTGTTGCCGGGCACGCATGACTACCACCTGCGCCTGCGTCGGCCACAGGGTACGACCGCGCGCACCGTCACCCCGACGCTGGATTTGCGCGCGGCGGTGGCCAATGTCGACCTGGCGCTGCAGTTGCCGCACGATCGCTGGGTGCTGTGGACGTGGGGGCCGGCGAGTGGGCCGGCGGTGTTGTATTGGTCGCAGCTCGCGGTGCTGATCCTGATGGCGTGGCTGCTCGCGCGTTTTGCGCCGACGCCGCTGCGCGCGCGGCATTGGCTGCTGCTCGGGCTGGGGTTCTCTGCTTTCGCCTGGAGTGCGTACGCGCTGGTCGTGGTCTGGCTGCTCGCCCTTGGCTGGCGCGCGCGCCATGTGCCGGGTGCGCATTGGCCGGTGGTGTGGTTCAACCTGCTGCAATGCGCCCTGGCCGTGTTGACGCTGCTGGCGCTGCTGGTGCTGATCGGCGCGGTACCGAGAGGCCTGCTGGGCTTGCCGGACATGCACGTCGCCGGCCACGCTTCCACGGCGTGGGACCTGCGCTGGTTTGCCGATCGCAGTCGTGGCCCGCTGGCGGTTGGCGGTGTGCTCAGCGTGTCGTTGTGGTTCTACAAGCTGGCCATGCTGGCGTGGGCGTTGTGGCTGGCCAATGCGTTGATCGGCTGGATGCGCTGGGTGTTTGCGGCGTGGTCGACCGGCGGCTACTGGCGTCGACGCGAAGCCGCGCCGCCACCCTTGCCTGCCACCACGCCCGGGTCAGCGCACGATGACTGAATTGCGCCAATTGCTGGCCGATGCCGCGCAGCGCCTGGGCACCCGCGTGGATGCCGAGGCGCTGCTGCTGCATGCCTTGCAGCGCCCGCGCAGCTGGCTGTTTGCGCATGCCGACGAGCCGGTTCAAGCACCATTGCTGGCAAGGTTTGCCGCCCTGGTGGCGCGCCGTGCCGCCGGTGAACCGGTGGCCTACATCCTTGGCCGTCGTGGCTTCTGGACACTGGACCTGGAAGTGACGCCAGCCACCTTGATTCCGCGCCCGGAGACCGAGCTGCTGGTCGAACTGGCCTTGGCGCACTTGCCGATGACGGCTCCGGCCCGCGTGCTGGACTTGGGCACCGGCAGCGGCGCGGTGGCGCTGGCCGTGGCGAGTGAGCGGGCGCAGGCACAGGTGACCGCCAGCGACGCCAGCGTCGCGGCCCTGATCGTCGCTCGCCGCAACGCGCGGCACCATCGCCTGGAACGCGTGCGCTTCCTCGCCGGCGACTGGTTTGCGCCGGTGGCCGGCGAGCGCTTCGATCTCATCGTCTCCAATCCGCCCTACATTGCGCGCGACGACCCGCATCTGACGCGCGGCGACCTGCGCCACGAGCCACTCGCCGCGCTGGCTTCGGGCGCCGACGGCCTGGACGCCATCCGCACCATCGTCAGCCACGCACCCGCGCATCTGATCGCCGGTGGCTGGCTGCTGTTCGAGCATGGCTGGGAGCAGGGCGCCGCCGCCCGCGCGCTGTTGGTGAACGCCGGCTGGCACGAAGTCTTCACCGCCCAGGATGCCGAACGCCGCGACCGCGTCACCGGCGGCCGGGCCTACCCCGCCGGAGGCGACGCGTAGCGCGGGGCCGTTGGGTCATTGATGGTGTTGGCACCGTGGATGACGTTGGTGATCAGCCATCCGGTGCGCGGTTTCCCGCAGGCGCATCGCCTTGTGCGTTATTCCACGGTGACGGATTTGGCCAGGTTGCGCGGTTGGTCGACATCGGTGCCGCGCTGCACGGCGACGTGATAGGCCAGCAGTTGCAACGGGATGGTGAATACGGCGGGCGCGATGAAAGCGCCGCCGGAAGCCACGCGCAGCATCACGCCATTGTCGGCCATGCCATCCATGCTGGCCTCGCCATCGGCAAACACGATCAACCGGCCGCCGCGCGCGCGCACCTCCTGCAGGTTGGACTTGAGCTTGTCCAGCAGCCAGCCATTGGGAGCCACGGCGACCACCGGCATGGTTTCGTCCACCAGCGCCAGCGGCCCGTGCTTGAGCTCGCCGGCCGGATAGGCCTCGGCGTGGATATAGGAGATTTCCTTGAGCTTGAGGGCGCCTTCCAGCGCCACCGGATAGTGCACGCCGCGGCCGAGGAACAGGGCGTGCTGGCGGGGGATGAACTCCTCGGCCAGCTTGATGATGGCCGGCTCCAGCGTCAGCGCCTGCTCCACCGCGCGCGGCAGGTGCCGCAGCTCGGCACACAACGCCTCGCAGCGCGCGCGTTCGATCCCGTTGCGGCCGGCCAGCTCCAGCGCCAGCAACGCCAGCGCGGCCAGTTGCGTGGTGAAGGCCTTGGTCGAAGCCACGCCGATTTCCGGGCCGGCGCGGGTCATCAACTTGAGGTCGGCCTCGCGCACCAGCGACGACTCGGGGCTGTTGCAGATCACCAGCGTGCCGAGGTAGCCGCGCTGGCGCGATTCGCGCATGGCGGCCAGCGTGTCGGCCGTCTCGCCGGATTGGGAAATGGCCACGAACAAGGTGTCGGCCGGGACCACGACCTGGCGGTAGCGGTATTCGCTGGCGACCTCGACGCTGACCGGCAATTGTGCCAGCGCCTCGATCCAGTACTTGGCGACCAGCCCGGCGTTGTAGCTGGTGCCGCAGGCAACGATGTGCACGCTGCGGGTGCGCGAGAGCAATGCATCGGCATCGATGCCGAAGATGTGAGGCAACACGCCATGCGGGCCGAGGCGGGCCTCCAGCGTGTCGGCAATGGCCCTCGGCTGCTCGAAGATTTCCTTCTGCATGTAATGGCGGTATTGGCCACGCTCGACGGCATCGGCGGTCAATTCACTGTGCTGCACCTGCCGCTCGACTGGTTGGCCGCCAAGGTCGAAGACCGCCACGGCATCGCGCGTGATTTCCGCCACGTCGCCTTCTTCCAGGTACAGCATGCGATGGGTGACCTGGATCAGCGCCTGCGCGTCGGAGCCGAGGAAGTTTTCGCCGATGCCCAGGCCGACCAGCAGCGGCGCACCCCGCCGCGCGCCAATCACGCGGTCGGGCGCCTCACGGTCGATGACGGCAATGGCATAGGCGCCGTCCAGTTCGCGCACCGTGGCCAGCACGGCCTCGCGCAGCCCCATGCCGGCGCGGACGTGTTCGTCGATCAGCACCGCCATCACTTCGGTGTCGGTCTGCGAGGTGAAGACGCGCCCGCGCGCTTCCAGCTGGCTGCGCAGCGCGACGTGGTTCTCGATGATGCCGTTGTGCACGATGGCGATGCGGCCGGCCACGTGGGGATGGGCGTTGGCCTCGCTTGGCGCGCCATGCGTGGCCCAGCGCGTGTGTGCGATGCCGGTCGTGCCGGCAAACGGGTCGGCCAGATACAGCGCCTCCATTTCGCGCACCTTGCCCTTGGCGCGCACGCGGCGCAGTGCGCCGTCGTGCAGCACGGCCAGGCCGGCCGAGTCGTAGCCGCGATATTCCAGCGCCTTGAGTCCGGCAATCAGCAGCGGCGCGACATCCCGCTGGGCAACGGCGGCAACGATTCCACACATGGGTCAGCTCCCTTCAGTCGATGTCCAGTGTCACCGGCAGCGCTACGCCGACATGTCGCGACAGCTGCCGCTCAGTTGACTTTGCGCCGCAGGTAATTGAGCAGGTCGATACGCGTGATGATGCCAAGAAACTGGTCGCCATCCATGACGATGGCGACATGCCCGCGCTCAAACACCGGCAGCAGGTCCTGGATGGAGGCGCTGGCCGGCAATTTGTTGAGCTGCGTGATCATGGCCGTGGTGACCGTGTCCTTGAACCGCGACTCGTCGGCGTAGACGTGCATCAGCACGTCCGATTCATCGACGATGCCCACCAGCTTGTCGCCATCGACCACCGGCAGCTGCGAGACGTCGTACAGCTTCATGCGTGTGTAAGCCGTGATCAGCTGTTCGCCTGGGCCCACCACGACCGTGCCGCGCTGCGCGAACGGGCGCAGCAGCAGGTCGCGCAGGTCGCCGTGCTGCTCGCGTGCAATGAAGCCGTTGTCCAGCATCCAGTAATCGTTGTAGAACTTCGACAGGTACTTGTTGCCGGTGTCGCACACCAGCGTCACCACGCGCTTGGCATGGGTCTGCTCGCGGCAGTACTTCAGTGCGGCGGCAACCAGCGTGCCGGTGGACGAACCGCCCAGCACGCCTTCCTTGGCCAGCAGCTCGCGCGCCATCAGGAAGCTTTCCTGATCGGAAATGGCGTAAGCCTTGCGCACATGGCTGAAGTCGCTGATGGGCGGCAGGAAATCCTCGCCGATGCCCTCGACCATCCAGCTGGCGGTCTTGGTGGTGAGCGTGCCTTCGTTGATGTACTGCGCCAGCACCGAACCGACCGGGTCGGCCAGGATGATTTCCGTGTCCGGCGAATGCTTGGCAAAAAACTGCGACAGCCCGGTCATGGTGCCCGACGAGCCGCAGCCGATGACGATGGCGTCGACCTTGCCGTCCATCTGCTCAAGGATTTCCGGGCCGGTGCCGGCGATGTGCGCGGCGGGATTGTCCGGATTGCCAAACTGGTTGATGAAATAGGCTCCCGGCGTCTCGCGCGCAATGCGGGCGGCCATGTCCTGGTAATACTCGGGATGGCCCTTGGCCACGTCCGAGCGGGTCAGCACCACTTCGGCGCCCATGGCCTTGAGGTTGAAGATCTTCTC
>CAZMPZ010000032.1:0-18524 GCA_964568445.1 uncultured Rhodanobacter sp. | reverse complement strand
TTTCTCTCGGGCAAGCGAGAGAAAGTTACTCGGGCGCCGCAGGCGCTCGAAAGCTCTGGCCGTTACTCAACACCAGTGCAAGAGCATCGCGCGCAGAATGCGCGCCTACGAAGCCACGCCGGCAATCCAGGTGCGTTGAACGTGGCCATCGGCGGAGAGGGCGACCAGGTCGGCACGGCTGCCGGGGGCAATGCGGCCGTGGCTTGCGCCGAGGCCGAGGAAGTCGGCCGGATACGTGCTGGCCATGCGCGCGGCTTCATCCAGTGGCAGGTCCAGCAAGGCCACGGCGTTGCGCACGGCGGTGGCCATGTCCAGCGCCGAGCCGGCCAGCACGCCTTGCGCGGTCTGGCACACGCAGTCCTTGATGATGATGGGCTCGCCGTTGAGCACGAAGGTGGCCCCGGCCGCGCCGACCGGCGGCATGGCGTCGGTCACCAGCAGCATCCTGCCGCGCGGCTTGGCGCGAATGGCGACGCGCAGGCTGGCCGGGTGCACGTGACGGCCGTCGACGATGATCCCGCACCAGCTGTCGGCATCGTCCAGCGCGGCGCCGACCACGCCGGGCTCGCGGCTGCCCATGGGCGTCATGGCGTTGAACAGATGGGTGAAGCCGCGTACGCCGGCATCCAGCGCGGCGCGAACGGTGGCGTAGTCGGCGGCGGTATGGCCGGCACAGACGATGACGCCAGCGGCAACCAGGCGGCGGATGACGGCCGGCGGCACGCGTTCCGGCGCCAGCGTCAGCACGCGCACGCCCCGATGCGGCGCGCACAGCAGATCGAGTTCCACGCCGGCCGGGTCGTGGAACCACGTCGGGTTGTGCACGCCCTTGCGCGCCGGAGCGAGGAATGGGCCTTCCAGATGGATACCGAGCACGCCCGGCACGCCCGTCGCCAGGGCCTGCTCGACGGCGTCCAGCGCACGGCGCAGCACCGCGATGTCGTCACTGATCAAGGTCGGCAGCAGGCCGGTGGTGCCAAAGCGGCGATGCGCGCTGGCGATGGCGGCCATGCCTTCCACGCTGGGGGCATCGTTGAGGAGCACGCCGCCGCCGCCATTGACCTGCACGTCAATGAACCCGGGCAGCAAGGTGGCGCCGGCGAGGTCGTGGCCCCGTGCCGCACGCACGCGCGGATCGCCCGCCGGCAACACGCCGACGATGCGCCCGCCATCGATCAATACGGCGGCATCGTCGCGCCAGCCTTGCGGCGTGAGGACATGGGCATGGGTGAGGGCGACGGTCACGATCGACTCCTTGCAACTGACGACAGGAACGCGCCGCGTGCGCGCGGGGCTCAGACCGTTTCGGTGACTTTGTTGAGGTGCGGCGGCACGTCGGGGTTGAGGCCGCGGCTCAAGGCCAGTGCGCTGGCCGCGCGGTAGAAGCTCTGGATGATGACCAGCGGCGTGCACATGGCCGGCAGGCCGGTCGCCACCGGCAACATGCCCGCGCCCGAGCCGCTGGGCGTCGCCACCCACACTTTCCCGCCGCGCTGGCGAAACTCGTGCGCCACGGCCAGCGTGCCTTCCAGCGTGTCGTCGTCCTGGGCAAAACACAGTACCGGGAAACCCGGCCCGACCAGGGCCATGGGCCCATGCTTGACCTCGGCCGCGCTGAACGCCTCGGCGTGCAGGCTGCAGGTTTCCTTGAACTTCAGTGCCGCCTCCAGCGCAATACCCAGACCAAAACCGCGACCGACCACAAACAGCCCGCGCGCCTCGACCAGGCCATCGGTCAGCGCCGACCAGTCCGCATTCCAACCCGCACGCAAGGCGACCGGCAAGGTTGCCAGTGCCGCATCGAGATCGACATCGCCGTGCCAGCGCGCGCACAAGTGCAGCACCGCGCCCAGCGCGGCAAGGTAGCTCTTGGTGGCGGCGACGCTGCGCTCGGGGCCGGCGTGCAGCGCAATCACCGTATCGGCCAGCGCCGCCAGCGGCGAGGCCTCGACATTGACCATCGCCACGACACGCGCACCGGCAGCCTGTGCGGCGCGCGCGGTACGCAGCAAATCCGGGCTCTTGCCCGATTGCGAAATGGCGATGAACAACGCGCCGCGCCACTGCTGCGGAGCGGCGTACACCGAGCTGACCGATGGGGAGGCCGAAACCACCGGTATACCCAGCCGGGTTTCAAACACGTACTTGGCAAAGGCCGCCGCATGGTCGGAGCTGCCGCGCGCGCAGGTGACGATGAAGCGCGGCGGGTCCTTGCGCAGCGCCGCGGCCAGCGCGCTGACCACTGCGTCATTGGCAGCAAACTGGCGCGCCAGCACATCGGCCGACTCGCGCGCCTCGCGCGCCATCAAGGTGTCATCAGGATTCACGGCGCACTCCGGTCAGCATGCAATTGGGCAACAAAGTCATAGCGGTCGCCGCGATACCACGAGCGCGTGAACTCCACCACGCGCCCGTCATCAAGCAGGCCACGCCGCTCGATGGCCAGCGCCGCGCTGCCGGCGGCAACCTGCAGCCAGCGCGCCTGGCGAGCGGTCAGCACCACGGCGCGTAGACGCTGCACCGCATGGCGCGGGCGGCAGCCGCATTGTTCCAGCGCGGTGTACAGCGAATCGCCCACCCGTGCCGGGTCATCCAGCACGCTGGCCGGCACCACGGCATGCTCCAGCGCCAGCGGCTCGTCGTCGCTGTAGCGCACGCGATCAAGCCGCAGCACCAAAGCGCCAGCGGCGAGATTGAGCGCCGAGGTTTCCTCCGCCGTGCCGGCAACGATCGCGCAGGCAAGACGGCGCGAATGTGGATGCCAGCCGCGCGCGCGCAGATCCTCGCTGAAACTGCTCAGGCGCGCGATGGGTTTGACCAGGCGGCGCGCCACGAACGTGCCGGCACCCTGCCGCTGCACCAACAGGCCATCAGCGATCAATGCCGCCAGTGCCTTGCGCACGGTGACGCGCGACACGGCCAGCGTCTGCGCCAGCTCACGCTCGCTCGGCAATGCCTGGCCAGGCTGCGTGTCCGGCTGCGCCAGCACGTTGCGCAGCGCGCGGCGCAGGCGCAGGTACGCCAGCGGCTCACGCGCATGACGGTCGCGGTCGAGACGACGGAATTCCCTGGCAAGGGCAGTCTGCATGCGTGGACAATACCAATACCAGACCACTGCAGCAAGCCGCGTGGCACGCCTTGCGCGCACTTCACGCGCAGGTGCGCATACTGGGCGACATCCCGTCATCCACAGCATCACGATCATGCCGACACCCATCACCATGCACAGCTTCACCGACTGCCAGGCGCAGGCCCGTGCCTTGGCCGAGCGCATTGCCGAACGCCTGCGTACCGCGCTGGCCGAGCGCGGACACGCCACGCTGGCGGTGTCCGGCGGCACGACGCCGCGCGACTTTTTCGGCTGCCTCGCGCGTGAAGCGCTGGATTGGCGCGCCGTGCAGGTGACCCTGGTCGATGAACGCTGGGTGGCGCCGACCGATCCGCGCAGCAACGCCGCACTGGTGCGCGACACCCTGCTGGTCGACCGGGCTGCTGCCGCGACCTTCGTGCCGCTGTATACCGGTGACGCCACGCCGGAAGCCGGGCTGGCGCAGGCATCGGCGCGCATCGCCGCCATGCCGCGACCGTTTGACGCGCTGGTGCTGGGCATGGGCGACGACGGCCATACCGCGTCGTTCTTCCCCGGCGGCGACCATCTGGATGCGGCGCTGGATGCCGACACCACCGCGCTGGTGCTGCCGATGCGCGCCACGGCCGCGGTCGAGCCGCGCATCACCCTGACCCTGCCCGTGGTGCTCGACACGCGGGCGCTGTACCTGCTCATTACCGGCGCGCACAAACTGGGCGTGCTGCGCGCGGCCGAGCACGCCGGCACGTATCCGATACGCGCGGTGCTGACCCAGCAGCGCGTGCCGGTGTCGGTGTACTGGTGTCCATGACGACGGCTGCGGCGCTCCGGCGGCGCGCGCGGTTAAAGTGGCGGTTTGCGGCGCGTCGGGCGCCGCCACGGAGTGTGCCGTGAATGTCGGACCGCTGCTGTTTTCCACCGCCGTGATTGCCTTGCTGCTGGGGGTGGTTGCCGGGCTGGGCGTCAACGCCTTTCTCAAGAAACGCGGTTATGCCGACGCCGGCAATGCCGCCTTGCTGGTGTTGGTGTGCGCGCTGGTGCTGGCGCGGGTGGCCTTTGTCGCCAGCTGGTGGCCGCAGTATGTGCAGCGCCCGTTGTCCATCCTCAACATTCGCGACAGCGGCTTTGATCCGCTGGCCGGCTTGCTCGGCCTGCTGCTGGCCGGTGCCGTCGTGGCGTGGCGACGACCGGCGTTGCGCCGCGCGCTGCCGGCCGCACTGGGCGCTGGCGTGCTGGCGTGGGGCCTGGCATGGCTGACCACCAGCACCCTGGCTGCCAGCACGCAGCAGCCCTTGCCAAATGTGACGCTCACCGATCTGGATGGCCAGCGCGTGGCACTGACCGATCTGCGCGGGCAACCGACGGTCATCAATTTCTGGGCCACCTGGTGTGCGCCGTGCCGGCGTGAAATGCCGACGCTGGCGGCGGCGCAGGCGTCCATGCCGGACTACCGTTTCGTATTTGCCAACCAGGGGGAATCCAGCGCCATCGTGGCGGGCTTCCTGAAGCACGAAGGCCTCAAGCTCGATCACGTGCTGATCGACACCAATATGGATTTGTCCAGCTATTACGGCGTGCGCGGCTATCCCACCACGCTGTTCGTCGACGCCGATGGCCACTTGCGCGACACCAAGATCGGCGAGTTGTCCGCCGGTTCACTGGCCGCGCATCTGGCGCGCATCAGCGCCAAGGGCCGGCCGTAGGCGCGACCATCACGGCGTGAGCGCAGGTGTCGCCCGGCTCGTGCGTGCCAGCGCCAGCCGGCGGCGGATTTCCGGCATGGCCGCCAGGGTGGCCTTCTCGCCCTCAAGAATGGCCTGGTCCTTTTGCGCAAAATCGGCAGTGCCGATGGCCACCACCTGCGGGCGGATCACCACGTCGGCACGCGCGGCCTCCTGCGTCGCCAGTTGCCGGCCCATGATGGCCAGCGCCTGACCGACAATGTTGACCATGCCCTGTGGCTTGGTGCCGTCGGGCTGCGCGGAAATATCCACGGCGATGACGAAATCCGCCCCCAGCTGCCGCGCGGCATCGACCGGGATCGGGCTGACCACGCCGCCATCGACATAGCGATGCGCGCCGATGCGCGTGGGCTCGAACACGCCGGGAATGCTGCTGGAAGCACGTACCGCCTGCCCGGTATTGCCGCGCACGAACACCACGCGCTTGCCGGTATCGAGCTCGGTCGCCACTGCGGCAAACGGCAGGCCCAGGCGTTCGATGGGCCGCTGGTCGACCAGCGCGTTGACGTAATCCTCCAGCTTGCGACCTTGCACCAGGCCACCGGAAAACAAACGCACGTCGCGAATCTTCGCCTCGTCCAGATCAAACGCGCGTTGCTGCAGCTGGAACGGGTCCATGCCGCTGGCGTACAACGCGCCGACCACGCTGCCGGCACTGGTACCGGCCACGACATCGACGTGGATACCGCTGGCTGCGAGCATCTTGATGACGCCAATGTGCGCAAACCCCTTGGCCCCGCCACCGCCCAGCGCCAGGCCAATCTTCAGCGGCGCCGGCGGCACGTTGACCGGCGCCACCGGCGGCGGCACCGGCTTGTCGGCGTGGGCGCAGCCACCCAGCAGCAGCACGGCAAGCAGCAACAGACACTGGCGGGGCAACGACATGGCGTTTGGCGGCTGGGAAAAACGCGAGTCTACGGCGTGGCGCGGGCGGCGTCGGCCTCGGCGTGGCAGCGCACGGCGACGGCGACTTCCTCGCGCGAGCCAAGCAGCACCGCTATGCGCTGATGCAAGGCGTTGGGCTGCACCGCCATGATCGGCTCGCGCCCGGTGCTGGCGGCACCGCCAGCCTGCTCGATGACAAACGCCATGGGATTGGCCTCGTACATCAGCCGCAGCTTGCCGCCCTGGGCGGCGTTGCGCGCATCGAGCGGGTAATAAAACACCCCGCCGCGGGTCACGATGCGATGCACGTCGGCCACCATCGAGCCTACCCAGCGCATGTTGAAATCCTTGCCGCGCGGCCCGGCGCTGCCGGCCAGAAGCTCGGCGATGTAGCGCTGCATGGGGGCCTGCCAATGACGCTGGTTGGACATGTTGACGGCAAACTCCGCCGTCTGCGCGGGAATGCGGATGTCGCGACGGGTGAGGATGAAGCTGCCAACCTCGCGTTCCAGCGTGAACTCGTGCGTGCCGTGGCCAAAGGTCAGCACCAGCACCGTGGCCGATCCGTACACGACATAGCCGGCGGCCAGCTGGCGGGTGCCCGGCTGCAGAAAATCGGCGCTGGTCGGCTCGGTCACGCCATCCGGGCAGCGCAACACGGAAAAGATCGTGCCGACCGAGATGTTCACGTCGATGTTGGATGAGCCATCCAGCGGATCAAACAACAACAGGTGCTTGCCCTTGGGATAGCCGTCCGGAATCTGCTGCGGTTCGGCCATCTCCTCCGACGCGCACGCGGCCAGATGGCCACCCCAGGCGTTGGCTTCCAGCAGGATCTCGTTGGACAGCACGTCGAGCTTCTTCTGCGCCTCGCCCTGCACGTTGATGCTGGGCGCGGCACTGTCGCCCGCCAGACCCAGCACACCACCCAGCGCGCCCTTGCCGGTGGCCACGGCAATGCGCTTGCAGGCGCGCGCCACCACTTCGATCAGCAACGAGAGCTCGGCATCGATGTGGCCGGCGCGGCGCTCCTCGATCAAAAACTGGATCAGCGTGACGCGGCGCATGGCGACTCCACAGGCAAGGCAGGTTGCCCATTGTCCCGGGCCGGCAGGCGAAGTGCCAGCCGCCGCGACGCCGCCCGGCAAACTGGCCAATGGCGCGCCGGAGCGTGCATCATCGACGTGTCGCCGCCCGCGCTGGCGACGCCCCGTCACCCTGCGCCTGTTATCCAAGGAACCGCCTGTGAACAAGACCTTGCTGCTCGCCTGTCTGGCCACCATGGCGATGACGGTCACGCCGTTGCCGACCCAGGCCGCCACGCCATCACCGCAGTCGACCAAGGCCGCGGATGCCGACGCGCAATTCAAGGCCATCTACACCACCGAATGGGCGTGGCGCACGGGCAAGTCCGGCATCAGCGTGTCAGGCGAGGCACAGCCCAATGCCGGTCGCCTGGACGACGTGGACGCAGCCAGCCAGGCCAAGCGCCTGGCCTATTGGCAAAAGGTGCAGGGCCAACTGGATGGCATCGACGTGGCGCAATTGTCGGCAGCCAACCAGACCAACTACGCCGTCTATCGTGCGCAGATCGACAACTTCATCGCCGAGCAGAAATTCAAGACCTGGCAAATGCCGTTCAACAGCGACTCGGCGTTCTGGTCGGATCTGGGCTACCAGCTTGACGGCGACCATCTGGCGACGATGGCCGACTACCAGCATTACCTGGATCGGCTGGGCCAGATACCGGCCTACATCGACCAGCAGATTGCCAACATGCGCGCCGGCCTCAAGCGCGGTTTCAGCGTGCCGCGCGAGGTGCTGGCCGGGCGCGACGTCTCCATTGCCGCCGTGGCCGAACTCACCGACCCGACGCAGGCCAGCTTCTATGCACCGTTCAAGCGTTTGCCGGCAAGCATCGACGCGACCCAGGCGCGGGAGTTGCAAGCCGCTGCCGCACAACGCATTGAAAGCCAGGTGATCCCGGCCTACGCCAAGTTGCTGAAGTTTTTCCGTGACGACTACGTGCCGCGCGCGCGCACCACGCTGGCGGCCGAGGCCATGCCTGACGGCAAGGCGTATTACCGCGCGCAAATCCGCCAATACACCACGCTTGATCTCGACCCGGACGCCATCCACCGCATCGGCCTGGAACAGGTGGCGCAGATTCACCAGCAGATGCTGGACGTGATGGCGCAGACTGGTTTCAAGGGCGACTTTGCATCGTTCCTGAACTTTCTGCGCACCGACCCGCAGTTTTATGCCAAGACACCGCAGGAGCTGCTGATGCGCAGCGCCTGGGTGGCCAAGCAAGTGGACGGCCAGATGGCCAAACTGTTTGGCCACTTGCCGCGCGCGCGCTTCACCATTGTGCCGGTGCCAGCCGACATCGCGCCGTACTACACCTCCGGCCGCGGTGGTGCCGATGAATATCTGGTCAACACTTACGACCTGCCTTCGCGGCCGCTGTTCAACGTGCCGGCACTGACCTTGCACGAGTCCTATCCGGGCCATGCCCTGCAGCTGGAATTGGCACGGGAAAGCCATGGCCAGCCGGCATTCCGCCGCAACGGCTATATCTCGGCCTACGGCGAAGGCTGGGGCCTGTACTCGGAATACCTCGGCAACGAGATGGGCATCTACCAGACGCCCTACGAGAAATTCGGCTACCTCACTTACCAGATGTGGCGCGCCTGCCGCCTGGTGGTGGACACCGGCGTCCATCATCTGGGCTGGAGCCGGCAGCAGGCCATCGACTACCTGACGGTCAACACCGCACTGTCGACGCGCGAAATCGCCAACGAGGTCGATCGCTACATCAGCTGGCCGGGCCAGGCGCTGTCCTACGAACTGGGTTATCTGAAGATTCGCGAGCTGCGCGGCAAGGCCGAGCAGGCGCTGGGGGCGAAGTTCAACCTGCGTGCCTTCCACGACACCGTGCTGTCCACTGGCTCGGTGCCGCTGCCGGTGCTGGAGGCACGCATCGAACGCTTCATTGCCGAAGGCGGGCCGGAGCCGGATTTCAGCTGCGATTGTGCCGATGCGACCGCTGCCGCCAAGCAACAGGCGCAGGGGTAGGTCGGCTGGCGCGATATTTACATATGAAGTAATATTCAACACGACTTTACGTGGACAGAGAGCCGCCATGGCCACGCACTCAACCCGCATTGCCGAAGCCGCCCCCCGCTACGCGGCGCACGACGCCAATCTGGCGGCACCGGCGCTGCGCGCTTTCTTCAAGCTGGCCGAGTGCTGGGATTTGCGCATGGCCGAGCAGCGCCGCCTGCTGGGCGATCCGCCCGAGTCCACGTTCTACAAGTGGAAGCGCGAGCGTGACGGCGCGCCGGGCCGCGACACGCTGGAACGCATCAGCTACCTGCTGGGCATCTGGAAGTCGCTGCAAATCCTGTTTCCCGACCCGGCCCAGGCCGACGCGTGGCTGCGCAAGCCCAACACCGCGCCGCTGTTTGCCGGCAGCAGTGCATTGGCGCGCATGCTTTCGGGCAACGTCGCCGACCTGTACGTGGTGCGCCAGTATCTGGATGCGCAGCGCGGCTGAGCGGGCCACCGGCACCAGTCGCAGCCGGCGCGACGCGTACCCGCGATGCTCATCCTCGCCACAAACCCAGGCCTGACGAAGAACCATGTCCACGCCCTTGCCGCCCGTGCGCCGCATCCGCTGGAGTCAGGCGTATCGCATCGTGTCCAGCCGCTTCCCGCCGGTTGGCGTGTACGACCGCATTGCTGACGCCGCCGACCTGGATGCGGTGTTTGCGCTGGAGGCGCTGACCAATCCGCGCCTGCGCGACGAGGCTGGCGCACTCGTGCTGGTGCCGGCGGCGCGCCGCCTGGCCGGCCCCGGCAGCACGCCGGTGATGGCTGCCTTCACGCACTTGAATCCGCAAGGCAGCCGCTTTTCCGACGGCAGCTGGGGCGTGTTCTATGCCGGCCACAGCGTGACCACCGCCGTCGAGGAAACCGTCCATCACCGCGAGCAATTCCTCGCCGCCACCGCCGAGCCGACATGCGACCTGCAGATGCGCTGCTACCGCACCAGCGTCGACAGCAAACTGCACGATATCCGCGGCGGCTGGCCGCAAGTCCACGCGCCCGACAGCTACGTTGCCAGCGTCGCGCTGGCCCGCACGCTGCGCGCGGGCGGTGCCAACGGCATCGTCTATGACAGCGTGCGGCATGCCGGCGGCGAATGCCTTGCCGCGTTTTATCCCGACGTCGTCGCGCCCTGCGTGCAGACGCAGCACCTTATCTATCGCTGGGACGGCACGCACATTGCGCAGGTCCTGGCAGTCAGCGAGATTGAACGCCCGCGTTGAAGTCGCTTGCGCCGTCGGACAGCCCCTTCAACGGGATCGTCCGCACCTCCGCGGTATGCAGAATCTCATGAGGCTCTGCGTGAGCAACAAGCCGAGTTTGCGGGCCTATTCGTAATCGCCCGCCAGTGCTTGAGAAAACAGACCCGCCGCACTCTTGGCTTCGGTAACAGCAGCGCGAACGTCGACACGCCTCAAGTCCAGCGCGCGTAACCTACCGCCACTCTCGGCAACGGACACGATGCGCCGATAGTTGTCACCGTGGGTTGCGGCGTACAACGCTAGTCCTCGCAGTTTTGGCAGAGCGTCGCTCAGGTGGGTGCCGTGCGGGTCAATGATGTCAGCAACGACATGGCCGTGCGTATCCTCCGCGAAAAACACGAAGTCGGGCCGCATGATCTTGTACTGGTCGTCATCCTTGTAGGCGATGCCTAGCGAATCCTGACTCGGCCGGCTGGGGTTGCGGTACCAGCACTTGAACCCCTTGCGCTGCATTTCCGCTTTCAGCACCGCGACTTCCCACTTGTCCAGTGTGGCCGGAAAGACGCCGTGCTCGTCGCATAGCATGTGGTGTTCGTAGGTAGGCAACTTGGTCTCGTGACCGTCCTTTTCGCGCATGGCGGTGTCGGCCATCCACTCGCCGGGCTTCACCAGGTCAACGTTCTGCGGCTCGGCGCTCAAGGCCGCAATCTGGCGATACGCTTCCTGCCGCTCGTCCGGCAACTTGTGAATGGCGCCGCGATATTCGGCCAGCCATGCATTCGACAGCTTCTCGGCTGCGGCGTTGAACAGAATCTGGATGTTTTCCAAAAGGCCCGTTGCCGCGATGTCTTCGCGCGCTTCGATGAGCGCGCCCTCGAAGTCGTCCTCCGCATCGTCCTTGCCGGTGGCCAGGTGTTCGGTGTAGGTGCGGGCAATGTCCGGGCTCAGGATGCGCGCCGCGCGCCGGTAGGCGTCGTTGGTCACGGCATCATCGGCATCGGCCGTGAAGTCAGTCGGCGTCACGTTGGCCGTACGCAAGTCGGCCAGAAATGTGCGGCCCTCGACGGTCAGTACGGCTTCGCGCTTCTCGGCGAATTCGTCGCGTCGTTCGGCCAGCAGCGCGTCCAGAACCTTGTGCATCGCCGCGTGCGCCTTCTTGCCGGCATCGGCAAGAAGGCCGTCGAATGCCAGCTCGTGCGCCAGTGCGGTCAAGCGCACAGGTGGCTTGGCACCGCGTTGCGGGCGCGTCTGTGACGGCAGCGATTCGAATTTCTGCCACACCGCCTCAGTCGCCAACGGGTTGGGCCTCATCGCCTCTGGGTTGATCAGCACGCGACCGACTGGCGGGGTGTCGTTGCCACCTTCGATCAACGCACTGGCAACTGCCGTGACCGCGTCTTCGTCGAAGTACGGCAGCAGGCAGTCCACGGCGTTCAGCCGTTCGTTGCCTGGAATACGCCGCGCCAACGGCGTACGCACCATGCGGCCCAGCAACTGCGTGATGTGCGTGCGGTCCACCGCGTGGCGCAGCGACACCATCACCTCCGCGCGCGGGCAATCCCAGCCGGTGCTGATGGCATCCTTGGCAACCACGATGCGCACCCACTTCTGGTCCTGTATCTGCTCCGGCGACAAGTACGGCACCGAGTACGGGCCGAACGTTTCCGTCTTGTGTTCGCCAAACACGTTCACCACCGAGTCGTGTGGCAACGCGGGCAACGCATCAAAAATCGTGTGCAACCAGCGCCCGATGTCGCTCGGGTTGGGCGAATTGGGAACCTGCAGCACCATCAGCGGCACGACCGGCTCGGCGTCGTCCTGCTGCTTCGCGTAAACCGCCCACGCCGCGGTCGATTCCCTGAGCTTGTCAGCCGCACGGCGCACCAGCACGGTATCGAACTGACCATCCTCGTTGGGAATGTCGAGAGCGATGGTGTCTTTCAGCAAACCCGAATCCCGCACGCGCGAGGAATCCACCACTACGGCCGGCAGGATAGCGCGACCCCTGGCGCCCTCCATCGCCGTATCGAAGCGTTCGACCGTGGCTGAAATACCCAGCACCACCGGCACGCCGGGCACGCCTTTGTCGCCGTCGATCAGGCGTCGTACCAGAGTGGAGCGCTCCCTCTGTGCGACGGCGGTCGGGTTGCCCATGCCGCGGTGCGCTTCATCCAGCACCAGGTACAGCGTCAGCGTCGGGTCTTCGATGGTGTTGCGGAGCGTGTCCCAGATCGTGTTGGAGTGCAGGTCGGGCCGCGTGTCGAACAGTTGGCCGTTGTCGTCGCCTTCGAACCCGCGCACCAGCAGGCTTTTCTTGCCGAGCTTTTGGGTATTGAGGAAATAAATCTTGCCGCGCTCGAAACTCGGTCGGTTGAAGGTGTTTTCCACCACTACCAGATCGGTGCGCTGCAACCGGTCGGAGGATTCCATCAGGCGGAAGCGGGTCTGCTCATTGAGCGAGGGATCATCGCTGAACCAGACCACTACCGCGCCGCGGTCAGCGTCGAAGTCGTAATCATCGGAGCCGTGGAACAACGCCTCGAACACCGCCGCCGCCATCACGGTCTTGCCGGCGCCGGTGGCGGCAGTCAGGGAAAACGCATTGCGGCGCTGGTAGCCGCCGTGCCAGTCGTCCCGCGCCATGCGCAGGTTATGCAGCACGTCGCGAACCGCGTCTTCCTGATAATCCTTGAGGGTGAACTTCATGCCTCAATCCCCATTCGCGAAGCTGAAATTGGTCAGATACGACTCGTACAACCGCACCGGCTCGACGCCCTTCGGCAGCCGCTTGGCCAAGGTCTGGAAGCGGCGCTCGTCGTCGGTCACGATGTAGGCCATGCGCAGCGCCTTGGCCTTTCGCACCGCCTTGGTGAACGCCAATGCGCCATCCAGATCGACCAGCAGGCCGTAGGCTTCCGCCACGGCCCAGCCCTCTGGTGGCAACTTGTCGATGCAACGCCCCTGGCTACCAGCACGCAGCCACAGCAGCGGCGCGATGCGCGTGAACGCCTTGTTGTAACTGATGGCAACCGGCGATTCGTAGGTCAGGGTGAAGAACTCGGCGTTCTCCTCGAAACCCTCAGCCATCGGGAACTCGTCGGTAAACTTGTAGTTGCCCTTGATCGGTTCGCCGTCCGGCGTGTTACCGGTGATCGCCGCGGCGATGCGCGGCTTGGTGATGTAGTCGCAGATGCCCAGCTTCTCCCACTCGGCGTCGCCGGGACGCAAGCCTTGTCTGCGCAGGGCCTTTTGCTCGTCAGCCGCAACCTCGTTGTTGGTGACGCTGATGCACTGGCGGCGGCCGCCGTCCTGGCGGTTCAACCGCATCACAGCGTGAGTGGTAGTGCCGGAGCCGGCGAAGTAGTCGAGAACGATTGCGTTGGGCTTGTTCGTGACAAAAAAGCGAAGGGTGTCTTCGACGGCGTAGAGGGATTTTGGAAATGGGAATTTTCGACCCGGTACGATGGACCGGAGCAAGGTAGATCCATATACGCTGGCATTATGGGATCGCTTGTTCCAGAGGGTCCGCGGCCACGCTACCGACGTCGATTGGGTTTGGTACGTCGGGTACCCAAACTGATCAGTTCCGGTGCGAACTATCTCGCCATTTTTGACTTGCTTACGTTGCCCACCCTTCAGATAGGTGACCGCGTACGATCGGCCGATACGTGCCATCCCAGCCTTGAGCACAGCCGCGAACGTTTCTCGCCCGAGTTGCCAACGCCCCTCAGAGCCGTCCGATCTGATCGGCCACTTCACGATTTGATCTTTGCTGCCCGCAGATGCAGTCGAAACGGGGTTGCCCGACCCAAGAGGATGTCCGATCTCGATAACGTGCCGCGTCTCTCGATCAATGATGATGGGGTAGAACATGTCCTCCCGTGAGGATCGTGTCGCGTCGGTGCCACGGCGAAGCAGACTATCCCATGTCACCGATGTACTAACGGGAGTACCGGATGAGCTATCGTCGAGTTCAGCATCATCCGTCGTTTGGATCATGGCATCGCCAGTGGGAGTTGCTTGCGCCTTGCCAAAAAAGCCGCAGAAAACGTACTCCTCAATGCGCGAAAAGCGCCCTGGTCGTTGCGACCCCTGTGGCGCAATGACCGTACTCGCCATTTGAAACGTTGCTTCAGGAAACAATTGTTCTAACAACAAGCCGAGTCGCAGGTACTCCTTCTCATCAACCGTACAAATTAGTACCGATTCTTCCGGATTCAACAACTCGCGTGCGATCAGCAAGCGCCGTTCCATCATGGCCAGCCATTTACTGTGCCGGTAGAGGTCATCCTTTTCCACGTAATCGTTGTTGTACTTCCAGTCCTTGGCGCCGGTGTTGTACGGCGGGTCGATGTAGATCGCGTCCACCTTGCCGCGGTGTGTGAAGGTCAGCGCCTTCAGTACGTGGTAGTTCTCGCCATTAATCACCGTGTGGCAGGGCTTGTCGCCACCGCGCGAAACGCGGCCCGTTTCTTTCAGGCCCGGATAGATCGTGTCGCGAAACTTTGCAACGACAATCAGGTCAAAGATGCTTGCTTGCTTGCTTGCTTGCTTGCTTGCTTGCTTGCTTGCGCTGTGCGCCGAGACGGTGTCGACAGGCTCAAGCTCGGCCAGTCTCGATTCGCCGTTTTTCGCAATGCTCTTGACTACCCACAGGCCCGGGTCACCTTTTTGCGCCGAGCCACGTTGCGGCAGTACGCGCACCTTGTCACCCTTGCGCACGGGTCGTCGTGGCAACTCGACCGCTTCCGGACGGTGCCGCTCGAAGTTCAGGCCGAATGGCAGTCGCGTCGACAACATTCGAAACTCGCGTTCCAGGTCCGCACCCATTTGCGCGTCCTTGGCCTTGGCTTCGCCAATCAAATCGGTAAGTCGCGACACCTCATCCCCTCAACGGCTCCGGCAGTGGCGCCAGCATGGCCCGTTATCGTCTCATACCCCATCCACACAACTCACACGGGGAAGCAGCGACGCCGACCACATGCATGCCACCCAGCAGCGCCCAACAACCAGAGCTGAAGTCATGGGCGCATGAGTGCACGCGCCCTCACACGTCTGCGTTGTCCGCGAAGCCCTCGCGCGTGCCGCGGTTGAACAC
Organism: uncultured Rhodanobacter sp.; assembly: GCA_964568445.1. Taxonomy (GTDB): domain Bacteria; phylum Pseudomonadota; class Gammaproteobacteria; order Xanthomonadales; family Rhodanobacteraceae; genus Rhodanobacter. Next base: position 3,398 of record CAZMPZ010000032.1, on the reverse strand, counting down.
GCGATCGGTATCGAGCACCTGGGCGGCCGGGTAGCCATCGTGCCCGGCCAGCCCGGCATAGATGGGGGTGAAGTCGGGACGCGTGGCGTCAAACAGCTGCTCGAAGTCGTCGATGACGAAGTAGGTTTGCTGGTAGGTGTCGATGCGATAGCGCGTGCTCATCACGCGCCGGAGATCAAAGCCGATGCGGTTGGGAGCCGGCGAATCCAGGCAATAGATGGATTCCCCCTTGGAGCTGACGATGCCGGCGCCATAGATGCGCAGGCCCTCGGCGCTGCGGATCAAGCCAAACTCGACCGTGTACCAGTACAGGCGCGTGAGATTGGTCAGTGCCTCGGGACCCAGTGCAAAGGCCTTCATGCCGCCACGGCCATAGGCCTGCATGTAGTCGGCAAACACCGGATTGAGCAGCAGCGGCACGTGGCCAAACATGTCGTGGAACAGATCCGGCTCGGACAGGTAATCGAGCTGATCGGGTTTCCTGATCCACCAGGTGACCGGAAAGCGCCGATGCGCGAGGTGATCGAAAAACACCTCGTTGGGCAACAGGCCTTCGACGCCGACCAGCTCCCAGCCAGTGGCCTTGGCCAGCACGCGGTTGAGGTCGGCAAATTTCGGGATGCCGCCGGCGCCCAGGCCAAAACGCGCCACGCCGTCGAGAAATTCCTGGCAGGCGCGGCCAGGCAGCAGCTCGCGCTGGCGCTTGAACAAGGTGTCCCACACTGTGTGATCGGTGGTGCTGTAGCTCTGCCACGGCTGGTCGACCACGCCGGTGGCGTACACCGGCACGTAGCCGACGTCGGTCTGCTGGTGTTCAATCTTGCGCGGGGTGGCCATGGCACGCTCCAAGGCAATTTTCAAAGAGATACCCAGCATACGTGCGCAGGCACGCACGATGTGTGTGATTTCTGCAATCACGCCATGCCACATGCACTATTCTTGCGTCGATCAATTCATACGCTGTGGATAATTGCGCGTGACGACTCTTGACCGCATCGACCTGCGCCTGCTGGCGGCCTTGCAGGACGCCGGACGCATGACCAACGCCGAGCTGGCCGCGTCCATCAACCTCTCGCCATCGGCCTGCCTGCGCCGGCTGCAGCGGCTGGAAGCGGACCAGGTGATTCTTGGTTACACCGCGCGCATCGATCCGCAGGCGGTGGGGCTGGGCCTGCAGGCGTTCGTGCGCGTGCAGCTGAGCCGGCACGAGAGCGCGGCGGTGGAAAGCTTCGTCGCGCAGGTCAACACCTGGGACGAGGTCACCGCCTGCCATGCGCTGACCGGCGACATGGATTACCTGCTGCATGTCTATGTCGCCGACCTCAAGGATTTTTCGCGCTTCCTGCTCGATCACCTGCTCAACGCCGCCGGCGTGGCCGATGTCAATTCCAGTTTTGTCCTGCGCACGGTCAAGGCCGCCGGCTCGCTGCCGCTGGCGCGTCTGGCCCAGCGTGGCGGCGGGCAACAAGGCTAAACTTGAGCGATTCATGTCGACCGATTCAGCCCTCGTCCTGCCCCGTGACCACTTGCGCCCGCTGCGCTACGCGTGGCGCATCCCGCTGTTGGTGATCCACATCCTGGCCGGCGTGCTGCTGTGTGCCTGCGTCATGCACTGGAATCGCGATGTGGTGATGCGCGGCGGCCGCGAGCCACTGCCGCATCGCCTGCAGCGCGCGTGGTCGCGACATTTGCTGCGCATCTTCGGCCTGCGCGCCGTGCGCCATGGAACGCCGCTGCCCGACCCGGTGCTGCTGGTCGCCAACCACACCTCGTGGACCGACATCGAGGTGATACACAGCCAGCGCGCGGCATGCTTCGTCGCCAAGGCGGAAATCGCGCACTGGCCGCTGGTCGGCTGGCTGGCCGCGTGCGGCGGCACCATCTTTCACCGTCGCGGCAACAATCACTCGCTGGCGCTGGTGATGCAGACCATGGTTGAACGCCTGCGCGCCGGTCGCTCGGTGGCAGCGTTTCCCGAGGGCGGCACCAGCACCGGCGGCGCATTGCGCGTCTTCCACGCACGCCTTTTCCAGACTGCGCTGGATGCCGACGTGCCGGTACAGCCGGTGGCGCTGTGCTTTGTTCGCGACGGCCAGCGCGTGCTGAACGCCGGCTTCCGCGCCGAGGAAAGTTTCATGGGCAACCTGTGGCGGCTGCTGGGCGGCGCACCGATGGATGTCGAGGTGCACTTTCTCGCCAGCGTGCCACCCAGCCCCAACGCCCGGCGGCACATGGCCGACACCGCGCGGGCGCGCATCGCCGCCGTATTGGAGGCCGACCACCACCACAGCGGCAGCGCATGAGCTTGCCGCGCGGCGCTGATTTCCTGCCGGCATGGCCGCTGCGCAGCGGCCATGTGCAAACCATGCTGTCTTCCAGCGGCGTGCGCCGATGGCTGCTGCCGCGCGCGGCGCGCAAGGTGCTTGATGGTGCGCAGGCGGTGGTCATCGATGCCGGGGGCGGCGTACGCCTGACCGGCGCCATCACGACGCAACGCGGGCATGCCGAAGCGCGCGGCCTGGCCGTGCTGTTCCATGGCTGGGAAGGCAGTATCGATTCCACCTATGTGCTGCAGACCGGCAGCCGCCTGCTGGCCGACGGCTGGGATGTGTTCCGCCTCAACTTTCGCGATCACGGCGACAGTTATCCGCTCAACGAGGCGCTATTCCACTCCTGCCGCATCGACGAGGTGATCGGCGCACTGGCCGACATCGCGCAGCGCTGGCCGGCGCGGCCGATGTGCCTGGCCGGATTCTCGCTGGGTGGCAACTTTGCCCTGCGTGCCGCCCTCGCGGCGCCAGCACACGGCGTGCCGTTGCGCTACGTGCTGGCGGTGTGCCCGATCATTGACCCGGCCGAAGGCCTGTTCTCGCTGGAAAAAGGTGCGCCGTGGTTTTACCAGGCGTACTTCATGCACAAGTGGCGGCGCTCGCTGCGCGCCAAGCAGAGAGCCTTCCCCGACCACGCCTATTTCGTCCCGGCCGAACTCAAGCAGCGCCTGCGCGGCCTGACTGCAACCCTGGTGCGCCGGCACACCGACTTTGCCTCGCTGGACGATTATCTGGACGGCTATTCGCTGGCCGGCGACGCGCTGCAAGGACTGTCGATCCCGGCCAGCATCCTCACTGCGCGCGACGATCCGGTCATCCCGGTCGCCGGCTTCGAGCGCCTGCGCCTGCCGGCCAACGTAGAGCTGGACATCGCCCGTTACGGCGGCCACTGCGGCTTCATCCGCGGCGCTGACATGACCAGCTTCAGCGACGACTACATCGCCGCACGTTTCAACGCTGCGGCGGATTGAGCCGGCGGCGGGCGCAACGGGTTTCCCCGCGCGAACTTGCCTCGCGATGGCTTTGCACCAGTGCGTGGGGAATAGCCAAAGCTTTCGAGCGCCTGCG
>CAZMPZ010000031.1:0-18772 GCA_964568445.1 uncultured Rhodanobacter sp. | reverse complement strand
CTCTTTTTACTCGTTCAAGGCGGACGGCTTCGCCGCCGCTTAACTCCAGCGTTAGACCTCACTAGGAGAATTTCTTGAGCACTGGATTCTGGGTAAAGCGCTTCATCACCGTCCTTCTGGGAGCCTTCGCAATCATCTGCGTCGCCCAGCTGCTCAAGGGTCACGGTGTAGCTTATTCCGCAACGCAAGCCGCAATCTGGGGCACGTTTTCCGCATTTGTCTTCACCGTCGGTAGGTTTTTTCAAGCTCTGCGCGGCCAACACTGCGCAATCTGCAAGGACACGCCCGAGGCGTTGCAAGACCATCGCGGCGAGGTCTAACTTTTCGTCCAAGCGGACGGCTGCGCCGCCGCTTAACTCCAGCGTTATACGGAATCCACGCATGCCAGCACACGAATGGCTTAAACGAGGAAAGTCGGCCAAATCACCGATTGACGCATTCACTGACTTTTGGCGCGGCTTCAACAATCTCTATGGCGCCGTTGCCGGTACCCCTGAACTTAAGAAACTACAGGATTTCCTAGTGGCTAACGTCCCGTCGGCCGAAGCGGCAACTATGCTTGCGGCGCACCCGGATCAAGTTGCTTATCTTCTGTCTCAACCGGTCATCGACATGCGGGGCAATGGTCGCAACACGGCAGGTGCAATCGCTGCGTTTCACGCAAGCAATGATTCGCAAATCAAACTTTGCGAACTATTCAATGTCATCTATCAGGTTCGTTGCAACTTGGAGCATGGCCAAAAATCTCCCACGGTCGCCCGCGATATGCAGCTCTGCGAATGCTCCGCTCCCATTGTTGAGGCCGTTGTCGCACACTCCGTATAACAACTCGTTCAAGGCGGACGGCTTCGCCGCCGCTTAACTCCAGCGTTAGGTGGGCATGGAACTCTTCAGGCTGCTGGTACCAGTAGACAAGCTGCATCCGGCTTTCAGAATGCTCCTACAGGGGGAGAACGAAGAAGAGCGCAAACTACTGCAATCTTGGTCGGAGGGCATGCCTGATCGCGATGGGAAATTTGTTAAAGAGTTTCAAACAACGTTTGAGTCGTCACTTTGGGAGTTATATATTCACGCGTTGCTGAAAGAGCTCGGCTATAAGGTTGACTTCACCCGTCAAAGCCCTGATTTTTCGGTTATAGAGCCAACTCGATTCATAATTGAATCGACCATTACGCGACCGGAAGCCGGCGGGAAGCAACCAATTGGCTGGTCTATTGAGGACATCCCAAGCGACTTCACCGCTTTCAATAATGAAGCGTCATTGCGGATCTGCAATAGCCTTAAGCAGAAGCTCGAAAAGTATCGTGCTAGCTATGTGCATCTACCGCACGTGAAGGGCTTACCTTTCGTGCTAGCTATAGGAGCGTATGACCGACCAGGTTCGCATCTGGCTGCGGCAAGGCCAATAATTGCTGCGCTTTATGGTATTTATCATGATGAACAGCAAGCAATAGACCACGATCTAGATCTCGTGCCGGCCTATCAAGTGACAGATGCTACAAAGAAGAACGGCGCGAACGTACCTCTCGGACTTTTCAACAATAGTGACTATTCCGAGATCAGTGCTGTGATCTACAGCTGTCTCGCAACGTGGGGCAAGGTCAGGGCGCTGGCCAAGAATCCCCGCTATGAATTCCGTTTCACTTCCTTCCATCCGAGCGCTGACTCCATCAAGCCAATAGTCTTCGAGACGCAAGGTGCTAAGTACCCAGAGCAACTGGCTGACGGGCTTTACATATTTAGAAACCCTCACGCCAAAATTCCCCTGCCATCCGATCTGTTAAATCATTCGCGTGTCGCTAAAAGCATATCTCTTCCAGACAATGACTTTGACTTCGACTGCGCAGATGACTTTCTTCTGGCTCGTTTTGTTACAACTACACGACGGCCCACCTAACAATTCATTCAGGCCGATGCCGCTTCGCGGCACGACTTAATTCTGGCGTTAGCCATCAAGGATCAGGTTTATGAGTTGCACGCGTATTGTCCCTGCCCTTCTTGTTGTACTGGCCGCATTTACCTATCCAGCATTCGGTCAGATGGTTGACCCTGAAACTCGTATCAAAACGGACGGATACGAAAGCTTGTTTTACGGAAGTGACGGTATTCCTTGGTACACTCTTGCAAAGGCGGAGTCGCAAGGGCGCACCAACGAAATTGAAGCGCGGATAGCGCAGCTACCGAAGGAAAAAAGTCTGCTTCCCGCTTGTGATATCGTACGAGGCCGCGTAAAGGCGATGCTAATTGAAAAGAGCAGCTTGGCTTTCGATGTGGCAGTTACTGACTATGGGTACGACGGACAAACGATCGTGTGTGTTCTTAAGTACATGCTGGGCAATAAGGTCGTCACGCAAATCATGTACGCCAAGAATGCCAACGGCGCGATGTACCTTTATTACACATGGTCGGATAACCGGCATTGAGGCCATGGCGTCTAATTCATCGTCCAAGCGGACGTGCTAAAAGCCGCACGCCGCTTAACTCCAGCGTTAGACCATGAGACTTACCCTCAATGAATCGATTCGAATACGGCAAGGAGCCATTTGAGGGGTACGGACGAAACCATGGCATAGACATGCTGCGCGGAATCTCGATACTGCTTGTGCTCTTCAATCATGTGGGTATCCGCATTCCTCTGGCAAAGACAGCGCTATCCGACTTCATTCCCGTCCAACTGCTCAATGCGATCAACTACAGAGGCTACGAAGGCGTCTTTATCTTCTTCGTCATTTCAGGTTTTCTCATCACGACGAATTCGCTGCAGCGCTGGGGCACTCTCGATCGAATCAGCTTCAAGGCGTTTTACACCCGGCGCTTCGCACGTATCGCGCCACTGCTGGTGTTGCTGGTGTTGGTGCTGATCCTGCTGAACGCGGTAGCGGCTCCCGGCTTCGTGATCCATCGCAGCGGTCAATCGCTACAGGGGGCGATACTGGCGGCATTCGGGTTGCACTTGAACTGGTACGAAGTGCAAACCGGGTGGCTACCGGGCGCCTGGGATGTGTTGTGGTCGTTGTCGATCGAGGAGACGTTCTACCTTGGTTTCCCGATCCTCTGCTTCCTGACGCGGCGGTTGCGGGTATTGGTGCCGCTGCTTGTCATGCTGGCGCTGTCATTGCCGATCACCAGAGGCTGGCTGCAAGCGCAGGGGAATGAAATCTGGCTGGAAAAGGCCTACTTCCCCGGCATGGCTGCCATCGCGACGGGAGTACTCGCTGCACTGGTTGCCGCGCACTTTCGACCGTCGCAAGCATGGGTGGCTCGTGTGCTGTTGGCCATCGGATTTGTCGGGTTGGCAACGGGGCTGCTGGCGGAACAATCCATTTGGCATGTGCTTGGCGAAGGTTTCATGCTCGTGATCACATTGACCACCGCATGCCTGATCGTCGGCATGCACTGGGGGCAGTCGATGAATCCGAAACCTGCGTTGCGGGGTTTCGGCTGGCTGCGCTCACTCGGCTTCCACAGCTACGAAATTTACCTGACACATATGTTCGTCGTCCTGGGAATGGCGGCACTGTTCAATGCCAGTGCCGTGGGCGCACGGCTGGGGTACTTGTGGTACTTGCCGACAATCCTGTTGGCCTGGTTGCTTGGGGCAGTGGTGGCGCGTTACTTCTCGATTACCAGCGACCGGGCGTTACGCAACCGGCTTCTCCGCCCGGCATCGCTCCTGCCAAACGCAAAGCAAGGACCAGAGCGTACTTTCTAGAGATTGTCCTTGGGCGAGGGCGTGCGTGGTTGGTGCGCACAGTGATCTTCGCGGGGAAACCGGCCGAGTTCATTCATCACACCAGCCAAGCCGGCCATCGAAACGCCGTCGGTTGCCATCGCCGAGGTTGGATAAGTTAACCTGCCCTTCGTTCCTGCATGGGAAACCTTGTTGCATGGAATCGACGCCCCAACCACCACCGCCACTGCCGCCGCCACCCGCAAACTGCAGCAATTGCGGCGCGCCGCTGCACGGCAAGTTTTGTTCCGACTGCGGGCAGCCGATCGAAGGGCTGGTGCGGCACTTTGGCAGCGTGTTGGGCGACGTGATGGACAGCCTGTTCAACATCGACGGGCGTACCGCGCACACGCTGTTGCCGCTGTACTTCCGGCCGGGAAAGATCACGCTGGATTACTTTGCCGGCAGGCGCGCCCGCTACGTGACGCCGTTCCGGTTGATCTTCCTGCTGGCGATCGTCGCGTTCCTGGCGATCCAGCTGATGCTGCGCACCAGTTCGACCCCGATCGTGCAGTACGACTCCACGACGCCGCCCACTGCCAGTGTCACCGCCGATCCGGCCCCATCGGCGACCGCGCAGGACAACCCCTTTGCCAACGGCGACATCAAGCTCAACGACAAGGTCGTGTGGAATCGCCAGTCCAAACCCTGGCAGCCGGCATGGTTGCCGGGCTTTGCCGACAGCTGGCTCAACGATGCGATCGAGCACGCCCGCAACAATCTGCACGACATGAGCTCAGGCAACACCGCCGATACGAAGCGCGCGGCACGACGCTTGATGGATGGGACGTTTGCGGTGGCGCCGCAGGTGTTGTTTGCGTTGCTGCCCGTGTTCGCGCTGCTGCTGAAAGTCTTCTACGTCTTCAAGCGGCGGCTGTACATGGAACACCTGATCGTGGCCATGCACAGCCATGCCTTCATCATGCTGTCGGTGCTGGTGCTGGTGGCACTGGCCCTGTTGCGCAGCTGGCTCGCGCCGCACGCCGCCTGGATCGGCGGCCTGTTTGGCCTGCTACAGGCCGCGGGCTGGATCTGGCTGCTGGCCTACCTGCTCATCATGCAGAAGCGCGTGTACCGGCAAGGCTGGTTCATGACCTGGTTGAAGTACCTCGGCGTCGGCCTTTGCTACAGCGTGCTGCTCGCCATCGGCACGACGTTTGCGCTGTTGCTCAGCCTGGGTAGCACTTGAGGCGACTGGACTGCGCACACATCACCGGTCGCCCTCAATGAAACTGATCGCTTGCCGGCACCCATGAGCTGGATGCAGCCGCAGGAGCAGCCGGTCGCGACGTGGCGCTGGCCGCGCCAGCGCAGCCCGGCGGCAACGGTCCACCGGACACCCGCGCCGCCGCGCACTCTGCTGCGTTGTCGAGTGTGATGGCCGGCGCCGGCGCGGCCGTGGCAGCAGGCGCAGGTGGAACCAGCGGGTCGGCTGGAGCCATGTGCAAGCGGTCGTAGACCTTGGCGGCGACAGGTTTGGGAGGCGGATCGGGATTGATGCAGCCAAACAGCGAGGTGAGCATCAGCGGCCGCAGCTCGCACTTGATGCGCACGCCGCGGGGCAAATGCAGGGTCTTGGAGACGCTGGTCTTTTCAATTGCGTGGCGCAACGCGGTGTCGAGCGAACTCTCGCCTTCCGGCGCCCAATCCTGCTCGAAGCGCGTCGGCTCGTAGCCGATATTCGGTGCGCGATGACGCATGACGTCGGTGTCGCCGCGCGGCTTGAGCTGCACGTAATCGCCGACGGCAGCGCCGTCATGCGTGCCCTGCGCCGCGCCCGGCTGCTGGCCGCCGGTCTGGCTTGTGCCGTGCCCGGCCGACATGCCCGCCGCACCTGCCACGCCAGCGGCCGACGTGTTTGTTGCCGACGACGACGGCTGCCCGACAGCGGCCGGTACCGGCGTGTTGGCTGCGGCGTCTGCACCAATGACGGCATCATCACGGCCCTGCGGCGTGGCGTCTGGCGCCGTGCTCACGTCAGGGGGTGCCGCCGTATCGGACTGGGTGGCAACCGTGTGTTCGGCGACGGCAGGCATTTCCGCCGGAGCGGCACTGGCCGGGGCTTCCTTGGATTCGGCCGCCGTGACCGAGGGCGCGGCCACCGCCTGCACCTGCGGACGCGCGCCGGGCAAGGCCGCCGGCGGCGTGGGCACCACGGGTGTTTGCAGGGCCACGCGCGGTACGGCAGCCGGTTGCAACGGGATCGCTGCCAGCGGCGCGGGTTGTGCCGTCGGCGCCGGGGCGTGCACTTGCGGCAATTGGCGTGGCGCGGTTGGCGTGGGCACATGCAGCTGCGCCTGCAGATTGACAGTTGGCGCCGCCTGCGCCGGCAACGGCACGGCTTGCAACTCGGGTACCGGAGGAGCAGCCGGTACCTGCGCGCGCAACGGACTGACGCTGGCCGGCGCATCGCTGCGCGGCAGCTCGGCACGCATGGCGACGCTGGGGGTGACCGTCGGCGGCGGCAGTCGCGGGGCCACGTCCGGCAGCGCCAGCGAGGTCGGCGGCAGGATCGGCTGCGTGCCTTCCGCGCGCGGCGGGCGCACGGCCTGCGGCTGGAACCTGGGCGGGACTGGCGGCGCCACCTTGGGCTGGCTGACGGCGACCATCGGCGGCTCGCCGGCCAGAGGCACCGGTTGCAATTGCGGCGTCGGCGCCGGGGTGGGTACGGCCACGGCGGGCACGGGCGCCGCTGGCGGCTGCGGCACAATCGTCGGCGGTATGGCCGGCGCCACGACAGCGGGCATGACAGCATCGCGCGATGCGGCCTGGCTGCGCTCGCGTGCAACAACGGCGGAGACCGTGCGCCCTTGGTGACGCGGGCCGACCTTCTTCGGCGGCGTGCCGCGCACGGGGGGCGGTGGTGGCGGCTCGGCGGCGTCGATCAAACGCACCTGCAGGAACGCAGCCGGCGGCGGATGCGGCGGCTGCCAGTCGTCCACCGGGCCCAGCACGAAGATCGCCAGGAACACCGCATGCACGATGAAGGCACCGGCCAGCGCCAGCCAATGCAGGCCGCGCGTACGCGGCGGCTCGCGCCAGCGCCAGCGCGCACGCATCTGGCTGGCCGCGGCCAGCGGCGATTCCAGCAGGGTGCGCCGTGGCGACAGCGGCGCGGTGTGCGACACGGGCGTGGGAGGCGACGGCATCGGCGCAGTGTAGCCGGCGCTGTCGGCACTGCTGCATCAGTGCGGGTTGGAGCCGGCCTTGCGCTCGCGCAATTCCGTATCCACTGCGCGGTTGGGCGTGTCCACCGGGCAACCCCACGCCAGTGGCTTGCCGGCCCGGTACATGGCAATGCATGCGGTTTCGGAAGGCGCCGGTAGCGCATGAGGATCTGGCGCCAGCGACGCGGCTGGCGCCATGCTCAAGCGCTCATCGCCATCCTTGGCCGACGGTGGCGCGGGCGGGTCAATGCAGTTGGGTATGGGAATGCCAAGCACGGCCTTGCATTTGAGGTGAATCCCGCCCGGCAGACTGATATCCGTGGTCTTGACCACCGCTTGGCTCAACTTGCGCACCGCCGCGCCGCCGGCACTTTCGTCCGGCGGCGGGAAGTATTTGTCCAGCCGCGTCGGCCGATACGGCAGCGGATCGGCATGGCGCATGACCTGCATGTCGCCGGTCGGCCGATGCGGAATGTAGGCCGGCGTTGGCGCGCTGGCGCTGGCTGCGGGCAGCAAGGGCGCACCGTCGGGGGCATACAACGTGAGGTTGGTATCGGATGCCGATGCCGCCACCGGTGTCTTCGATGCCACGGCAGCATGGGGCCGCGCGCGAACCACGGTGGTTGGCAGCGGCAACGGTGGTGCGGGCGGCGGCGCGTCCAGCAACTCGACCGGGACGAAACGCATGTGCATGCCCGGCGCGGCGGCGGTTGTCGCCATTGGCGCCGGGCGCAAGGCCAGCCAGACCATCGCCGCACCCAGCGCATGCAGGATGCAGGTGATGGCCAGCACCTTCCATTGCGGCCGCCGCCCCGACACCCATGACGTACGCCAGCGCCGCGCGCGCAGGCGCCGCGCCGTATCGGCATTCCACGGCGAACCGTTGGCGGCGCCTTGCCGCAACGGATCGCCGGCATCGTATGGGGGTTCGATGATGGGCGTTGCCACTTCGCGAAAGCCCTCAGCATCCCGCAGTCAGGTTGAACCGCAGTCGACTTGGACGACCCTTGATACGCAGGAGCCCGTTCGCGGGCGATGCCTTTCCAGTTCCACCGAATTCACTCAAGGCATCGCCCGCGAGCGGGCTCCTGCGTATCAAGGCCATCGGGCTACCGGCAAACGGCGGCGCAAGAGCGGGTCCACGTGATGACGCGGCGGTACCGGCTCGCTCAGCGGCGGGATTTAAGCAGGGTACCTGTGCATCCAGGCGCGCCGCACAGGCACTTCCAGAGTTTTTTCAGTCGCGCGGTGTGGGGCACGTCAAGCACGATGCCGTAGTCGTAGGTCAACTCCTCGCCGGCACGAATGGCGCGCAGCGACTCGATCATCACCTTGTCGCGGCGGCGGTCAGTACCCGCGCTTTCGACTACCACCGCACGGCAATTGGGCGCGCAGCCGTGGTTGATCCAGCGCGCCGTGTTGCCGCCATGATTGGCGTCGATGACGTACGCATCATTGAGCGTGAACAGAAACGTGTGCCCGCTCTCGCCGCCGTCGCCGTACAAGTCGTCGGCCTGTGTTGTCGTCAACAACTGGCCCTTGTACTGGATGATCTCCTCGCCAGCGGCAATATCGGTCAGGGCAAAGACACCATTGCCATGGATGGGCGAACGGTGGGCTGCAATGCGTCGGGTCATGGTTTGGTGGCTGGCGGTGGAATTGCGCATGATGCACGTCGGCGGCGGCGCTGGAAACCGGCACTGACACACGCGGCTGCCTCGGCTAATATTCAAACAATCGTTTGAGGTTTCTGCATGAAACGACTGCTGCATTGTCTGTTGTTGCTGGGCCTGGTCGGCATGCTTGCCGCCTGCGGGCCGACGCGCAAAAGCGTGTTTCCGCCCAAGGTGACCGTGCAGCAGCTGGTCGAGCAGGCCGACGGCCAATGGCAGTTGACGCTGCGCATCCAGAACAACAGCTACGCCGGCATGGATTTCACCGTCATCGACGGCCAGCTCAAGATTGCCGACCAGGTGCCGCTGCGCGTGCACCTGCAGTTCGACCGCGACATCCCTGCCTTGGCTGGCGACACCGTGCAGCTCGACGTGCTGCCCACCCGCGCCATGACCCAGGCGCTGGCCGCTGCACGCGTCAAGGGCAGCGCTGGTGCGCTGGCCTACCAATTGAGCGGCACCGCCACGGCCAAGCCCGAGCAGGAAAACAAGCCGCGCGACTTTGATTTCAACGGCACCGACTGGCTGTCGCCGGTGCCCGGCATTGCGCATACCTGGCGCTGACCCACCCATTACCCGAGGACACCCCCATGACTGTATACAAGGCCCCACTCGACGACTTGCGCTTCGTGCTGTTTGACCTGCTCGATGCGGAAACGCGGCTGACCGGCCTGCGCGATGGCACCGAGCACACGCGCGACATCATGGACGCCGTGCTCGACGGCGCCGCGCAGCTCAGCGAGCAGGTGCTGGCGCCCACCAACGAAGCGGCCGATGCCGAAGGCTGCCATTTCGACAAAGCGGCGCACACGGTCACCACGCCCAAGGGTTTCCAGAACGCCTTCAAGCAGTTTGCCGAAGGCGGCTGGACCGGCCTCACCAACCCCGTGCGCTACGGCGGGCAGGCGCTGCCCAGCGTGCTCGGCATTGCCACCACGGAAATCTTCCAGTCCGGCAACCTGGCGTGGAGCCTCTACCCGCTGTTGTCCGAAGGCGCCACGCATGCGATGGAGCAGCACGGCGAGGAATGGCAGCGCGAGCGCTTCATGACGCGCATCGTCGAGGGCCGCTGGACCGGCACCATGTGCCTGACCGAGCCGCAGGCCGGCTCCGATCTGGGCCTGCTCAAGACCCGTGCGGAACCGGCCGGCGCCGACGCCGACGGCCACGCGCTGTACAAGCTCAGCGGCACCAAGATTTTCATCAGCGCCGGTGAACACGACCTGGCGGAAAACATCGTGCACCTGGTCCTGGCCCGGCTGCCCGACGCGCCGGCCGGCAGCCGCGGCATCTCGATGTTCATCGTGCCGAAATTCAAGGTCAACGCCGATGGCACGCTTGGCGCACGCAACACCGTCACCGCCGGCGCCATCGAGCACAAGATGGGCATCCACGCCTGCTCCACCTGCGTGATGAACTTCGACGGTGCCGAGGGCTACTTGATCGGCACGCCGCACAAGGGCCTGATGGCCATGTTCACCATGATGAATGCGGCGCGCTTGTCGGTCGGCGTGCAGGGCCTGGCGCTGTCCGAGCGGGCACTGCAAAACAGCCTCAACTATGCCCGCGAGCGCTTGCAGTCGCGCGCCTTGTCCGGCGCCAAGTTCCCTGACAAGCCTGCGGACAACCTGCTGGTGCAGCCCGATGTGCGCCGCATGCTGCTGACCCAGCGCGCGTTTGTCGAGGGTTCGCGTGCGCTGGTGCTGTACACCGCGCTGCAAACCGACATCGAGGCGCGCGGCAACGACGAGGCCGCGCGCAAGAAGGCCGGCGAGCTGGTGGCGTTCCTGATCCCCATTGCCAAGGCGGTGGTTACCGAGCTGGCGCAGGAATGCACCAAGGAAGCGCTGCAAATCTACGGCGGCCACGGCTACATCGCCGAGAACGGCATGGAGCAGTTCGTCCGCGACGCCCGCATCATCACCCTGTACGAAGGCACCACCGGTATCCAGGCGGCGGATTTGCTCGGGCGCAAGATCATGCAATTGCAGGGCGTCGGCTTCAAGCACCTGCTTGGTGAGATCAGCACGTTCTGCCAGACCAACGCCAGCAACGCCGCGCTGGCCACGCTGATCGGTCCCCTTGCCGTCGCGACCAAGGCGTGGGGCGACCTCACGCTCAAGTTGGCCGAACGCATCCAGACCAATCCGGAGGAGCTGGGCGCCGCCGCCAACGATTACCTGTATTACTCCGGCTACGTCACGCTGGCCTACCTGTGGGCTCGCGCCGTCGCGGCAGCCGAAGCCGGCCATCAATCCGCCGCCTTCAAGCAGGCCAAGCGCGATACCGCCGCGTTCTACTTCGCCCGCATCTTGCCGCGCACCTTGATGCACAAGGCGGCGATCGAGGCCGGCGTGGCGACGTTGCCGGCGATCAACTGAACAGAGTGTCGACCTTCAACCTTCTCCCACCGGTCGTCGGCGGGGAAAGGGCTTCAAGGATCTGGCCCGGTACCACGGATTGATGCCATGCCTGACGGAAACTGTCAGGCATGGTCATGACTGACGCAATACGGCAGTGGCCGCCGGTGGCGGTCAATGCCGGCCGACGGCACTCGTCACCGATGCATCGTCGCGCAGGTATTCGGCCACCAAGGCGTCGTGTGCCGCCGCGACTTGCTGCAGGTCGCGCGCCAGTGCCGTTTCCAACGTGTCTGCCGGCGGCGCCGATGGCACCGTACGCACGCTTGGACGACGCCCGGTGGGCGGCATGGGCGCGGCAGCCGCATCCAGATCGAGCAGGTGGGTGATGTCGTAGGCGGGCTCATTCATGCCCAATGACAAGCAACACTCTTGCCAACGGCCATCCGGAGACAAAAACGGCGACCCAAGGCCGCCGTTTTCGTCCATCCGCGCCGCCACGCAGGCGGCGATGGTCCTTAGTTGCTGTGCTGCTTGCCGGCGGCGGCCTCGGCGTCTTCACGCAGCTCCAGGCGGCGCGCCAGGCGGTCAATGTTGGACAGCGACAACAGGTGCGCATACACCCAGCCCAACACGCCGTTGCGGGCCAGCTCAAGCATGGCCTTGTCATCGAGCTTGCGCAGCTTTTCCTCGCTGACCACGAACAGGCCATTGAGGTTGATCGAGCGGCCCTCGGCGCCGTCCTTGCCTTCCTTGCGCAAGTTGATGGAGCGCGGCTCCAGCAGATCATGCGCGGTCAGCTGGTTCATGAACCAGCGCGTGCGGGTGACGTTTTCCTGGAACTCGCCCAGGAACTTGACCGCGTTGGTCAGCAGCTCGGTGTCGGTGCCGTCTTCCTTGAACAGGCGTTCGCCTTCGGTCTGGCCAAAGCCTTCGTACTGCTCATCGAGGAACACCGTCATTTCATCGTTCTGCGCTTCGCCCGCAACGGCTGGCGGCTTTTCCGCCAGCACAAACGGGTAGCGGCGCACGAAAGCGGGGACGTACATGCCCGTTTCCCAATGTCCCTCGGCGTCGATGAACAGGTTTTCGTTCTGGCGCAGGCCAAGCAAGGCAATGGGACCGGCATCCTTCTCATCCTTGCCGGCAAACACGATCAGCATGTCGCGCGCGGCAATGCCGAATTCGGCGCCCGTCAACGGCACGGAATGCGCGTTCATGGCGAACTTGAGACTGGGGGCGGGTTTGAGACGCAAATCCTTGTGTGCGCTGCGGTTGAGCGGCACCGGATGCTCGTAGAACAGGACTTCAGCCACTTGGGTTACCTCTGCCCCGCCAGACCGGGGCAGCCGACGCGGCACCCCTACCAAACCCGGCGTCGGGTCTGCAATAAGCTGGTGACTATATCAGCGCGCGGGCGTGGCTGGCGACTGGCGCCACACGGCGGGCAGGACAGCCTGGCATCGCAGCGAACGGTTGGCGGCATGCCGCTTCTTCACCATGGAACACCATCAAACCCGAACTGGCGTTCACGATCTGCCCGCGCCGTGATCTATGCTCGACCATGACACCGCAGGTCACGCGGTGGCGCGGAGATCAGCGCATGTTGATGGAAGTGCACAAATTGGCAAGCCTGGGTGCCACACGCGTGTTGGCGCTGGATTCGGCCGGCCACATCCTGGACTGGATCAGCTGGCAGGATGCTGTTTGCCTGTATGTCCGCGGCGCCGTGGCATGGACACTGGGCGACCCGTGCCTGACCGTGCACGGCGGCTTCAATCGCTCGCTTGGGCTGCAAAGCCAGCTGCAACTGCATCCGATCATCGCCAGCACCGGGCGTTGCCGCGAACAGGCGGTCGACCCTTGTCCGGCCTTGAGCAACACCGCCCTGTTCGCCCGCGACCGCTTCCTGTGCCTGTACTGCGGCAGCCAGTTTCCGCGCGGTGAATTGACCCGCGACCATGTGCTGCCGGTGTCGCGCGGCGGTCGCGACGAATGGCAGAACGTCGTCAGCGCCTGCATGGCCTGCAACCTGCGCAAGGCCAACCGCACGCCGCAGCAGGCCGGCATGCCCTTGCTGGCCGTGCCGTATCGGCCCAGCTGGGTGGAGCACCTGATCCTCTCCAACCGCAACATCCTGGCCGATCAAATGGAGTTCCTGGTCGATCATCTGCCGCGCGACCGCCGGCGCGCGCTGAGCTGAGGCGCGGGTCTTGGCCTGACGGACGGCGCAAGGTGCGCCGGCTCTGCAACTCACCACGGACGGCGAATCAGGACTTGGCCGGCCCATTCGTGTCTGCCGGCGACATTACCGTGGCGGCCCCGGCGCCAGCCGTCTCTGCCTCCTGATGCTCATCCAGCTCGCGGTCGATGGCCTGCACCTCGCTGCAGGCGTCATCGGCCTGCTCCGCCGCCTTGGCTGCCTTGCCGACGGCACCGGCGCGACGGGCCTCGGCACGACGGCCGGCAATGGCGCGGTATTGGTCGCGCACGCGATCGAGAGCCGCCTCGTCCAGATCCTCCACCGCCAGCAAGCCGTTGTGCGCGGACGTGGCGCGAATCAACTCGTCGAGCTTGATCTGCAAGGCCGCACTGTCGCGGTTCTGGCTGTTTTGGATAAGAAACACCATGAGAAAGGTCACAATCGTGGTGCCGGTGTTGATCACCAGCTGCCAGGTATCGTCAAACGCGAATAACGGGCCGGTCACCGCCCACACGGCGATGACCAAGGCTGCCAGAAGAAAAGCCAGCGGCCGACCGGATGCACGCGCCGTGGCTTCGGCAAAGTGACGAAAGAGGGTGGACATGCGCGACATGCGGCGCCTCGTGGCGAATCAAGCGGCAGCATGCGACCGTCCACGTGTGGAATGCGTGCAGGCGAACACCGGCCGCCAGCGCTTGCCGCGCCCGTCCACTGGCCCAACAATAGGCGCATGACCGACTCCGCGCGCTTTCCCCATCTGGCCCGCATCGATACGCCGGCCGACTTGCGGCGCCTCGGCGCCGACGAACTGCCGGCCGTGGCGGCGGAACTGCGCCAATACCTGATTGAATCGGTCGCCACTTCGGGCGGCCACTTTGGTGCCGGCCTGGGCGTGGTCGAGCTGACGGTCGCGCTGCATTACGTCTTCAATACGCCCGACGACCGCCTGGTATGGGACGTCGGCCACCAGTGCTATCCGCACAAGATCCTCACCGGCCGGCGCGAGCAGATCACCAGCGTCAAGCAGTTGGGCGGTCTGGCGCCATTCCCGAGCCGGACCGAGAGCCCTTACGACACCTTCGGCGTCGGCCATTCCTCGACCTCGTTGTCGGCCGCGCTGGGCATGGCCATCGCCGCGCAGCGCAAGGGTGACCGGCGCAGGGTGGTGGCGGTGATCGGCGACGGCGCCCTGACTGCCGGCATGGCATTTGAAGCGCTTAATCATGGCGGCGATGTCGAACCCAACCTGCTGGTGGTGTTCAACGACAACGGCATGTCGATCAGCGAAAACGTCGGCGCCGTGGCCAAGATGATGGCGCGCGCCATGGCCAGCCGACGCCTGAACGCGCTGCGTGAACACGCCAAGCGCGCGATCCCCAAGCACTCGTTGTTTGGCCGTCTGTTCAAGCGCTGGGAGGAGCACGCCAAGGGCATGTTCGTCCCCAGCACCTTGTTCGAGGAACTCGGCTTCCATTACACCGGCCCAATTGACGGCCACAACGTGCCGCAGCTGCTGCAGGCGCTGCGCACGGTCAAGGACCTGCCCGGGCCGCAGCTGCTGCATGTGGTTACGACCAAGGGCAAGGGCTATGCGCCGGCCGAGCAAGCGCAGATTGCCTACCATGCCGTCAGTCCGTTCGACCCCTCATCCGGGGTGGTGAAGCCGGCTGCGCCGCGTAAACCCACCTACACCGACATCTTCAGCGACTGGTTGTGCGACATGGCGGCAGCCGACGCGCGCCTGCTCGGCATCACCCCGGCGATGCGCGAGGGCTCGGGGCTGGTGCGTTTTTCGCACGAATACCCCAAGCGCTACTTCGACGTGGGCATTGCCGAGCAGCACGCGGTGACGCTGGCCGCCGGCATGGCTTGCGAAGGCGCCAAGCCGGTGGTGGCGATCTACTCCACCTTCCTGCAGCGCGCCTACGACCAGACGATCCACGACGTCGCCCTGCAAAACCTCGATGTCACCTTTGCCATCGATCGCGCCGGCGTGGTCGGCCCGGACGGCCCGACCCATTGCGGCAGTTTCGATCTCACCTATCTGCGCTGCCTGCCTAACATGGTCATCATGGCGCCGGCCGACGAGCACGAATGCCGCATGATGCTCAGCACCGGCTTTCGCCATCCTGGCCCGGCCGCCATCCGTTATCCACGCGGCACCGGCACCGGCGTTGCCGTGCATGCCGGACTGGACACGCTGCCCATCGGCAAGGCCGAGCTGCGCCGTCGCGGCCACACGCTGGCGCTGCTGAGCTTTGGTTCGATGCTGGCACCGGCGGCGGAAATCGCCGCAGAGCTTGACGCCACACTGGTCAACATGCGCTTCGTCAAGCCGCTGGATGAAACCCTGCTGTTGACCCTGGCGCGCAGCCACGACGGTTTCGTCACGCTGGAGGACAACGCCATTGCCGGTGGCGCCGGCTCCGCCGTGGCCGAGTGCCTGGCGGCCCATGGCATCAGCCTGCCGATCCTGCATCTTGGCCTTCCAGACGTCTATCTGGAACATGGCAGCCGCAACCAGGTCCTGAGCCTGGCCGGCCTCGACCTGCCCGGCATCCGCAGCGCGATCCTCGCGCGCTTCCCGCACATCACGGCCGCACATACCGCCAACGCCGGCTGAGCGCTTGCGTGCCGTCGACGGCGGACCGTGCTTACCCGGCGTGATTCATCGACTGCTCAAGCCGCCCCAGGCTGGGCTTCGGGCGCGGCGCGCTGGAAAGCGTCAAGCTCGGCGCAGGCGGCATCGATGCGCACCAGCGTCGGGTAGTCATCCAGCGCCAGTTTCCAGCGCCGTGCGTTGTAGAGCTGCGGCACCAGGCAGATATCGGCCAGCGTCGGTTCGTCGCCATGGCAGAAACGCCCGGTTGCCACGTGGTCAACCAGCATGGTTTCCATCGCGCCCAAGCCGGCCGCCATCCAGTGTCGCGACCATTGAGCGCGCTGCTCGTCATCCGCACCAAAGTTTGCCTGCAGATACTGCAGTACACGCAGATTGCCCAGCGGATGCACGTCGCAGGCGATGACCTGGGCCAGTGCCCGCACACGTGCGCGACCCCGCGGATCGGGCGGCAGCAGCACCGGTTCCGGACAGATGTCCTCCAAGTATTCCATGATCGCCAGCGACTGCGTGATCACGCGCTCGCCATCGACCAGGGCCGGCACCAACTGCTGCGGATTGAGCTGGCGATAAGCTTCGGCGTGTTGCTGTCCGCCATCGCGCACCAGATGCACCGGCAGCGATTCGTAGGCCAGCCGCTTGAGGTTGAGCGCAATGCGCACCCGGTACGCGGCGCTGGACCGCCAGTAGTCGTAAAGCAGCAAGCCGCTGGCCATGACTGTCTCCGCTGCAATATCGCGCCGCCACGGTGCCCTGCTTTGCATCGCCCACAGGGGTCCGGGACAATGCGCGTCTGCGGGGCAACCCGCCTGACATTTCCCGCACGATGATACTGGAGCACCGCATGGCCGTCACCCGCATGAACGAGCTGGATCTACGCGACAAGCGCGTGCTGATTCGCGAGGATCTCAACGTCCCCATTGGCACCGACGGCCAGATTACTTCCGCCCAGCGCCTGACCAGCGCCCTGCCCGCCTTGCGTGCCGCGCGCGACGCCGGCGCGCGGGTCATGGTGCTCTCGCATCTGGGGCGACCGAAGGAAGGCCAGTTTGACGCCGCCGCCTCGCTGGCGCCGGTGGCCACCTGGCTAAGCGCGCAGCTGGGACAACCCGTGCGTCTGGTACGCGACTATCTCGACGGCGTCGAAGTGGCTTCCGGCGAAGTCGTGCTGCTGGAAAACTGCCGCATGAATCCAGGCGAAGCCGCCGATGACGAATCGCTGGCGCGCCGCTACGCCGCGCTGTGCGACATCTTCGTCATGGACGCCTTTGGCACCGCCCATCGCGCGCAAGCCTCCACCCACGGCGTGATCCGCCTGGCCCCGCAGGTGGCCGCCGGTCCGCTGCTGAGTGCGGAACTTGATGCGCTGGGCAAGGCACTGGAGCAACCCACCCGCCCGCTGCTGGCCATCGTCGGCGGGGCCAAGGTCTCGACCAAGCTCACCTTGCTCGACAGCCTGATCAACCGCGTCGACCAACTGATCGTCGGCGGCGGCATTGCCAACACCTTCATCGCCGCCATGGGCCACAACGTCGGCACATCGCTGGTGGAAACCAATCTGATCGAAGCCGCGCGCAAGGTGCTGGACAGTGCCCACCGCCGCGGCGCCGATGTGCCGCTGCCGACCGACGTCGTCGTCGCCACCGCGTTTGCCGCCGATGCCGTGGCCACGATCAAACCCGTCGACGCGGTGGCCGCCAACGAAATGATCCTGGACATCGGGCCCGATACCGCGCGCCGCTATGCGCAGCTGATCGCCGGCGCCGGCACGGTGGTCTGGAACGGCCCGGTCGGCGTGTTTGAATTCGATGCCTTTAGCCACGGCACGCAGGCGTTGGCACACGCCATTGCCAGCTCGCCCGCGTTCTCCATCGCCGGCGGCGGCGACACCCTGGCGGCCGTGGACAAATACGGCATCGCCGGCGAGGTGTCCTACATCTCCACCGGCGGCGGCGCCTTCCTGGAATTCCTGGAAGGCAAGGAGTTGCCGGCCGTGGCGGCACTGAAAGCACGCGCGACCCACTGATGCTGTACCTGTTTGATCTGGACGGCACGCTGATTGATTCCGAGCGCGGCATCCTTGGCTGCGTGCGCCACGCCTTGACGCAAATGCGGCTGTCGATCCCGCCGTCAGCTGAACTGCGCGCGTGGATCGGTCCGCCGCTGCACACCAGCTTTGCGCCGCTGCTGGACCACGACGAAGCACGCATCCACGCCGCCATCGCGCACTACCACGAGCGCTTCCAACGCATCGGCTGGCGCGAATACACGCCCTATCCCGGCATGGCCGACGTCGTCACCGCGCTGCGCGCTGCCGGCCATCAGCTGGCAGTGGTCACCAGCAAGCCGCGCGACCATGCGCTGCCCATCGTCGAAAGCCTGTCGTTCGCCAGCGCCTTCAATCGAGTGTACGGACCGCAACCCGGTGCCCGGCACAGCGAAAAGGCCACGATGATTGCCCGCGCCCTGAGCGAATTTGCCACTCCCCCCACCGAGGCGGTGATGATCGGCGACCGCTGCTTCGACATCGAAGGCGCAGTCGCCACCGGCGTGCGTGGTGTCGGCGTGCTGTGGGGCTTTGGCAACCGCGCCGAACTTGCCGCCGCCGGCGCCGATGCCATTGCCACGACGCCGGGGGAATTGACGACCATGCTCACGCAGCCGCTATCGTCATCGTAGACGCACGCTCCGTGTGCGATGGGTTTTCAGCGTGGGCTTGAGAGCAAGAGCGTTTCGAACGCCGCAAGCATGCAAGTAGTTTTCTCCCGCCTACTCCCCCCACCCGTATGAGCGCGCTGGCGCGCGATACTTTTGCATCCGATGTTCGGGGAACGGCAAGAGCTTTCGAGCGCCTGCGGCGCCCGAGTCACTTTTCTCCGAGTGGCCGGAGAAAAGTAACCCAAAGAGGGGCCACCCCGTTTGGCGCTTGCCGGGCGTGCCGCCCGGCAAGTTCGTGAGCCGGGGGCGGGCTTTTCGACAGCACATCCGTGTGCTGACGAAAAGGCGGCGGCCTCCTGCC
>CAZMPZ010000030.1:0-20293 GCA_964568445.1 uncultured Rhodanobacter sp. | reverse complement strand
CTGCTCTTGATCTTGAGTCCCCTGCGCGGCGGTGAGACGGGGGCGACAGGCCGCGACAGCGGGCGTCGACAGGGACGTCGACGCCTTTTCGTCCGGACAGGCGACGGCATGGATGCCGGAGTCAGAGCAACGCAGGAGCAGTTGCCGGAGTCCGGTCGAAAAGCCCGCCCCCGGCTCACGGACTTGCCGGGCGGTACGCCCGGCAAGCGCCAAACGGGGTGGCCTCTCTTTGGGCCACCTTTCTCTGACCATTCAGAGAAAGGTGGCTCGGGCGCCGTAGGCGCTCGAAAGCTTTGACCGTTTCCCGGACACCAATGCAAGAGCATCGCGCGCCAGCGCACTCCTACGGGCGATTGGCGCCATGCACTCAACGCACCGCCGGGCTGTAGCGCAGGGTCACGAACGCGCCGCGACCGGGTTGGTTGAAGTACCACACGGTGGCGTAGCGGTGATCGAACACGTTGGCCAGGCGCGCTTCCAGTTGCCAATCCGGCGCGAAGCGATAGCTGGCGCGCAAGTCGGTGGTCGCGTAGCCGCCAAGCCGATGCCGGTTGGCCGCATCGTCGTAGCTGCGCCCGGCCGCCGTGACCGTGGCGCCAACACCGAACGCACCAAAGCGGCGATCCAGATCCACCCGCGCCGTGTGCTCCGGCCGACGCGGCAGCACGTTGCCGTCGTTGGCGCCGCCGTCGCGATTGCGTGGCTGCAGCGCGGTCAGATAACCCTGCCATTGCCACGCTCCCAGTGTCACACCAGCCTGCGCCTCGACACCGCGAATGCGCGCGCGGCTGAGGTTGGAAGGAAAGAAGTTGGCGTCGAGCGCAATCATCTGCTCGATGCGCGTTTCATAGGCGTTGACGGCCCAATGCCAACCGGCCCGACGCTGGCTCAGGCCCAGTTCGGCACTGCGGGATTTTTCCGGCTTGAGGTCGGGATTGCCGCTGCCATAGGGAAAATACAGATCGTTGAAAGTCGGGGCATGGAAGGCCGTGCCGTAGCTGGCCGACAGGCGCAGATCGCGGGCAAAGTGGTAACCCCACGCCGCCGCGCCGGTGGCGTGGTTGCCAAACTGGCTGTTGTGGTCCTGGCGAGCGGACAGCTGTACCTCGTTGGCGCCCAACGTGGCCTGATATTGCACATACGCACCGGTGTCGCGCCGACGTGTGGCAAGAAAGCCGGTGTCGCTGTCGATGCGCTCGCGCTGCCAGTCGGCACCCAGCGTCAGCAACTGGTTGGCGGTCAGGTCAAGATCGTTTTGCCACGCCGCCTGATCGCGCCGGGAGACGATGTAGCCGGTGAAGCGCGCGTCCTTGTAGTTGTCGTAGCGGTCAAGATTCTGGCCGGCGCTGAACGTGGATTTCCACGCCGCCAGCGGGCTGACGCTGAAGCGGGTACCAGCCGTCTGCTGCACGGTGCGATTGCGGTTCTGGTAGTCGCCATCAAACTTGACGTTGCCCAGCGTGCGCAGCCAGGTGGCGTCAAGCTGCGCGTCGTTGTCCCAGCGATAGCCGCCGCTGGCGCTCAAGCTGTGCCGACGCCAGCCATCCTGATCAGGCTCGTCGGTGAAGCAGCCGGCAAACGCCGTGCGCGCGCCGATACGGCAGCTGTTGATGCCGCGCGTGTACTGGCTGCCGACACCGATGTTGTACCAGCCGCGATCCCCGCCACCGGACAGGCCAAGCTGGCCGCGCAGCAGATGGTCGCTGCCGGTGGTGACGCTGAGCGACGGCACCGTGCCGCCATCGCGTGTGCCGTGGCGGGTGAAAATCTGGATCACGCCGCCCAGCGCATCGGCGCCGTACAAGCTGGAGCGCGGCCCGCGTACGATCTCGATGCGCTCGATCTGCTCCACCGGCAGCTGCTCGAACGCCGCCAGCCCGTTGGCCACCGAACCGATGCGCACGCCGTCGATCAACACCAGCGTGTGCGAGGAATTGGTGCCGCGCATGAACAACGACGTCTGCTGGCCATAGCCGCCGGCATTGGCAAAGCTCACGCCCGGCAGGCCGGTCAGCAAGTCCGGCACGGACAGCGGCTGCAGCCGCTCGATATCGGCACGAGTGATGACGGTCACCGCGGACAGGGCGTCATCGACCGTGACGGCCGTGCGCGTGGCGGTCACCACCATGGGTTGCAAGTCGTCGGCCTGCAGGCGGTCGGCCGCCTGGGCTGCATTCATCGTCGTGGCCACCAGGGCCGCGGTCAGCAAAGTCAGTTTCAAGGTCATTCCTCGGCCGCACACCCGCGTACGGCTCACGTTGTGGAGTGAGCTGAAGACACACGGCGACAGGACGGGAAGACGGGCAGGCGGAATGACTGACACGCGATCCAGCCTCGCCCACCGCGAGCCGTCAGAACGTGTCCAGGCCGGTCTCCGGGCTTGCGAATGGCGTGCCTGGGCACGCCGGGCGCGGTGCCTTCCCATGTCCACGAGGACACAGTGGCGGATGACCGCGCGTTGATCGCTTACCGTTGCGGGGGCAGCGCCGGCCTTGCAGTGGATGAACACCACGCACCGGCTTCCCGTTTCATCCCGCCGGCAATACGCCCTTGGGACACCAGAACCGCGCCACTGTAGCCGCGCCGCGCGCTTTCGGCAACGCGCGCGGATCGCGGGACGTCCCGGACCGGTCCGACCCACATCCCACAGGATGCAGCGCACCCGCGGGAACACGCCATCGTGTGCGATGGATTTGCGGTGCGGACCTGAAAACTCCTCACAAGGCGAGCCCGCACGCAAACGCAAATTGCATGCCGCCATCCCCCGGCGGCTAGCCGAACAAATCGCCCTGCGGCGTGGGCGGTCGCGGTGGGACGAAGTGCGTGGCGTCGAGATTGAGATTGTCGCGTTCGCGATTCAGGCCATGCTTGCGGCAGGCGACGTCGAAGCGGCGGCGCAACAGGTCGGCGAAGACACCCTGGCCGTGCATGCGCGTGGCGAAGTTGCTGTCGTAGTCGCGGCCGGCGTTCATTTGTTGCACCAGGCTCATGACGTGCGCAGCGCGCTGCGGCGCATGCAGGGCCAGCCATTCGCGGAAGAGTTGCTTAAGCTCATGTGGCAGGCGCAGCGTGGTGTAGCCGGCGCGACGCGCTCCGGCGCTGGCGGCGGCGGCCAACACGGCTTCCATCGCGCCGCGCATCAAGTATTTCTGCACCTTGTCGGTGACAGTCATCGGGGACGCAACGACGAAACGCACATACTGCAGCACCTTGAAGCAGACGAGGTGGTGGCGGAGATAATCCTGGATCTCGGCCACGATGGCTTCACGACCTTCACGCAGGCGGCTCCATGTGCAGACCTGCTCGGCAATATCGTGGTCGGCATCATCGGTGCATTTCTCGCCAAGCGGTTGCTGCCAGCACTGAACATGGGCTTCAGCCTGGGCAACCCGATCATCACCAGCATCGCCTGCGCAATGGTCGGTACGATCGTGTTGCCGCTGATCATCGGGCTGATCAAGCACGCGTGAGCGATAACCGGATGTTTTTGCGGCATGCTCGGAAAGCGCCGCTTGGACGAGCGTTACCGATACGCCGTCAGTGATTCGTGTTGATCGATCTTTCCGCTGACCCCGGCACCACCTTTGTCGCCGTGTATCGCGGATTTCGGTTAGGCGGAGTGCGCGACGCGGCGGCATGCCTGAGTGGACTCGAACAGGCCAACGAAACGCGGCCCGTTCGCCATTTGCTCAATCGGGGTTCGGGAGCCATCCAGATACACTCCATCTCGAGACGGCTCCTGCGCACCGCTACGGCCCTGATCCAGGCGTTGCACCCGGAGGCCGAGCACGAGTCGAGTTTTGTGGCAGGCGCGAAACAGTCGTTGTTCGCAAATGCATGCCGTCACCTGCGCGGGAACGCATTGACTTGTCCGGGGCGAGACACACGCGGGGTCTGACAATCATAGGCTTTGCTGACTCGCTCCATCTCATCCTCGGACACGTGATTGCGGATGCGCTCTTCGACTGTCATGCCCTGCCACGCGCCCAGATCCAGACAGTGCCGATCCACCGCGCCGGCAAGGCCGCCGATAAAATGAATCACGCCCGCCACCCCCTGCATCCGAGGATCAACCATTCGGAAGCGTGGGGCGTCGCGGTTGCGTTCCCCACCGGGCAGACGCACGGTTGTCTGTAACCTCGTGGCGTTCGACTTCAGCAAGACATCACCCGGCACGTAGGTTTGTGCCCCTGTCGCAGGCGGCGACCAGGTCATTTCCAGCGAGCGGGGCTTTGTTGAAGGGAGTACCACCGATGCTGGCTTGTCTATGCTCGGTCGCAGGGATGCCACGGGTTTCTTCAGGTCACGCGGCATCGGTGGCAGGGTTTTCTGAGCCACTGGCGTCACCGGGCGCACGGCAAGGAATCGAAGCTGCAACGTAGCAGCAGAAAATGCGATGGCGCTGGCGGCTGGTGGCGCAAGCATGCGCACGATCACCACGATATGCATGGCAGCCACGAAACCCAGGACTACGCCTCGCAGCAACCATTCCGAACGGGCGTTCCTGCACGTCTTCACCCCGGGACTTCCGGAAACCTGCTGACGCGACGCATCGTCAGCCACCAACTTGATCGACACCGCCCCGACATGCGTCAACCAACTTGCCAAGCGCTGGCGTCAACTTGAGAAGCCGAGGCGAGGCCTTCAGCCGCCGGTCGAGTTCTGTGCGCAGGCTCGGCAGGTTTTCCCACACGCCTTCGGTGTAGCGAGGCGAATGCTGTACGTTGCGCCAGTAGATCCAGTGCCAGGGCGCCATGGTCAATTGGCGCTCAAAATCCTTGAACAGCGCACACGTCATGGCAAAAATACTCTGCTCCTTCTGCGCATGGCTGAAATCTTCGGGCCGCAGCTCACTGCCAAACTGGATACGCAGGCAGCGGTTTGGCAGTGGCACCGCATAGGCGGGAATTACCGGCGCCTTTGACAACAACGACAGATAAGCGGTGCCACCCATCGCGGGATACAGACGATTGAAGAATGGTACGTACATGCATTCCATGGGTCGTTGCACTACGTCGAACATGATGCTGATGCACTGTCGATTACGCAGTGCGCGCGCTGCCTTCATCAGGCCGCTCGGCTCGTTGTGGAGTACGGTCAGTGTGGTGGCGAACCGCTCGAACAAGACATCAAAGCGTTCGTTGTGTGGTACATCGCCCGGCGCATCGTAGAACACATTGGCAGGCCGCGCTGGCGTGCCTTCGGCGGCAAACAACAGCGCCGCACCCAGGAAAGGCCCATAGTGGGGACAGGCGAATATTGCGCCCCTGGGGCCATTCATCCAGCCACGCAATGCATCCATGTCCACCTCGACCCTCTCAGCCACGAAGCGATGGAGGGTCGAGGTGGTGATCCCGAATGCCGCATCATGCAACCAACGCGATTGCAGGTGAAACGCCGCCGCATCGACGTGATAGCCGGGAAAACAGGCCCGCAATTCTGCAGGTGGCTGCCCTTCTGTATCCGGTATCAATCGACGCCGCCAAGATACGGGTGCAAACCGTTCCAGCGCATGGAGTGCTTGTGGAAGATACGGATACATCACATTGACGAGCCGTGACGACACGTCGCGCCTTCGTTGGTTTTCGATCACGGTCACGACACCTGTCTTGCAAGATCAAGCCGGCTCGTGCGCAGCACGCCCAGCCAACCAGCCGGTACAGCCGAGTCGGGGTACCGCAAGCTGCAGAGTCGAACGAGTGATTCCATTTCCTGGAGCTGCTGGATCAATACACGGAGCGAATTTTGGTTCTGCTTGAGTGTGAACGAAGCTCTGGCCAGCCATGCGATGCGTTCGTCATCGAGGCAGGCAAGCAACGGCTGCAGTATCTCGCCCATGACGCGATCAACCATTTGCTGCGACATCACCCGGGGCAGATCAAACGCGCGAGGTGTGAGCTCAAGTCCACCCGCCTGGCGCTTCCGTGGGACACAGACGTGCCCGATGTGGGTGGGCGGCCGGAACTTCATCAGTATCATCACTACTACAGGGGACACCATGAAGTGCCGATCATCGACGTCGACACGCAGGTACGAGTCGTCGATCGTCACCAGTTGATCCTCGAAAACAACGACCGCAAACGGGAGCGCCGCATGCGCCTTGACAGTGCTCCACAGCGACAGTGGTGTCATCACGGTGGGAGCATCGGGTAAATTCCACGACTCCACCAGCCCCGGGTTTCCCACCACCCGCACGGGCATGTCTCGGGCAAGGCACGCTGCCACGAGATCGAATGCCGCCTTGGTACTGGGTAGTACCACCATGGGGAACTGCCCTGTCCTGGTGGCCTCGTCAGCCAGTCGTCGGCTGAGTTTCTTCGCCTTCGTTGCCGATCCGAACACCATCTCCTCCTCTTCTTCCATGCAAGATTGCAGTCGTGGCCTGCAGCGATCGCATGCCCAATATCACGAACGCCAAACCGATCAACGTCAGTTGCACGGACAGGGAGGCTGTTGCGAACCAGTGAGGCCACCGTGATCCATCGTGCAATCGCGGACTTTGCCATTCGCCGACCAGCCGTTGCCATGCCGAGGAACCAGACAGGAACAGCTCCGCACCGATGTACGTCATGTAGCCGGTGGCCGCTAGCACGAAGATCCCTGAAAGCCACATCCAGCGGGTGCGGAGCAAGCCCTTGCGCGATGCGGCATCACCATGGATCAGTCGAGCGAGGTACTCGGCGATGTTCTTGTGGACGTTGGTGATGTTGAACAGATCGGCAAGGATCCAGTAGCCGTCATATTTGAAAACCGGATTGCAGGTTGTCGCCATCAATAACAGCGTGATCTGGACAGCCATGCCAAAAGTCGGGTTGCCGGTGGCCATTCCGAGAACGGCCAGAAGGGCGGCGTACAGAGACTGGAAGTAGAGTCCTCCGGCACTTACCTGAAGCCGATAACGTGCGGACAACGCCCAGCTTCCGCGTACATCCGCGTAGAACGCCGGCCATATCCAGTAGAGCCCGATGCCTATGCCACCCTGCCGGGCACCATGGCGGACGCACGCCGTGATGTGGCCGATCTCATGTACGAAAATTCCGAGAAACGCCAGTGGCACGGCAAACCAGAATGTCCCCTGCCAACGACCGGTCCAGCTGAGCACATAGGCGGCCACGACCATGACAGAGGCCAGCAACAGCACCGCCGCCGGCAAGCGGTGGAACAGCCAGGTTAGCGGGCGCGCGATGCGCTGACACAGCGCTTCGCTGATCAATTGGTGACGCAGTTTGAGCGGGTGTCCGTCCGGAGTCGTCACCAACCCCTCAAGTTGTTCCCGATGCCGCTCCGACCATGCAATGTATGTCTCGAACGTACACGCGTCGACTCCAGCCAATTCCACGTAGCTCCGATACGTGGATGCGTAGGTGCTGCCGGATGACAGCGAATATATCCGTCGCGCTGTATCCACATCCGCAAGAAAATGGACTTGGCCAGCGATGGATACACGCCAGCGATCGGCGCCGCCGGACGACGATGGGAAACGGGCGATGTCCACATCGCCCGTCACCCTCGGTGACGTGATCGAACCCTCGATGGATCCGGAAATCATGTCATCGATCATCGACATTTACTTGTTGTCGCACCAACACTCGATCGGGAGCCACGGCTTGGCAGCGGCGGAGACCGCTTCCATTTCCAGGCGGGACTCCAGACTTTCCAGATTGAGCTCTTCGTTCACGTGTTCCATAAATTCACGCCTCCCAAATAAGGTTTTCGACAAGATTGTGTCGGACAGGGCGCGTCAGAAATGCCGAACCTGATTAGCGTCGAAGCTCAGATCACGGAAACCCCTCTCCCGTCGGCGAGCGGAGAGAGAAGGGGAAATCCAGGTGAAGACCGACACTAATCAGCACGCCGGATCACGCGCTGTCAGTCAGCAATCATCAGAAATGGCAGATGCAGACCGGAGTGGTGCCGTCAGAACCAGGCTGGACCGCGGCTGCGGCCGACTCCATCTCCAGGCGTGATTCGAGTGCTTCAAGATTCAGAACTTCGCTATTCGGTTTGTTATCCATGTGATATTCCTACGCAGTAACGTCGCCGCGAAAGCGGCGATGACGAACTATTCGTCATCCCGTTGGGCGGCGCGGCAACTGACAGTGCGCGCTACCCTGATTGCGTCCGCTTCATTCCCCAGCACATTTATTGATCGGGGGCGGTGACGATGTAACCCTTCAACTGCAGTGCCGCGAGGTAACCATCGCGCGCCAGGATTTTGTCCATCGGAAGCAGCGCCGTGGTCTGTCGATTTGCCTGCAGTGACGCTTCCGCTTTGGCAAGCCACGCTGTTTTGATTTTCTGGGCGATATCGGTCATGCCGATCTTCCTGGCGAAATCCGTACTGCCAACCGCAGAAAGACAATCATCCCGCTGCTCTGTCGCAAATACGTCGCGCAACGCCACAAGGTCTCCGGTAGCCCATGCATTGGCACGAACTGTGGCTTGAGAAAGATCCTGTTCGATAGCTTCCAGGATTCCGCTCAGGCACTTTTGATCGTCCATGTTTGCGCGCTTGAAGCGCTTTGCATCCGCACGCGGGTCTTCCATGATCATCGTGTAGATGGTGTCTACAATGGGCACGTCATTGGCCTCTGCAAAGCCCAACACCCGCTTTTCGACACCGCCGTCGACCGTCAGCGCCGACCGGGCAATCGCGGCGGCATACAGTTTTTTCCCCGCAAAAATGGGACGCAGCCGATCCGTGCGGCGAGAGCCACCCAGGTATTTCTCGCTTTGGGCCTGCCAGCGCGCATAGAGTTCGGGCCGCAGAACGTCAACCAGCTTCTCTCCGTCAGGCAACTTCTTGATACCGATCATCGCGGGAAGCAGGGACAAGCTTCGCCAAAATCCCGCGCGGGCACCTACCTGCATGCCTGGCATCTTGAGAAGCGCCTGCGAATTGCTGACCACGTATTCGATGGCCGCCGTTTCCCACTGCATTTTTTTGGGCAAAGGTTCGGTAACGCCAAGCACCCACATGACGTGTCCGCCTTTTTCGACTTTCCACAGAGCAGGCCCGGGAAAAGCACCACTTACGGCGACCGGCGCAAGGTCAGTGACGGCCGGTTTCGTTTCAGGCACCTGTGGGAACGCATGCGCGGGTCTTGACACCAATCCGGCGACAAGCAACAACGCAGACAATGCATATGACGTGGCGTTGATTACACGGTTGGGCATGCAATCAATCCTTGGATAAGGTCCGGAAAATCCATTGGTAGAGCGGTTCATTTGACAGTCGCGGCCGCTATTGGGCTGGCAAGCGCAAGTCGACGTACGATCCAGACATGGGTGCATCGGCGAGAAAGCTCGATAGATTGGGGGCGCTGCCATCCAAAGGCGACGAAAGCGGGCTGCAACCTAACAAGGGTGGGTATTATTGTCAACGTGTTTTGTATGTTTTTAGTTGACGTGCCTTGTTGGTGCTTGCGCACGACTTGGCATTGATGAGGTCCTGCCGATGCCATGCCGATCGGCAGTGGCAACCTGTGAGCGGCCAAAGGGAGGTAGATTCGGCGCCGGCACCAGCCTGATATGGCTACACTTGGAGCTTGCACCGCGCCATGCGCTGATGCCTGACACAGAAACCCTGCCGCTCGCCGCGGTGCCGCCAGAAGGAGGCAGTCATGTCCAAGGGCCCGGTGACCCGCAGTTCGCCGCCACCGCCCTGGTGAGCAAGAGCGACTACGAACGCCTGTATGCTGAATCCATGGCCGGCCCGGACGCCTTCTGGGCACGCATCGGCCAGCGCATGGGCTGGATGTGATGGCGGCTAGCCGAACAAATCCCCCTGCGGGGTGGGCGGTCGCGGCGGGGCGAAGTGCGTGGCGTCGAGATTGAGATTGTCGCGTTCGCGATTCAGGCCATGCTTGCGGCAGGCGACGTCGAAGCGGCGGCGCAACAGGTCGGCGAAGACACCCTGGCCGTGCATGCGCGTGGCGAAGTTGCTGTCGTAGTCGCGGCCGGCGTTCATTTGTTGCACCAGGCTCATGACGTGCGCAGCGCGCTGCGGCGCATGCAGGGCCAGCCATTCGCGGAAGAGTTGCTTCAGCTCGTGTGGCAGGCGCAGCGTGGTGTAACCGGCGCGACACGCTCCGGCGCTGGCGGCGGCGGCCAGCACGGCTTCCATGTCGCAATCGTTCAAGGCCGGGATGATGGGCGCGACCATCACGCCAACCGGCACGCCGGCAGCGGCCAGCGACTTGATGGCCTGGATGCGCCGGTGCGGCGCACTGGCGCGCGGTTCGAGCTTGGCCGCCAGATGGTTGTCCAGCGAGTTGACCGAGACGAATACCTGCACCAGATGTTCGCGCGCCATCGGCACCAGCAGATCCAGATCGCGCTCGACCAGCGCGTTCTTGGTGACGATAGTGCACGGGTGGTGACACTCGGCCAGCACCTGCAGCGCGGCGCGGGTCAGCCGCCAGTGTTTTTCCACCGGCTGATACGGGTCGGTATTGCTGCCGATGTTGATCGGGCTGACGACGTAGCCGGGCTTGGCCAGCTCCTTGCGCAGCACCTCGGCCAGGTTGCCTTTGGCGCGCAGCTTGGTCTCGAAATCCAGCCCCGGCGAAAGATTGAGATAGCCATGCGACGGACGCGCATAGCAGTAGATGCAGCCATGCTCGCAGCCGCGATAGGGATTGATGGCCTGGCTGAAGCCGACATCCGGCGAATCATTGCGGCTGATCACGCTGCGCGCGCGTTCCTCGGTGACTTCAGTGCGTGGCCGGGGCGCGGCCTCGTCCAGCAAAGCACTTTGCCAGCCATCGTCTTCGGCATGGTGGTGTGTCGACTCGAAACGGCCGGCGGGATTGGACGGCGCACCGCGGCCCTTGATCGCACGGGGTGCGGCTGGATCGAGCGGCGGTGGCGGAAAGTCGTCCATGTGCGCAGTGTGCCGCGAGGGCGTCTCACCGGGCGAGGCAGGCCGATGCAATCGGTCTACACTCAAACGCTGTCGCCCGTGGCGCGTGCTTCGGGCTTGCCTTGAGGGTTCCCGATTTCCAGCCGCAGGAGGCAGTCATGTCCAAGGTTTATCCGGTTGATCCGCAGTTTGCCGCTGGCGCACTGGTGCGCAAGAACGACTACGAGCGCCTGTATGCCGAATCCATGGTCGACCCGGACGCCTTCTGGGCGCGCATTGGCCAGCGCCTGGACTGGATCAAGCCGCCGACAAAAATCCGCAACGTGTCGTTTGACCCCAAGGATCTGCATATCCGCTGGTACGAGGACGGCGAACTCAACGTCTCGGCCAATTGCCTGGACCGCCATCTGGCCACACGCGGCGACAAGGTTGCCATTGTCTTTGAAGGCGACGATCCGGCTGACTCGCGCAACATCACCTATCGCGAACTCCACGCGCAGGTGTGCCAGTTTGCCAACGCGCTGAAGCATCTGGGCGTGGTCAAGGGCGACCGCGTGGCCATCTACATGCCGATGATCCCCGAAGCCGCCGTGGCCATGCTGGCCTGCGCGCGGCTGGGCGCCATCCATTCGGTGGTGTTTGGTGGTTTTTCGCCCGATTCGCTGGCCGGACGCATCGTCGATTCGCAGGCCAAGGTGGTGATTACCGCCGACGAGGGCCTGCGCGCCGGCAAGCACATCGCGCTCAAGGCCAACGTCGACGAGTCGCTCACGCGCCCCGGTACCAACAGCGTGGAAACGGTCATCGTCGTGCGCCACACCGGTGGCGCCATCAACATGCAATCGCCGCGCGACCGCTGGTATCACGTGTTGATGGAAGGCCAGTCCACCGATTGCCCGCCAACGCCGGTGGAGGCCGAGCATCCGCTGTTCGTGCTCTACACCTCCGGCTCCACCGGCAAGCCCAAGGGCGTGCAGCATTCGACCGGCGGCTATCTGGTGTTCATCAGCTACACGCACGAGGTCATCTTCGACCTGCACGAGGACGACGTGTACTGGTGTACCGCCGACGTCGGCTGGGTCACCGGCCACAGCTACGTGGTGTACGGCCCGCTGTGCAACGGCGCGACCACGGTGATGTTCGAGGGCGTGCCCAACTACCCTGACTACAGCCGCTTCTGGCAGGTGGTGGACAAGCACAAGGTGACGCTGTTCTACACCGCGCCGACGGCCATCCGCGCGCTGATGCGCGAGGGCGAAGGCCCGGTCAAGGCCACCTCGCGCGCCTCCCTGCGCCTGCTCGGTTCGGTCGGCGAGCCGATCAACCCGGAAGCATGGGAGTGGTACTACCGCGTGGTCGGCGACAACCGCTGCCCGATCGTCGACACCTGGTGGCAGACCGAAACCGGCGGCATCATGATCTCGGCCATCCCCGGCGCCATCGCCACCAAGCCTGGCTCGGCCACGCTGCCGTTTTTCGGCATCAAGCCGGCCATCGTCAACGCCGACGGTGAAGTGCAGCAAGGCGTGGCCGAGGGCAACCTGCTGATCGGCGACTCCTGGCCCGGTCAGGTGCGCACGATCTACGGCGACCACCAGCGTTTCGTCGAGACCTATTTCACCGCCTATCCCGGCTATTACTTTTCCGGCGACGGCGCGCGCCGCGACGAGGATGGCTATTACTGGATCACCGGCCGCGTCGATGACGTCATCAATGTTTCCGGTCACCGCCTTGGCACGGCCGAGGTGGAAAGCGCGCTGGTGGCCCACGCCAAAGTGGCCGAAGCGGCCGTGGTCGGCTGCCCGCACGACATCAAGGGCCAGGGCATCTACGCCTTTGTCACCTTGAACGCCGGCGAGCACGGCAGCGAGGCTTTGCGCCAGGAACTGGTAGCCTGGGTGCGCAAGGAGATCGGCCCCATCGCCAGCCCGGACTACATCCAGTGGGCCAGCGGCCTGCCCAAGACCCGCTCGGGCAAGATCATGCGCCGCATCCTGCGCAAGATTGGCGAGAACAAACCCGACCAGCTGGGCGACATCACCACGCTGGCCGATCCGGGCGTGGTGCAGCAGTTGGTGGACGAGCGGCTGATCAAGTAACGCCACGCCAAGCCGCGACCGCGCCAGTGACGCGCGCCGCGGCTTGTGCGACCAGCGACGGCGTCCCACCATGCGCGCATGCGGGATCCCTCATTACTGTGGCCACTGGCCGACGACGAAGTGCATGTGTGGCACTTTGCCCATGTGCGCGCGCAAGGCCGCGCACCGTTGCTGGCGCTGCTGGCGCATTACACCGGCGACACGCCGACGTTGCTTGCCGGCAACCACGGCCGGCCGCGCCTGATGCGCGCGACAGGGTTGGATTTCAACTGGTCGCACAGCGTGGACCTGGCCGTGGTGGCCGTGGCCCGTGGCATCGCGCCGGGCGTGGACGTGGAACGCCTGCGCCCGCGCCCGCGTGCGCTGGATTTGGCGCAGCGGTTTTTCCACGCCGACGAAACCACGGCCCTGCGGGCCTTGCCGGCCACGGCACAAGTAGCTGCGTTCCTGCGTCTGTGGACGGCCAAGGAAGCGGTGCTCAAGGCCAGCGGCGCGGGCATCAGCTTCGGTCTCGACCGGCTGCGCATCGCCAGCAGCGACACGCTGGCGCTGGACTGGATCGACGGCGACGACGCGGCGGCGTGGCAACTGCATGCGCTCAGCCTCGACGACGCCAGCACGGCGGCCCTGGCCTGGCGTGGCGCGCCGCGGCGCATCACCGTGCGCGCACTTGCCACGCCGCGCGCACCCGTGCAGTGTGGGCAGTCCCACCATTGATCCGCACCCGCCGATGACCGTCCTCAGCGTCAACCTCAACAAGATTGCCGTGTTGCGCAATT
Source organism: uncultured Rhodanobacter sp. (assembly GCA_964568445.1). GTDB lineage: Bacteria > Pseudomonadota > Gammaproteobacteria > Xanthomonadales > Rhodanobacteraceae > Rhodanobacter. The sequence goes on along the minus strand of CAZMPZ010000030.1, from coordinate 6,551 downwards.
CGCGCGGCGGCAGCGAACCGGACATCCTGCGCGCGGCGCAGACCTGCATCGACTGCGGCTGCGGCGGCATCACCGTGCATCCGCGCCCCGACCAGCGCCATGTACGGCCCGATGACGTGCGTGCCATCGCCGCCATGCTGCAGGGACGCGTGGAGTTCAACATCGAAGGCAACCCGTTCGCGCCGCCGCGCGGCAGCTATCCCGGCCTGCTGGCGCTGGCGCGCGAGGTGCGGCCCAGCCAGGTGACGCTGGTGCCCGACGCCGACGGCCAGATCACCTCCGACCACGGTTTTGACCCGCAGCGCGACATCGACACGCTGCGCCCGCTGGTCGGCGCGCTGCGCGATCTGGGCTGCCGCGTCAGCCTGTTCGTCAACGCCGGCGCGCAGGATTTTTCCGCCATGGCCGCCATCGGCGCGCAGCGCGTGGAGATCTACACCGGCCCCTATGCCCACGCCTTTGCCCAAGGCGAACCCGCCGCCGCGCTGGCCGCGTGCGTGGACACCGCCCGCTGCGCGCAGCGCGATGGTTTGGGCGTCAACGCCGGCCACGACCTCAGCCAGGCCAATCTCGGCACCTTCGTTGCCGCCATCCCCGGCCTGGACGAGGTCTCCATCGGCCATGCCCTGATTGGCGAGGCGCTGTACGCCGGTCTTGCCGCCACGGTACACAACTACCTGCAAATCCTGCGCTGACGCGCCGGGCCGGCCCGCCCGCGTGACGGGCGGCACCCGCCACCACGTTCCGTGGCGGCGCCTCATTGGCTCGACTACCGCGGCGCGGCAGCGCTGGTGAAGCGCATCGGCACTTGGCCGTGCAGGCCGTCGGGATGGTCGGACGGGACGGCGAAGCGCCACAGGCGGACGCTGCGCACGGCGTGTGCGTCGAGGCGTTCGTCGCCACTGGAGCGCGCGATATTGGCGCTGACCACGCGACCATTGCCGTCGACACTCACGTCCAGCAGCACCTGGCCGTCCAGATGGCCGCGCAAGCGTTCCCATGATTGGCTGTCGTCCATGGTCATCACTTGCGGCACCAGGTCGCCGCCCGCCGCCACCTGCACCGGTTCAGCCATTGGTGCTGGTGCTGGTACGGCAGCGTGGCGATGCGCCGGCACCGCGGCCACTGCCGACGGAGCGTGGTGGTTGCGCCGTATCGTGGTCGGCGGCAAGTGGTGCGCCACCGCGCGTGCGGCGCGCATCGGCGGCGGGCGGTAGCCGGCGTCAGTCAGGGCGCTCAGCCACATGGTGCCGGCAATGCCCAGCGCCAGCGCCAGCACGCTGAGCGCACCGGTAGTGCGCAGCCGCCACATCAGGAGCGCGCGGACAGCGTCGTGCCGCCAGGTGCGGTCACGGCCGTTCGAGGATGGCGGTGACGCCCATGCCGCCGGCGGTGCAGATCGAGATCAAGCCGCGGCCGTGGCCCTTTTGCTGCAGCGACTTGGCCAGCGTGGCCAGCAGCCGCGCGCCGGTGGCGGCGAAGGGATGGCCAACGGCCAGGCTGGAGCCATGCACATTGAGCTTGGCCGGGTCGATACTGCCCAGCGGCGTATCCAGGCCGAGCCGGGCCTTGCAGTAATCGGCGCTTTCCCAGGCGCGCAGCGTGCACAGCACCTGCGCGGCAAAGGCCTCGTGGATTTCGTAGTAGTCGAAGTCCTGCAGCGACAAATGATTGCGCGCCAGCAATCGCGCCACGGCAATGGTGGGCGCCATAAGCAGGCCTTCGCCGTGGACGAAATCCACCGCCGCCACTTCGGCGTCGCGCAGCAGGGCCTGCACCGGCAGGCCGCGCGAGCGCGCCCAGTCCTCGCTGCCCAGCAACACGGCAGCGGCACCGTCGGACAGGCCGGTGGAATTGCCGGCGGTCAGCGTGCCGTGGCCGGAGGTCTTGTCGAACGCCGGCTTGAGCGCGGCAAGCTTGTCCAGCGTGGAATCGGGTCGCAGGAAGCCGTCGCGCTGCAAGCCGCGAAACGACACCAGCAAGTCGTCGAAGAAGCCCTCGGCATAGGCCGCGGCCAGTTTTTGATGGCTTTCCAGCGCGAGCTGATCCTGTGCCTCGCGCGGGATGTGCCATTGCCGCGCCATCTGCTCGCAATGATCGCCCATCGACTTGCCGGTGCGCGGCTCGGCGACGCCGGGAAACGAGGGCTTGAGCTCGCGCGGCGAAAAGCCGGCCAGCGCGGCCTTGAGCTTGTCCAGCGGCGCACGCGCACGGTGTATGGCCAGCAGGCGTTTGCGCAGGCGCGTGCCGTAGACGATGGGTACGTCGCTGGTGGTGTCGCTGCCGGCGGCGATGCCGGCCTCGATCTGCCCGCAGGCAATCTTGTTGGCGACGATGATGGCGTTGTCCAGCGACGTGCCGCAGGCACGCGCGGTGGTGATGCCGGGCGTGGTCGGTGCCAGGCCCGAGGACAGCAGCGCTTCACGCGCAAGATTCCAGTCCGATGCGTGCTTGATCACCGCGCCCAGCGCCACCTCGCCCAACTCGACGCCGTGCAGGCCGAAGCGCTCGACCAGCGCGCCCAGCACCTTGACCGCCATGCCGAAATTGCCGACGTCGGCGTACGCGGTGTTGTTGCGGCAAAACGGAATACGCACGCCGCCAATGACCGCCACCTGCCTCTGCGTGTTTTCCATCGCCCGCTTGCAACCCGCTTCCGATAGTCAAGCAAGGCTAACCCGCCGTGTCGCGCGGGGAAAGGCCAAAACGCTGAACATGCACGCGCTGCTACCATGGCTCGTCTGATTTACCGGTCGCAATATCGTGGAAGCAAACACATCCGTCGCCCTGCCGCTGGTGCTGGCACTGGAACTGGTCGAAGGGCAAACCCCCGCGCGTTTCACCCTTGATCGCGACGAAGCCGACGCGCTGGCCGCGCTGGTGGCGGCCGATCTGCACGAGCTGGTGCCCAAGATTGGCGCTGCGCGATTGTCGCTGGCCGGCAGCCTGCTGGATTCTTCCGAGCTGCTGCGGCCGGGGTTTCCGGTGTGGGCCACGCTCGATGAGCTGTCGCGACGCGTACCGCGCGGCCATCTGGAAAACGTCGTGGCCTTCGGCAGTCACGATGGCCAGATGCCGGCACCGGTGCTGGAGCCGGCGATGGATTTCGCCACCAGCCCGATGCGCCTGTTGCCCATGAGCCTGCTCACGCCGCCCGAACTGGCCGAGGAGCTGGCCGAGTATCTGGAAGTGCAGCTGATTGGTCGCGGCGAAGCCGGCACGGCCACCGCCGATTGGGTGATGCGCACGCTCGGCGTCAAGCTGGCGCACGTGCGCTACCTGAGCCGCAATGATTTGCTGGCAGTGGTCTGCGCACAATACGAAAACGTCAACCTGGCCGCGCTGTGGCAGTTGCTGGAAGTGGCGCTGCTGACGCCGGCGCGCGAAGAGGAAGTGCTGAGCGCGCGTGGCCTGGGCCTGGCTTACGTCGACGGCCATGTGCTGGCGCAATCGCCGGCACAGTGGCTGGCCGCGCAAGAAGGCGAGGATGCCCGCCGCGCCCATGACTTTGCCGGCATCCTGTTCGAGCTGCGCCAGTACGCCGTGTTGCTGGATGCCCATCGCCTGCCATTGCAACTGGACGGCGGCGAGCCCGGTCACGGCTATCTGCTGGAAACCCTGGCCGCGCCCGATCCGCGCCACGACGCCCCGGTCCTGTTCGCGCACGAGGCGCCCGGACTGGGTACGGTTGCCATCACCGTGGCCCAGCACGATGCCGACGGCAATGCCGTGATCCTGGCCCACGGCTATCCGCTGCGGCCGACCGCACTGGGGCCATTGCTGGCGCTGCTGGCCGATCGCTACGCCATCCCCAGCGAACTCAACACGCTGGGCCGCGTCTGGCTGGCTGCCGATGGCAGCCTGGGCGCGCCGGCGATCGCGGTGCACTGACTCGTCACCAGCTGGCTGGCTTGCGCCTGTGGCTTGGCGCATGATGGGCCCGTGCCGCAACACGCGGGCCGCAGGGGGCGACCATGTCCGGCAACCGATCTGCCAGAAGATCATTGCCACCGGTGGGTGGCGATTGGCCCGCGCACATGCTGCAGGGCGCGCCGGTGTTGCTGGCTTATCTCGACCGCGACCAGCGCCTGCTGTTTGCCAACCACACGCATTGGAACTGGCTGGGCGTGGACCCGGCACGCCTGGTCGGCCTGACCGCGGTGGAAGTGGTCGGCCGGCGCAACTACGCCAGCGCACTGCCGGCCCTGCAACGCGCCTATACCGGCAGCCAGGCAAGCTTTGAAGCCACGCTGTTTCGCGGCGAAGAACCGCGCTACGTGCATGGCAACTTCGCGCCGGATTTCGACGCGGACGGCACGGTGTGCGGCGTATTCACCGCGCTGGTGGACATCACCGAGCGGCGCACGCTGGAACTGCAGCTGCATGAAAGCGAGCAGCGCTTTGCCGCCGCCTTCCAGCACGCCGCCATCGGCATGACCCTGACCGGCCTGGACGGACGCTTCCTGCGCGTGAACACCGCCGTGTGCCGCATGCTCGGCTACACCGCGGACGAACTGTTGCAGATGAGCGTCAAGACCATCAGCCACCCCGACGACCTGGCCGACGATCTGGCCCTGCTGGCGCAGCTGGTCGACGGTACGCGTGATTCCTACCAGGCCGAAAAACGCAACCTGCACAAGGACGGCCACATCGTCTATCTGCAGCTGAGCGTGTCGGTGGTGCGCGACGTCGACGGCGCGCCGCTGTATTTCGTCTCGCAAGCCATGGATATCAGCGCACGCAAGGCTTCGGAAGACGCCCTGCACCGCGAGCGCGAGTTGGCCGAGGTGACGCTGCGCTCCATCGGCGACGCGGTGATCACCACCGACCCGCAGCTGCGCGTGACCCTGCTCAACCCGATTGCCGAGGCCATGACCGGCTGGACCCAGGCCGAAGCGCTGGGCCGCGAAGTGGATGAGGTGTTCACGCTGGTCAATACCGAAACCGGCGCGGCCGTGCCCAACCCGCTGCGTGCGGCGGTGGAGCGCAATGCCATCGTCGATGTCGCCCGGCACAGCGCGCTGCGCCACCGCCACGGTTTCGACACGCCGGTGGAGGATTCCTGCGCACCAATCCACGATCACGCCGGCAACGTCATCGGCGGCGTGCTGGTATTTCACGATGTCAGCGAAAGCCGCTCGCTGGCGATCAAGATGCTGCATGTGACCCAGCACGATGCGCTGACCGGCCTGCCCAATCGCAGCCAGCTGCCAAGCCGCATCGAGCTGGCCATGACCGCTGCCGCGCGGCGCCAGTCGCGCTGCGCCCTGCTGTACATCGACCTGGCCAATTTCAAGCAGGTCAACGAACTCTACGGCCACGCCAACGGCGATCGCGTGCTGCGCGCCGTGGTCGCGCAGATCCGTTCCGGATTGCACGGCGACGAGCTGATGATGCGCCACGGTGGCGACGAGTTCGTCGTCGCGCTGCCGCATGTGGAAAGCACCGGCGATGTCGCCAGCCTCTGCCAGTGCCTGCTGGTGCTGTGCGCGCAGACCGTGGTGCCGGACCTGCCGGAGCTGGCGCTGCGCATGAGCGTGGGCGTAAGCCTGTTCCCCGACGACGCCACCGACGCCGAGCGGCTGCTGCAGCACGCCGAAGCGGCGCAGCGCGAGGCCAAGGCCGGGCGCCACGGCTACCGGTTCTTTTCGCCATCGATGGACGAGCGCACGCAGGAGCTGCGACGCATCGAGGCGGCGCTGCGCACTGCGCTGGCGCGCAACGAGCTGGCGCTGTTCTACCAACCCAAGGTCGATGCCGGCAGCCAGCGCATCGTTGGCGCCGAAGCGCTGATGCGCTGGCATGTCAACGGCGTGCAGCGTTACGTGCCGGACCAGTTCATCCCGGTCGCCGAAGACACCACGTTGATCCTGCCCATCGGCACCTGGGCGCTGCACGAAGCCTGCCGCCAGCTGGCCCGCTGGCAGCAGGCCAACCGCGGGCTGACACTGTCGGTCAACGTCTCGCCGCTGCAATTCCAGCACGCGGACTTCTATCGCGAACTGACCGCCGCGCTGGATGCGAGCGGCGCCGATCCCAACCACCTGGAACTGGAAGTCACCGAACGCATGCTGATGTCCGGCGGCGAGGCCACCACGGCACTGCTCAAGCGCATCCGCCGCACTGGCGTGCGCTTGTCACTGGATGACTTCGGCACCGGCTACTGCAGCTTGTCGTACCTGCGCCAATTCCCCATCGACGTGCTGAAGATCGACCACGCCTTCGTCCGTGAACTGACCACCGACGCGGACACCGCCACCATTACCCAAGCCATCATCAACATGGCCCGCAGCCTGCACAAGGATGTCATCGCCGAAGGCGTGGAGACCGACGCGCAGGCGCGCTTCCTGCTCGGCGCCGGCTGTTCGCAGCTGCAGGGCTTCCGCTTCGGCGCCGCCGTACCGGCCGCCACCTTCGACGCGATGCTCGACGCGCAGGGTCCATCGTTGCCCCCGTAGGCGCGCAAGCGACTCTTCTCTGACTCACCACCCGTAGGAGTGCGCTGGCGCCATGCTCTTGCTCTGGTGTTCGAGGGTGGGAAGAAGCTTTCG
>CAZMPZ010000029.1:0-22084 GCA_964568445.1 uncultured Rhodanobacter sp. | reverse complement strand
CGCGTTCGATCGCCGACCAGGCACGCACCATCCGCATCCCGGTGCACATGATCGAAACCATCAACAAGTTGAACCGCATCAGCCGCCAGATGCTGCAACAGTACGGCCGCGAAGCCACGCCGGAAGAACTGGCCAAGGCGATGGAGATGCCCGAGGACAAGATCCGCAAGGTGTTGAAGATCGCCAAGGAACCGATCTCGATGGAAACCCCGATCGGCGACGACGAAGATTCGCATCTGGGCGACTTCATCGAGGACGGCAATGCCAGCTCGCCGGTCGATTCGGCCACCGAGACCGGCCTGATGGAAACCGTGCGCGACGTGCTGGGCGGTCTCACCCCGCGCGAAGCGAAAGTGCTGCGCATGCGCTTCGGCATCGACATGAACACCGACCACACGCTGGAAGAAGTCGGCAAGCAATTCGACGTCACCCGCGAGCGCATCCGCCAGATTGAAGCCAAGGCGCTGCGCAAGTTGCGTCACCCCAGCCGTTCGGAACAGCTGCGCTCGTTCCTCGACGTCGAGTAACCGGCGACCCGACTCCAACAAAAAGCCTCGCCAACGCGGGGCTTTTTGTTGGAGCTTCCGCGAGGACGCTGGCGAAAATGCGACTCGCGCCATCGGCAACGCAGCACCATCGCACGGCGCCCGATCTCCTGGCACATCGTCGAACGGGGCAGGCGTGACTGACCGATGGACACGTCCGACGTCGATCCCGCTGGCAGCGCTCCCGGCGCATGGCGCAACGACTGTCGCTCAGGCAGAAAAGCTTGACAGAAAAGCCTCACAGCGCGTGACAATCCGCGCGGGTGTAGCCGTCCGAGTCGCCTTGACGGCATTCGCTGCCTTGGCAAGGGTTGCCAGCGACCCCCCATGGAAAGCCGCAGCCGCTCATTCTTGCAAGACCGAAGTGCATTGCGCCCATATGCCGTTGCCGCGCGAGCACACAACTAAGGGGTCAGGGGATCATGTCTTATCGCTCGTCGATGCATCGCGCCATGGCGCGACTTTCGTCGTTCGTCCGTCGGCCGCGTGCCTGGCTGGCGGTGATCGCCTTGCTGGCCCTGCTGCCGGGCGCCGCCAGTGCCGCATGCGGCACGTTCAATGTCCCCGACTCGCACACGGTGCCAGCAACTTCGCCCATGGCATCCGGTGGCACGATCACCATCACCGTCGGCAATCTGTGCAACCCCGTCGGCTTGAACCCAACCGAGGACATAATACAGCCGCAACATGGGACGGCAGTCGTATCCAATACGTTCACCGGCACCATCACCTACGCCAACAACGGTGATGGCGCGACCAGCGATTCCTTCGTGGTCGAGGATGCCGGTGGCATCCCGTTCACCGTCAACGTCGCGATCGATGCTGCCGTCAGCCCGATCACGGTCACCCCCGGCACTCTGCCTACGCCGCACGTCGGCACGGTCTACAACCAGATACTCACCGCCACCGGCGGCGCCACACCCTACAGCTATGTCGTGACCAGCGGCGCCTTGCCGCCGGGCCTGACCCTGAGCGGCGCCACCATCAGCGGTACGCCTCGCCAGGCCGGGCCGTATTCGTTCTCCATCACCGTGACCGACAACGTCGGCACGACAGGCACCAAGTCCTACGCGCCCGACATCCCCATCCCCAATCCCGCGATCGCGGTTGCGACGCCGCCCACCGCTTTCTTGAACGCGTCATACAACCACACCCTGTCCGCATCGGGTGCCTTGGCGCCATACACCTTCGTGCTCGACAGCGGCACATTACCGCCGGGCCTGGTGCTGGCCAGCAGCGGCACCCTCAGCGGCACGCCAACCTCGGCGGGCACATTCAACTTTACCGTCGACGTCACCGACAACAGCCCCAACCTGGGCGGAATCAGTCCAGGCCCCTACGGCAGGGTCGTCAACCTCAGCCTGACGGTGCAGAACGTGCCGCCAACGGCTGGCTCGATCAGCGCCGGGGTGACCTACAACAGCACCAACAACCCGGTCACGCTGAATATCACCGGCGCCCCGGCGACCTCCGTCGCGGTCGCTACACCCGCCACACATGGCACCGCCACGGCCAGCGGCACCTCGATCACCTACACGCCGACGACCGGCTACGCCGGGCCAGACAGCTTCACCTACACCGCCACCAACGGTGCGGGCACCTCCGCACCGGCGACCGTGAGCGTCACGGTATCGCCGCCGGCGGTCACCTTTACGCCGACCGCGCCACCGCATCCCACCGCGGGCACGGCCTATAGCCATTCCATCGCCAATGCCAGCGGCGGCGCCACGCCCTATACCTATACGGTGTCCACCGGCGTCTTGCCGGCCGGTCTGGCCCTGTCCAGCAATGGCACCATCAGTGGTACGTCCACCGCCGTCGGTGTGTTCACATTCCAGGTCGTGGCGACGGATAGCTCGAGCGGCACCGGTCCGTTCAGTTCAACACCGGCCAACATCACGCTGACTGTCGATGCTCCAGCCATCACGCTGGCGCCAAGCGCATTGCCCAGCGGCACCGTCAATACGGCGTACAGCCCGCTGTCGATCACTGCCGCCGGCGGCACGGCACCGTATACCTACGCCATGACCGCAGGCACACTGCCCACAGGCCTCACGCTGTCGAGCGGCGGCGTGTTGAGCGGTACGCCGACGCAAGCAGGCTCCTTCCCCATCACCATCACCGCAGCCGACTCCAGCACCGGGCCGACCGCGCCCTATAGCGGCTCGCGGGCATATGTGCTGACCATCGTCGGCCCAACCATCACCCTGGCGCCAGCCAGCGTGCCCGACGCGACCGTGGGTACGGCCTATACCCAGACGATTTCGGCGTCGGGTGGCGCAACGCCCTACACCTTCGCCACTACGGGCAGCGTTCCGCCCGGCCTGAGCATCAGTAGCAGCGGCACCCTGTCCGGCACACCCACCGCCGCCGGCGACTTCCTCTTCACCGTCGTTGCGACCGACGCGCAGAGTTTCACCGGCAACCGGAGCTACATGGTGCACGTAGCGGCCATTGTGCCGGGGGCACCGATCGTCGGTACCGCCACGGCGGGTAACGCCAGCGCCACCGTGTCGTTCATCCCACCGGCAAACGATGGCGGCGCCCCGATCACCGGCTACACGGTGACCTCCAGCCCCGGCGGTATCACCGCCACCGGTGCGGGCAGCCCGATCACCGTGACCGGCCTGACCAACGGCACCGCCTACGCCTTTACCGTCACCGCAACCAACAGTGCGGGCATCAGCGCGGCATCGGCGGCGTCCAACAGCGTGACCCCCAAGGGTGCGCAGACGATCACCTTCAACAATCCCGGCGCGACGAACTTCGGCGTCTCGCCGCAGTTGGTCGCCACGGCCACCTCCACCCTCGCGGTGACGTTCACCTCCACCACGACGGCCATCTGCACGGTGACGCCCACGGGCATCCTGACCACCGTGTCGCCCGGCACCTGCAGCATCAACGCGAACCAGGCCGGCAACGGCGCCTGGCTGGCTGCAGCGACGGTGACGCAAGCGTTCGCCATCGTGGTGCCAGGTGGTGCGGTCTCGTTCGCCACCGGCTCGCCCCTGCCGAATGCGACGAGCGGCGTGGCCTACAACCAGACCATCGTGGCGACCGGTGGCGCCACGCCGTACACCTTCACCCAGGTCAGCGGCACCCTGCCCGCTGGTATCACGTTCGACCCCTCGGGCGTGCTGTCAGGCATACCGTCGGCGGTCGGCACCTTCAACTTCACGCTGCGTGTCACCGATACGGCCACCCAGACCGCTGACCAGAGCTACCAGTTGGTCGTCGACGCACCGGTCATCACGTTGGCACCTGCAAGCCTGACGGGCGGCACGATCGGCCAGGCCTATACGCAAAGCCTGACCGCGAGTGGCGGCACGGCGCCGTACACTTTCGCCGTGACCGCAGGCGCACTGCCCGCCGGCCTCAGCTTGAGCAGCAGCGGCACACTGTCCGGCACACCCACCACCGCCGGCGACTTCAACTTCACCGCAACCGCGACCGACGCGCAGAGCTTTACGGGCAGCCGGGCCTACGCGGTGCACGTAGCAGCCATTGCGCCGGGGGCACCGATCGTCGGTACCGCCACGGCGGGTGACGCCAGTGCCATCGTGTCGTTCACTCCACCGGCAAGCGATGGCGGCGACCCGATTACCGGCTACACGGTGACCTCCAGCCCCGGCGGTATCACCGCCACCGGTGCGGGCAGCCCGATCACCGTGACCGGCCTGACCAACGGCACCGCCTACGCCTTTACCGTCACCGCAACCAACAGTGCGGGCATCAGCGCGGCATCGGCGGCGTCCAACAGCGTGACCCCCAAGGGTGCGCAGACGATCACCTTCAACAACCCGGGAACGCAGAACTTCGGCACCACGCCGACCCTGACCGCCATGGCCAGCTCCGGTCTCACGCCGACGTTCACTTCATCCACGCCCAGCGTGTGCACGATCACCAGCGGCGGCGCATTGACGTTCATCGCAGCCGGTACCTGTGCGATCGACGCCGACCAGCCGGGCAACGGTGCGTGGCTGGCTGCACCGACGGTGACGCAGAACTTCGCTGTCGCCGCGATCATGCCCGGTGCCCCGACGATCGGCACCGCGACGGCCGGCGACGCCAGCGCCACGGTGTCGTTTACTGCCCCGGCGAACAGCGGCGGCGACACGATCACCGGCTACACGGTGACCTCCAGCCCTGACGGCCTCATCGGCAGCGGCGCGGCAAGTCCGATCGCCGTGACCGGCCTGACCAACGGCACCGCCTACACCTTCACCGTCACCGCGACCAACAGCGCCGGCCCCAGTGGCACCTCGGCGCCATCCAACAGCGTCACGCCGCAAGGCACGCAGACGATCACCTTCAACAGTCCTGGTGCAACGAACTTCGGCGTCTCGCCGCAGTTGGTCGCCACGGCCACCTCCACCCTCGCGGTGACGTTCACCTCCACCACGGCGGCGGTCTGCACGGTGACATCCACGGGCGTCCTGACCACCGTATCGCCCGGCACATGCAGCATCGACGCGAACCAGGCCGGCGACGGCACCTGGCTGGCCGCAGCGACGGTGACGCAAACGTTCGCCATCGTGGTGCCAGGCGGTGCAGTCGCGTTCACCACCGGCTCGCCGCTGCCGAATGCCACGGGCGGCGTGGCCTACAGCCGGACCATCGCGGCTGCCGGCGGCGCCACGCCGTACACCTTCACCTTGGTCAGCGGCACCCTGCCCGCTGGCATGACGTTCAGTCCTTCGGGCGTGCTCTCAGGCACGCCGCTGGCGGGCGGCACGTTCAACTTCACGCTGCGGGTCACCGACACGGCCACCCAGACTGCCGACAAGAGCTACCAGCTGGTCGTCGATGCGCCAGCCATCACGTTGGCGCCTGCAAGCCTGCCGGGTGGCACGATCGGCCAGACCTATGCACAAAACCTGACCGCGAGTGGCGGCACGGCGCCGTACACCTTTGCCGTGACCGCAGGCGCGCTGCCAGCCGGCCTCAGCTTGAACTCGGCGGGCGCACTCTCCGGCACACCCACTGCCGCCGGCAGCTTCAACGCAACCGTGACAGTGACCGATCAGCACGGCTTCTCCGGGACGCAGCGCTACACCATCGTGGTCGGCGAGCCGGCACCGATCGCGGCCGATGACAACGCCAGCGTCAACGCCAATGACACGGTGACGATCGCCGTGACTGCCAACGACAACGGCCCGCTCACGCGCATCACCGTCACCCAGCCGCCGGCGCATGGTGCGACCACGGTCAACGGGTTGAACGTGGTGTACACGCCAGCCCACGACTACTTTGGCAGCGACACCTTCAAGTACACCGCCACGGGTCCAGGCGGAACTTCGGCGGCGGCGACCGTCAGCATCACCATCGTTGCCGGCGCGACTCCGGTCGCCGCCGCGCAGAGTGTCACTGTGCTGGCCGGCCAATCCGTCACCATCCACGCGGCAACGGGTGCCGGCAACGGCCCGTTCACCGCCGCAGCCGTGGTGAACGCACCGACCTCGGGCACGGCGACGGTGCAAGGCACCGACATCGTCTACACCGCCGATGCCGATGCCGACGGCACATTGGGATTCGACTACACGCTGAGCAATGCCTTCGGCACCTCGCCGCCGGCACACGTCACGCTGACGGTCAACCCGCGCCCGGTGGCGCCTGCACTGACGGCCACGACAACCGCCGGCACCACCGCACAGGTCGACCTGACGACGACGGCGCACGGTGGTCCGTTCACCGACGCCAAGGTGGTATCCGTATCGCCGGCAAATGCGGGTACGGCCGCCATCACGGCCACCGGCGCGGGCCAGTACACGCTGGCGTTCACTGCCGCTGCCACTTTTGGCGGCGTGGCGCAGGTCACCTATACGCTGAGCAATGCGTTCGCCACCTCTACGCCGAGCACAGTCGACGTGACCGTGCAGCTGCGCAGCGACCCGTCAAGGAACGCCGACGTGCTGGGTGTGCTGGAAGCGCAAGCCGAAGCGTCCCGCCGCATGGCCATGGGCCAGATCGGCAACTTCCAGCGCCGCCTGGAAAGCCTGCACGGCGGCGGCAGCCATGCCGGCTTCACCAACGGCATCACCATGAACTCGGCCAGCAGCCAGCGGCGCATCGACACGCCGTGGGCCATGCGCCAGGGCATGGGCGGTGGCGGCGATCCCTTCCTGACGCCCACCAACGCCACGCTGACCGACCGCCCCGTCGCCAGTGACCATGCCACACCCAGTGATGGCGTGGCCTTCTGGACCGGCGGCGCGGTGAACTTCGGCAAGCTGCAGCCCGGCACGAGCGCCAACGGTATCGACTTCACCACCTCGGGCCTGAGCCTGGGCGCGGACAAGCAGGTGACCGACGCGCTCGCACTCGGCGCGGGCATGGGCTACGGCCACGACGCCGCCGACATCGGCCGGCACAGCCGCAGCACCGTGGACAGCTACAACGTGGCTGCCTACGGCAGCTACCGGTTCGGCGATTCGGCCTATGTGGATGCGCTGGCCGGTTACCAATGGCTGCAGTTCGACGCACGCCGCTTCGTCACCGACAACGGCAACACCGTGCGTGGCAGCCGCGACGGCAAGCAGTGGTTCGCCTCGCTCGCCGTGGGTTACCTGTACCAGGCGGAGAACCTGCAGCTCACACCCTATGGCAGGCTGGATGCTGCCCACGCAACGCTCGACGGTTACACCGAGACCGGCGATGCCGTGTTCGCGCTGAACTACCGGGGCCAGACCGTCAAGACCAGCACGGGCACCTTGGGTTTGCTGGCGCAATGGCTGGTCAAGCGCGACTACGGCATGTGGGCACCACAGCTGCGCGCGGAGTTTGGCCACGACCTGCAAGGCTCCAGCCAGGCGACGATGCGCTACGCGGACGGGCTGTCCGGGCCGTTGTACCAGGCCACGCTGATGCGCCAGGCCCGCAACCACACCCTGTTGGGCGCAGGCGTTACGCTGCAGACGCTGAAAGGCTGGTCGTTGCGCGCGGAATACCAGAACCAGATGGACAGCACGAGCCGCGACAATCAAAGCATCCTGCTTGGCGTGCAGAAGACGCTGCCGCCGTAACCCAAGCGGCCGGCAGCGGCGCAACGCTGCCGGCCCTGTGCGCGTCGGTTCCGCACGCAGCCCCTGCCCCGACACGTCATCGCGCGCACGAACGCTCGACGCTTCCTGCCCAGGCCGATAACATCTGCCCCCGCGGCAATCGCGGCAATACATCGCGCCCTCGGGCCTATAGCTCAATGGTTAGAGCAGAGGACTCATAATCCTTTGGTTCCAGGTTCGAGTCCTGGTGGGCCCACCACTGTATGCCGGGTTTCCGCAAGAGACACCCATTCGGTGCGGTGGCGGTACACATCCGCCGCACCGGGAACGCATGGAACCCTCGTGAAGACGCCTGCCGGCTCACGTCCACCGTACCCAAAAGGCGGCCGCGTCCAATGCGGTGTCCCTCACACGCGAAGCTGTCACTTGCTGCGTGCGCAACACTAATCTCATCGACCCGCCCCACTTGACGAACATACCGAGCGCACGGCGAATCGGCACTCGTGGCCAGGACTTCACGCCACGCAACGGGTTCGGCGGCGTGACAACGATCGACACCCATGTCATCTGGCACTCAAAACGTTGTCATTCAATTGAAGTACAATCAAATACTCGCAAGACGGGCGGAGACGAACCATGCCAGCCAATGCACTGATCCAGACGCGTATCGACGCCGACTTGAAAGACCGGGCCACCGCCGTACTCGGCAACATGGGCCTGACGGTTTCTGATGCGGTGCGCATGTTGCTGACACGGGTGGCCAACGAGGGCGAGTTGCCGCCAGGGCTTGCGGTCGACCCCGCCGTGCATGACGCCTGGTTTCGGGACAAGGTGCGAGAGGCGCTGGCCGACACACGACCGGCGGTTCCGCACGATGAAGTCGAGGCACGCTTTGCCAAACGGCGAGCCGTGGTCAAGCGCCGCATCCACAAGGGGCACGCGTGAGACTGGAATGGTCGTTGTCGGCAATTGAGGATCGTGAAGCGATCTTCGACTACATTGAGCAGGACAACCCGCAAGCTGCCATCGACATCGACGAACACATCAGCGTCCGTGTGGAAGGTCTGCGGCAGTTTCCAGAAAGCGGTCGGCCTGGCCGCGTTGAAGGTACGCGCGAGTTGGTCATCGACCGTACGCCGTACATCGCGGCGTACCGCATCCTTGGCGATACGGTGTGCATCTTGCGGGTGTTGCATGGTGCGCTGGAATGGCCGGATTCACTGCCGGGAAGCTGACCACTGGGACGGCGCCATGGAGGCACACCCGCCAGCTCCCGGCGAATGTGCGGGATTGACGCAAACTACGGCTGCCAACGCAATAATGACGAATGCACCCTACCTGCCGCTTTACTTGCCGGCAAATCCGTCATTGATTTGATTGGCAGCTCATAATCCTTTGGTTCCAGGTTCAAGTCCTGGTGGCCCACCAAGGCGCGCGGCGCGTCAATCAGCAAGGTTCGATGGCATGGGGTTGGCGCTGGTCATTTTTGTCGTCACCCTGGTCCTGGTGATCTGGCAACCGAAAGGGCTGGGCATCGGCTGGAGCGCGCTGGGCGGGGCGATGGTGGCCCTGCTGGTCGGCGTGGTGAGTTGGGCGGATGTCGGCGTCGTTTGGCACATCGTCTGGGATGCCACGTTCACGTTCGTCGCGCTGATCGTCATTTCGCTGATCCTCGACGAGGCCGGTTTTTTTGCCTGGGCGGCGTCGCGTGTCGCGCGCCTGTGCAACGGGCATGGTCCGCGGCTGTTTGCGTTGATCGTCATCCTGGGCGCGATGATCGCGGCGCTGTTCGCCAACGATGGTGCCGCGCTGCTGCTGACGCCGATCGTGATGGCCATCCTGCTGCAGCTGAAGTTTTCGCCAGCGGCGACTCTCGCGTTCATCGTCGCCACCGGCTTCGTGGCCGACGTCACCAGCGTGCCCCTGGTGACGTCCAACCTGGTCAACATCGTCACCGCCAATTATTTCGGCATCAGCTTTGGTCGCTACGCTGTGGTGATGGTGCCGGTCAACCTGGTGGCACTGGCGGCGGCCTTGCTGGTGTTGTGGGCGGCATTCCGGCGGCGCATTCCGGACGTCTATACCGTGGACCATCTGCCGTCGCCCGACGCCGCGATCAAGGACGCGCTGGTCTTTCGCGCCGCCTTCCCGCTGTTGGCCGTGCTGCTGCTCGCCTACTTCGTCACGGCACCGTTCGGCGTGCCGGTTTCGCTTGTCACCGCCACTGCCGCGCTGGTGCTGCTGGCCGTGGCCGGGCGCTGGTGGCGGCGCGGGCGCGGCGCAGTGGTTTCGGTGACGGCGATCATGCGCCACGCGCCGTGGCAGATCGTGCTGTTTTCGCTGGGCATGTACGTGGTGGTCTACGGCCTCGGTCACGCCGGCCTGACCGCGCTTGGCGTCGATGTGCTGCATTGGCTTGCGCAGCGCGGCGCGTTCGTCGCCACCATCGGCACCGGCTTCCTCGCCGCCGGCGTCGCCTCGGTGATGAACAACCTGCCGTCCACGCTGCTCAGCGCGCTGGCCATCGATCATGCCCAGGTGGATGCGTTGACCCGCGAGCTGATGATCCACGCCAGCATCATCGGCAATGACCTCGGCCCGAAATTCACGCCCATCGGCAGCCTGGCCACGCTGCTGTGGTTGCACGTCCTGGCGCGCAAGGGCTACCGGATCGGCTGGGGGCAATACATGAAGATCGGGCTGGTCATCACGCCGCCAGTGCTGCTGGCAACGTTGATGGCGCTGTATTTCTGGCTGCCGGTCGCGCGCGGGATGTGAGGCCGTCCCTGCCTGCTGCGTCACGGGAAAACGTTTGCCCTCGCCGCCGGCCACACCGGGAGACCGAAAAACTCACAGTCGTTCGGAGGTCGTGTCGCGTTTTTGTCGCGGTGCCTGCAGCGGTTCGCCGGTGACCTGGAACCAGATGTTCTCGGCAATGTTGGTGGCATGGTCGCCAATGCGCTCGACGTTCTTGGCCATGAACAGCAGGTGCGTGCACGGGGTGATGTTGCGCGGATCTTCCATCATGTAGGTGAGCAGTTCGCGGAAGTAGCTGGTATAGGCCGCGTCCAGCACCACGTCGCCATCCCAGATCTTGCGCGCACACACGGTGTCACGGTCGCGATAGGCCGCCAGCACCTCGCGCACGGCAATGGTGGCCAGTGTCACAAGGTGGCTCAAGCCGCCGACCGGGCCGACCGGCGCTGCCGCCGACAACGGGATCGAGCGTTTGGCGACGTTGGCGGCGTAGTCGCCAATGCGCTCGATATCGGCCGCCACGCGCAGCGCGGCCAGCACGTTGCGCAGGTCGCCGGCCATCGGCGCACGCAAAGCCAGCAGGCGCACCACGTCATGGCTGATCTCCTGTTCCAGGTGATCGATGACGTCGTCGTTGCCGACCACCTCGCGCGCCGCGCGTTGGTCACGCCGCTCGACCGCATTGATGGCCGCTTCCAGCTGGACCACCGACAGCTCGCCCATGCGCACGATTTCGCCGGTAAGCCGGGCCAGCTCACTGTCGTAGCTTTTGATGATGTGGTCGGTATCGGTGTTCATGGCGTACCTCGCGTCTGTTCCCTTCTCCCTTCGGCGACCGAAGGGAGTCCCCTTGCGGGTGAGAAGGTGCCCCGAAGGGGCGGATGAGGGTGCGGGCGGGCGAAGGACCCATGCTCGCCCGTACCCTCTCCCCAGCCCATCTCCCAAAGGGAGAGGGGCTCAATCGTCAACCAAACCTTCCGGTGATGTAATCCTCGGTTTGTTTCCGCTCCGGGCGGGTGAAGATTTTCTCGGTGCGGTCAAACTCGATCAGTTCGCCCAGGTACATGAACGCGGTGAGGTCGGAAACCCGTGCCGCCTGCTGCATGTTGTGGGTGACGATGACGATGGTGAACGTGCTTTTCAGCTCTTCCACCAATTGTTCGATGCGGCCGGTGGCAATCGGGTCCAGCGCCGAGGTCGGCTCGTCCAGCAGCAGCACATCGGGCTTGAGCGCGATCGCGCGGGCGATGCACAGGCGCTGCTGCTGGCCGCCGGACAAGCCCAGGGCGTTGTGCGTCAGCTTGTCCTTTACCTCGTCCCACAGCGCGGCGCTGCGCAAGGCCTGCTCGACGCGCGCGGCCATGTCCGCCCTGGACAGTTTCTCGTGATGGCGGATGCCCCAGGCGACGTTCTCGAAAATCGTCATGGGAAACGGCACCGGCTTCTGGAACACCATGCCGACCTTGCTGCGCAGCCGATTCATCGAATATCGCGGGTCAAGGATGTTCTCGCCATCCAGCAGGATCTCGCCGCTGGCCACCAGCTTGGGGTAAATCGCGTAAATGCGATTGAACGTGCGCAGCAAGGTGGATTTGCCGCAGCCGGACGGGCCGATGATCGCGGTGACCTGCTTCTCCGGGATGTCCATGCTGATGCCTTTCAGCGCATGGAATCCGTCGTAATGGAAATGCACGTCGCGCGCGGCGAGCTTGGGTGCGGCGGGAGAGGCTTCAGTCATGGGACACCTTGGTGCGGGCAAAAAGCAGCCGCGAAGCGAGGCTGAGCAGCAACACGAACACGGTGATGACGAAGGCGCCGGCCCACGCCATGGCGTGCATGGCATCGCCTGGATCATTGGCATACTGGTAGATGATCTGCGGCAGGCTGGACATCTTGTCCAGCGGATTGACCGCCATGTAATTGTTGCCAAAGGCGGTGAACAGCAGCGGCGCCGTCTCGCCACTGATACGTGCCAGCGCCAGCAGCACACCGGTGATGATGCCCGAGCGCGCGGCGCGGATCAGGATCTGCACGGTCAGCTTCCACTGCGGCACGCCCAGCGACAGTGCCGCCTCGCGCAGGGTGGACGGCACCAGCCGCAGCATCTCGTCGGTGGTGCGCACGATCACCGGCAGCGCGATCAGCGCCAGCGCCACACCGCCGGCCAGGCCGGAGAACGTGGTGTTGCCGTGACTCAACGCGGTGCTCGGCAGCACGATGATGGTGTAGACGAACAAGCCCAGCACGATCGACGGCGCCGACAGCAGGATGTCGTTGAGAAAACGGATCGTCTCGCCAAGCCGGGTGCGATTGGCGTATTCGGCCAGCCAGGTGCCGGCCAGCACGCCAATCGGCGTGGCGATGCCGATGCCAATGAAATTGATGACCAGGCTGCCGACCATCGAGTTCAGCAGGCCGCCCTCCTCGCCGTAGGCGGTGACCTTGGTGAACAATTTCAGGTCCAGCGCACCGATGCCCTGGCGCAGGGTTTCCCACAAAATCCAGGCCAGGAACGCCAGGCCGACCAGCGTCGCCAGCGTGCTCAAGCCCATCGCCACGGCATTGCCCAGGCGGCGGCGCAGGTACAAGGCATTCATGCGCCCGCCCCTCGGCTGTCGCAGGGGGCCGCTGGCGGGCGATGCCTCTTGTCCGGGAGCATCGCCCGCCAGCGGGCTCCTGCAGTGAGAATGAAGTTGATGAGGTGATCCATCAGCGGCCTTCCTTGCTGGCCAGCCGGCGCAGCATCAACCGCGCGATCAGCAGCACGATGAAAGTGACCACGAACAACAGGAAGGCCAGTGCCATCAGCGTCGACTTCTGCAAACCGGACGCCTCGCTGAATTGATTGGCAATGGTCGAGGCAATCGAGGTACCGGGATCGAGCAGCGACGCAGACAACGTCATCGCGTTGCCCAGCACGAACGTCACCGCCATGGTTTCGCCCAGCGCACGGCCGAGACCGAGGAAAATGCCGCCGATCACCGCCGAGCGGGTGTACGGCAGCACGATGTCCCACGCCACTTCCCAGGTGGTGGAGCCCAGCGCGTAGGCTGACTCCTTCAGCCGCGTCGGCACGGTCTGGAACACCTCGCGCATCACCGAGGACACGAACGGAATCACCATGATCGCCAGCACGATGCCGGCAACCAGGATGCTGGCGCCAAACGGGTAATCGCTGCCAAACAGCTTGCCGATGAACGGCACGTGCTCGGCCAGCCACGACAACTTGCCGTCGTCGGGCTGGTTGCCGAGGTTGTTGGTCAGCCACGGCTTGATGTGCTCGGCGAAGAACGGGGCAAAGATGAAAAGCCCCCACATGCCGTAGATGATCGAGGGGATGCCGGCCAGCAATTCGATCGCCGAGGCCACCGGCGCGCGCAGCCAAGCCGGCGCCACTTCGGACAGGTACACGGCAATGCCGAAGCTGATCGGCACCGCGATCAGCAACGCGATGAACGAGGTGATGAGCGTGCCATAGACCGGTACCAGGGCACCATAGACATCGTTGCCCGGGTCCCATGCCGCGCTGACCAGGAAGTGCCAGCCGAAGGTGGCAAACGCGTCGCGGCCGCCCCACAAGGTGGCGCCAGCCGCACCCAGCAGCGCCACCAACACCAGCAGCGCACAGCCTTTCAGCAGCCAGCGAAACGCCCGCTCGTGGCGAATGTCACGACGGGCACGTCGCTCCAGCATGGCGCGGGGCGTGTCCTGTCGAGTGGCGTCAATGACGGTGGTGGCCACGAATCTTCCCTATCGCTCGAAATGTTCCAGGTAGGCGCCCGCTGGCGGGCGATGTTCTTGATGCCTGGAGAAAAGGCATCTCCCGCCAGCGGGCTCCTGCGGTCCGGATGGCTTAATGCTTGAACTCGGCGGCCCAATACGTTTCGATCTGCTTGACCAGCGACGGCGGCAGCGGCACGTAATCCAGCTCGCTGGCGGCACGCTGACCGTGCTCCAGCGCGTACTTGAAAAAGCCGAAAGCCGCCTTGCTGTTGCCGGCGTTCCTTGGCGTCTTGTACGCGACGACCCAAGTGGTGGCGGTGATCGGCCACGCCTGCGCACCGGGAGCATTGGTCATGACCAGGTTGAAGTCGCGGGCAGAGGCCCAGTCGGCCGTGGCCGCGGCGGCGGCAAAGCTGGCGGCGGTCGGCGCCACGACATTGCCGCTGGCGTTTTTCAGGTCGACCCAGCTCAGTTTGTTCTTGACCGCGTAGGCATACTCGACGTAGCCGATGGCGCCCTTGATCTGCCTGACGTATTGCGACACGCCTTCATTGCCCTTGCCGCCGACGCCGGTCGGCCATTCGACGGCCGTGCCGAACTTCACCTTGCCGGCCCATTCGGTGTTGACCTTGGACAGGTAGTTGGTGAAGTTGAAGGTGGTGCCCGATCCATCCGAGCGGTGCACCACCGTGATCTTGCCGGCCGGCAGCGCCAGGCCGGCGTTCAGCGCGGCAATCCTCGGATCATTCCATTGGCGGATCTTGCCGAGGAAAATATCGCCCAGCGTGGCGCCGTCCAGCTTGATCCGGCCGGCGCCGACCCCGGCAAGGTTGACCACCGGCACGATGCCGCCGACCACGATTGGAAACTGGCCAAGCCCGGATTTGCCCAGGTCCGCCGCGCCCATCGGCGCATCGGACGCACCAAAGTCGATGGTGCCTTCCTTGATCTGCGCAATCCCGGCGCCGGAACCAACCGACTGGTAGTTGACGCGGTGGCCGCTGCTGGCGGCATACGCGGCCGACCACTTGGACATCACCGGATAGACGAAGCTTGAACCGGCGCCGGTGATGTCGGCGGCGTGGCTCACCGGGCTGAAGACGGCGGCGGCAGTGGCGGCAACGGCCGCCAACGCCGCCAGACGCAGACCACGCAGGGGCAATCTCTGAAGGGTCGACATGGTGCTTCCTCGGCAGGGGATGAGGTGACCGCGCCATTTCACGCCGCGCATGTTGCGTCCGCATGAAGTGCGGATGACAGCCAGATGACAACGCGATCGGCGACAGGGGGCGATCGGCGGCATGGGCCCGGCAGCGTAACCAGCACGCTGTCGCAAATACGTCATGAAACTTCCATCCAACCGCAAGATGGCACCGGCACACTGCGCCACCAACGCACTGCACGCGTGCATTCCACCGTCATGAGGTAACGACATGCATTTGAAATGGATCGCCGTGGCCATCGCCGCCAGCCTTGGCACGAGCCACCTCGCGGTGGCGGCAACGCCTGCCACCGCCGCCGATGCCCGCGAAGTGCAACAGCTCAA
Source organism: uncultured Rhodanobacter sp. (assembly GCA_964568445.1). Taxonomy (GTDB): domain Bacteria; phylum Pseudomonadota; class Gammaproteobacteria; order Xanthomonadales; family Rhodanobacteraceae; genus Rhodanobacter. The sequence goes on along the minus strand of CAZMPZ010000029.1, from coordinate 6,512 downwards.
GGCCGAACTCACCGCCCTGCACGCCCGGCTGGAAGCGGTGGAAGCGCGTGCCGATGCGCAGGCGGGCATCAACGCCGCCACCGGCCAGACCGTGCGCGCACTGCAGACGGCGCAAACCGCCAGCGACAAAACACCCGCGGCCGCGGACAAACTCATCGCCAACACGTCGCTGTCCGGCAAGATGTATTTCGACTTCACCCACATCGATGCCCGCGACAGCGACACCGGCAGGACGGAAAAATCCGGCATCGGCCTGGACGTCAAGCGCTTTTATCTCGGCGTCAATCACACCTTCGACGACGTGTGGTCGGCCAACCTGACCACGGATTTCAGCTACGCCAGCGGCATTGGGCAAACCAGCCTGTTCGTGAAAAAGGCCTACCTGCAAGGCAAGTTTGCCGACGCCGCGGTGCTGCGTATCGGCTCCGCCGATCTGCCGTGGGTGCCCTACGTCGAAAGCCTTTACGGCTTCCGCTACGTCGAAAACACGTTGATCGACCGCCTGAAATACGGCACGTCCGCCGACTGGGGCCTGCATCTGTCCGGCGATGTCGGCGGCAAGTCGCTCAACTATGCCGTGTCGGCCATCAACGGCAACGGCTACAAAAACCCGAGTCGCAGTAATCACGTGGACACCGAAGCACAGATCGGCTTCACGCCCTTGCCCGGCCTGGTACTGGCGGTGGGCGGCTATCGCGGCTACCGCGGCCAGGACACGGCGACCGTCGGTGTCCAACACCTGGCACAGCGCGGCGACGTCATGCTGGCGTATGCCAGCGACGCGTTTCGCCTCGGCGCGGAATACTTCACCGCCCGCAACTGGAATACCGTGCAAGGTGCGCGCAGCGACACGGCCGATGGCTATTCGCTGTGGGCCAGCGCACCGGTCGCCGACAGGGTCAGCGTGTTTGCCCGCTACGACGCGGCAAGCTTGAGCCGCCAGCTCGACCGCCACGCCAAAAACACCTACTACAACGCCGGCGTGCAATTCGACATCCGCAAGGGCTTCCAGCTGGCGGCGGTATACAAGCACGAGCAGGGCGACAAGGCCGTCGATACGCCGGTGCCACCGCATGTGCGACAGGTGCGCAGCAACGAGATCGGCGTCTTCGGTCAGGTCGCGTTTTGAGCTTGCCGGCCCGACCCACCCGCTGCACGAGCCGCCGCGTCGATGCCGCCGCTGTCAGGCCTCGTCGCCGGGCGGCAGCACCCGGTCGGCAAGGAACACGCACGAAAACGTCGAGCCCTGGCCCGGCTCGCTCTCGATCACCAGCCGCGCCTGATGCACGTTGAGCACATGCTTGACGATCGACAGGCCCAGGCCGGTGCCGCCGGTTTCGCGCGAGCGGCTGGACGACACGCGGTAGAAGCGCTCGGTCAACCGCGCCAGGTGCTGGTGCGGGATCCCCAGCCCGGTATCGCGCACCGAGAACACGGCCCCGCCATCGCTGGCGGCCGACCAGCCAATGACGATGCTGCCGCCGCCAGGCGTATAGCGCACCGCGTTGCTCACCAGGTTGGAAAACGCGCTGTGCAGATCCTTGGTCGAGCCGCGCAAGTCCGCCGCGACGGCATCCTCGACGGTGATGACGTGGCGGCCGTGGCTGACCGCCTCCGCCTCCTGGCGCAGGCTGTCCAGCAACGGCGCCATCGATACGTGCTCATCCGGCGCGCTGCCCTGGGTCTCCAGCCGCGACAAGGTCAGCAGGTCGCCGACGATCTGCGCCATGCGCTGCGACTGCGCGCGCATTTCCTTGAGCACCGGCCCCAGCTCAGGCACGTCGTCGGGATCGAGCAGCTCCAGATAGCCGTGGATGACGGTGAGCGGCGTGCGCAGCTCGTGCGAAACATTGGCGACGAAATCGCGGCGCACTTGCTCCAGTCGCGTGACCGCGCTGATGTCGCGCGCCAGCAGCAGGCGCAGGCCAGTGCCGAAGGGCATGACCGTCGCGCTCACCTGGCGCGACGGATCGGCTGGCGCCCCCATGTCGTTGGCCACGTGCGTGGCGCCGGCACACAACCACGCGCCAAAGTCCGTGCCGGCCAGGCGCTCGGCCAGCGGCCGGCCATCGGTCGACGCGGCCAACCCCAGCAGCTGGTCGGCGGCCGGGTTGCTCCAGCGCACGCGACCGGCATGATCGAGCAGGACGACGCCGTCGCTCAGGTGCCGCACCGCGCGGCGCACGTCGCGCAATGCGTGACGCAGGCGCGCGTGCGCTGCCGGACGTACCTGCAATCCGGGTCGCGCGCGATGCAGCAGGACCAGCAGCACGATGACCTGCGCACTGGTGACCAGCGCCAACGCCGGCCACGCCATGTTCCAGTGAAAACCCGCCACCACGGCCACCACCGGCGGCGCCAGGAAACCCGCAATCCCGATCGCGCGGCGGCGACCACGTGACGCGCCGGCGGTCTTCACGCGCTGGTGGAAAAACGGTAGCCGCTGCCGCGCACGGTCTGCACCAGGGCGTCGAGCCCGGACGGTTCCAGCGTCTTGCGCAGGCGGCGGATATGGACGTCCACCGTGCGCTCCTCCACGTACACGCTGCCGCCCCACACGTAGTCGAGCAGCTGCGCGCGCGAATACACGCGCTCGGGATGGGTCATGAAGAAATGCAGCAGCCGGTATTCGGTGGGGCCGACCGCCAGCAGCTGCTCATGCGCATACACCCGGTGCGCCGGACCGTCGATGCGCAGCCCGCCCAGGTCGATCGCGCCGGCACCATCGTCGCCCTGGCTGCGGCGCAGCACGGCCTTGATCCGCGCCACCAGTTCGCGCGATGAAAACGGCTTGACCACATAGTCGTCCACGCCCGCTTCCAGGCCTGCCACGCGATCGGCCTCCTCGCCGCGGGCGGTGAGCATGATGATGGGAATCTCGCGCGTCAGCTCCTCGCGACGCAGGCGCCGGGCCAACTCCATGCCGCTGGTGCCCGGCAGCATCCAGTCCAGCAGGATCAAATCCGGGATGGTTTCGGCGATGGCCAGTTCCGCCTCGCGCGCGTCGGCTGCCGGGACCGGCTGCATGTCTGCCTTGCGCAGCGCAAACGCGACCATGTCGCGGATGGCCGCCTCGTCTTCGATGATCAGGATACGTTTCTGCACGACACGCTCGCGGTTGAACCAGGCGACCTTGCCGCACGCATGTTACGCGGGCATGACAAGGCCAGGATGCCGCTTACCCGCGCCCATCCTGGCCGGGCGCCGCAGCGGGAGCTTCTTCCTGATCGCGGTGCAGCGCCGTGCGCACCAGCAGCATCAGCGATACCGGCGTGGTCAGGGTAAGAAACACGCCCATCAGGATCTCGTAGAAAATCGGCCGGCTGTGCAACACCGAGAAACACAGGATCGAGCCGGCCAGTGTGCAGAACGTCCCCAGCGTGGTGCCCAAGGTCGGCGCATGCACGCGCTGGTAGAAATTCTTCAGGCGCAGCAGACCCAGCGAGCCGAGGAAAGCCAGCAGCGCGCCAGCCAGCACCAGCGCCGCCACCGTCAACGCCGCCCAGGGCGGCAAGGCATCCAGGTGGCTCATTCGATCACCTGCCCGCGCATCAAGAACTTGGCCAGCGCCACCGTGCCGGCAAATCCCAGCAGGGCGATGATCAAGCCGGCCTCGACATACAGCATGCTGCCGGTGCGGATGCCGATGGTCAGCAGCACCAGCATGGCGTTGACGTAAAGCGCATCCAGCGCCAGCACGCGATCCTGCGCGCGCGGGCCGCGCACCATGCGCACCAGACACAGGCCCATCGCCGCCAGCAGCAGCAGTTGGGCAACGATGATGGCCAGGTGCAGCAGCTCATGGCTCATTGGAAGATCCCCAGCAGCAGATGCTCGTAGCGGCGCTGGATCGAACCGATCCATGCCGCCTCATCGACCAGATCCAGCACATGGATCATCAGCACGTTGGCGGCTGCATCGTGGCTCACCCAGATTGTCCCCGGCGTGGAGGTGATGATGCAGGCAAGCACCGCCAGGCCGTAGGGATCTGTCAGCGTCAGCGGGATGGCGACGAAGCCCGAACGCATGTCGCGCCGGCGATGCGCCACGATGCGCGCCACGGCAAAGTTGGAGCGCACGATATCCGCCACCACGCGCACAAACAGCAGCACCAGCAAATGGCCATGGCGCAGCCGCACCTTGGGCGGATGCAGCAGGCCAAACATCCGTCCCAGCACCACGGCAAACACGGCGCCCAATGCGATTGCCCCGGGCGCCAGGCTCTGGCTGAGCAGCAGCCAGATCGTCAGCAGCAAGGCCGACAGCAGCGGATACGGCAGCCAGCGCGCGATCATGGCGAGCCCAACACGGCGTGGATGTAATTGGCCGGCGCGTGAATCTGCCGCGCTGCATCGCGCAGGTAATCCAGCGGCGCCGCGGCCCACACCGTCAGCACCACGCACAAACCCAGCAGAACCACGATGGCGGCCATGTCGCTGCGGCGCACGGCCGCCGCCAGCCGCTCCGGTTCGACCCAGAAAATCTGGATGCCGGCGCGGCCCAGCGCAATCAACGTGCAAAAGCTGGCGGCAATGACCAGTGCAAACAGCACGCGTGAACCGACGGCCGCCGTGTCGGCCAGCATCGGCGCCAGCAAGGCAAACTTGGCGACAAAGCCGGACAGCGGCGGCAGCCCCGCCAGCAGCACCGCGCAGGCGAAAAAGGCCAGGCCCAGCATCGCGATCGGCGCGGAAATCACCACCTGGCTTTCGTCCTCCTGCGCATACAGGCTCTCGTTGGCGGCCGCTTCATCGGCCGGCTCGTACGGCTCCAGCGTCAAGGCGTCGTCGGTGGCGTCGTCGCCATCGCTGGCCGCCAGTCCGGCAATCAGGAAAAACGCGGCAATCGCCAGCGCGGAAATGACCAGATACGCCAGCGCGCCAGCCGTCACCGCCGGATTCTGCAGGCCGATGGCGCCAAGCAGGGTGCCCGAGGAAATCACCACGTTGTAGCCGGCCAGCTTGCCCAGGTCACGCGCGCCCAACAGACCGATGGTGCCGGCCACCACCGTGGCTACTCCGCCCCACAACAGCCAACCGCTGGCAAAGCCCGCCGAAGCCGGCCCGGCGTCGGCGCCAAACAGCAGCAGGCTCAGGCGCAGCAGCACATAGATGCCAACCTTGGTCATCAGCGCAAACACCGCCGCCACCGCCGGCGTCGCCGCGGCGTAGGTGCGCGGCAGCCAGAAGCCCAGCGGCCACATGGCAGTCTTGATCAGGAACGCCATGCCCAACAACGCGGCGCCTATGTGCAGCAGACCGACGGTCGGTGCACCCAGCTGCGGGATCAGCGCGGCCAGCGCCGCCATGTTGAGCGTGCCGGTGACACCAAAGATCAAACCGACACCCAGCAGGAACAGCATCGAGGCCGTCAGGTTGACGGCGATGTAATGCAGCCCGGCGCTGACCCGCCGCGCGCCCGAACCATGCAGCGCCAGCCCGTAGGACGCCGCCAGCAGCACCTCGAAAAACACGAACAGGTTGAACAGGTCGCCGGTGAGAAAGGCACCGTTCAAGCCCATCAGCAGCAACTGCAGCAGCGGCTGGAAGTGGCTGCCGCGATGCTGCCAGTGCCCCAGCGCATACGGCAGCACCGCCAGCGTCAACACGCTGCCCAGCAGCAGCATCAACGCCGACAAGCGGTCGGCCACCAGCACGATGCCGAAGCGCGCCGGCCAATCGCCGATGCGGTACACCACCGCCTGCGTCCCGGCCTCGGCCACGCCCAGCAGCAGCACCGTCGCTGCCACGACCAGCATCGTGCACGCGGCGAAGCTCAACGCCAGCAAGGTGCGGCGACGCTTCTCGCCGACCAGCAATTGCAGCGCCGCCACCAGCAGCGGCAGCACGATGGGCACGATCAGCCAATGCGCACTCATGGCGAGCCGTCCTTGCCATCGACGTGGTCGTTGCCGGTGAGTCCGCGCGAGGCCAGCAGCACCACCAGGAACAGCGCCGTGGTGGCAAAGCCGATGACGATGGCGGTCAGCACCAGCGCTTGCGGCAGCGGATCGGCGTATTGCGCAATGTCGCCGGCAGCCTCGTGCAGCACCGGGTCAGCGCCCGTGCGCAGCCCGCCCATGGAGAAGATGAAAAGGTTCACCGCATAGGAAATCAGCGTCAGGCCGATGATGACCTGGAACGTGCGCGGGCGCAGCAGCAGCCACACGCCGCAACCGGCAAGGACGCCAATGGCCGCCGCCAGCACCAGCTCCATCAGCCCTGCCCTCCGTCCGTGGCCGGCGCCTGGCGCGGCCGGCGCAGCGACTGGTGTGCCAGCGCGATCAGCATCAGCACGGTGGTGCCGACCACGACGGCAAATACCGCCAGGTCGAACACCAGCGCCGACGCCAGCGGCACCTGGCCAACCAGCGGCAGCGCAAGCACCTGGAAATGCGTGGTCATGAAGGGACGGCCAAACACCATGGAAGCCACGCCGGTCAGCACCGCCAGCAGCAGGCCGGCGCCGATCCAGCGCACCGGCAACACGCGCAGGTGCGACTCCACCCAGCG
>CAZMPZ010000028.1:0-23163 GCA_964568445.1 uncultured Rhodanobacter sp. | reverse complement strand
GGCCGGCGCCGATCCAGCGCACCGGCAACACGCGCAGGTGCGACTCCACCCAGCGTGCGCCACGCGCCATGTACAGCAGGATCAGCGCCACCGCCGCGGTGATGCCGGCGACGAAACCGCCGCCCGGCAAGTCGTGCCCGCGCAGAAACAAATGCAGCCCGAACAACACGATCACCGGCGCCATCAGCTGGATGATCAGGCCGGGAATCGCCAGGCCGTCACCCAGCGCGTGATCACGCGGCACCGCGGCCATCGTCGCCACGTCGGTCTCGCCGGCACGCTCCGGCAGCCACGGCCGGATGCTGTCGGCGGCCGGGCGGAAACGGCGCAGCAGGGCAAACACGGTCAGCGCGACGATGGCCAGCACGCTGATCTCGCCCAACGTATCGAAGGCGCGAAAGTCGACCAGGATCACGTTGACCACGTTGTGCCCGCCGCCGTCCGTCCAGGCGTGTTCAAGGAAGTAGCGCGAGATGGAATCGGACACCGGATGCATCATCGCCGCATAGGCCAGGCTGGCCACGCCCAGCCCGACCACGACCGCGATCAGCATGTCGCGGCGCCGGCGCAGACGATGCCGCAGGCTTTCCGGCACCAGCCCCTGGATGCGCTTGGGCAGCCAGCGCAGGCCCAGCAGGATCAGGATGATGGACACCACCTCGACCAGCAGCTGCGTGGTGGCCAGGTCTGGCGCCGACAGCCAGACAAAGCTGACGCACGACACCAGCCCGGCGCCGCCGGTCAGCACCAGTGCGGCGACACGATGGAACTTGGCCTGGCTGGCCGCGCCAATGGCGCAGGCTGCACCCAGCGCCCACAGCAGGGCAAAAGCCGGATCGACGCTGGACCAGCGCGGCTGGAAATGGAACGCCGCGCCGCCGCCAGCCGCCACGCCGGCAATCAACGCCAGCAGCACGATGCACAGCAATTGCGACTGCAGCCGCCGGCTCGGATAGCGGCGCTCGATCCATTGCGGCACATCAGCCGTGACCAGCGCCAGCAGCCGCTCGGCCAGGCGTTGGCCGTTGAAGCGGGCAATGAGCGGCGCGCTGTCACGGGCATCGAAGCGGCGGCGCAGGCGCCAGTACAGCAGGCAGCCGGCGACAAATGCCAGCGTGCTCAGCAGCAAAGGCATGGTCAGGCCGTGCCACACCGCCAGGCTGTACGTGGGCATCGCCGCGCCCAGCACCGAGCCGGCGGCCAGCCGCAGCGCCGGCCCGATCACCCGCGCCGGCAGCACGCCGACCAGCAGACAGGCCAGCGCCAGCAAACCGATGGGCAGGCGCATCCAGCGCGGCGGCTCGTGCGGCGTCCGCGGCAGGTCCGTGGCCAGGCGGCCAAAGAACACGCCACGCACGAAGCGGAGGGAATAGACCACGCCAAACGCACAGGCCGCCACCGCGAGCGCCACCGAGAGCACGTCCAGCAACGGCCCCTGCTGCACCGCCAGCGTCTCGGCCAGAAACATCTCCTTGGACAGAAAGCCGTTGAGCAACGGCACGCCAGCCATCGCCGCGCCCGAGACCAGCGCCAGCGTGGCGGTGATCGGCATCACCCGGCGCAGACCGCCCAGGCGGCGCAGGTCACGCGTGCCGGTCTCGTGGTCGACCGCGCCGGCGGCCATGAACAGCGACGCCTTGAACGTGGCGTGGTTGACGATGTGGAAGATGGCCGCGACCACGCCCAGCGTGCTGCCCAGGCCAACCAGCATGGTGATCAGCCCAAGGTGGCTGATGGTCGAGTACGCCAGCACGCCTTTCATGTCCTGCTCGAACATGGCCGCATAGGCGCCCAGGATCAGCGTGGCCAGGCCGACGCCGCCGACCACCCAGTACCACAAGGTCGTGCCGCCCAGCACCGGCCAGAACCGCACCAGCAGGAACACGCCAGCCTTGACCATGGTCGCCGAGTGCAGATACGCCGACACCGGCGTCGGCGCCGACATCGCCTGCGGCAGCCAGAAGTGGAACGGGAACTGCGCGCTCTTGGTGAATGCACCCAGCAGGATCAGCGCCAGCGTCGGCGTGTACAGCGGATGTGCGCGCACCACATCGCCAGCGGCAAGGATCGCGTCCAACTCATAACTGCCGACGATGTGGCCCAGCAGCAACATGCCGGCAAACAGGCACAAGCCGCCGCCGGAAGTGACGATCAGCGCCAGCCGCGCACCATCGCGCGCCGACGCACCGTGATGCCAGTAGCCGATCAGCAAAAACGAGGACAGGCTGGTCAGCTCCCAGAAAAACACCAGCGCAATGACGTTGCCGGACATGACGATGCCCAGCATCGAGCCCATGAACACCAGCAGCAGCGCCATGAACCGCGACAGCCGGTCGTCGGGTGGCATGTAGTAGCGCGCATACACGCCCACCAGCAAGCCGATGCCGCAAATCAGCAGCATGAACAGCCAGGCCAGGCCGTCCACGCGCAGGCTCAGGTTCAGCCCCAGCGACGGCAGCCACGCCACGCTCTGGCGCAGCACGCCGCCGGCAGCCAGCTGCGGATACGCCAGCAGCGACAACACCAATGCCGCCAGCGCCGCGCCAGTCATGAGCCACACCATCAGGCTGCGCCCACGGCCACGCAGCGCCAACACCAGGGCGCTGGCGACGAAAGGCAGGGCGAGGATCACGCTGGGCAGGACTTGAGGCATCACTCACCGTAGCTGGCGCGGCCGGAGTTCGATGGTCGACTTTGCGCCGCCGCGGCGCGGATCGTTCAAGCCGATGGCTCACCAGGAGCCTGGGCGGTAGAAACGTTCGAGGCGAAAAGCTGGCTGCGCCAGGACAGTTTTTCGACGATTCGCCGGCCCATAGTGGTTCTATGGGCCAAGAATTGGCGGAAAAATGGACCAAGCAGCCGGCTTTGCAGCCCGGACGGTTTCTGCCACCCAGGCTCCCAGGGCGAGTGCGACCCACGACCCGATTCTATCGGCCGTGATGTGTACGGCCAACCGTGAAGGCGGCAAGGCACACGCGGATATACGATGGCGAGTATCGCCCCCGCTTGCCGCGCCGGAGACTGTCATGAGCGAACGCCCCGTCACTGCGCCGCCGTCGGCCATCCTGTTGGCGACGGATTTGAGCGCACGTTGCGACCGTGCGCTGGACCGCGCCGCCCTGCTTGCCGCGCACTGGCACGCGACGCTGCACGTGGTGCACGCCGCACCGCTCGATGACGCCAGTCCGTGGCCCGATCCCGATGCCGCGCCAACGTCGCTGGACGATCTTACCGAGGCGGTGCGCGAGCGCATCGTCGGCGACCTGCGCAGCGCCGTGCCGGAGCTGGTCATCCACGTCCAATCGGGCACGCCGACCGAGGTCATCCTTGAAGTGGCCGAGCGCGAGGCCTGCGACCTGATCGTGCTGGGCGACGCGCGCGATACCTTGCGCCACCAGCTGCTGGGCAACACGGTCGAGACCGTCGTGCGCAAATCGCCGGTGTCGGTGCTCATCGTCAAGCGCCGCCCACGCAATGCATACAAGAATCTCCTGGTCGGCACCGACTTCACCGCCGAGTCGCGCCGTGGCCTGCAAGTGGCCGGCGACCTGTTTCCGCAAGCGCAGTTCAACGTGCTGCACGTACTGGACATCCCGTACCGCTCGCTGTGGCTGGACGCCGCGCACCGCGACGACTTTGGCCGCATGGAACTGGCCACCATGGACGCCTTCATCGCCGCCGCGGAACTCGGCAGCGGGCCACTGCGCGACCTGCAGCGCAGCGTCGACCACGGCCATGCCGAGGTGGTCCTGCGCCAGTACGCGCTGGCCCACGCCATCGACCTGTGCGTGATCGGCGCCCTGCGGCGCGGCCTGCCGTTCCATCTGCTGGTCGGCGGCAGCGCGCACCGCATCGTGCAGTTCGTGCCGGTGGATATTTTCGTCGTGCGCGAGCGCAGCTGAAGCGCCGCCGGATTTTCCGCCCCGCGGCAGTAGGTCGCGGCAGCCTGAGCCGCATCAAGCGGAGCGGCCGGGCATCTGGCTATGCTCGGTCAAGGACGCCTTCGTGCGCCGCCCCGCTTGCAGGAGACCCGTCATGCCCACCCGCCAACTTGGCCAATCCCCCTTGCACATCGCGCCGCTGGTGCTGGGCGGCAACGTGTTTGGCTGGAGTGCCGATGAGACGCGCGCGTTTGCCGTGCTGGACGCCTTCGTCGATGGCGGCGGCAACCTGATCGACACCGCCGACAGCTACAGCGCCTGGGTGCCGGGCAATCGCGGCGGCGAATCGGAGACGCTCATCGGCCGCTGGCTCAAGCGCAATGGCAAGCGCGACCAGGTGCTGATCGCGACCAAGGTCGGCAAGTGGGCACGCCAGCAAGGGCTGTCGCCAATCAACCTGCAGCAGGCGGTGGAAGGCTCGCTGCGACGCCTGCAAACCGACCACATCGACCTGTACCAGGCCCACCAGGACGACGCCACGGTTTTGCTGGCCGACACGCTGGGCGGCTTCGCGCGGCTGATCGAGCAGGGCAAGGTGCGCGTGATCGGCGCCTCCAACTACAGCGCCGCACGCTTTGCCGAGGCACTGGCCACGGCGGAACGGCTGGGCCTGCCGCGCTACGAATGCCTGCAGCCGAAATACAACCTGGCTGACCGCGCCGATTACGAGCGCGACCTGGAACCGCTGGCCCGCGCGCATCACGTCGGCGTCATCAGCTACTACAGCCTTGCCAGCGGCTTTCTCACCGGCAAGTACCGCAGCCGCGCCGACCTGGCCAAGAGCCCGGCCCGCGCCGCTGCCGTCAGCCCCTACCTGGACGCACGCGGCCTGCACCTGCTGGCCGCGCTGGACCGCATCGCCGCCGACCACGACGCCAGCGTGGCGCAGGTGGCCCTGGCCTGGCTGATTGCCCGCCCCGGGCTCACCGCGCCCATCGCCAGCGCCACCAGCGCCGCGCAGCTGCATGAACTGCTCGGCGCCCTGCACCTGACCCTGGCGCCCGAAGACATCGCCACGCTGGACGCGCTGGACACGGTGTACCCGCCGGCGCACCGGCGCGTCGAATACCACTGACGCCACACCGCGCCGATGGTCGTGCGTGGCGATGAAAACGCCACGCCATCACGGCGCAGGCGGGTCGACTTGGTAGCCTTCGGCCTTGAGCTGGGCCAGATAGCCGTCGGCCTTGAGCAATTCGGCCATCGGCAGCACGGCGAAGGTCTGCGTGTTGCTGGCCAGCGCGGCGCGCGCCGCCTCCAGCCACGCCGCACGCACGCGTTGCGGAACATCGGCCAGGCCCAGCTTTTGCGCAAAGCCGGCGCCGGTCACCGCAGCCACGCACACGGCACGGCGGTCGGCATCCGGCAGCTGGCGGAGCGTCTGCAGATCGCCCGTGGCCCAGGCATTGGCGCGGGCGGTCATGGCTGGCACATCCTGCTCGACGGCATCCAGCGTGCGCGCAAAACAGGTGATGTCGTTGGGCGCCGATTCGCGGAACGCGGCAATGGCCTCGCGCGGGTGCTCGATGGTGACGGCGTAGTTCACCGGGGTCGGTTTCACGCCGTACTGCTTGGCCAGTGCCTCGATCCGCGCGCTGATGCCACCCCCGCGGCTCAGCTGGTTGGCCGCCAGCGCCTTGCGATACAACTCTTCGGCGGCAAACAGCGGCCGCCAGCGTTCCACCTTGTGCTTGCCCGGCAGGTAGTGATCGCGCAGGGTTTGCCAGCGCGCGTACAGCGACGGCGGCAAGACGTCCTGCAAGCTGCGGCCATCGGCATTCTTGCGCGCGCCGTAAGCGGCCGGCAGCAGCAACAACCGGCCCAGCCAGCTGGCCTTGGCCTTGATCTCGACCGTCGGGGCGTCCAGGATTTGCTGCGAGTGGCTGATGACGTCTTCCACCTCGCGCGAGCGCCAGTCCATGCCGCGCGGCAGCGGTGACAAGGTGCCGAGCACCCACAGCACATGATCGCCGCGCGACACCAGCCACAAGCCCGGGCCCGGCTGCACGCCGCTGACCACCACCGGCGCCAGGTCGGCCACGTTGGCCGGCGTCGGTGGCGGCGCGGTCTGCGCAAACACCGCTGGCGCCACGACCAACGCCAACAACAGCTTCATCCGTAACCAGCTCATCGCGTCATCCATCCAGGGCGAAGCGGCCATTGTCGAGCGCACTGGCTGACTGGCAGCCGGATCACGCCACGCGCCGGGCAAGTTGCCCGCGCGGTGATGCGGCCGGCCGCGACTCAGTGCCTGTGAAGAAAACCACTTCCTGTGGTTTTCTTCCATCGCGCGCCCGGTACACGCCCGGGCGCGCTCACGCGAATCAAGCACTTGCGTGCTCGACTCGCGTCCGGCCATCCGTGGCCGGCCTGAGAGGCCGATAAATTCACAGCCTCTCAGGCCGACAGCAACGCCAGATCGGCGTTGAAGGTGGCGCTGGGGCGCATGGCGGCAGCAACCTTGGCGAGATCCGGATGGTAGTAGCCAGCCATGTCCACGGCCTTGCCCTGCGCGGCATTGAGCTCGCCGACGATGGCCGCTTCGTGGGCCGTCAGTGCGGCGGCCAGCGGCGCAAAGCGGGCCTTGAGCGTGGCGTCGATATCCTGCGCGGCCAGCGCCTGCGCCCAGTACAGCGCGAGATAGAAATGGCTGCCGCGATTGTCCAGCTCGCCGACCGCGCGCGAGGGCAATTTGTTGGTATCGAGGAACTTGCCGTTGGCCTGGTCGAGCGTCTTGGCCAGCACGTCCACGCCGGTGCCGGCGCCGTGCGCGGCCAGATATTCCAGCGAGGCGCCAAGCGCGAGGAACTCGCCCAGCGAATCCCAGCGCAAGTGGTTCTCGGCGAGGAACTGCTGCACGTGCTTGGGTGCCGAGCCACCGGCACCGGTCTCGAACAGGCCACCGCCGGCCATCAGCGGCACGATCGACAGCATCTTGGCCGACGTGCCCAGCTCCATGATCGGGAACAGGTCGGTGAGGTAGTCGCGCAACACGTTGCCGGTCACCGAGATGGTGTCCAGGCCCTGGCGGATACGCTCCAGCGAAAACTTCGTCGCCGCCACCGGATCCATGATGCGGATGTCCAGCCCGGACAAGTCGTGTTCCTTGAGGCAAGCCTCGACCTTGGCCCGCACCAAGGTGTCGTGCGCGCGCGCCGGGTCGAGCCAGAACACCGCCGGCGTGTGCCGCGCGCGGCTGACGGCCAGCTTGACCCAGTCGCGGATTGGCGCGTCCTTGGCCTGGCACATGCGCCAGATGTCGCCGGTTTCCACTGTGTGCTCAAGCAGCACCGTGCCGGCATCGTCGATCACCTTGACCACGCCATCGCCGGTCATCTGGAAGGTCTTGTCGTGCGAGCCGTATTCCTCGGCCGAGCGCGCCATCAGCCCGACATTGGGCACGCTGCCCATGGTGGCCGGATCAAACGCGCCATGCGTCTTGCAGTCGTCGATGGTGGCCTGGTACACGCCGGCGTAGCTGCGGTCGGGGATGACCGCCTTGATGTCGGCCAGCTTGCCGGCAGCGTCCCACATCTTGCCCGAGTCGCGAATCATCGCCGGCATCGAAGCATCGATGATGACGTCGCTGGGCACATGCAAATTGGTGATGCCCTTGTCCGAATTGACCATCGCCAGGCCTGGTCGGCTGGCGTACTGGGCAGTCAGGTCGGCCTCGATCGCGGCGCGTTGGTCAGCCGGCAAGCTGGCGATGCGGGCGGTCAGGTCACCGATGCCGTTGTTGGGATTGAAGCCGACCGCCTTGAGCTGCGCGGCGTGCTTGGTCAGCACGTCCTTGTAGAACTCGCTGACCGCCACGCCAAACATGATCGGGTCGGAGACCTTCATCATGGTGGCCTTGAGATGCAGCGAGAACAGCACGCCGCGCTGTTTGGCGTCGGCAATCTGCGCCGCCAGGAACGCCGCCAGGGCGCGGCGACTCATCACCGCCGCATCGATGATCTCGCCGGCAAGCAAGGCCGTCTCGGCCTTGAGCACCTTGTGCCCGCCATCGGCACCAAACCATTCAATGCGCACCTTGCACGGCGCGTCCACCACCACCGAGCGCTCGGTCGCATAAAAATCACCGTGATCCATGCTCGACACGTGCGTGTGCGAGTTGGCGCTCCACGCGCCCATGCGATGCGGATGGGCGCGCGCATAGCGCTTGACCGACAGCGGCGCGCGCCGATCGGAATTGCCCTGGCGCAGCACCGGGTTGACCGCGCTGCCCTTGACGCGGTCGTAGCGCGCCTTGATCTCGCGCGCGGCATCGTCGGCCGGCGCATCCGGGTAATCGGGCAGCGCGTAGCCCTGGCCCTGCAGCTCCTTGATCGCGGCCTTGAGCTGCGGCAGCGAGGCGCTGATGTTGGGCAGCTTGATGATGTTGGCATCCGGCGTCAGCGCCAGCTGGCCCAGTTCAGCCAGATCGTCGCTCTTGCGCTGCTCGGCGCGCAGGTGCTCGGGAAAGCGCGCCAGGATGCGCGCCGCCAGCGAAATATCGCGCGTGGTCACGGCCACGCCGGCCGTGTGCGCAAACGCGCTGACGATAGGCAACAGCGACTGCGTGGCCAGGAACGGCGCTTCGTCGGTCAACGTGTAGATGATCTTGGGCGTGGTGGACATGATGGATGCAAGCCTCTGTGGCAACGATGGGAGCGGCCGCCTTGGGCGGCGCAACTGTGGCCCTTCGCGCGCTGCGCGACATCGGCCAGACCGCTCATTGTCGTGTTTTCAGCCCGACGGCGAAAGCCGCGCGGCAGCGGCGCCGGCATCCTGCAACGCAGGTCCCCATCATCGGTTCACCTGCAGATCTGCCGCGAATGCGAGAATCACCGGTTGACCCTAGGCCGGACACCCTTTGCCGCATGGACACCGCTCGCCTGCAGGAACTGCTCGACCTACGTGCGTGGGACAAGCATTTCGACGGTGCCACCGTGGCCCGCGGCAAGGCCTACTGCCGGGCCGGCAACGTGCTGGCGCTCAACCATCAAAGCGGTGACGACGCCGACATTCTGCTTGGCGTCGTGCGCGGCAACCAGCACGTGCCGTACCGCTGCACGCTGCGCATCCGCCAGCGTGATGAGGATCTGCAAATTTCCAGTACCTGCACCTGCCCGATGCGCGAGGACTGCAAGCACGTCGTCGCGGTACTGCTGACCGCCACCGACACGCCATTCGCGTTCTGGCCGGGCGAGCGCCCGCGAGCCAGGAAAAAAGCCACGCCGCGCGATGCCGCCGTCGCCATCCCGACATCGCAACATCCCGCCGCACCCGCCACGCCGGCAGCGGACGTCCAAGCGACCCATCCGCCGTCCCTGGCCGAATGGACGCGCTGGCTGCAAACGCTGGACGAGCCTCATGGCGGCCATCGGCGCAGCGACCGCGTCGCCCCTGCCGAGCGCCAGTTTGGCGTGCTGTTGCGCGGTGCGCCGGATGGACAGCCGCCCGGCCTGCTGGCCAGCCTGGTGTGGATGCGTCCCAGTCGTGCCAAGGTCGGTGGCACCAGCGGCGCACTGGTCGACCCCAAGCCGCTGCTGTTCGACTCGCACGACGGCCCGTACCCGGCGCCGGCCGAGGGTTGGCCCGTCGACGTGTTGCCAGCGCTGGCGCTGCTGCTGCAGGAGTCGCGTACCAGCGTCGCCGGCCAAAACTTCATCCCCATCCACGCCGACTACCAGGAACTGGCGCTGGAACCGCTGCTGGCGCGCTATCCGGTTTGGTACGAGCGCGGCTCGGCACCGCTCACGCGCGGTCCAGGCCTGCCGCTGCGCCTGCAATGGCGCGACCAGGTCGACGGCAGCCAGCGCCTGGCCACCGACGTCAGCAGCGACCCGCCCGCACACGTCCTGCGCGGCAGTCGGCTGTGGTATGTGCAGCCCGAGACGGGCCGTTACGGCGTCGTCGACGCAGCACCGGCCTGGCTCGATGCGCTGGGTCGCATGCCGGTGGCCCAACCCCGGCAAGTCCCCGCGCTGCGCGAGCAGTTGCCGCGCTCACCGTTGACCGCCGCGCTGCCGTTGCCGGTCGAGCGCGGGCCGATCGAACACATCGATTGCGCGCCGGTGCCCGTGCTGGAACTGCGCGTGGTCAACGCCCGCACCGGACGCTCCGCCGCCACGACCGCGCTGGGCTGCGCGCGGCTGGCCTTCGACTACGGCCCGGTACGGCTACGCCACGACCTGCGCGAAAACACGGTGCGCCGCCTGCAGGATGGACGTCTGTTTGCCGTGCATCGACAGCGCCCCGTCGAGCTCGCCACTGAGGGCCCGCTGCACCGTGCCGGATTGACCGCGGTGGGCTGGTTTCCGGAAGGCCACGGCATTCCCCCCGGCGTGGTTGAACCTGGTGACCTGCTGTTGCAACCGTCGCAATACAAACCCGCACTGGCCGCCCGCGAATGGCAGGACACCCTCCAGCAGCTGCAGGCCGACGGCTTTCGCGTGGAGTACAGCGCCGACTTTCCGCGCCAACAACTGGTGGTCGTCAACGACTGGCATGCCGAAGTGCAGGAACATGGCAGCCAGTGGTTCGACGTCAGCCTTGGCATCGACGTCGGCGGCCAGCGCATCGACCTGCTGCCGCTGCTGCGGCGCATGCTGGGCGATCCAGCATTCCCCCTGCGCGCGCCCCGTGACGAAAAAAACGATGCCACCTGGCGCATCACGCTGGATGCCACGCGCTGCGTGGACATGCCGCTGGCCAGGCTGCGCGCGCTGATCGAACCCTTGCTGGAATGGCTGCAGGGCGATGGCGGCGAACTGCGCCTGCATCGCACCCGCGCCGACGTGCTCACGACCATGGGCGAGCATGCGCAGTTGCCGTGGCGTGGCGGCGATCTGCTGCGGGCGCAGCTTGACCTGCTGCACCGCGCCGAACGCAGCGCCAAGACCCCGCGCGGTTTCAAGGCCACCTTGCGGCCCTACCAAAGCGAAGGCCTGGCGTGGCTCAACTTCCTTGGCGATGCCGGCCTGGGCGGCATCCTTGCCGACGACATGGGCCTGGGCAAGACCGTGCAGGTGCTGGCGCATATCGTGGAAGAAAAGCATCGCGGCCGGCTCAAGCACCCGGTGCTGGTGGTCGCGCCCACATCGCTGGTCGGCAACTGGCGCGAAGAGACCGCGCGCTTCGCACCCATGCTGAAAATGCTGGCGCTGGTGGGCGCCAATCGCGCCGATCTGTATCCGGCCATCGACCAGCACGACCTGGTCATCACCACCTACCCGCTGCTGCCGCGTGACGAGGATCGCCTGCGCGAGATGCGCTTTTCGCTGCTGGTGCTGGACGAGGCACAGGCCATCAAGAACCCGCACAGCCAGGCCGCGCAAGTGGTACGCGCCCTTCCCGCAACGCGGCGCCTGGCCATGACCGGCACGCCATTGGAAAACCACCTGGGCGAGCTGTGGGCGCAATTTGACGCGGTGGAACCGGGCCTGCTGGGCAGCGAGCGGCAGTTCAACAAGCGCTATCGCACGCCCATCGAAAAGCACGCCGACGGCGACTGCCAGCAGCGGCTCAACCAACGCATCAGTGCGCTGCTGCTGCGCCGGCGCAAGCAGGATGTATTGACCGATCTGCCGCCCAAGACCGAGATCGTGCAGACGCTGGAGCTGGAAGATGCCCAGCGCGGCCTGTACGAAACCTTGCGCCTGGCGCAGCACGAGCGTGTGCGCCAGGCCGTAGCCGAGCGTGGCCTGGCGCAGTCCGGCATCATCGTGCTGGACGCGCTGCTCAAGCTGCGCCAGGCCTGCTGCGATCCACGCCTGGTCAAACTGCCCAGCGCACGAAAGATCAAGCAGTCGGCCAAGCTCGAGGCCCTGCTGGAATTGCTCGACAGCCTGCTGGCTGAAGATCGGCGCATCCTGCTGTTTTCCCAATTCACGGAAATGCTGGCGCTGATCGAAGGCGCGCTGGAAGGCCGCAAGATTCCATATCAAAGCCTCACTGGCCAAACCCCGGCACGCGAGCGCAGCGCACTGGTCAAGCGATTCCAGAAAGGCGAAGTGCCGGTATTTTTGATCAGCCTGAAAGCCGGCGGCGTCGGCCTCAACCTCACCGCCGCCGATACCGTCATCCACTACGACCCGTGGTGGAACCCGGCGGTCGAAGCACAAGCCACCGACCGCGCCCACCGCATCGGCCAGGACAAACCGGTATTCGTCTATCGCCTGATCTGCAAAGGCACCGTCGAGGAAAAAATCCAGGCCCTGCAAGCACGCAAAGCCGACCTCGCCCGCGCCGTCCTCGAAGGCGGCGGCGCCACGCAACGGCTGCGCTTTGACGAAGCCGATCTCACGGAGTTGTTCGCGCCTTTGTGATGATCATTTTACCGATGGAAGAAACGCAAGCATGACCGACCAACCCTTCGACAACGACCGCATCGACGACATCGTGCTGGCCCTGCTGTGGGCCAACAGTTTCAAGGAAAAAATCGGCGGTTATCGCGCCTAGAAATCGCTGCCATGGGACGCGCTCGACCGACTGCATGCCAAGGGCTTGATCAGCAATCCACGCGGCCGCGCATACAGCGTCGTCCTCGGCGACGACGCCTTGGAGCGCGGCCAGAAATCATTTGAACAATGGTTTGCTGTCCCACCCGACAGTGCCACGCCCGCCACCAAAGCCCGCCGAAAAAAAAACCGGCCACGCGAAGTCGGGCACGAATACTGCCGCCGCCTCGCCAGTGCCCACGCCAATCCATCCAGAGCCGGCGAAGAGATAGAAGAACGACCGGACTGGGTCGGCGATGACCTCGATCCCACCGCATCCGATCCCGAGCAAGTGAAGTTCGACTCTGCCGCGAGGCGATTGAGAGTATTGCGCGACAGGAGGCGCTGAACGGCGCCACAAAGATCGACGGGCTGCACAGCACCGGAGTACGGTCGTGCCGCCGCGTTATCCGGAGCGTTTTGCTCCGGCATCATTGAAGCGATGTTTCTTTCGAGCCTTACCAGTAGCGCATTTAGTCGGGTTATCCGGAGCGTTTTGCTCCGGCATCATTGAAGCCTCGGCGGCGCCGGTGGCGGCGGCCGGGTCGCCTTCCTGTTATCCGGAGCGTTTTGCTCCGGCATCATTGAAGCCAGCGCGGCGCTGGTGTCGATGGCGCCGTACTTAGCGGTTATCCGGAGCGTTTTGCTCCGGCATCATTGAAGCGGGCAAGCCGTCGCAATCCACCAAGGTGATTCCGTGGTGTTATCCGGAGCGTTTTGCTCCGGCATCATTGAAGCCATGTGCGCGCTGATATTGTCGTGAAGCAGAAACCGGGTTATCCGGAGCGTTTTGCTCCGGCATCATTGAAGCTGCTCGATGCCGGCGACCCAATGTGCCGCCGTCGCCGGGTTATCCGGAGCGTTTTGCTCCGGCATCATTGAAGCCGCACACGTTCCGCCGGCGCTGCCACTACTGCGCTTGTTATCCGGAGCGTTTTGCTCCGGCATCATTGAAGCCAACCGCAAGGTGTGCCAGATCTGCACTGCATCGCGCGTTATCCGGAGCGTTTTGCTCCGGCATCATTGAAGCCATGACACGCAGGTGCTGGGCGCCAACGCCGCCGCGTTATCCGGAGCGCTTTGCTCCGGCATCATTGAAGCGTACCGACCCAGTAGTCGCCCACGTGGGCCGTGGGCATTATCCGGAGTGCTACGGCCACTCTGAGGTCACCCCCCCACCAGCCGCTGCTGCCGCGCCAGCCGACGTTCGCGACGGCGCGTCGCCCAATGCCTGCGATGCTCTGCGAGGCAGGAGAAGATCACGTACAGCGCCGGGGTGCTGAGCAAAGTCAGGCTTTGCGAGATGAGCAGGCCGCCGATCAGGGCGATGCCGAGTGGGCGGCGCAATTCGCTGCCCTCGCCCAGGCCGATGGCGATGGGCAGGGCGGCGAGGATGGCGACCATGGTGGTCATCATGATCGGGCGAAAGCGCACCAGGCAGGCGTCGCGCACGGCGTCCAGCGGGCGGCGCTGGTGCTCGCGTTCGGCCACCAGGGCAAAATCGATCATCATGATCGCGTTTTTCTTGACGATGCCGATCAGCAGCACCAGCGCGATTTGCGCCACCACCGACAGTTCGGTGTCGGTGATCCACAACGCCAGCAGCGCGCCGACGCCGGCGGCGGGCAGCGTCGACAGGATCGTCACCGGATGCAGCAGGCTCTCGTAGAGCATGCCCAGCACGATGTAGACGGTGAGCACCGCTGCCAGCACCAGCCAGCCCATGCCACTTTGCGATTGCTGGAAGCGGCGGAAATTGCCGCCCATGCTGACCTTGATGTCACCGGGCATGCGCATGTTCTTGGTGGTGGCGTTGATGATGCCCAGCGCCTCGCCCATGCTGACATCGGGGGCGAGGTTGAAGCTCAGGTCCATCGTCGTCATCTGGTTTTCGTGCGTGATCTGCGATGGCGAAAGGCCTGGCTCCTGATGCGCCAGCGCCGTCAGCGGGATCATCCTGCCGTTGCCGGCACGCACCTGGATGGCATCGATGGCCGCCGGCGTGGCGGTCTGTTCCGGCAGGGCGTTGACCACCACTTGATACTGGTTGATGTCCGAGTAAATGGTCGACACCTGGCGCTGGCCAAAGGCGTCGTACAGCGCGCCATCGATGGTGCCGATGGACACGCCCAGTTGTGCGGCGCGGTCGCGGTCGATGACGATGTTCTGGCGCAGCCCGCCCTCATCGACATCGGTGCCGACATCCATCAGCTTGGGATTCTTCTTGAGCTCGGCCTGCAACTTGGGCAGCCATTCCTGCAGGCTGGCCAGGTCATTGCCCTGCAGCGACACCTGATACTGCGCGCCCTGGCTGGTGCCGCCACCGCCGCTGGGCAGGTCCTGCACGGCGCGCAGGCGCAGGTTGAGGTCGGGATACTTGGCCGCCTTGGCGCTCAGGCGCGTCAGCACGGTGAAGGTATCGTCCTTGCGTCCCTGCGCGCGCGTCTTCAAATCAATGTTGAACGAGCCGCTGGTGCCCTGCCGGCTGCTGCCCAGCCGCGAGCCGACGGTGGCCACATCCGGATCGGCCAGCAGCATGTCGGTCAGCCGCTGCAGCCGTTCCTTGCTTTGCGCGAACGACACCGTGGCGCTGGAGCTGGCGCGGCCCCAGATCAGGCCGGTGTCCTGCTGCGGGAAGAGTCCGGTCTTGACCACGTTGAGCAGGAAAAACGTGGCGACAATCAGCAGCAGCGGCGTCAGCGCAAACGACAGCGCATGGCGCAGCGAGAAATCCAGCGCGCGGGTATAGAAGCGCAGCAGTCCGGCATGGAAACGGTCCAGCGCACGACCCAGCCGCGACGGCGGACGCGTGTTGGCGTGCCCACCAAGAAAGCGTCCGCACAACGCCGGCGTCAGGGTCAGCGACACGGTGGCCGAGACCACGATGGCCGCCACCAGCGTCATCGCAAACTCGTGCATGAACATGCCGGTGACGCCGCCGGCAAACAGCAGCGGGATGAACACCGCGATCAGCGAGGCGGTGATGGAAACGATGGTAAAGCCGATCTCATGCGCGCCCATCAACGTCGCCTGCATGCGCGGCACGCCGGCATCGATATGGCGGATGATGTTTTCAATCACCACGATGGCGTCGTCGACGACAAAGCCGATGGCGATCACCAGCGCCAGCAAGGTGAGGTTGTTGAGCGTGTAGCCAAGGATGTACATCGCCACGAATGCGCCGGCCAGCGACAGCGGCACGGCAGCGGCGGCAATCAAGGTCGGCGCCAGCCGGCGCAGGAACAGCGCCATGGTCAGGATCACCATCGCCAGCGAAATCAGCAGCGTCACCTGCACTTCGTGCAGCGAGGCGCGGATGGTCGGCGTGCCGTCAAAGAACGGCGTGAGCTCCGTGCCTGGCTGCAGGTAGGCGCGCAGCGTCGGCATCTGATCCTTGACCAGGTCCACCGTGGCAATGACGTTGGCGTCGGCCTTCTTGTAGACGTACATCAGCACGGCCGGCTGGCCGCGGAACCATGCCGCCTGGTACGCATCCTGCTGGCCGGCGTAGACCGTGGCCACGTCGCGCAATCGCACCGGCGTGCCGCTGCGATTGGCAATGACCAGCGCGGCAAATTCGTCAGCCGTATGCAGCTGCGTGGTGGCGCTGACCGCCATCGTCGTCTTGCCGTTGCTGAGGAAGCCTTCCGGCGAGGTGACATTGGCCGCGCGCAAGGCATTGCGCAATTGATCGGGCGACAGGCCCATGGCGTTCAACGCGCGCAGGTTCACGTCCACGCGGATGGCCGGCGTGGAGGCGCCGGCAATCTCCACCGACGACACGCCCTTCAACTGGCGCAGGCGCTGGGCCAGCAAGGTGTCGGCGCTGTTGTACAAATCCGCCGCCGACTGCGTGGCCGAGGTCAGCGCAAAGGCAATGATCGGGTCGTCGTTGGGATCGGCTTTCTGATAACTCGGCGCGCCGTTGAGCCCGGTCGGCAGGTCCGGCGCCGCCGCGTTGATCGCGCCTTGCACGTCGCGCGCGGCCGCATCCAGATTGGTGCCGTTGCGAAACATCATGAAGACGAAGGTGCGCCCCTCGGAGCTGGACGAGCGCATGGTCTCGATGCCAGGCACCTGGCCCAGATGCCGTTCCAGGGGCGCGGCCACGGTGGAAGCCATGGTGCTGGCATCGGCGCCGGCCTGGCTGGCCTGCACGAATACCGCCGGGAACTGCATGTTGGGCAGCGCCGCCACGCCCAGCAGGAAGTAGCTGATCATGCCGCCGACAAACAAGCCGATCGCCAGCAGCGACGTGCCGATCGGGCGACGGATGAACGTGCCGGAAAGGCTCATGCCGCAGCCCTGCCCATGCTGGCAGCGAATCGGCGGGATGCAACGGGAAGGCTCATCCCACCCTCAACGTCCAACACGGCAAAAGGTTGAACGACGCGCGCATTTCGCAGCGGCATGCCTGGTACGCCAAAGGGTTTCTGGATCGCGCGGCGCGTTCGCGCACAAGGCGCGCCTCCACGGCAACCGGCACCTTGCATGCTCACGCCACGCCGTGGCTCGCATGGCGCAGCGCGCGCTGCTCGCGCCGGTGCGCCATCCAGTCGGAGAAGCGCTCCATGTAGAGGTAGATCACCGGCGTGGTGTACAGCGTGACCAGCTGCGACAGCAGCAGGCCGCCGACGATGGATACGCCCAGCGGCCGGCGCAGTTCGGCACCGATGCCGTTGCCCAGCGCCAGCGGCAGTGCGCCGAGCATGGCGGCAAACGTGGTCATCATGATTGGCCGGAAGCGCAGCAGGCAGGCGCGACGGATGGCGTCGTGCGCATTCATGCCGCGGCGCCGCGCCTCGATGGCAAAGTCGATCATCATGATCGCGTTTTTCTTGACGATGCCTATCAGCAGCACGATGCCGACGATGCCATCCACCGACAAACTCATGCCGAACATCAGCAACGCCAGCAAGGCACCGACACCGGCCGGCGGCAGCGTGGAGATGATGGTCAGCGGATGGATGTAGCTCTCGTAGAGCACGCCCAGCACGATGTAGATGACGACGATGGCAGCCAGCAGCAACAGCACCTCGTCGCCGATGGACGAGGCAAACTCCGCCGCCTTGCCGACAAACTCGCCGCGTACCTGCGGCGGGAAATTCTGCTGCGCCTCCACGGCGTGGATGGCCGAGACCGCGTCCGACAACGAATAGCCCGGCGCGACGTTGAAGGCGATGGTCACCGCCGGCAGCTGCTGCTGATGGCTGACCACCAGCGGCGCGCTCACCACCTTGGCGGTGGCCAGCGCCGACAGCGGGATGGTCCCGCCACCACCCAGCTGGAAGCCGACGTTGCCGGCATTGCCGATGCCCGAAGGCGTGGCCGAGTTGCTGGATTTCAACTGGCCAAAGCTTGTCGCGGTGCTGCCGGTCAGCGCGCCGCTGCCGTTGCCGCGCACGGTCAGCTGGTTGAGCAGGTCGTTGCGGTTGCGGAACTCCGGCGCCACCTCCAGCACCACGCGGTACTGGTTCAGCTGGGTGAAGATGGTGGAGATCTGGCGCTGGCCAAAGGCGTCATACAGCGTGTCGTCAATCGACTGCACCGGCACGCCCAGGCGGCTGGCCTTGTCGCGATCGATGCTGAGCTTGAGCGCGTTGCCCTGGTCGGCCAGGTTGTTGTCGACATCGGCCAGCTCCTTGCGCTGGCGCAAGGCTTCCGTCATGTGATTGGCGTAACCGGCCAGCTCGGCCGAATTCACGTCGGACAAGGTGTACTGGTATTCGGTGGCCGCCACGCGGCTGTCCAGCGTCACGTCCTGCACCGGCTTCAAGTACAACGCGACGCCGGCGATGTCCGCCACGCTTTTCTGCAATCGCGGCAGCAGCCGGTCGAGGCCTTCACGCTCGCCGCGATCCTTGAGCACGATCGACAGCTGGCCTTGGTTGATGGTCGGGTTGATGGTGCCGGCGCCGATGAAGGCCGCCACGCCGGCCACCGCCGGATCGGCGCGCAACGCATCGGCCACGGCCTTGGTGCGCACTTCCATCTGCGGGAAGGCGATGTTCTGGTCGGCCTGCACCACGCCGGTGATGAGGCCGGTGTCCTGCTCGGGCAGCAGGCCCTTGGGGATGATGATGTACAGCACCACGGTCAGCGCGATGGCGCCGGTGGCAACCAGCATGGTGAAACGCTGGTGGTCAAGCACCCAGTCCAGCGTGCGCTCGTACAGGCTCACCGAGCGCATCCACAGGTCCGGCTTCTTGCCGGCAGCCGTGGCCAGCTCGTGCGCGTCGCCGCCTTGCGGCAGGCGATCGGGCTTGAGCAGATACGCGCACATCATGGGCGTGAGCGTCAGCGACACCAGCATGGAGATGGTCACCGCGATGGTGAGCACCCAGGCAAACTCATGGAACAGCCGGCCGGTGACGCCGGGCATCAGCAGCAGCGGCAGGAACACCGCCACCAGCGACACCGTCAAGGACAAGACGGTAAAGCCGATTTCCTTGGCGCCAATCTCGGCCGCCTCGATGCCGCTTTTGCCCTTTTCGATGTAGCGCACGATGTTCTCGATCATCACGATCGCATCGTCCACGACAAAGCCGGTGGCCACGGTCAGCGCCATCAGCGACAGGTTGTCCAGCGACATGCCGGTGAAGCTCATGACGCCAAACGTGCCCAGCAGCGACAGCGGCACGGCGACCGACGGAATCACCGTCGCC
The DNA here is from genome assembly GCA_964568445.1 of uncultured Rhodanobacter sp. Classification (GTDB taxonomy): domain Bacteria; phylum Pseudomonadota; class Gammaproteobacteria; order Xanthomonadales; family Rhodanobacteraceae; genus Rhodanobacter. Next base: position 4,071 of record CAZMPZ010000028.1, on the reverse strand, counting down.
CACAGCCGGCGCAGGAAGACGAAGATCACGCCGATGACCAGGAACACGGTGAGGATCAGCGTGAACTGCACGTCGCGCACCGAGGCGCGAATGGTCACCGTACGATCGGCCAGCACATCCAGGTGGACATCCGCCGGCAACACGCTGCGCAGCTCCGGCAACACGGTGCGGATTTGCGCCACGGTGTCGACGATGTTGGCGCCGGGCTGGCGGCGGATGTCCAGCAGCACCGCCGGCTTGCCGTTGGCCCATGCCGCCAGCTGGTCGTTCTCCACGCCATCGACCACCTTGGCCACGGCCGACAGTCGCACCGGCGCGCCATCCTTGTAGCTGATGATGGTGTTCTTGTAGTCGGCTGCGTCCTGCAGCTGGTCGTTGGTGCCGATGGAATAGCTTTGCGTCTTGCCGTTCAGCGTGCCCTTGGGCGCATTGACGTTGGCCTGGGTCAGCGCGCTGCGCACGTCCTCCAGCGTCAGGCCAAGGTTGGACAACTGGCCGGGATTGACCTGCACGCGCACTGCCGGGCGCACGTTGCCGGCAATCGACACCAGGCCCACGCCCTGCACCTGCGAGAGTTTCTGCGCCAGGATCGAGTCGGCCAGGTCATTCACCTCGCGCAGCTGGCGGCTGTCGGAGGTGAGCATCAAGGTGAGGATCGGCGCGTCGGCCGGATTGACGCGGTTGTACACCGGCGGATACGGCAGGTTGCCCGGCAGCGTGCCGCGCGCCTGGTTGATCGCCGCCTGCACGTCCTGCGCGGCAATGTCGATGTCGCGGTCCATCGCAAACTGCAGGATGATCGTGGACAGGCCGGCGGAAGAATCCGAGCTCATCATCGACAAGCCGGAAATTTGCCCCAGGTTGCGTTCCAGCGGCGTGGTCACCAGCGAGGCCATGGTGCTGGCGCTGGCGCCGGGATACTGCGTGGTCACCACCAGGCTGGGCGCCTCGATCTCCGGCAGCGCCGACACCGGCAGCTCGCGGTAACCCAGCACGCCCAGCAGCAACACCGCCACCATCAACAGCGAGGTGGCGATTGGCCGGCGAATGAAGATTGTGGAAAAGCCCATGACGATCCGTAATGCGTTGGAGCGGCGTCAGCCGCGAGCCTGGCCGTCGCGCCAAGGATGATGGCCGCCGCGCCAGGCGGCGGTGCCCTCAATGCCCGCGACGACCGCCACGGCCCGCGTTCTGTCCGGCTTTCTTGAGTTCTTCCGCCGTTGGCGCGGCCGGCACTTCGCCCGGCTTCATCGGCTTGACCTTGCTGCCGGGCTTGAGCCGGAACTGGCCTTCGGTCACCACTTGCTGCCCGGCGCTGAGCCCGCTGCCGACCATGACGTGGCTGTCACCGACCTCGCCAGCCACCACCACCGACTGCATCTTGACCGTGTTGTCGCCCTGCACCAGGTACACGTAGTCGCCATCCGGGCCGCGGCTGACCGACTGCGCCGGCACCACCAGCCCGCCATCGACGGTCTTGACCAGCAGCTGCACGTTGACGAACTGCCCCGGCCACAGCGCGTTGTCGGCATTGGGAAACTCCGCCTTCAGGCGGAACGTGCCGGACGTGGTATCGATCTGGTTGTCGATCACCTTGAGCACGCCGCCGCCGGCAATCGGATGGGCGTCGGTCTTGTCCAGCACCGACACCTGCAGCGCATCGGCGTCGGCCTTGGCCGCCTGGCGCACGACATCGAGGTTTTGTTCCGGCAGCGAGAACATGACATTGATCGGATGCAGCTGGGTCAGCGTAACCAGCGCGCTGGCAGTGCTGACCACGTTGCCCGGGTCCACGGCGCGGATGCCGGCCAGGCCGTCAATCGGCGCCGTCACCGTGGTGTAGTCAAGCTGCACCTTGCTGTCGCGCGCGGCTGCAGCATCGGCGGCCACCGCTGCCTGCAGCTGGTTGGCGGTATTGCGCAAGGTGTCCAGGTCCTGCTTGGAGATGTAGCCCTTGCTGGCCAGGTCGCCGCTGCGCGCCAAATTGCTGCGCGCGGTGGCAAGCTGGGCCTGACCCTGATGCTGGCGCGCCACGGCCTGGTCGTAGGCAGCCTGATACGTGCGCGGGTCGATGTGCGCCAGCACCTGGCCCTTCTTCACCGGCCGGCCCTCGACGAAATCCAGGCTGAGCAGCTTGCCGCCCACCTGCGGATTGACGGTGACGGTATTGAGCGCCTGCACGGTGCCCAGCGCCTTCAGGTACACCGGCACGTTCTGGCGCACCACCGGCACCACGGTGACCGGCACCGGCGCCTTGTCGGCATCGCCGCCCGCACCACCGCGTTGCCCGGCATCGGCGCCAGCGCTGCCGCCCTTGTGCAGCACGCCGTAGCCGACCACCGCCAGCACGATCACCGCCAACACCACCAACGCGATCTTCCAGAAACGCGACATGCACAAACTCCCGGCACTCGGACCCAAATCCGCCACCGCCGCCCGACCCGCTGCGGACTTGCCGTGGCATCAACCAGACGCGCAACCACCGCAAACCACATGGTCTGCTGCATTGCAGTGGAAGCATAGGGGTAGATCAACGGCTTTGGACAATGCCGGTTGACCTAGTCCGGGCATGACCGATGGCATGGTTGCGCCCCGCCGGCACGCCGCAAACCGCTGAAACTTGGCCGGCGCTTCGTTTATAATCCCGCTGTTGGGCGCCTTGGGGCGGCACTGTCGACACACGCCGGCGCGCCGGATCAGCTACTACGGCGCCATACCTTGGCTTTTGATCCTTTCATTCAAGGAGTACGTGCGTGAGCGCCCCCCTCAACAAGTCCGACCGGACGGCCGTGCGCCAGTTCGCCATCATGATTGGCCTGCTGGTGCTGACCGCGTTGCTGCTGATCTTCACGGCGCATGCGATCCACAACGCCGAGCCCAAGGAAGTCAATCCCAACACGCCCGCCACCGTCACCGCGCGCATCGCGCCGGCCGGCGCCGTGTATGCCGGCGACACCGGCCGCGCGGCCATGCAGGCCGCTGCCGACGCTGCCGCCAAGTCTTCGGCCGGTGAAGCGGCCTACGGCGGCACCACCGACGGCAAGGAAATCTACGACCACCTGTGCACCAGCTGCCACGCTTCGGGCATTGCCGGCGCACCCAAGACCGGCGACAAGGCGCAGTGGGGGCCGCGTATTGCCCAAGGCCTGGATACCCTGGTCAAGCACGCCATCGACGGCTATCACGGCCCGGACGGCAACTTCATGCCACCCAAGGGTGGCAACCCGGCCCTGACCGATGAACAAGTCACCAACGCCGTGCATTGGATCGCCGATCAGGTCAAGTAAGCATCGCATGGGATCGTGACCACGCAACGCCGCCTTCATCAAGGCGGCGTTTTTTGTGGCCGCACACCCGGCCAAGCATCCGACCGGTAGGAGCCCGCTCGCGGGTGATCACCCGTTGACCGGGGCGTGCCGGGCCGCATCGCACGACATGCGTTCGGGTGCGGCTGCGGCCGACCACGCTCCATCAGCCACCGGCTCTGCTAGCGTGCAAGGCCGACACTGCTGCCTTGCCACGGAACTCCCATGTCGCGACGCCTCGTTTCACCTGCCCTGCTCGTGCTTGCCACCGCCCTGCTCGGCGCCTGCGCCAGCACCCCGCGCAAGGCCGACATCCCCGACGGCGCGCGCGCCAACGTGGCCATCCTGGAAACCACGGACATCCATTCCAATGTGCTCAGCTACGACTACTACAAGCTGCGCGCGGACGACTCGCTGGGCTTCGAGCGCACGGCCACGCTGATCCGCCGCGCCCGCGCGGAGTTTCCCAACACCTTCTTGTTCGACAGCGGCGACACCATCCAGGGCAGCGTGCTGGCCGACTATCAGGCGCTGGCCCATCCCGTCGGCTGCGACACCGAGCTGGCGGTATACAAGGCGATGGACGCGCTGGGCTACGACGGCGGCACCGCCGGCAACCACGAGTTCAACTACGGCCTGGGGTTCCTGTCGCAGGTCACCGGCACGCCGATGAATGTCGACGGCGGCCGCCACGAGCATTGCGCCGGACCGCACTTCCCGCTGGTGCTGGCCAACGTCTTCAGTGCGCGCGACGGCCAGCCGATCT
>CAZMPZ010000027.1:0-25716 GCA_964568445.1 uncultured Rhodanobacter sp. | reverse complement strand
GCAGCCCCGCCGCACTCGCCGCACAGGGGCGTGGAAGCGTGGCCAGCGAGCACTGTGTCTCCGCCGTTTCGTCGAGCGTCATTGCACGCAACACGACGCTTCGTGCTTCTGATCTCAAGTCCCCGGCTCACGAACTTGCCGGGCGGCACGCCTGGCAAGCGCCAAACGGGGTGGCCTCTCTTTGGGTTACTTTTCTCCGGCCACTCGGAGAAAAGTGACTCGAGCGCCGCAGGCGCTCGAAAGCTTTGGCTGTTTCCCGAACACCAGCGCAAAAGCATCGCGCACCGGCGCGCTCACGCGAGTACGGGAGTCGCGTCAAACGGGCAACGTTTGTTGGCGCAGCCAGCAGGCGATGCTCATGCGTGTGCGTGAGGTGGCAAGCACTTCGTGTTCGAATTGCGCAGACAGGAACAGCACCAACTTGCCACCTTGCGGCAGGATGTCGTGGTGCGCATTGGCCGGCAGGTACAGGCGCAGCGCGCCGCCATCGGCGGCGTCCCAATGCGCGTTCAAGTAGTACACCGCCGAAACCACCCGCGCATCGCTTGCGTGCAGGCAGTCGCGATGACGCGCATAGCCGCCGCCGGGTGGATACACCGCGTAATGCGCCTCGCCGTCGATCAGACCCAGCAGCAGCTGGCGATTGAGTGCCATGCGCAGCGTGTCCAGCTGTGCGACGAAGGCCTGTTGCGGCGAGGTGAGGTGGCCTGGTTCGAACCAGTGCGTGCGGTCAGTGCGCAGGCGCGTCGCCGTGCGTTCCAGGCCGACGCGTGCGGGACGAAACGCCTGTGCTGCATCCAGTGCGGCACACTCGCGACGCAGCGCATCCTGCATGGCTGCCGGCAAGAAGCTGGAAAGCTCGCACCAGCCAACGCCGGCCAGGGCGTCGGCCGCCGCTGCAAATTCACCGGTGTGCTGCACGGCTGTCGCCTCCTGCCTGGAAGCCTGGGTGGCGATCAGCCCAGGGTGATGGTCAGCGCGTGTGCGGCGCCGTCGTCAGGCAGCTCGACCGGTGCCTCGGGTGGCAGGTTTTGGCCGTCCAATTGCAGCACCTTGACGCCGCTGCACACCGATTGTGGATTACGCACCTGTACGGCGAAGACACTCTCGTGCGTGCGGCGATGGCGGTAGGTCAGCGTGAAGCCGGGCCAGGCGCGCGGGATGCACGGCGTCATCTGCAGCGTGTTGCCGTGCAGATGGAAGCCCAGCAGCGCCTCCAGCCCGGCGCGATACACCCATGCCGCGCTGCCGGTGTACCAGGTCCAGCCGCCGCGGCCAATGTGCGGCGCCACCGAATAGACGTCCGCACAGGCGACGTAGGGCTCCACCTTGTAACGTGCCACGGCGGACGCGCTGTCGCTGTGATGGATGGGGTTGAGCATGGCCAGCGTGTCGGCAGTGCGCTCGCCATCACCGAGCCGCGCCCAGGCAAAGACCGACCAGGTGGCGCCGTGCGTGTACTGGCCGCCGTTTTCGCGCACGCCGGGCGGATAGCCCTTGATGTAGCCGGGATTCTGCTCGGGATGGTCAAACGGCGGCGTGAACAATCGCGCCACACGGTGTGGGTGATCGACCAGCAAGCGGTCGACGGCGGCCATCGCCTGCCGCGCGCGATCGTCGACCGGCTCGCCGCTCAAGAGGCTCCATGACTGCGCGATGGTGTCGATCCAGCATTCGCGGCTGATGCAGGAGCCCAGCGGCGTGCCGTCGTCGTAATAGCCGCGCCGATACCACTGGCCATCCCACGCGTGTTCGAGTGCCGTGCGCAAATTGCCGGCGGCGGTTTGCCAACGCTGCGCACGCGCCGCCTCGCCGCGCGCATCTGCATGTGGTGCGAGGCCGGCAATCGTCGCCAGCGCAAACCACGCCAGCCACGAACTCTCGCCCTTGCCGCCGGCGCCGACCAGGTTCATGCCATCGTTCCAGTCACCGGTGCCGATCAGCGGCAAGCCATGCGCGCCGGCGGTCAGCGCGGTATCCAGCGCCAGCGCGCAGTGCTCCCACAGGCTCACGGCGGTGGTGTCGGTCTGCGGCTGGAAAAACGCATCGGTGGCACCGTCGGCGATGGCCGGCCCGGTGAGGAACGGCAGGGGTTCGTCCAGCACGCCGACGTCGCCGGTGACGTCCACGTAATGCGCAGCGACGTAGCCCAGCCACAGGCGGTCGTCGCTGATGCGCGTGCGAATGCCCTGTCCACGCGGCGGCAGCCACCAGTGCTGCACGTCGCCCGGCGCAAATTGCCGACCGGCCGCGCGCAGCAGGTGTTCACGCGCCAGGTCGGGGCGCGTCACGCACAAGGCCATCACGTCCTGCAATTGATCGCGAAAACCATACGCGCCGCTGGCCTGGTAGCCGGCGGTGCGCGCCCACAGCCGGCAACTGGTGACCTGGTACAGCAGCCAGTCGTTGAGCATGAGGTCCAGCGCGCGGTCGGGCGTGTTGACCTGCACCGTGTCCAGCACGCCGTCCCATTGCGACCGCACCGCATCGAGCACCTGCGCGAAATCCAGTGCGCGCGCCTGCGCCACCAGCGCTTGCGCCTGCGCGGCATCTGGCGCATCGCCCAGCACGAACAGCACATCCAGCTGCGTCTTGGCCGGCAGCTCGATCGTCGCCTGCAGCGCACCGCAAGGATCGAGTCCGGCGCCAAGGCGGCCATCCAGCGGCTTCGCATCATGCAGCGCGGCCGGATGCGCCGGATCACCCAGCGCACCGAGGAAGCCGGCGCGATCACCCGTCATGGAGTGCTGCATGCCGGCCAGATCCATGAAGGCCACGCGCCCGGAAAAATCCGGCCGCCATGGATTGCGCGCAAACAAGGCGCCGCTGCCGGCGTCGCGTGCGGTGATGACAAACGGCGCGCTGGTCGTGCCGTTGGCGCCGAGCGCCCATTGCACGTAGGCGGTGACATCCAGATGCCGCGTGCGCGAGCCGCGATTGGTCAGTCGCAGCCGCGACAGCTTGAGCGGCGCATCCACGGCGACAGTCTGCGTGAGCTCCACGCCGATGCCGTGCGCGACATGGCTGAAGCGCGTCCAGCCCTTGCCGTGGACGGCGCTGTAGACACTGCCCGGCACGCGGATCGGCGCCGCCGTGGCGCTCCACAGTTCGCCGTTGTCGCGGTCGCGCAGATACAGCACCTCGTGCGGCGCATCGGTCACCGGGTCGTTGGGCCACGGCGTCAGCGGGTTCTGTTGGCTGTTGACCGCCCATGTGTAACCGCTGCCGGTGGCCGACACCAGAAAGCCGAACCCGGCATTGGCAATGACGTTGATCCACGGCGCTGGCGTGTGCGCGCCGTCGGCCAGTTCAATGCGATAGCTGCGCCCGGCATCGACAAAGCCGCCATGGCCGTTGGGAAACTCCGCCGCCGTGGGGGTGATTTCGGGTTCGGGTTCGGCGGGCTGCGTGGCGCGGATCGGTGCCGCAGCGGGTGACGATGGCGCCTGCGCCGTGAAGCCGGGTTCGTGCGGCGTGGCAGTGGCGCGGCGATCGATCACGATGCGCGCTACGGTAAGCAGGCCGTCGTGCACAGCGGCGTCGAGCGTATCGACACGCAGCGCAAACACTTCGGCCTTGGGCCGGGTCGCGTCGGCGGTGAGCGCGCTGCGCTGCGTTTCCAGCAGCGGCGCCAGCGCCGCATCGAGTGCGTCGGCGGCAGCCGTGTCGCTGGCGGCGTTGAGCAGCACCACATCGGCTGCCAGCTGGCAGCTTTGCCAGTAACGCTGGGCCAGCAGTACGTCACGCACGACATCCAGCGCGGCGTCGGCATCAAGCTGCACCAGCGCAATCGGCCGGTCACCGGAAATGCCCTTGGCCCACAACGTTGGCGCGCCGCCGACACCGCGCGCGATGACGTCGGCACCGGCGCGCTGTGCCGGATCGACGCTGACCAACGCACTCAGCCAATGCGCAAACTGCGCCGCGCGTGCCGCGTCGATGTCCAGCGCGTCCAACTGTGTCTGCGCGTGCTGCCCGGCGTCGGCAAACAAGCGCTGCGCGGCATCGCCATCGCGCAGTTGTTCGACCAGCTGCAGGGCACCATCGCGGCTGTCGGCCAGCCGCGTCCACAGCAGCAGCGTCACGCTTTCGCGCGGCGCCAGGGTGAAGTGCTGGCGCAGGCTGAAGACCGGATCGAGCACGCAGCCGACGGTGCCCGACAGCGCCGCGTGCGGCGCCATCGCCTGGGCATCGCGCACGCTGCGGTCGCGGCCCAACCAGCGCGCGCGGTCGGTTTCGTAACTGCAGCCGTCGTCAATTGGCCGCCCCAGCACCTGCAGGGCCTGCGCCGCCCAGATGGCCGGCTCGTGGTTGTCGCGCTGGCGCCGCGTGGCCAGCAGCATGGCTTGCGCCGGGTCCCACTGGGTCTGCACGAACAGCTTGGAAAACGCCGGATGCGCGTTGTCGGCACCGGCCGGTCCCAGCACCAACTCGCAATACGAGGTAAGCGAAAGCGTGCGCACGTGATCGCCGTGATTGCTCACCGTGAGCCGACGCAGCTCGACGTCGGCATCGCTGGCCACGGCAATTTCCAGCGTCGTGTGCACGCTGTAGTGGCGGCGTACGAAGCACAGCTTGCCGGGCGTCACCGCCAGTGCGTCGTCGGGCGTGCTGATCGCCAGCGGCTGGCGCGTGACCGCCCACACCTTCGCGCTTTCCTCGTCGCGCAGCAGCAGCCAGGTGCCCCACGGCTCGGTGGTCGGATCCTCGCGCCAACGCGTCACCGCCTGGCCGCGCCACCGGCTGAAGCCCGCGCCGCTGGCGTGCAGCATGACGGTGTAGCTGCCGTTGGACAGCAGGTGGTGCGGCGCGGCCCGCAAGTTGTCGGCAATGGCAGATGACATGACCCGTCCTGATGCAGACCAAAGCACCACCATGCTCCGAACGGCCGGCGCCGGCGTAAAAATCACGTCACGAACGGCAAAGTCACGCGCGTCGAGTAGGATCAAGACCAGACCGTGCCGCCGCATCGCGCGGTGGCACCCGCATCGGGCCTCCCATTTGAACTCCACGCGCAGCCACACTGACCCCGCCGCTTTCGCGTCACCCGCTGACGTGCCGGGTGCGGATGTGGGCGCGGACGACGCGTGGCTGGAACAGCTCGCGCGCGCTGCTTTCGATTACTTCCCGCAGCAGACCAATCCGCGCAATGGCTTGGTCGCCGACAACTCGCGGCCGAATGTGCCAGCCAGCATTGCCGCAGTCGGCTTTGCCTTGTCGGCGTATCCGATTGCCGTCGAACGCGGCTGGATGGCGCGAGCCGAAGCCGTGCGTTGGTGCCTGGCGGCGCTGCGCTTTTTCCGCGACAGCGATCAAAGCGGCAGCCCGCAGGCAACCGGCTACCAGGGGTTCTATTTCCACTTCCTTGATCGCGACAGCGGTGCGCGCGTATGGCAGTGCGAGTTGTCGATGATCGACACCACGCTGCTGATTGCCGGCGCGCTCACCGCAGCGGCGTATTTCACCGCCGCCAATGCCGAGGAGTCCGAGCTGCGCGAACTGGCCGACTTGCTGTATCAGCGCATCGATTGGCGCTGGGCGCAGGCCGACGGGCGCACCATTCGCCAGGGCTGGAAACCCGAATGCGGTTTCCTGCACTACGGCTGGGAAGGCTACAGCGAGGCCATTGCGCTGTACGTACTGGCGCTGGGCTCGCCCACCCATCCCATCGATCCCGACTGCTACGAGGCATGGACGTCCACCTACCAATGGGAAAACCTCTACGGCCACGACTGCCTGTATGCCGGGCCGCTGTTCATCCATCATTTTTCGCATGCATGGATCGACCTGCGCGGCATCCGTGATCCGTTCATGCGCGAAAAGGATTCGGATTATTTCGAAAACTCCGCGCGCGCCGTGCTGGTGCAGCGCGAATATGCGCGACGCAATCCCTTCCGCTTCACCGGCTACGGCCCGGACACCTGGGGCCTGTCGGCATGCGACGGCGCCAATGGCGAGCTGCCGACCGGCCGCCATACGCAGCACCACCTGTTTGGCTACGCCGCGCGCGGTGTGCCCTATGGCCCGGACGACGGCACCTTGTGCCCGCCGGCCGTGCTCGCGTCCCTGCCGTTCGCGCCACAGCTGGCGCTGGACGGATTGCGCACCTTGCTGGCGCGCTACCCGTATCTGCTGACCGACGGTCGATTGACCAGCGCGGTCAATCCGTCGCTGTGCGACGCCAGCGGACGGGCGTGGACGTCGCCGGGCCATTACGGGCTGGATCAAGGCATCGCGTTGATGATGATCGAGAACCATCGCAGCGACCTGGTGTGGCGCCTGATGCGCGGTTGCACGCCCGTGCGCGATGGCCTGCGGCGTGCCGGATTCACCGGCGGCTGGCTCGGCGCGGCCGCTGCGGGGACTGCGCCATGAATGCCACGCCGCTCATCCTCAACACGCCGGTGGACGACTGCGAGCGCGAACGCCTGGCCAACCTGCATCCCACCGACTGGCGCAATCCGGCACCCAGCGCGCGGTACCAGTTGGTGGTCATCGGCGGCGGCACCGCCGGCGTCAGCGCCGCGCTGCACGCCGCGCGGCTGGGCGCACGCGTGGCCCTCATCGAGCGCAACCTGCTGGGCGGTACCTGCCTCAACACCGGCTGCGTGCCTTCGCGCGCGTTGATCCGCACCTCGCGGCTGTATGCCGAGATGCGCGATGCGCCGCGCTACGGCGCCTGCACGCCCACTGATATCCAGACCAACTTTGCCGCCACCATGGCGCGGGTGCGCGCCATCCGCTGCGAACTCAGCGGCAATGGATCGCTGCGCACGCTGCGCGAAGCCGGTGTCGACGTGTACTTTGGCCGGCCGCAATTCACCGCGCCCGATACCGTGGCCCTGGAAGGTGCGTCGCTGCGCTTTGCCCGCGCCATCATTGCCACCGGCGCGCGGCCGCATGTGCCGGACATCCCGGGCCTGAAGCGCGCGGGCTTCCTCACCAACGAAAGCGTGTTTGATCTCACCACCCTGCCCAAGCGATTGCTGGTCATCGGCGGCGGCCCGATTGGCTGCGAGCTGGCACAGGCGTTTTGTCGGCTGGGCGCCCACACCGTCATCGTGCAAACACTGCCGCTGTTCCTGGAGCACGAAGAGCGCGACGCCGCGCAGATGCTGTCCGACGCCATGGCCCGCGACGGCGTGCAGGTGCGGCTCAACACCCGCGTCGCCGGCATTCGCGTGGAGCACGGCGAGAAGCTGGTCGATCTGGTCAGCGACGATTACCACAACACCATTGCCGTGGACGCCATCCTCGCTGGCGTGGGGCGCATCGCCAATGTCGAAGGCCTGCAGCTGGAGGCGGCCGGCGTCGCTTTCACCACTTCCGGCGTGACCGTCGACGACCGCCTGCAAACCAGCAATCCGCGCATCTATGCCGCCGGCGACGTCTGCCTGCGCCACAAGTACGGCCACACCGCGTACGCCTCGGCGCAGATGGCGGTCAGCAACGCGCTGTTTGGCGCACGCGAGCGCATGAGCCGGCGCGTCATCCCGTGGTGCACCTTCACCGATCCGGAAATCGCCCACGTCGGGCTGTATGTGCGCGAGGCCAACCAGCACCACATCCCGGTCAAGACCTACACCATCCTCATGCACCAGGTCGATCGCGCAGTGGCCGACAGCGAGACGGCCGGCTTCGTCAAGATCCATGTGCGCGAGGGCACCGACCATATCCTCGGCGCCACCATCGTCGCCCGCCACGCCGGCGACATGATCAACGAGATCACCCTGGCCATGGGCGCCGGCATCGGCCTGCGCCAGATTGCACGCGTCATCCATTGCTATGACACACAGGCCGAAGCCATCCAGATGGCGGCCGCCGCCTGCGAACGCACGCGGCTGACCGCGCGCGTGCATGCGCGCTTGCAGCGCTGGCTGGACGACGTCTGCGGGGCGTAGCAGCCCGTCGGGCCTGGGCATCACGCCGCGCCAGCGCATGCCTGCCTACAATCCTTTCTTTGGCACGTCGATCACGCAGCGAGGCGAAAGCATGAAACTGGGCATGGTGGGACTGGGCAAGATGGGCGCCAACATGGCGCAGCGGCTCGTGCAGGGCGGCCACGAAGTGGTCGGATTCGACCCGAATGCCGAAGTGCGGCTGGCGCTGGAAAAAAATGGCGCGGCTTCCGCCACGTCGCTGGCGTTGCTGGTCAAGGCGCTGCCGGCGCCGCGCGTGGTGTGGATGATGGTGCCCTCGGGCAAGATCACCGACAGCACCGTCGACGCCCTGCTGCCACTGCTCGCGGCCGGCGACACCGTGATCGACGGCGGCAACTCCAATTACCAGGACACCTTGCGCCGGGCCGCGGTCTACGCCAAGGCCGGCATCGGCTACGTCGACTGCGGTACCAGCGGCGGTGTGTGGGGCCTCAAGGAGGGCTACAGCATGATGATCGGCGGCGAGGAAAAAACCGTCGAGGCGCTGCGGCCAATCTTCGAAACGCTGGCGCCGGGCAAGGACCAGGGCTGGGGCCGCGTTGGTCCGGTCGGCGCCGGCCACTTCACCAAGATGGTCCACAACGGCATCGAATACGGCCTGATGCAAGCCTACGCCGAAGGCTTTTCCATCCTTGAGCACAAGAAAGAATTTGCCCTGGACCTGCACCAGATCGGCAACATCTGGCGTACCGGCAGCGTGGTGCGCTCGTGGCTGCTGGAGCTGACCACCGACGCGCTGGGCAAGAACCCGACCATGGACGGCATCGCACCGTACGTGGTCGATTCCGGCGAAGGCCGCTGGACGGTGCAGGCCGCGCTGGATCTCGATGTGCCGGCGCCGATCATCACTGCCGCGCTGATCGAGCGCCTGCGTTCGCGCGACAGCGATTCGTTTGCCGACAAGCTCCTGGCGTCGATGCGCAATGAATTTGGCGGGCACGCGATCAAGAAGGAATAAAGCAAAGCATCGCCCGTGAGCGGGCTCCCACAACAGGGTGTGGGTGGCGTAACACCGCGCGCAGGATACGGATGGCGTAACACCGCGCGACGCTTACTCGGTGTCGCGCAACAAATCCTCGGCCGGCAACGCGTAGGTCAGCTTGCCGTCGACCAGGCGCGCCGGCGCGGTCCAGGGATGCGGTGCGCTGTGATTGGCGTCGAAGATGTGGATCACCTCGATGCCACGCAGCTTGAGCACGTCGGCAATGATCGAGCGATGGCAGCGCCACCACACCGCCTCGGCACACATCAGCGTGGTGCGCTGGTGCGCCGCCCACTCCAGGAAGGTCGCCAGTCCTTCGGCAAATTCGGCGCTGGCCAGGTGATCGGCGTAGTTGCGGAACGATACGTTGCGCCAGCCGGTGTTGACCGAATCGGCCTGCTTGCGCCGCCGGCCGCCGAGCTTGGGCAGCCATTGGTAGGCAATGCCGTGCGCGGGCAGCGATTGTGCCAGTGCTTCGCGACCAAAATACGGATAGCGTCGCGAGCCGGGGAAGCTGCGCACGTCGGCCAGCGCCTGGATGCCGAACGCGTCGAGTACGGCCAGGAACTCCTCCAGCGTGCGCGTGGAGTGGCCGATGGTCCACACGGTAAGTGGAACGGACAAGACACTCGCCTGCGGCAACGCGCGAACGGCGGCGCCCATCACGGCACCTTGTGCAAGGCGCTGCCCTTGTGCATGGCGATGTGGTCGGTCTTGTCGCTCTGGATCGCGTACTGCGGATCGGCCCCGCTGCAGCGGCGCATGTGGCCCTTGTAGTCGGTGTCGGTGGTGTGCACGCGGATGATCCTGCCGCTGACGTATCCAGCTTCGCTGTTCCAGCGCACGTGGTCGCCTACCTTGAAGGCGTGGCTCATGGCTGACTCCTGCTCATTGCCTGCGCGACAGTGAAGCACAACCCGCGCCCGGCACGGCGTGCCCGTTTCAGGCCGGGCGCAGCAGGCGGCGCAACGCTGGCAGGTTGCGGCGGCTGACTTCGGGCGTGAGGTCGGTGCCCTCCAGCCGCGCCACGACGCGGCCGCCGGGCAGGCTTTTCAGCCCCAGCAATCGCGCCGGTGGCACCAGGCAATTGCGATGCAACCGCACCCATGCGCCGGGGCTGGCGTCTTCCAGCTGGCGCAGCGAATCCTCGATCAACAGCTCGCCATCCCGATGATGGACGACGACGTATTTCTCGCCAGCCAGCAGGCAGATCACTGCATCCAGCGCCACGCGCACCGGCTCGCCGTGCAGGCGGCCGCACAGATAGGTCATCGCCGCCGGCGTGGCCGTCAGGCGTTGCCCGGCCCGCGCCAGCGCCTCGCGCAGGCGTTCCAGCCGCACCGGCTTGAGCAGGTAATCGGCGGCGCCCAGCTCGAACGCCTGCAAGGCGTGGCTCTCGTACGCCGTGCAGAAAATCACCTGCGGCCGCACCCGTCCGACCAGCCGCTGCGCCAGGGCGACGCCGTCGGTGCCGGGCATGGCAATGTCCAGCAGCACCACGTCAGGCGTCGCGGCATGGATAGCCACCAGCGCTTCCTCGCCATCGCCGGCACGGCCGACAACCTCCACGTCATCGCACGCGGCCAGCAGCGCGGCCAGTCGCGTGCGCGCCAGCGGTTCGTCGTCGACCACCAGCACGCGCATCACGGCGCCGGCTCCGGCAAATGCAGGCGCACGACAAACTCGCCGCCCTGCGGGCCGGCATCCAGCCGCGAGCGCGTGCCGTAGCGCCAGGCCATGCGGCGCCGCACGCTGTCCAGGCCGTGGCCGTTGCCGGGTGCGGCGGGCTGCTCCGGCAGCGGATTGCGGATTTCCAGATCGATGCCATCGGCCGCGCGCAAACCACGCAGGCTGATGACGCCGCCCGCGCGCCGTGGCTGCACGCCGTGGCGCACGGCGTTTTCCACCAGCGGCTGCAGCAGCAGGCGCGGCAGCGGAAAGTCACGTGGCAAGTCATCCAGCGCGCGCTCCACGCGCAATCGCCCACCCAGGCGCAACTGCTCGATGGCCAGATAGCGATCAAGCAGATCCAGCTCCTCGCCCAACGTGCCGCCGGCGTTGTCGTGCTGGCCGAGCGCGGCGCGAAACAAGTCGCACAAATCCTCGACCGTGCGCTCGGCGGCATCTGGATCGACACGGATCAGCGCGACCACGGTATTCATGCTGTTGAACAAAAAGTGCGGGCGGATGCGCGCCTGCAACGCCTCCACCTGCGCGCGGGTCACCGCCGCCAGCCGCGCCTGCCACTGCGCCAGTACATAGAAATAGCGCAGCATCGCCGCGCCCAGCAGCGCGGCAATCACCACGTTGTCGCGCACGAATGACGGCAGCGGGCTGGCGATCAGCTGCGTCTGCAAAGCGCCGTCGAGCCAGCGCGCCACGGCGCTGGCGATCAGCACGATGAGCACGATCACCACCCATACGCCGACATACGGCAGGCGGCCGGGCAGGCTTTGCAGCGCCGGCCGCAGCTTGCACAAGGCCACGGTGATGACCAGCGCCAGCCAGGTGACAAACAGCATGCCGACGCTGTACGCCGTCCAGTCGCGCGCCGCATCGCCGGCCAGCCACATCACGGTCACGGTCAGTGCGCCGACGACAAACAGCGCCACCAGCGCCGGCAGATCACAGAACGCGGGCAGCGGGCTGTGCTCGGCTGAGGCGGTTCCACGACGCGGCAAAGCAGCAGGTTGCATGCACGCCAGTATGCCGCAGCGCCGGGCGCTACCGGCGTGACTTGGGGTCAGGCCAGGCGCGGACCGAGCCAGGCGCGCAGGTCGGCAATCTCCTGCGCGCACACGGCGTGCGCCATGGCGTAGGTATGCCAATCCACGGCGTACCCCAGGCCTTGCAGCAACGTGCGCGAGGCCTCGGCATGGGCCAGCGCCACCACCGGATCGACGCGGCCATGGCCATAGAAAATCGGCGTGGCGGCATTGGCGGCGTGGCGCTCGGTCGCCAGCGTCGCGGCCAGTGGCACATAGGTGGACAGCGCGACGATGCCAGCCAGCGCCTGGGCGTGGCGCAAGCCCGCGGCAAGCGCAATCGCCCCGCCCTGGGAAAATCCAGCCAGGATGATGTTACCCACGGGCACGCCGCGCGCCTGTTCGCGCGCGATCAACGCCACGGCGGCAGTGATGGATTGGCCGATGCCGGCCGCGTCCTCGTCCGCCGCCAGGTCGAAGCCGGCAATGTCGTACCACGCGCGCATGGCCATGCCGCCGTTGACCGTCACCGGCCGCATCGGCGCATGCGGAAACACGAAGCGCAGCGGCGGCCACGCCGGGTCGACCAGCTCCGGCACGATCGGCGCAAAGTCGTTACCGTCGGCGCCCAGGCCATGCAGCCAGATCACGCTGTGCGTCGGCTGGGCGCCGGTTTCATGTTCCACGGCAGGCAAAGTCATGACATCTCCGGAGCGGGGTGATGGCCAATCAAGGTTCGCAGGCACCCGCGAGCGGGCGCCTACCGGTGCGGAGGGGCATCCACGACGTCGCCGGCCAGGCCCAACTCGTGCGCAAAGAAGGTCAAGGTGATGGCGGTGTCGCCGACGCGCTGGCTGAAGGGCGCGCCGATACCATGGCCGGCATGCATGCGCGTGAGCAGCAGCACCGGGTGATGTGACGTGGTGGCGTTCTGCAACGCGGCGGTGAACTTGCGCGACTGCCACGGCGCCACGCGCGGATCGTTTTCGCCGGTGGTCATCAGCACCGCCGGGTAGGCCGTGCGCGGCGTGACGTTGTGCAGCGGCGAATACGCCAGCGTGGCCTTGAACTGCGCCGGATCGGCGATGGAGCCGTATTCGGGAATGTTGTAGCGGCCGTTGGCGAAGTCGGTCTCGTGGCGCAGCATGTCGTAGATGCCGACGCGGGCGACGACGGCGCGATAGTCGGCCGGGTGCTGCACGATCTGCGTGCCCATCAGCAGGCCGCCGTTGCTGCCGCCGAGAATCCCCAGGTGCGCACGGTCGGTCCAGCGCGTGGCAAACAAGGCCTGCGCGGCGGCGTGGAAGTCGTCAAACACGTTTTGCTTGTCGAGCTTCTGCCCCTGAGCATGCCAGGCCTGGCCGTTCTCGTTGCCGCCGCGGATGTTGGCGTAGGCCAGCACGCCGCCGCGTTCCAGCCAGGCCAGGTTGGCGCCGATGAAGCCGGGCTTGATCGGAATATCGAAGCCACCGTAGCTGTAGAGGATGGTCGGCCGCGCGCCGTTGGCCGTGACGCCGGGCATGGCCAGCACGGTGACCGGGATGGTCGTGCCGTCCTTGGACGTGCCATTGATGCGCTGCACATCCACCTTGGAATAGTCGGCCGCCGGCTTGACCTCGAACACGGTCTTGAGCGTGCCGCTGGCGCCGTCGTATTCCGCCCAGCGCGTGGGCGTGGTCCAACCGCTCCAGGTGATGAGCGCCTTGTCCTGGCCGGACTCGGAGGCAATCGCGCCCACGCCGATGCCGTGCGCGGGCAGCGGCAACCGGCGCACGAACTGCGCGCGCGCGTCATACTGTTCCACCCACCAGTCCGGCCCCCAGCTGCGCACCAGCAGGAAGCCCGCGCCCAGCGGCGCAATGTGCTGGATGGCGCCGTCGCGCTGGTCCAGCACCGGCGTGACCTTGCCGTGGTTGTCCACCGCCACGATGCGCCCGCGCGGCGCGTCGGCAAACACGGCCGCATACAGACGGCCATCCACCCAGGCCGCCGTGCGCACGTTGGCCGACCGATCCAGCACGCGCTGGTAGTCGTCGCCATGGCGCACAAACACCTCGGCCGGGCCGCCGTCGCCGTCGTAGGCCAGCACCGCCGCTTGCGCCGTGGCTGGCGCATCGACCAGCACGTATTCGGCCGTCGGCGAATAATCCCGGCCAAACACCACGGTGTCGGCGCGCGCGTCCTGACCCAGCGCGTGATGCACCAGCGTGGCGTTGAACTGCACCACGGCCTGGCCCTCCGCCGGCGGCGCAAAGCGCACGTAGCTGAAGCCGCGCTCGTCGGCATCCCAGGCCAGGCCTTGCGGCGTGGTACCGCCGCCGGCCCACGGCAAGGTGTCGGGCAAGGTCTTGCCGCTGGCCACGTCCAGCACATGCAGCGTGGTCAATTCACTGCCGCCCTCGGCCGTGCCGTAGGCCAGGTAGCGTCCGCGCGGCGACGGCCAGTAGCCGGTGATGGCGGTGCGACTGGCGTCGGTATTGAGGTCGACCAGCACGCGCGCGGCACCGTCCGGCCACGCCTGGGCAACCAACACCGGCTGCGGCTGCGGTGGCGTCTGGCGCAGGTAGAACAGCGTGCCGCCGGAAAGCATCGGCCCCGAACGCGTGGTCGAGGTCACTGCCAGCTGCTTGACCCGCGCGGTCAGCGCCGCGCCTTCCGGCATGGCGGCCAGTTCGGCCTCGGTATAGGCATTTTGCGCGGCGATCCATGCCTGTACGGCCGGGTCGCCGGCATCTTCCAGCCAGCGCCAAGGATCGGCCACGCGCTTGCCGTGCAGGGTGCTTGCGGCCGCGCGTTGCGGGCTGGCCGGCGGCAGGACCTGGGTGGTGCCGATAAGGGCGACGTCATGTGGCGGCGCGCTGGGCGTATCCGGCGGCAACTGGTCGGCGAGTGCCGTGCCGGCAAGGCAGCAACTGGCGGCAAGCAGCAACAGGATGCGCATGGGGAACTCCGCTGACTGTCGTGGAGTGCCGAGGGTAACCCGCCACGACTTGCGTCGCAGCCGACCGTGACTTGTGGCATGGCACGGCGTAGCAGCCGCCGCGCGCGCCGTTATGCTGGGCCTATTTGCCCGGAACCGAACCATGCGCCGATCGCTGCTTGCCAGGTCGTTTGCCCTCGTTGCCCTTGCCGCCTTGATCGCCACGCCGCTGGCGGCCACCGAAGTAGCGGCCAGCACGGCGCCGGCCAGTACATCGCTTGACCTGGAAACCATCATGGCCAATCCGGACTGGATTGGTCAGGCCGTGGAGCAGCCGTACTGGAGCGTCGACGGCCGAGCGCTGTATTACTCGCTCAAGCGCGATGGCAGCCCGGTGCGCGACCTGTATCGCGTCGACCCGACGTCGGGCCAGTCCACCCGGCTGGACGCCGCGGCCATGGCGCAGGCGCAAGGCCCGGCCGTGTTCGACCGCGCGCATCGGCACGCTGCCTTCATTGCCCACGGCGACGTGTTCGTGGTGACGCTGGCCACTGGCCAGACCCGGCAAATCACGCGCACGCCGCAGGCGGAAAGCGCGCTGCAGTTTTCCGCCGACGGTCGCGCGCTGCAATTCCGCGATGGCAACACCTGGTATCGCCACGCGCTGGACGGCGCGCTGACCACAGCGGTGGCCGAGCTCAAGTTTGCCGACGACCCGCAGGCCAAGCCGGCCGATGCACTGGGCGCGGCGCAGCTGGCGACGTTCTCCACGCTGCGCCAGATCAAGGCCGACCAGCAGGCCGTGCGTGAGCACGCGCAGGCGCTGGCCGCGGCCGATGCCGGGCGCGCGCCGCAACCGTTCTGGCTGGGCGACAAGATCAAGTTGCTGGACGCGGCGCTGTCACCGGGTGGCCGCTGGCTGCTGCTGGTCACCGTCGACAAGGACGCCGCCGCCGGCAAGGCGCCGGAAATCACCCATTACGTCACCGACTCGGGGTATGCCAAGCAGCAGGAAGCGCGCGTCTACGTCGGCCGCAACGATCCGGCGCCGCAGTCGCTGCTGCTGCTGGATCTGGCCAATCACGCCAGCTATCCGCTGGCCATCGACGCCTTGCCCGGCATCAAGGACGATCCGCTGCGCGAACTGCGCGCGCGTGCCATCGCCACGCTGGAACGCGACGGTAAGGCTGAGCAAGCCAAGGCGCTCAAGGCACCGGACGTGCGCGGCGTCACCATCGTCAGTGAAGACGGCCCCAGCAATGGCATCACCTGGAGCGCCGACGGGGCGCAGGTAGCCGTGCGTCTGCGCGCCATCGACAACAAGGACCGTTGGCTGGCCAGCGTGGATTTCACCGCGCATGCCCTGGTCAACCAGCAGCGCCTGACCGATCCGGCGTGGATCAACTGGAACTTCAACGATTTTGGCTGGCTCAAGGACGGCCGCACGCTGTGGTATCTGAGCGAGCACACCGGCTGGTCGCAGCTCTACGTCAAGCCGCTGGACGGCAAGGCGAAAGCGCTGACCGGTGGCAAGTTCGAGGTCAGCCACCCGCAGCTCAGCGAAGACGGCCAGTGGTTCTACGTGCGCACCAACGCCGTGGCGCCGTACAGCTACGACGTCTACCGCGTGCGCAGCAGCGGCGGTGAGCTGGCGCGCGTCACGCAATATCAAGGCATGGACGACTTTGTCCTGTCGCCGGACGGCACGCAGCTGGCGGTGCTGCATTCGGCGCCTTACGTGCTGCCGCAATTGGCCGTCCAGCCGTCCGCCGGCGGTACGCCGCGCGAACTGACCCACACCATGCAGCCGGCCTTCAGCGCCCACGCGTGGCTGGCGCCGCAGATCGTGCAGGTGCCGTCCACGCACGGCGCCGGCAGCATCCAGGCCAAGTACTACGGCCCGGCCGACGCGGGCACCGACACCAGCCTGAAGCCAGCGGTGATCTTCGTGCACGGCGCCGGTTATCTGCAAAACGTCACCCTGTCGTGGCCGGCGTATTTCCGCGAGCAGATGTTCCACAACCTGCTGGTGGCGCAAGGCTACGTGGTACTGGATATGGATTACCGCGCCAGCGAGGGCTACGGCCGCGCGTGGCGCACGGCGATCTACCGCAACATGGGCCACCCGGAGCTGGAGGACCTGCTGGATGGCAAGGCCTGGCTGGTCGCCAATCACCATGTCGATCCGCGCCGTGTCGGCATCTATGGCGGCAGCTACGGCGGCTTCATGACCGAGATGGCGCTGCTGCGCGCGCCGGGCGAATTTGCCGCCGGCGCGGCGCTGCGCCCGGTCAGCGACTGGACGCTGTACAACCACGAGTACACGTCCAACATCCTCAACGATCCGCAGCTGGACCCGGAGGCGTACGCCATCAGTTCACCCATCCACTACGCCGACCAGCTGCGCGACCCGCTGCTGATCGAACACGGCCTGATCGACGACAACGTGCTGGCGCAGGATTCCATCGCCCTGTACCAGCGCCTGATTGAACTGCACAAGAAAAACTTCTGGATCTCGCTGTACCCGATGGAACGCCACGGCTTCGTCCACGCCGATTCCTGGTACGACGAATACCGGCGCATCGACGAACTTTTCGAGACGTATGTGAAACCGGTGAAGGCCAATCACTAACGGCATTGACGTGGGTCGTGCGCACCGTGCGCGACCGGCTTCCCGGTACGAAGTCGATCACGCATGAGGCGTACTTTCACCGCCCGGTGGGATTGGTGGCGCGTAAGGCACCCAGGCGCTTCTGTCGCCGGTGTGGCTCCGGCGAAACCGGCTCCACTCGACGCCGGGCTACCTCAGCCCAGGGCAGTTCGAGCGGGCTAACGCGGCTTAGCCGAGTGTCCGAAATCCGGGGGCAAGATCAACCTTGCCCGGCGCCTTGTCCTCGGCCTGCATGACTGATTGGTACTCGGCGGTGGGGATGTTGTCGTGCTTGGCTTCCGGGTGCGCGAGCGCGGTGACCATCTTGGGGGGGCGGGGATTTTGGCGTGCGCGCCATGTCATTCGCTCCCTTCACGCATGTCGCGTCCGGCCAGTTGGTCGAACAACGGCAGGTTGATGTAGTAGTTGTCGC
The DNA here is from genome assembly GCA_964568445.1 of uncultured Rhodanobacter sp. Lineage (GTDB taxonomy): Bacteria > Pseudomonadota > Gammaproteobacteria > Xanthomonadales > Rhodanobacteraceae > Rhodanobacter. The sequence continues at coordinate 8,086 of CAZMPZ010000027.1, read as the reverse complement.
GGCCCAACTTGCGCTTGGCCAGGAAGCCGCCTTCCACCAGTTGCTCCAGATACTTGGTGGCGGTGACCCGGCTTACTTTCAGGTCGCGCTGGATGAAGGCGATCTTGGTGTAGGGGTGGGAGAACAGGTTGTTGATGAGGTCCTGGCTGTAGAACGCATAGTCAGCCCGGATGCGTTGCTTGGTATCCAGCAGCAGCGTGCGCATGGCCTTGATGGTGGCTACGCCCTGGCGCGCGGTTTCGGCCACGGCGGTGAGTATGTACAGCACCCAGGCTTCCCAGGCGTCGCCGTCGCGCACGGCTTGCAGGCGGGCGTAGTACTCAGCCTTGGTGCGCACGATGTGGCGACTGAGATACAGCACGGGAATGTCCAGCAGCCCTTGCTGCACCAGGTAAAGCACGTTGGCGATGCGGCCGGTACGGCCGTTGCCGTCCCAGAAGGGGTGGATGCTTTCCAACCGGTGGTGGATCAACGCCATCTTGATCAGCGGGTCGACGTCGAACAGGGCATTGTCGTTGATGAAATGCTCCAGCTCCGCCAGCAATTGCACAATGACGGGGTGCTCCTGCGGTGGGGTGTAGACCACCTGACCTGCGTTGTCGCGCAAGGTGGTGCCCGCCTGTGTGCGGATGCCGGCCTTGTTCGGTTCCAGCGCCGCCTGCACGGCAACCAGGTGGTTGATGGTGAGCAGGCCGGTGGCGCGCACTTTCTGCAGGCCGATGGACAGGGCCTCCTTGTAACGCAGCACTTCCTTGGTGGCGGGGTTGGTGGCGTGCTCAAACGAGGCGGCACCTTGGTACAGCGCATCGTGCGTGGTGACGATGTTCTCGACGGCGGAGCTGTCCTTGGCCTCCTGCAGACCCAGCGTGTTGATGAGGATGCCCTGGTTGGGGATGGCGGCGGCAATACCCTTGAACTCGGCCAGCGCCCGGCTGGCCCGGCTGAGCTGCTTGAGGATGGCTGGCGTCTCGAAACGCGCAGTGGGCAAGCTTTGCAGTGGGGGGAGGGGCATCAGCGGGTCTCTAGCGTCAACGTGTAAAGATTATTCGGATTTCTTTGCATATTTTCGCAATGTGCAAAGCATCTTGCCTTGGGCTTTGCAGGCACTACAGCTGAGGCGGGGGGCGTGGTGAGCCATTGGGTTTGCTGCCATCCGGCGGGTTTGCCTGGGCCGATGGGGCTGGGGCGTCATGCTCAAACCCCGACCGTGCTGGCGAAGATGTTGGCGTGTCTGGGCGGTGCTGGCGAGTGTGCGGCAACGGCTTTTTGCCGGGGCTGGATGGCGAAGTAGGTTTGCGCGAAGGCGATGGCTTCTTTCCTGGGGTCGCCGTTCCGGGCGCTGAGGTGGCAGGCGTAGCGGGTGAGCATGAGGTCGTCGATGACCTTTTCCGCCGTCTTGGGCATCGCGAACGCCTTGTTGACGTCAACAAAATGATCGGAAACCATGTGGTCGGACAGCTCACACGTTGTTTTTGCCTTGGAAATGGCGCTGCTGTTGAAGTTACGCCACTCCTTGTAGTCGAGCGGGTGCTGCAGATCGAGTGCCAGCCAGTACTCGACGCCGGACTCGGTTCGCTGGGCGTGCGTTTCGAAAGTGGCGGCGAGCGACTGGATGAGTTCCTTCTTCATGTAGTGGCCTCCGTTTCAGCAGGTTGTGTTGCGGTTTCGACCATCTTGTCGAAGGTTGCCGCGATGGCCCTGGCGAAATCCTCCTGCATGGCCCAGACATCGGGGAACTCGGCGAAGGCGCAGTGGCCGTGTTGCTTGAGGTCGTTGGCGCCGTCGACGATATGCTCGCCGACTGTATGACGCCGCACTGTCTCGCGCAAAGAGACAGTGACAGTGAAGCCCGGAGGCGTACAAGCCAGACAGCGCAACGGCTTCGCGATGGCGCGCGATGCCGTTGTGCCTGGTCGGATTGTGGCAGTGACCAATACATCAGCAGCGTCCCCGCCATGCTCGGGTGGCAGGTGCACGCAAACGGGAAGGACCCCGCCTGCTTGACCGTGATGATGGCCTTGGTGCCGAGGACTCCCTGCGCCCAGGTGGCCTGGTGTCAAGCCGAGGCGCGTTCGGCTTCGGGCACGCGCTGTCCGGTCAGCCCGGTGTGGTGGTCTACGAGGCGAAGTAGGTCTGGGCGAAAGCAATTTCCTGCTTGTGGGGGTCGCCGTTCTGGGCGATCAGGTAGCAGGCAAAGCGGGTGAGCATGAGGTCGTTGATCTTGCGCCGGCCGCCGGAGCCGAGATTGACCGTTATGTCGATGTCGACAAAATGGTCCGAGACCGCATGGCCGGCCGCTTCGCAGGCGAGCTTTCCCTTTGAAATCACGGTGTGGCTGAAATTGCGCCACTCGGTGTAACCCAGCAGGCGCCGCAGATCACGGGCCAGCCAGAATTCAGTGCCATCCTCAGATCGCTGCGCGTGGGCTTCGAAGGTTCCGGTCAATGTGCGGATCAGTTCGGTCTTCACACTGGGTTTTCTCCGTGTTGTTCGTGGGGCGATGCGATGCGGCCTGCGGGGCATAGGCGGGAAACCACCCATCCCCATGCGACGTGGTCGCGATTGCGCTTGGGAAGGCTCGGGTTTGCGTACAAACAACCCCTCACGCCTTCACTCCAGCAGCGGCGATCCTCTTGTCGGACTCAACTTCGATCTTCCCGGTGAAGTCGTGTGGCATGGCGTGGACGTCGGCCAATCCGTTGAAGGTCCAGCGCCCCTGCCCACTGCCGACTCGACGCCGTACTTGCCGACTGCATGGCGTCGCGTTGTCTCGCACAAAGAGATGGCGGCAGTGACACCCGGCGGCACGCAAGCCACGCAGCACAACGGCATCGCCATGGCGCGTAATGCCGTTGCACCCGGTCGAATCGCGGCTGTGACTAATGCACCACCAGCGTTCCCACCATGTTCGGGTGGTAAGTGCACACAAACGGGAAGGACCCCGCTTGCTTGACCGTGATGACGGCCTTGGCGCCGGGTTTGAGATGGACGTCAAAGCTGCCGTCGCGCGCGGTGGCCGTGTGCTCGAGCACATCGTTGTTGATCCACTCGATACGGTCGCCTGCGCGCACGTCATCCGGCACGGCGCCAAACGCCATTGCCGCCATGGTGATGGTGTGGGTGACCGGGCTTCGCTCGGCTGCCGTCGCCGCAGGCAGGGGCGCCGCCGAAACCTCGGTCGGCGCCATGCCCGCCACGGTCAACGCCAAGGCACAGGCGGCCAATAGCGCATGTCGTGACATGGCCGCTTACTCCAAGCCTGCGGCCAGCTGTTCGGCGTGCATCTGGTGCGCGTGGAACAGCTTGGAGCCGGTTTCCAGCAGGGACTTGAGCTCGGCATTGTGCGTGGCCGGGATCAGCGTGCCATCCAGCGCAGCCAACACTGCCTTGTGGAAGGCCACTTCGTTCTCGGCATACGCCTTGTCGTAGGCTGCGCCGCTCAGCTTGTCCAGCTTGGCCTGCTCGGCGGCGGCGCCCTTGGCCAGCGACTGGCTGGTGGCGTTGTCGGCCGGGGTGACACCCAGCTTCTTGGCCAGCGCCAGCGCCTGGTCGTTGACCGCCGCATGGTCGCGCGCCATGACCTCGGCAAATTCGCGCACGCTGGCGTTGTGCGACTTGGCCAGCGCCTGCTTGGCGGCAGTGGCGTCGATTACGCCGGCGGTATAGGCAATGTGCGCAATCTGCGCGTCATCGAGGGCGGCGCTGGGCGCCGACGTCGTCGGTTCGGCCGCGGTGGCCGACGGGGTCGTCACGCTGGTGACGGCGGCAAAGGCCAGGGTGATGGCAAGGGCAACAAGAGTCTTGTGCATGGGGCGGATTCCTGAAAAGAGGCTGGTGGAAACAAGCGGCGCGGGTTTGCGGCCCGCTTGCCGAGATACGACGAAGCGGCGACGCGAAAGGTTCCGGCCGATGCGCAACGCCATGGACACGCCCAATCCACCGCACACCGCGGGAACCGCATCGCGCGCGCTGCATCCAATGGGCAACCGTTACGGGAACTTCCCCATGTTTGATGCACGTGTGTTGCATGCCGCGGCGCCATCCGCCGCCCCCCAGCTTCTGTCGTCGGTGCCCGCGGACGGGCGGCCAAGCCGTGCCGAGGCCGAGGCGGCGGTGCGCACGCTGATCCGCTGGGCCGGCGATGAGCCGTCACGCGAAGGCTTGCTTGATACCCCGGCGCGTGTCGTGCGCGCCTATGAAGAATGGTTTGGCGGCTATGCCAAGGATGCCGACGCCCTGCTCAGCCGCACCTTCACGGACGTGGATGGCTACGATGACCTGGTCCTGCTGCGCGACATCCCGCTGCAATCAACCTGCGAGCACCACATGGCGGCCATCACCGGCGTAGCGCACGTCGCCTATCTGCCCAACCAGCGCGTGGTCGGCATTTCCAAGCTGGCGCGGTTGGTGGACGCGCTTGGCCACCGCTTGCAAATCCAGGAACGCCTGACCGCACAGATCGCCGACGTCATCGAACGCACGCTCGAGCCGCGCGGCGTGGCCGTGGTGGTGCGCGCCAGCCATGCCTGCATGTCCACGCGCGGGGTCAACGTGCATGGCGTGTCGATGGTGACGCGTGCGTTGCGCGGACAATTTCGCGACAAGCCGCAACGCACCGAAATCCTTGAACTGCTGGCCGGCTAAGTCCCATGCGCGCCATCCTCCAACCACGCCAAGACGATCCGCGCGCCGCTGCCGCCAGGCCGTCACGTGGGCGGTGTGGCGTCGCGGCGCACGGCCGCCGCACCGCATCTGTCATCATCGGTCGATCGCCGTGTCGACCGGTTGCCCTACGCCGCCCTGTCGCGGCGTCGCCTTTCGTCAGGAGATTGCCATGTCTCAACACGCACCCGCCACGGCGGTGGACTTTGCCAAGCTGGACGACCACGACCTGGTCGCGCAGGTTCTGGGCGGCCATCGCGAGGCCTTCCGGCATATCATGCAGCGCTGCAACCAGCGTCTGTATCGCGTCGCCCGCAGCGTGGTCGGCAACGACGCCGAGGCCGAAGACGTGCTGCAGGAATCGTATCTTCAGGCTTATCGCAAACTCGACACCTTTCGCGGAGATGCGGCCTTGCTGACCTGGCTTACCAGCATCGTGCTCAATGCCGCACGCGGGCGGTTGCGCAAGCGCCACAACATGGTGGATCTCGATCAAGTGGACATTGCCCAGCAAGACAGCCACATCGTCGCCTTTCCCTCGCGCTTCGGCAGCGAGGATCCGGCCGTGGGCGCTGGCCGCGCGCAAATCCGTCACCTGCTGGAGCAGGCCATCGACCAGCTGCCGCCGGCATTCCGCACCGTGTACATCCTGCGCGAGGTGGAGGAACTCAGCGTGGATGAAACCGCCGCGCAGCTCGACATCAAGCCGGAAACCGTCAAGACCCGCCTGTTCCGCGCCCGCCGCCAGCTGCGCAGCGCCCTGCAGGACACCCTGGCCTCTACCGTGACCGACACCTATCCGTTCATGGGCGAACGCTGCGCGCGCGTGACCGAGGCGGTCATGGCCGAGCTGGAAGCATCCGACCCGCCGCACCAACTGTAGGCGGCACGCTGATGCGTCTGACCAACAATGCACTGTCGGCCTGGCATCGCATGCAGGGCTGGCCGGCCGGCAAGTGGCTGTTCTCCCGCGTGGTGTGCTGGAAGGCACCGTTCTCCGCCAGCGTGCGGCCACGGTTTCGCGAACTGCGCCCCGGCTTGTGCCGCGTGCACCTGCGCAAGCGCCACGCGGTGCTCAACCACATCGGCACCATCCACGCCATTGCCATCTGCAACGCCGCCGAGATCGCCGCCGGCACCATGATGACCGTCACCGTGCCGGCGACGCATCGCTGGATCCCCAAGGGCATGACCGTCGAGTACTTGCACAAGGCCGAGACCGACCTGGAGGTCATCGCCGCACTCGATCCGCTGCCCGCATTCGCGGACGCGGCCGAACTGCTGGTGACCTGCAAGGCGCTGGATACCACGGGCCAGGAAGTCCTGCGCGCCGTCATCAGCATGTGGATCACGCCGCGCCAGGGGCATTGATCCACGATCGTCCAACAACAGGAACCCATCAATGCGTAATTTCGCAGTGAAGCAAGCGATGTTCTTCCCACTTGGCGCCATCGTGGCGCTCATGCTGGTCGGCTTCACGGTCGACGGGTACTCCTCGCTATCTCAGCAAATGAGCGAGCTTGGGTTGCTTGCAGGCTATCCCGCCATTTTTGAAAGCGCCCTGGCGATTATCGTCGGCGTGTCATTCATCATCTTTGGACTTGGGCTTATCGGGCATCCGTCCGGAAGCTTTGCATTCACCGCCGGCACCACGATCGTGTTCGGCATAAGCATGCTTAGCAATGGGATTTTCACCATGGGAAGTCCGCTGCATGGCATGTACGCCATCGGACTTTCCATCATCCTCACGCCGGTGTTCTTTGTCGCTGAGCTTGACGCATCTCGGCAAACGCGAGCCTTTCGCGTTGTTTCAATGTGGGTTGCCGTCGCCACGCTTTTATATTTCTGGGCCACCATTACAGGCTTCGATCCAAGCGGATTCCATGGGTTGACGCAGCGTCTTTTTGTCATCGTTATCTTTGGCTGGTTCTCCTATGCCAGCCATGTGTTGTCGAATGGCAAAACAAAGGGCGGCACAGTGCCATCGATGGCCTTGTCGGCGGAGGGCTGACAACCCGGTCGACCGGACGTCAACCTTGCTGAGTGAGGTTAGTACCGACAGTCATTGATGTTGGAATGCCACGTTTGAACAGGGTTGGATGAAGAAGGAACTGCAATGAAAAGCCACAACTTTGCGCGATCCGTCCATCGGTTTGTTTCAGTTGGAGCGTTGCTGGGCGTTTTGTCCGCTTGCGCCACGACAGGCGTAATTCAAAGTCGCCTTGGCGGGCAACCCGTTCAACTGCAATACCACCATTCCTTCTGGGACCAGAACGGAACCATCACCACGACCACACCCGACGGAGAACACTTTTCAGGCAAGTTCGTCGTCGGCACCAGCAGTACCACGGGCATCGGGGTTGGTGCCGGCTCCGGCAACGTCGGGGTCTTCACCGGCAGCGGCAATACCTCGCATGCCGCGGCGGTGCTCATGGGTGACAGGGGCGGTTCCATGCATTGCAACTTCACCCTGGCGAAACCAGACGCCGGGTTGGAAGGTGGCGGCGTCGGCCGTTGCGACCTGCCTGCCGGCCAGGTCATGGATGCCACGTTTTAGTGTGAACGTCATTGGCGTGGCAGCGCGTGGGGTTTGTCCATGACATCCGACCCTTCGACGCTGCCTCGCGTCATGACTTGATCCCGGCGTCAGTCCTCACTCAGGAGTTGTGTGTGAATCACAGCGCAAGCATCGTGAAAGTCCATCTCGCGGTGGAAGCCGATATCCCCGGCCTGCTCCCCCTCATGCACGCCCTGGCGGAGTTTGAGCAGTACGACGACATCTTCGCCGTCACCGGGGACGTACTCATGGAACGTGGCTTTCGTCATTCACCACCGGACTTCCATGCCCTGGTGGCCGAAAGCGAAGGCCGCATTGTCGGCATGGCCGTGTTCTATATCGTCGCCTTTACCGCGGAGGCGGTACCGGCGCTGTACGTGAAGGAGTTATTCGTCGCACCGGACGCACGGGGACAGCGGATCGGGGAGGCATTGATGAAGGCCGTCGCCCGGGAGGCCATGACCAGGCGCTGCGGGCGCGTGCGGTGGCAAGTTGCAAACTGGAATGAAGGCGGCAAGCGGTTTTACCAGCGGCTCGGGGCACAGGCAGACCCCATCTGGGTGAATTACTCGCTTTCGGTGGAAGCTGTGCAGGCGCTTGCGGATCGCCAAGACCCGCCTGGCTTTTCCACCGCGGACTGAATGATTCCGGTCGGTCTGTCACGGGCGGACGGCTTGGGGCGATTGCAATGGCCAGCGCGACTTCCCAGTAGGGTCGTGGCCCCCGCGTGGATTGCCACGCTTGTCCCCGACACGGTCACGGGAGCGCATCCTGCGCGCGATGGCTTTGCACCAGTGCGTGGGGAATAGCCAAAGCTTTCGAGCGCCTGCGGCGCCCGAGTCACTTTCTCTCGCTTGCCCGAGAGAA
>CAZMPZ010000026.1:0-26489 GCA_964568445.1 uncultured Rhodanobacter sp. | reverse complement strand
GATCTCGTTGTCGAAGTGGCCGATGTTGCAGACGATGGCCTGGTCCTTCATGGCCTGGAGATGGTCCAGTGTCAGCACGTCGCAGTTGCCGGTGGTGGTGACGTAGATGTCGCCATGGCCGAGCGTGCTTTCGACGGTGTTGACCTCGAAGCCTTCCATCGCCGCCTGCAGCGCGTTGATCGGATCGATCTCGGTGACGATCACCCGTGCGCCATAGGCGCGCAGGCTGTGCGAGCAGCCCTTGCCGACATCGCCATAGCCGCACACCACGGCAACCTTGCCGGCCAGCATCACGTCCATCGCGCGCTTCAGGCCATCGGCCAGCGACTCGCGGCAGCCGTAGAGATTGTCGAACTTGCTCTTGGTCACCGAGTCGTTGACGTTGATCGCCGGCACCAGCAGCGTGCCGGCCTCGGCCAGCTGATACAGGCGGTGCACGCCGGTGGTGGTTTCCTCCGACACGCCCTTCCAATCCTTGACCACGGTGTGCCAGAACGTCGGGCGCTCGGCGTGCACGCGCTTGAGCAGGGTCTTGATCACCTGCTCCTCGTGCGAGGCGGCTTTTTCATCGACCCAGCGGCTGCCGTTTTCCAGCTCGTAGCCCTTGTGGATCAGCAGCGTCGCATCGCCGCCGTCGTCGACGATCAGCTGCGGGCCGAGGAAGCTGCCCTTGCCGTCGGGGAAGGACAGCGCCTGCAGCGTGCAGTCCCAGTACTCCTCCAGCGTCTCGCCTTTCCATGCGAACACCGGCGTGCCGGTGGCGGCGATGGCGGCAGCGGCGTGATCCTGGGTGGAGAAAATGTTGCACGAGGCCCAGCGCACGTCGGCGCCGATGTCCTTGAGCGTCTCGATCAGCACGGCGGTCTGGATCGTCATGTGCAGCGAGCCGGTCACGCGCACGCCCTTCAGCGGCTGCGCGGCGGCGTGTTTCTTGCGGATGGACATCAGGCCCGGCATCTCGTGCTCGGCAATGTCCAGCTCCTTGCGGCCCCAGTCGGCCAGCGAGAGATCGGCGACCTTGAAGTCCTGTGACGGGATGGGTGTGGTGACGGCGTTCATGCGTGCTCCGGTGCTGTGGCGGCAGCCGGCCATGCGCAGGGCGCAGGGTTGGGCTGTCGCGTGGTCGACCGGGCGCCGTTGGGAAATGCGTCGCGCCGAGCCTGGCCGATGGGACTGTCCGCAAGCGGGACAGGGTCGGTCGCAGCGCCCCTCGGTGGACGGCAGATCGCTATTGTAAACGACTGGAACCACTTGCAAGTCGCCGAGGCCGCGTCATGAACGATCAGCAACCACCGGAGTTCCTGCCGCCCGACGGCCCGTTGCGCGATGACGTCAATCGGCTGGGTGCCATGGTCGGCCGGCTGCTGGTCGAGCAGCACGGCGCGGCGCTGTTTGAGCGCGTGGAGCAGGTGCGCACGGCCGCCATTGCCCGCCGCCGCGAGGGTGTGGCGGTCGGCACGCTGGCTGCCTCGCTGACCAACTTGCCGGCGGACGAAGCGCAGACTCTGGCGCGCGCCTTTGCCACGTATTTCCAGGTGGTCAATATCGCCGAGCGCGTGCACCGCATCCGCCGTCGCCGTGATTACCAGCGCGAAGGCAGTGCGCCGCAGCCGGAATCCCTGTTGGCCGTGCTGGGGGAGCTCAAGGCGCAAGGCGTCGGCGCGGCCGAATTGGTGGCGATGCTTGACCGGCTGTGGGTCGAGCTGGTGTTCACCGCCCATCCCACCGAAGCCGTGCGTCGTTCGCTGCTGCGCAAGGAGCAGGCCATCGTGCGCTCGCTGGTCGACGGTTTTGATCCGCAGCGCACGCCGCAGGAGCGCCACGTCGATACCGAGCTGATCTTCGAGGCGCTGTCCAGCGGCTGGCAGACCGCGGAGGCTTCGCCGGTGCGCCCGAGCGTGCAGGACGAGTACGAGCACGTCGGCTTCTATCTGGCCCAGCCGTTGTATCGCGTGTTGCCGGCGTTGTACGCGGCGCTCGCGCATGCGCTGCAGACGGTCTACGGCGTGGCCGTGGATCAGCCGCGCGTGCTGGGTTTTGCCAGCTGGGTCGGCGGCGACATGGATGGCAATCCGGCGGTGGGCGCCGAGACGCTGGCCGCCTGTCTTGCCGCGCAGCGCCGGCAGGTGCTGCAACGCTATCGCGATGACGTCATCGACCTGGCCGGCGCGCTCAGCCAGACCGATGATCGCGTCGCCGTCAGCGTGGCTCTGCGCGCCTTGCTGGACGACTATCGCGCGCGATTCCCCGCGGCGGCGGCACGCATCCGCCCGCGCCACGCGGACATGCCGTACCGCTGCGTGCTGCGCCTGGTCGATGCGCGCCTGGCCTGTACGCAGGAGCGTGCGGCCGATGGCTATGCCGACGCGGCGGAACTGTCCGCCGATCTGCAGATCGTTGCCGACAGCCTGCTGGCCCATCGTGGCCTGCATGCCGGCGCGCACGCCCTGGAACGCCTGCGATGCCGCGTGCGGACGTTCGGGTTTCATCTGGCGCGGCTGGACGTGCGGCAGGATTCGCGCGTGCACGACGACGCGCTTGCCGCGCTACTGGATGATGCAACGTGGGCGGAACGCGACGCCACGCAGCGTGCGCAGGCCTTGCGGCCGTTGGCCAGCGGTGAGCATGCGTTTGCCGCCGCCTCCGATCATGCCGCCTCCGATCATGCCGCCTTCGATCATGCCGAGGGCGCCGCTGCCGCCGCGCATCTGCAGGCCGTGTTCGAGACCATGGCGGCGAGCCATCGGCACGACGGCGGCACCGGGCTGTACATCATCAGCATGGCGCGCTGCGCCGCCGATGTGCTGGCGGTGCTGGCGCTGGCGCGACGTGGCGGGATGTCAGCCACCGGCGCCCCCGTGCCGCTGGACATCGCGCCGTTGTTCGAGACGGTCGACGACCTGGCGCATGCGCCGGCCACTTTGCAGGCGCTGCTGGAGGATCCGGTTTATCGGGCGCACCTGGCCACGCGCGGCGACCGGCAGTGGGTGATGCTGGGCTACTCCGACAGCGGCAAGGATGGCGGCACGCTGGCCTCGCGCTGGGGTTTGCAGCGCGCGCAGGTGGAGTTGCTGGAAGTCGCGCGCGGCGCCGGCATTGCGCTGGCGTTCTTTCACGGCCGTGGCGGTTCGACCAGTCGCGGCGGCGCACGCATGACGCCGGCGTTGATGGCTTCGCCGCGCGGCTCGGTGGCCGGCGTGCTGCGCGTGACCGAGCAGGGCGAGGTGATCCATCGCAAATACGGCATCCGCGCGCTGGCCGTGCGCAACCTGGAGCAAACGGTGGGCGCGGCGTTGCGCGCCTCGCTGCGGCCGCGCCAGTCCGAGCCGCGCGAGGTGCACTGGCGCGGGGTGATGACCGAGCTTGCTGCCTGCAGCCGGCGCACCTATCGCGACCTGGTCGAGCGTGAACACTTTGTCGATTACTTCCGCCGTGCCACGCCGATCGACGTGATTGAACGCATGACCCTCGGCTCGCGCCCGGCCAGCCGGCGCAGCATGCACGGCGTGCAGGACTTGCGCGCGATCCCCTGGGTGTTCGCATGGACGCAGTGCCGCGCCATCGTCCCCGGCTGGTATGGCGTCGGCAGCGCGCTGGACCATGGCGTGGCGCGCTACGGCGAGGATGCGCTGGTCGAGATGGCCCGTGATTGGCCCTTCCTCGACAACGCGCTGAGCGACATCGAGATGGTGCTGGCCAAGTGCGACCTGGCCATCGCGCAGGCGTTTTCGCAGCTGTCGGGTGCGCTGCACGACGAGTTCTTCGGCTTGATCGACGAGGAATTTGTGCGCACCCGGCAATGGCTGCTGCGACTCAAGGGCAGCACCACGCTGCTGTCCGGCGAACCGCGCCTGGCGGCATCGATCCGTCTGCGCAATCCGTACGTTGATCCCATGAGCCTGCTGCAAGTGGATTTGCTGCGCCGCTGGCGTGCCGCCGGCAGCGAGGACGATGCGCTGCTGCGTGCCCTGGTGGCCTGCGTCAACGGCGTGTCGCAAGGCTTGCAGAATACGGGCTGAGCGACGCGTTCCTCATTCTCGTAGGAGCCCGCCAGCAGGCTCCTACGGGTTTGCGGGGTGGTGTACGGCTTTGGCTACGGACGTCCGTTTGCGGACGTAAGCCAAGGCCAATCCGTGGATCGGACTTGATGCAAATCCCCGGCTAATGCGGATGGCATGGGCCTTGCTGTGTTTGCCGCATGGATGTCGCCAACCCCGTTTTCAAACAACGCCAACGCCGCCGTCGCCTCACCCTGTTGGGTGGCGGTGGGGTGCTGGTACTGGCCGCCATCGTCGGCGTGCTGCAGCTTGGCCCGGCCTTGCCGACGGTTGAGCGTTCCAGCGTGTGGATCGATACCGCGCAACGTGGCGAAATGCTGCGCGAGGTGCGCGCCCCCGGCACGCTGGTGCCGCGTGACAGTCGCTGGCTGGCGGCAGCCACCACGGCACAGGTGGAGAAAATCCTGGTCTTGCCCGGTGCCACGGTCAAGGCCGATACGGTGTTGATGCGGCTGTCCAATCCGGAAGTCGAGGATGCGCTGCGCAATGCCCAGGCCCAGGTGGCGGCTGCCGAGGCCGACGTCGCGGCCAAGCATGCCGAACTGCAATCGCAACTGCTCGATCACCGTTCGGCGCAGGCGCAGGCGCAATCCGATTACGCCGCGGCCAAGATCAAGGCCGATGCCGACACGCTGGCCATCCGCGCGCAGGTCATCCCGCGCGTGCAGTACGAGCAGGGCCAGATTGCGTTGAAACAATTGCTGGCGCGGGCGCAAATCGAGCAGCAACGCGTGGCGACGTTTGCGCGGAGCATGCGCGCGCAAGGCGATGCCGTGCAGGCCCGGCTGGTGCAGCAGCGCAGCAACCTGCAATTGCGCCAGCGTCAGGCCGCTGCGCTGCAGGTCACCGCCGGCATCGCCGGCGTGCTGCAGGAAGTGGCGGTGCAGGAAGGTGCGCGCGTGGCTGAGGGTGCCAACCTGGCACGGGTGGCGCGCCCGGACGTGCTGCGTGCGCGTCTGCAGGTGCCGGAGGTGCAGGCCAAGGACGTGGCGCTGGGCATGGCGGTCAGCGTGGACACGCACAACGGCTTGATCGACGGCAAGGTCGAGCGCATCGACCCGGCCGTGCGCAACGGCAGCGTGCAAGTCGACGTCGAACTCACCGGCAAGCTGCCGCCCGGCGCGCGTCCCGATCTCTCGGTGGAAGGCCGCAACAGCATCACGCGGCTGCAGAACGTCCTGTCAGTGGGTCGCCCCGCGCTGGCCCAGGCCGACGGCGATCTCAGCCTGTTTCGCCTCGATCCCTCCGGCGATACCGCCACCCGCGTGCCGGTGCGCATCGGCGTGGCGTCGGTGGATCGCGTGCAGATTTTGCGTGGCTTGAAAGCGGGTGATCGGGTGATCCTGTCCGACACCAGCCAGTGGGACAAATACGACCGCATCCGCATCAAATAAGCCCCTCTCCCTTCGAGAGAGGGGCTGGGGAGAGGGTACGGTCGAAGCGGAGTGTCCGCGCCGACCCGAACCCTCATCCGGCGCTCCACGCCACCTTCTCCCGAGGGGAGAAGAGTCAATCAAGTTACGAGTAACTGGACAAAGCCCATGACCGATCCCATCAACGTCATCACCCTCGAAAGCCTGCGCAAGGTGTTCCAGTCCGACGAGGTGGAAACCCACGCGTTGGCCGACGTGCACCTCACCATCGCGCGCGGCGAATACGTCTCCATCTCCGGCCCGTCCGGCTGCGGCAAGACCACGCTGCTGTCGATCCTCGGCCTGCTCGATACCGCCAGTGCCGGCAGCTACGTGCTGAACGGCCACGATGTCGCCGCGCTCAACGCCGCTGCGCGGGCACGCATCCGCAACGCCGAGATCGGCTTCATCTTCCAGGCGTTCAACCTGATCGGCGACCTGAGCGTGCAGGAAAACGTCGAGCTGCCGCTGACCTACCGCAACGGCATTGGCACCGCCGAACGACGCGAGCGCGTGCAGGAGGCACTCGAACGTGTCGGCATGGCCCACCGTATGCGCCACTACCCGGCGCAGCTTTCCGGCGGCCAACAGCAGCGCGTGGCAGTCGCCCGTGCCCTGGTCGGCAAGCCGGCGATCCTGCTGGCCGATGAGCCGACCGGCAACCTCGATTCGCGCAACGGCGAAGCGGTGATGACGCTGCTCGATGAGCTGCACAAGGGCGGCGCGACGATCTGCATGGTCACCCACGACGCGCGCTACGCCGAACTGGCCCAGCGCAAGATCCGCATGTTCGACGGCCGCGTGGTCGACGAGGAAACCTTCGAGCGCTTGCGCCATGAAGACGAGCAACGCCTGGATGCGTTGATCGGCCAGCGTGTGGATGTCGGCGCATGAATATCTGGCTGGCTGAAATGTGGCGTGCGTGGCGCGCCAGCCTGCGTCGGCCGACGTTCCTGCTGTTGGCGACGAGCGTACTGGCGCTGGGCGTGGGTGCGAGCGCGGGAGTGTTCACCCTGATCGACGACGTGTTGCTGAAGCCGCTGCCGTTTGCGCAGCCGTCGCAGCTGGTGAGTGTGGGTCGTAACGTTTCCGGCCGGGTGTCCAGCCGCGCAGTATCGATCGAGCAGTACGGGCACTTGCAATCGCTGGCAGGAGTGAGCTCGATCGGGTTGCTCGCCATCAGCATCTCGCCGGCCAATGTGACCAGTGGCGGCCAGCCCGAGCAAGTGCCGAGTCTGCGCGTCGACCACGGCCTGCTGCCGACGCTGGGCGTGTCTATGACTTTGGGGCGCGGCTTCAGCGTTGACGAGGATCGGCCGAACGGACCGAAGGCGGTGATTCTTGGCCACGGTTTCTGGCAGCGTCGCTACGGCGGTGACGTGCACGTGATCGGGCAGCGCGTGCCGATTGAAGGCGTGCCGCACACGATCGTCGGGGTGTTGCCGCCCAGCTTTGATCTGCTGGATGGAGAAGATCTTCTGTTGCCGCTGGCGCTGTCGGCCAACAGCAACGATGCAGGCACCAATTATCTTGCCATTGCCCGTTTGTCGCCGGGCGCGCAGTTGGGTGCGGTCAGCGCGCAGGTCGCCGCGCGGATGCTGGCACTGTCCACCGAAAAGGGTGGCAAGCAGCAAGACGTTCATTACGACGCCAGGCCGCTGCACTCGATTTTGCATGCGGATGCGCGGGAGGCGCTCGTGTTGTTCATGGCCAGCGCGTCGTTGGTGTTGTTGATCGCGCTGGTCAACCTCACCAATTTGATGTTGCTGCGCTCACTGGCACGCAGTCATGACGCTGCCGTGCGCGCGGCGCTGGGCGCATCCCGCGTGCGCCTAGTGCTGCCGGCGTTGGCGGAGGCGTTGCTCGTTGGGCTGTTTGGCGCCCTGGCGGGACTGGTTTTGGCGTGGCTTGGCCTGCTGGTGCTGGGGCGTTTCATTCCGGCCGAATGGGTTGGCCCGACGGGCCTGCACATGGGGTCGAGAGTGCGGCTGTTCGCCTTGCTTGTCGGGCTGTCCGGTGCGGTGCTGGCGGCCGCCCTGGGATTGTGGCGTGGTCGCGGGGGCGTAGTCGGCATGGACGGGTTGCGCGAGGGAGGACGCAGTGGCATGACGCGGCGCAGCGGTTTGTTGGGTCGGACACTGGTGGTGGCGCAGGTCGCGCTTGCGGCAACCTTGTTGTGTGGTGCGGGGTTGTTCTTGCACGCCCTGTACAACGCCGCGCAGACGCCGTTGGGGTTTTCGGGCAAGGGCGTGCTGACCTTTGAACTGGCACCGGCCAAGGCTGCCTATCCCGATGTGCTTTCCCTGCAAGTGTTTGCCGATCGAGTGCTTGAGCGGCTGCGCACACAACCGGGTGTTGATAGCGCAATGGTGGCAACCAACCTGCCCGTGGGTGGGGAGCTCAACCTGCCTGTGGGCGTGGCTGGCGGCGAGCCGGTTACCGTGGAATTTCGTGGTGTCAGTCCCGGGTTCTTTGCGACGTTTGGGATCCACTTGCGTTCAGGCCGCGACTTTGAACGCGCGGATGGCCGTGGCGGGCAGGTGGTGGCGGTGGTCAATCAGGCCTTTGCAAACCAGTACATGTCGGGGCAACCGTTGGGCCAACAGCTACACATGGATGCGGGCAAGCTGGCCCGCGCGTCCATGCAGGTGGTCGGCGTCGCGGCCGATACGCGCCAGTTTGGGCCGATGCAGCCGGCGCCTGCCATCGTGTACATCCCGCTGGCGCAAATGCCAGACCCGCTTATGGCAATGATCCGCGAGTTTCTGCCGCTGCGCTTTGCGCTGCGTGGCCAAGGCGATGCCGACAGCTACCGGGCCGGCGTGCACGCGGCCTTGGCGCAGGTGGACTCGCAGCAGCCGATTGCCAACATGCAGGCGTTGTCCCAAGTGGTACGCGAGAGCACCTCCGATGTGCGATTGAACTTGACGCTCGTCGGCGTGTTCGCCGTGCTTGCGATGTTGTTGGCAGCAGCCGGCATCTATGCCGTCATGGCCGTTGCAGTCGCCTCGCGCGCGCGCGAGTTCAGTGTGCGCACGGCACTCGGTGCGTCGCCGGCACAGTTGACGCGCATGGTATTGCGCGGCGGTTTCTTGCAGATCGTCATTGGCCTCGCGCTTGGCATCAGCCTTGCGCTGGGGTTGTCTGGCGTGTTCGAGACGTTGATGGCCCAAATTGGGCGCGACAGCATTTTTGACCCACTGACCATTGCGGGCGTCTGCGCCGTGCTGGCGACCGCCGGGCTGCTCGCATGCCTATTGCCGGCGCTTCGCGCTGGTCGCGTGCAGCCAATGCATGCGCTGCGGGGGGAGTAGGCGATGAACAAGCATGACGTCAGCGCTACCAGACAACAGAGCGATAAATCCACGCGCCTCATACACGAGGATTCTTTCTCATGACTATCTGGCTTGCCGAAATCTGGCGCGCGTGGCGCGCGAACCTGCGCCGCCCGGGCTTTCTGCTGCTGGCCTCCGGCGTGCTGGCGCTGGGTATCGGCAGCACCGTTGCGGTGTCCACGCTGATCGAGCAGGTGTTGCTGAAGCCGCTGCCGGTGCCACAGGCCTCGCGGTTGCTGGTGGCGGGTCCCTGGGACACCTGGAACAGCGATCAGGTCAACGCGGTCTCGCCGCAGCAGTACCAGCACATGCAGTCGCTGCAAGGCGTGCAATCCATCGGCCTGATCCAGGCCGGCCCGAAGTTGAACATCGCCGGTGATGGCCAGCCGGAACTGGTGCCGGTGCTGTACGCCGACCGCGGCCTGCTGCCGACGGTCGGTTTGCCGATGCGGCTGGGTCGCGGCTTCAGCGCCGAGGAGGATCGGCCGCATGGGCCGCAGGTGGTGATCCTGGGTCACGGCTTCTGGCAGCACCGGTATGGCGGCGACGCCGGTGTGATCGGTCGCCGCATCCAGGTGGAAGGCACGCCCCGCACCATCATTGGCGTGTTGCCGCAAGGTTTCGCCGCACTGGGTTTCAACGGCGACATCATGCTGCCGTCGGCGCTGCCGGCAAACAGCGCCGATGACGGCACCAACTACATGGCGCTGCTGCGCCCGAACGAAGGCGTAGCCGCCGCCGCGGTGGCGGCCGAGGTCGATACCCGTCTGCATGCGATGTACGTCGCGCTGGGCGACAACGAATGGGAGCGCGTCCACTTCGCCACGCAGTCGTTCAATGCGTGGCGGCACGGCGATGCCAGGCGCGTGCTGATGCTGTTTCTCACCAGCGCGTTGTTCGTGCTGCTGATTGCACTGGTCAACCTGACCAACCTGATGCTGCTGCGCGCGCTGTCGCGCAGTCACGATGCCGCGGTGCGCGGCGCGTTGGGCGCACCGACGCTGCGGCTGGCGCTGCCGGCGCTGGCCGAAGGCTTGCTGGTCGGCGTCGTCGGCGCCCTGGCCGGCATGTTGCTGGCGGTGGTGGGCCTGGGCGCATTGCAAGGTCACATGCCGGCGGAATGGCTGCCGGACAGTCGGCTGCATTTTGGTGCCACAACGTGGCTGCTGGCGTTGTCGATCGGCCTGGTGGGCGCGTTGCTGGCGGCGGCACTCGGTCTGTGGCGCGGCCGCAGTACAACGACGATCGACGAATTGCGCGAAGGCGGACGCAGTGGGCTTGGCCGGCACAGCGGACGGCTGGGCCGCGTGCTGGTGGTGGCGCAGGTGGCGCTGGCGACGGCGCTGCTCAGCTGTGCCGGTTTGTTCCTGCACACGCTGTACGACGCCGCGCGCACGCCGTTGGGTTTCACCAGCGACGGCATCCTCACTTTCGAGCTTTCGCCGGTGCGGGCCGACTATCCTGACGCTGCTGCAGTGCACGGTCTGTCCGAGCGCGTGCTGGAACGCCTGCGTGCCATCCCCGGTGTGACCGACGTCACCTTTACCACCAACCTTCCGGCAGGCTCGTGGAGTGGACAGTTCAACCTTGGCGGTCTGCACCTGCCCGGCGGCGGGGAAGTGTTCAACACGCAGTATCGCGGCATCGGCCCCGACTTCTTCGCGTTGTTCGGCATCGCCACGCGCGAAGGACGCGCGTTCGGCCGCAGCGACATCCGCGGCGGCGAGGCGGTGGCGATCGTCAACCGGGCGATGGCGGAGCAGCGCTACGGCGGCCATGCCCTCGGCCAGACGATCCAGCGCGACGAACGCGGCGATCACGCCGGCGTGTGGTCGGCGCGCATCGTCGGCGTGGTCGGCGACACCAACCAGTTCGGCCCGCTGGAGGAGTCGCCGGAAGTGCTCTACGTGCCGCTGGCGCAGATGACCGACAACGCCATGCAGATCTTCCGCAGCTTCCAACCGATGCGCTTCGCGCTGCGCGGCCACGGCGACCCGAACGCCTGGCGCGACGCCCTGCGCAAGGCGGTGGCCGAGGTCGCGCCGAACCAGCCGATCGCCAACGTGCGCACCATGCGCAGCATCGTCGACAGCACCACCGCCGACATGCGTCTCAACCTTTTGTTGGTCGGCCTCTTCGCCGCGCTGGCGTTGTTGCTCGCCGCAGCCGGCATGTACGCGGTGATGGCGGTGGCGGTGGCGGCGCGCGAACGCGAGTTCGGCGTGCGCAGCGCGCTTGGCGCCTCGCCGGCCCGATTGACTCAGTTGGTGCTGCGCGGCGGGCTGCTGCAGGTTGCCTCCGGCCTCGCGCTCGGCGTGGCTCTTGCGCTGTCGCTGTCGGGCGTGCTGCGCGCGGTACTTCAGGACATCGACCGTGGCGCGATCGATCCTGTGGCGCTGATCGGCGTCTGCGTGATGCTGGCCATCGCCGGCCTGCTGGCCTGCCTGCTGCCGGCGCTGCGCGCCGGCCGGGTTCATCCGATGCGCGCCTTGCGCGGGGAGTGACGACCATGACGATCCTGCTCAGCGAACTCTGGCGCGCCTGGCGCGCCAGCCTGCGTCGGCCCGGCTTTCTGCTGCTGGCCTCGGGCGTGCTGGCGCTGGGTATCGGCACCAGCGTGGCGGTGGCCACGCCGATCCAGAACAGCCTTTGGCGGCCGTTGCCGTTGCCGGTGCCGCAGCCGTCGCGGCTGATGGTGGTGTTGGGCCAGATCCACGACAACGGCCGCGTGGGCGGCATCGCAGGTGCTGATGGCGTTGTTAGGCACCAAGACAAACTTCATTGGGAGCTAATCGCATGGATTTCTTGATTTCATCCACCATCTTCGCAGGTGTTTGCCTCGTATTCGCGCTGCTAGCGTCGAGTGCTGACAGAAGAATCACGGCTGTCTTTGCAGTCGCCGCCGCGCTCTACCTTGGGCTAGATGACTTCATAACCGGGCTTCCCAATCTCATTCCAAGCCTAGGCTTCATCGGCGGGAACTGGAATTGGGTTGGAAAAATATTGAGCCTGGCCTTCTCCATTGCGGTAATTGTCATATTCAAGATATCGCCGGACGCTCTAGGTCTCAGGCTAAAACAGGAATACCCAACAATTGCATGGCTTTCACTCGTTGCGTTTGTTATCTGGGGTGCCGCTCTCGGCACAATTTTCAAGCCTGGCGCGGCCGACACTGAAACCCTGATTTTTCAAGCAACAATGCCTGGTCTTGTTGAGGAAATTGCCTATCGAGGTATTGCACCGGCACTGCTCCTTGGCTTGGTCAATCGTCAGCCTCATGTTCACGGAATTCCATGGGCAGTCGTTTTCGCAACATCATTCATGTTCGGTGCGTGGCACGCGCTGAGTTTTTCTAATGGCTCTGTCAATTTCGAGCTCATGTCCGGCCTCTTTCCGATGATTGGAAGCATTGCTGGCGGCTGGCTGCGTTTCAAAACAAAAAGCCTGCTGGTACCCATTCTTGGTCATTCGTTGGCCAATGTTGCCTTCCATATAGTAGGCGGGCTTGGTGCCTAACAATTCGTTCAAGCCGACCTTGCTTCGTTACACCAAAGCCATGGCAGAAAAAGCTTGCCATGGCTTTGCCTCCACTACGCAAGTCGGCTTAACTCAGGCGATCGGCCGCGCCGGTGCACTGGATCCGCTGGTGATGGCCGGGGTGAGCGTGGTGCTGACGCTTGCCGGCCTGCTGGCTTGTCTGTTGCCGGCGAAGCGCGCGGCGCGGGTGGCGCCGATGCGCGCCTTGCGGGGAGAGTGACGATGATCGTGCGCGAATTTCGAGAGGCTTGGCGGCGGCTGGCGCGACGGCCGGGATATGCGGCGCTGTCGGTGATGGTGCTTGGTGTGGGGCTGGGCGTGGCGTTGTTCCTGTTCTCGCTGGTCAACACGCTGATCCTGCAGCCGCTGCCGCTGCCGCATGCGGAACGCCTGATGGCGCTGGGTGAACCGTCGCACAGCGGCAATGGCCTTGGCGACATCGACAGCGACCAGTACCTGGCCTTGCGTGGGCATCTGCGCAGTGTGGATCTGATGGGCGCGTACACCGGCGTCGGCGTGGGTCTGGACGCGGGTAGCAGTGCCACGTATTACCAGGGCAGTCGCATGACGGCGTCGATGATGCCGTTGTTTGGATTCAAGCCGTTGCTCGGGCGAGGCCTGGTGTCGTCGGACGATGAACCCGGCGCCGCGTCGGTGATGTTGCTGGGCGAATCCTTGTGGCGGCATGCCTTCAATGCCGATCCGCACGTCATCGGGCGCGCCGTGCGGATCAATGGCGAGTGGGCGACGGTGGTGGGCGTGTTGCCGGCGAGCGCGGGCGACCTGCCGGTCAAAGGCAACCAGGTATGGCTGCCGCTGCGTCTGCAGCCCGGACAGCATCGCGACCTGGCCGGCGTTGTCCGGCTGGCGCCGGGGAACCAGCTGGCGCAGGCGCGCGCGGAGCTGGATGCATGGGGTGCGCGATTGCAGCAGGCGCTGGGGCCAGGGCAGCACACGCGCGGCATTATCGTCAAACCGCTGGGGCTCACCTTCGTGCCCGAGGACATGCGCCAGTGGGTGTGGCTGATGTTCGGTGCGGCGGTGCTGGTGTTGCTGCTGGCTTGCGTCAACGTGGCCAACCTGCAGTTGGTGCAGACGCTGCAGCGACGGCACGAGCTGGCCTTGCGCAGCGCGCTCGGCAGCGGTCGCGCCAGATTGATGTTCGGCGCGCTGGCGGAGAGCCTGCTGCTCAGCCTCGCCGCGTTGGCGATCGCATTGCCGATCGTGCACGGCGGCAACCGCTGGATCGTCGCGATGTACTTCAGCGAAGCGCCGGGCGCGGTGCCGTTCCACCATTTCGGCATCGACGGCGTAGTGGTCGCCGTGGCACTGGTAGGCGCGGTGCTGAGTACCACCATCGCCGGCTTGATTCCTGCGTGGCGCGCGTCCAGAGCCGATCTGCAGAACGCCTTGCGCGATGGCGGCAAGGGCTCGGCTGCCGGTTTTGCCCGCGTGGCCAGGATCATGGTGGTCGCCGAGGTCGCCCTCACCGTGGTGCTGCTGGTGGGCGCGGGTACCTTCGTGCGCGCCGTGGGCAGCGTGCTGTCGCAGCCGGTGGTAGGTGCGTCGCATGCGGCGCAGGTGCTTACCGCCAGGGTGATGCTGCCGCCCGGCGTGTACAAGGACGACGCACTGCGCATCCGCTTCTTCGCCGCCGCCGTCGAACACCTGCGGCAGGTCGCGGGCGTGGTCGATGCCACGGCGTCGGATACCGTACCCGGCGCGGTGCTGGGCAGCCACGAGTCCATCTCGCTGCCGGGCCATCCCGAGCCGGCGCACGGCTGGCCACGTGCGCAGATGGGTATTGTCGATGCGCATTTCCTCGACACCTATGGCGTGCATCTGCGTGAAGGTCGTTTCTTCGACGCGCGCGACCGTGCGAACAGCACCCCGGTGGCGGTGATCGATGAAAAGATGGCCGCCGCGATGTGGCCGCAGGGCGATGCGCTGGGCAGCGAACTGGTGTTGTGGCCGGGGCGGTCGTCTGCCCGTACGCTGACCATCGTCGGCGTGGTCGAGTCGCTGCAACTGGACGGGGTGCTGGAAAAACCGTGGCCGGGCCTGTTGCTGCCGTTGGGCCAGTCGACCGGGCAATCGCCGCTGCATGCCGTGGGTCTTGCCGTGCGCACGCATGCCGGTGCCGATGCTTTCCCGGAACGGTTGGCCGACGCCGTGCACGCAGTCGAGCCGCAGGCGGCGATATACGATTTGCGCTCCCAGGCGGCCGCGATGGCGCAGGAGCGGGTGGGCCTCACCGTGCTTTCCACCGTGTTCGGCGCGCTGGGCCTGGTGGCGTTGCTGCTGGCCGGCGCCGGCCTGTACGGCGTGCTGGCGTTCTCGGTGGCGCAACGCACGCGCGAGATCGGCATCCGCCGCGCGATCGGCGCGGGCAACGGCGCGATTGCCCGCGAAGTCGGCCGGCAGCTGTCGTGGCAGCTTGGTATCGGCCTGCTCATGGGCGCCGTACTGGCGTGGCCGTGGTCGCAATTGCTGGCCGACCCCGGCCTGCATACGCAGGCGCATGACCCGACCGTGTTCGTTCCGGTGTTGCTGCTGGTGGTCGGCATCGCGCTGCTGGCCGCACTGGTGCCGCTGGTCCGGGCGTTGCGCGTCGATCCGGCGGTGGCGCTGCGTTACGAATAGGTGGGGCGTGGACACGCATTCCATGAAGGCCTACATTATCAATGAGTAATACCTTTGACGATGGAGGCCTCGACATGGCTGTTTCGGTGAAGATCGACGATGACCTGAAAGATCGCATTCAGCATCTGGCCGGTTTGCGCCAGCGCTCTGCGCACTGGATCATGCGCGAGGCCATCCAGCAGTATGTCGAACGTGAGGAAGCGCGCGAGAGCTTTCGACAGGAGGCATTGGCTTCCTGGCAGGCGTATCGAGAAACGGGACGCCATGTGACGGGGCAGGAAGCGCGGGCATGGCTGGCCACCTGGGGCACAGATGAGGAAAAGGCGGCGCCCGCGTGCCACGAGTAATCATTACGGAAGCTGCGCTGGCAGGGCTGGAGCGTTGTCGCCAGTTCCTTGCAGGCAGGGCGCCGGAAGCTTCCCGTCGTGCCGCGCAAGCGATCGAACAGCAGTTGCTGTCGCTGGAATCGGCGCCCGGAATCGGCCGGCCTCTGTCCGCTGCGCCGGAACTGCGTGAGCTGGTGATCGTTTTCGGAGATTCAGGCTATGTGGCCCTGTACCGCCATGTCGCCGACGAGGATGCCGTGTTCGTGCTGGCGTTCCGGCACCAGAAAGAGGCCGGGTACTGAGTTATGTCAGTCGATACGAAACCCACCGTGTTGCTTGCCGACGACCAGGCCGATGTGCGCGAGGCGCTGCGCCTGTTGTTGAAGGCCGAGGGCATTGCCAGCGTGGGCGTGGCCGATCCGGCAGCGGCGCTGGAGGCGGCGCGCAAGCGCGAGTTTGCCTGTGCGTTGATCGACGGCAACTATTCGCGTGACACCACCTCGGGCGAGGAAGGGCTGGCGCTTCTGGAGCGCTTGCGTCAACTCGCGCCCGACGTGCCGGTGGTGGTGATGACGGCGTGGGGCAACGTGCCGTTGACGGTCGCGGCGATGCGTCGCGGCGCGGCGGATTTCATCGAGAAACCGTGGGACAACGCACGCCTTCTCGCCGTGCTGCGCGCGCAGATTGCCCTGTCCGCGGCCGCGCGGCGACAGCGGCATCTGGAGGCGGAGAACGCCTTGCTGCGTGGTGGTGACGAGGATTTCATCGCCGAGTCGCCGGTCATGCAACGGGTGTTGGAGCTGGTGGCGCGGATTGCGCCCAGCGATGCCAACGTGCTGGTGCTGGGCGAGAACGGCACGGGCAAGGGCGTGATTGCGCAGCGCCTGCATGCCTTGTCGCCGCGTGCCGCGCACTCGCTGGTCAAGGTCAACATGGGCGGTCTGGCCGAAAGCGTGTTCGAGTCGGAAATGTTTGGCCACGTGAAGGGCGCCTACACCGACGCCAAGAGCGAACGCATCGGCCGTTTCGAACTGGCCGATGGCGGCACGCTGTTCCTGGATGAGGTGGGCAACGTGCCGCTGTCACAGCAGCCGAAATTGTTGCGTGTGCTGGAGGACGGCGAGTTCGAACGGCTCGGCTCGTCGCGCACGCAAAGTGCCGACGTGCGGCTGGTGTCGGCGACCAATGCCGATCTCGCGGCGGAAGTCGCCGCCGGGCGTTTTCGTCGCGACCTGCTGTATCGCCTGAACACGCTGGAGGTGCGCCTGCCACCGCTGCGCGAGCGCGTGGAGGACATCCTGCCGCTGGCGCGCGGTTTCCTTGCGCGTCATGCGCGGCGCTACGACCGCGACGGCTTGCGGCTTGCGCCGTCGGCCGAGCGCGCGCTCATGGCGTGGCACTGGCCTGGCAACGTGCGCGAGCTGCAGCACTCGATGGAGCGCGCCGCATTGCTTGCGGTACACGACGAGGTGAGCGCCGCCGCGCTGGCCTTCGGCGAGGCCGACGCGCCGGTGGACACCCGTCTCGATGCGATGACGCTGGAGCAGGCCGAGGCACGACTGGTGCGCCGCGCCGTGGAGCGTGCGGGCGGCAACCTGCAGCATGCCGCCGATGCGCTGGGCATCACACGCCAGTCGCTGTATCGCCGGCTGGACAAGCACGAGCTGCGCGACGCAGGCGCCGATGGCGACTGAATCGCGTCGTCGGCGTGTTGGTCGCATGCCGCGTTTTGAGCGGCGTGTGCTGCTGGGCAGCGTGTTGCTGGCGACGCCGACGTTCCTCGCCATGTGCGCGCTGGCCGTGGTCGCGTGGTCTCCGTTGTGGCGCGGGATCATCGTCAGCGTGGCCGGTATCGCCACGGTGCTGCTGGTGCGCTGGCAATACCGGCGCGTGGTGTTTCCGCTCTACACCTTGTCGGGTCTCGTGGAAGCCCTGCGCCAGGGCGACTACAGCCTGCGCGGCGTGCAGCACAGCGTGCTGGGCGATGCCATTGTCGACATCAACGCCCTGGCCGAACGCCTGCAGCGCGAGCGGCTGGCGTTCGAGGAGTCCTCCTTCCTGCTCGGCAAGACTCTGGCGGCGCTGGACAGCGCGGTGTTCGTGTTCGACGAAGCGCAGCGGCTGCGCCTGCTGAACCCCGCCGCACAACGCCTGCTGGATGCCGAGCAGCAACGCCTGTTCGGCCTGTCGGCGGCGGAACTCGGCCTGGCCGCCTTGCTGGAAGGCCCGGCGGCACATCTGCGCACACAAGTCTTTCCGGGACGCAGCGGCCGCTTCGACATCCGCCACGCGCCGCTGCGCAGTGGCGGTCGCGGCGGCCAGCTGCTGGTGGTGAACGATGTCGGCCGCGTGCTGCGCGAGGAAGAGCGCGCCGCCTGGCAGCGCCTGCTGCGCGTGCTGGGCCACGAGGTCAACAACTCGCTGGCGCCAATCCAGTCGCTGGCCGATACGCTGGCCACGCTGGCCGCGCGCGACCCCTTGCCCGCCGATTGGCGCGAGGATTTTCGTACCGGGCTGGACCTGATCGGCCACCGCGCCGCAGCGCTGGGGCGATTCCTGTCGAGCTACAGCCAACTGGCGCGGCTGCCGGTGCCGCAGCCGCACGCAGTGGAGCTGCAGGCCCTGCTGGCCAAGCTTGCGCAGCTGGAATCACGCTTGCCGGTGACGCTGGAAGCCGGCGAACCATTGACGGTGCAGGCCGACCCCGACCAGCTGGAACAGGCACTCATCAATCTTTTGCGCAACGCCGTGGAAGCCTCGCTGCCGGTGGGCGGCGTGCGCGTGCGTTGGCGCCGCGACGGCGCGCGCGCGTTGATTGAAATGGAGGACGATGGCCCCGGCCCACCGCCCAGCGAAAACCTGTTCGTGCCTTTCTTCACCACCAAGTCCGGTGGCTCCGGCATCGGCCTGGCGCTGGCGCGACAGATTGCCGAGGCGCATGACGGTGGCGTCAGCCTGAGTGCCCGTGACGGCGCGAACGGCGCCATCGCCAGGCTGTGGCTGCCGTTGCCATCGTTGCCGTAGTAGCCCGCGAGCAAACTCCTGCGGCAGCCCGGTCCGGACCGAACCGCATGGTGTCCCGGCTATCGCGGAGTTGGGGCGAGTCGGGTTTGCAGGGCGGCGATGCGCTGCTCGCGCGGCAGCTTTTTCCAGGCGATTTCCAGGCGCAGCGCGCTGCCGTGGTCGGCGACCCAGACCCAGCCCAGTAGCCGGCGTGGCGGGTCGGAGCGGGTGAAGCGCGCGCCCTTGCCGGCGAGGTGCTTGGCATAGCGCAGCTGCGGATCGCGGGCGATGCCGGTGTAGACGCGGCCGTCGGTGCATTCGATCAAGTAGACGGCCCAGGCATCGGCATCGGGCGCAGCGGTCACGGCTTCAAGCCCACTCGGTCAGGCCTTCTTCGTCGCAGGCACGTTGCCACGACGGTCGCGCTTTCAGCAGCGCGGCAAGCTGGGCCAGGTGCGGCCAGGTGGTGGCCGGGCGCGGCATGTTGCGTGACCAGCGCATCAGCATCAATGCGTACAAATCCACCAGGCTGAACGTTTCGCCCAGCAGATACGGGCCGCGCGCGGCCAGCTGCCGGTCAAGCTGCGTCCAGCATTTTTCGATGCCGGCGCGCGACGCCGCCTGCAGCGTCTCCATGCCCTGGCTGACATGGTCGTGTGGATAGAACCATTGGCGAAACAGTGGCTGCAGCGTATTGGCCAGATACAGCGTCGACTGCAGGTAATCCGCACGCAGCGCGCTGCCGACGGCGGGTGCCAGCGCAGCCTCGGGATGACGCTCGGCCAGCAGCATCGCCAGCGCGGCGGCTTCGCCGTGCGGCATGCCGTCGATCACCAGCGTCGGCACCACGCCGTTCGGGTTCAGCGCGAGGTAGGCCGCGCTGCGCTGCTGGCCGCTGTCGAGGTTGACGCGTTCGAGCGTGTACGCCGCGCCGATTTCAAGCAGGACCAGATGCACCACCAGGTTGGCGGAGCCGGGGCTGTAGTAGAGCGTGTACATGGCGATGCACCTTCAACGTGTGGGCGGCGATGATACTTCGTAGGCGCCGCGGCGCAGGGCGCCGCATCAGGTCAATCTTGATCCGCGCTGGTCACGCAACGGTTTTTGCCGCTTTGCTTGGCGCGGTACATGGCGGCATCGGCGGCATGGATCAGGCGTTCGTCGGCGCCCGCCCGCGCATGCGGGTGATAGTGCACGACGCCGATGCTGGCGGTGACGTGCGCCTCGATCGGCGTGTCGTTGACCGTCAGTGCGTAGGGCGCGGCCAGGCGCCGGCCAAGGTCTTCGCACAGGCGGTGCGTGGTGTCGTTGTCTTCGGTGCTTTCCAGGATCAGCGCGAATTCGTCGCCGCCCAGGCGGGCCACGGTGTCGCTGTCGCGCAGGCGCGCGCGCATGCGCCGGGCCACTTCGCACAGCAGGGCGTCGCCGGCCTGATGACCGTGCTCGTCATTGACGGCCTTGAATCCGTCCAGGTCCACGCAGGCCAGCGCGAAGCGCCGCTGGTGACGATCGGCGTGGCGAATGGCCTGCTCCAGGCGGTCGCGGAACAGCATGCGGTTGGCCAGCCCGGTGAGCATGTCATGGCTGGCCTGATGGCGGATCAAGGCCGTGACGCGGGTGCGTTCGGCAATCTCGGCCGTGAGCTGGTCGTTGCGCTCGGCCAGGTCGTCGAGCGCCCGCTGCAAGGCTTGTCGCGCGGCATACAGGTCCAGGAACACGCGCACCTTGGATTGCAGGATGACGTCGTTGATCGGCTTGGCGATGTAATCGACCGCGCCGGCGCGGTAGCCCTTGAGTCGGTTGAAGTCGTCGTCGTAGGCGGCGGTGACGAAGATCACCGGCGTCTCGCGCGTCTGCTCGGTGGCGCCCAGCAGGTTGGCGACCTCGAAACCATCCATGTCCGGCATGTGCACATCAAGCAGGATCAGCGCGAAGCGGTGTTCCAGGCAAAGTTGCAGCGCGGCCTCGCCGCTGGTGGCCTCGAACAGCTGCGCACCGCTGGCCGCAAGCAGCTGGCGCATGCTGAACAGGTTGGCCGGACTGTCGTCGACGACCAGGAGCTTGGGGCGTTCGCTCATGCGTTGCGTGGCTCCAGTGCGATACGGGCGCCCAGCCAGCGGTGCAGGGCGAGGGCCAGCTGGTCCAGGTCGACGGGCTTGGTCAGGTAGTCGCTGGCGCCCGCCTCGAGACAGCGCTCGCGGTCGCCGGGCATGGCCTTGGCGGTGAGCGCGATGATCGGCAACGTCGCCAGCGTGGCTTGCGAACGGATAAGTGAAATAGCCGTATAGCCGTCCATGACCGGCATCATGATGTCCATTAACACCAGTTGTATGCCGGCGTGCTCGGCCAGCGTGTCCAGCGCCTTGCGTCCGTTGGACGCCATCAAGACGTGCAGGCCCCAGTCGCGCAGGGTCTTGGCCAAGGCAAACAGGTTGCGCATGTCGTCGTCCACCAGCAACACGCATTGGCCCGCCAGTTGCGGCCGGTGCGCCAGCAGGCGTTCCAGGGCTTCGGCCACCGCTTCGCGTGTTACCGGCTTGAGCAGGAAACCGACGGCGCCGGCCGCCATGGCGCGCCTGGCCTCGTCGCTGGCGGAGATGAAATGCACCGGGATGGCGGCGGTGTCCGGGCGCTCGCGCAGGGCCGCGAGCACGGCCCAGCCGTCGATCGCCGGCAGGCTGATGTCGAGCAGGACGCCATCGGGATGATGTGCGCGCGCCAGCTGCACGGCGCTGGTGCCGTCGTGGGCCAGCAGCACGTCGTGGCCGTGGGCCTTGACCACGCCGGCCAGGACATGTGCCAGCGCCGTGTCGTCTTCGACCACCAGTATCGTGGCCGCCCGGTTCGCTGCCGGCGGTGGCGCGTCGGGCGATGGCGGCGTGGTTCGATCGTCGTCCGGCGTCGCGGCGTCCGTGCCCGGCACCAGCGGCAGCCACACCACGAACCGGCTACCAGCACCTGGCTCGCTGCTGACGGTGAGCTCTCCGCCCAGCAGGCGGGCCAGCCGCTGCGAAATGGTCAGGCCCAGGCCGGTGCCGCCAAACTGGCGACTGGTGCCGGCGTCCACCTGCTCGAAAGCGTTGAAGACGCGCTGTAATTTATCGGCGGGGATGCCGATGCCGGTGTCGGCGACCGTCAGTGTCAGCAAGGGTTGGCCACGCAGGGCGGCAGGAGTGTCGTCCGCATCGGTGCCGGCCAGCGCCAGCGTCACGTCGACGCCGCCGCGGCGGGTGAACTTGCAGGCGTTGCTCAGCAGGTTGTTGGCGATTTGCTCCAGGCGCACGCCGTCGGTGCGCAGGCTGGGTGGCAGATCCGGCGCGACGGTCACGTTGAAATCCAGCTGGCGTTCGCTGGCGACGTGGGCAAAGACGCGCCGCAGGCGTTGGGCGAACGCGCCCAGCAATACCGTCTCCATGACCGGCTCCATGCGCCCGGCCTCGATCTTGGACAAATCCAGGATGTCGTTGATGAGCGTCAGCAGGCTGCTGCCGGCGTCGTGGATGATGTGCGCCGACTCCACCTGCTCGGCGTCCAGGTTGCCGCGGGCGTTGTCGGCCAGGTTGCGCGACAGGATCAGCAGGCTGTTGAGCGGCGTGCGCAGCTCATGCGACATGTTGGCCAGGAACTCGGACTTGTACTGGCTGGAGCGTGCCAGCTGGTCGGCTTTTTCCGCGGTCTCCTGCTGCAGTTCCTCCAGCACCGCGTGCTGGCGATCCAGGTGTTCAGCCTGGTCGCGCAGCTGCGTGTTGGACGCGCGCAATTGTTCGGCTTGCTGGCGCAGCTGCCGTTGCGAGGATTCCAGCTCGTCGGTCTTGGCTTGCAGCGCGGCGTTGTTGTCGTGCAGGACGGCCTTTTGCTGGCGCATCAGCAACTCGGATACGCGCAGGTCCTCGGCCTGCAGGCGCGTACGCTCCAGCAAATCCTGGGTGTTGACGGCACGCGTGAGGTTTTCCTGGGTCAACGCCAGCAGTGGCAGCAGAGCGTGCAGCAGCTCGCGCTGGACCGGGCTGGGGGCAGTGAAACCCGCCAGCTCAAGCACGCCGATGACCGCCTCGCGATGGATCACCGGCAGGATCAGCAAATGCGAGGCCGGGGCTTGCCCGCTGCCGGAATGCACCTGCACGTAGTCGGTGGGCAGGTTGTCCAGCTCGATGCTTTGCCGGTCGAGGAGGCACTGGCCAACCAAACCTTCGCCCGGCGCCAGTGGATCGGCCGTGCCCCATGATTCCTGCAGGCCATAACTGCCAAGCAGTTCCAGCCGTTGATGGGTACTGTCATGCAGGTAATACAAAGCCACGCCGGCGTGCACCAGCGGCGCCACCAGGGCGGTGAGCGCCTGTGCGAATTCGCGATGCGTGGTGGCTTCCTGCAGGTGTTGCGAGACGGCGGCCAGTTGCGACTTGACCCAGGTCTGGTCGTTGACGCTGGCGGCGGTTTCCTTGAATACCTGCAGCGCGCGGGCCAGTTCGCCAATCTCGTCGGCGCGGCGCAGGCGCGTGACGACGACGCGGGTGTCGCGCTTGGCCACCCGGTTCATCATGTCGGTGATCTGCCGCAGCGGTACCGTGATCAACCGGTTGGATGCGCAGATGACATAGGCGCCAAAGACCATGCCGGACAAGGCCGCCAGTGCCGTGAATATCAACAGCAGCCGCAGCGCGGTGTCGGCCCGCAGGTTGCGCGCCGTCAGCACGGTTTGCTGGGCTTTCGCCATGCGCCCCAGCGCCGCCGCGACATCGGCGCCGCGCACGCTGCTGGTGGTGCGGTAGTTGGCGGCCAACTGGGCCCGACGCACCGCCGCTTGTGCCGGATCGCCACCAGGCTGAGCCTGCAGCGGTGCGATGACTTTGGTGTCGACGGCATGCTGCCAGCGCGTTGCCAGGTCCTGGATGTGATCGATCTGTACCTGCTGGGTGGCGTTGCCGGTGGCCAGGTCACGCAGCGCGGCCAGCCCGGCGGCAAAGTCGCGCCTGCCTTGCTCATAGGCCAGGCGTTCCGCCGTATCGCCGGAAGACATGTAGCCGCGCGCACCGATCACCATCAGCTGGCTGGTTTCCCGCACCTGGTCAACGGCCGCCAGCACCGCGTAGGCATGCTGCGCCAGATGCCGGGTGCCGGCCTCGTGCCGCAGCGTGACCAGCGTGGCGATGCTGGTCAGCAAAAACAGGCCCAGCAGCGGCACGACGGCAAGCAGGATCTTGTAGCGTCCCGGCAAGTTGGCCAGCCACGATGGCGGGCGATGTTTGGACGTGTCTGTCATGGCGATTCCGCTGCGCGGGGTGACTCTACCGCAGGCACTCGCGAGTGGGTGCGTGGGGGCAGGGTGTGGCATGCCGTGCGCCGCACGCCGACCATCCGCGGTTCAGCGTCGCCATGCCGGATGCACGATCGAGCCACGCCGCCACGCGACCCGCAACAGCCCCAGCGTGCACAGCGAACACATCGCCAGGGCGACCACCGACGCCTCGGCGCCAAACACACCGCCGCTCAGCCAGTCCGGTCCGCTGCGGCGGGACACCAGCCAGCCATTGGCCGGCGTGCCCGATACCGGAATGCCGTAGATCGTGCCTTGCGCAAAGTTCCACGCCGCGTGCAGGCCCATGCACACCGGCAGCGACCGGGTCAGGTGGTAGATCAGGCCAAACAGCAGCCCGGCCTCGATCGCGATGGCAGCCGCGGCCCACAGCGTGGCGCCCGGATTGGCGAGGTGTGCCGCGCCGAAGAACAATGCGGAGATCAGCAGCGCCCACCACGTACCCAGGCCTTCCTCGGCGATGCGAAACAGCACGCCACGGGTGATGATTTCCTCGCCGATGCCCGCGCCCAGCCCCACCATCAGCAGCGCCGGCAGCCAGGGCGCGCCCGGATTGCTGCCGATGACGCGATAGCTGCCCAGCAGGTACAGCACGCCGACCACGGCACTGAACAGCAGCAGGCCGAGGATCGCGCCGGTGATGCCGCCACGGAGCAGCTTGCGTGGTGCCAGCTCGGTGACCGCACGGCGCTCCACCCAGCGCACCAGCAGCAGGTAGGCAAGCAGCGCCGGCCCGGCCCGCATGAGCAGCTGGCCCACGCCGTGGAGAACGTCCGGCGCGTCCTTGCGCAGCCAGCCGACGGTGTGCAGCAGCGCGCCCAGCGCCAGGCTGAGCACGATGAGCATGGCGGCGAAGATCACGATCCGCGCCAGCGGCGAGAACACCAGCCAGCGTCGCCAGCGTGGTGCATTGGCTGGTGTGGTGAAAGCGATGGTTGGCCCGTGCATGCGTCGTCCCCTGTCAACGCCCCTCACGCTAGCAGTGCGGCTGGCGCCCTACAATTCCACCGCCACCGCGCGTTCGCGGGTGTTGGTAAAGCGCACCGTGGGCCAGCGCTCCTGCGCCAATTGCAGGTTGACGCGGGTGGGCGCGATGTAGACCAGCTCGCCGGCACCGTCGAGCGCCAGGTGCATGGCGTTCTTTTCGCGAAACTCCTCCAGCGTGTGCTCGTCCTCGCAGTGCACCCAGCGCGCGGTGCTCACGGCCACCGCCTCGAAGTTGGCGTCGACGTTGTATTCGTCCTTCAACCGGTAGGCGACCACTTCAAACTGCAGCACGCCGACGGCGCCCAGGATCAGGTCGTTGCTCATCAGCGGCCGGAAAAACTGCGTGGCGCCTTCTTCCGACAGCTGCGCCAGGCCCTTGTTGAGCGCCTTCATCTTCAGCGGATCGCGCAGGTGCGCGCGGCGGAACAACTCTGGCGCAAAGTTGGGAATGCCGGTGAAGTGCAGCGTCTCGCCTTCGGTGAACGTGTCGCCGATGGTGATGGTGCCGTGGTTATGCAACCCGATGACGTCGCCGGGATAGGCGGTTTCCACGATCTCGCGGTCGGAGGCCATGAAGGTCAGCGCATTGGCAATGCGCACCTCCTTGCCGGTACGCGTCTGCAGCATTTTCATGCCGCCGGTATACGTGCCCGAGCACACGCGCATGAAGGCGACGCGGTCGCGATGGGCCGGGTCCATGTTGGCCTGGATCTTGAACACGAAGCCGGACAACGCCGCCTCCTCCGGCTGTACCACGCGCGTGGTGGTGGCGTGTGGATGCGGCGAGGGGGCGTGCCCGGTGAAAAAATCGAGCAGCAGCTGCACGCCAAAGTTGTTCACTGCCGAGCCGAAGAACACCGGTGTCTGCCGGCCGGCCAGATATTGCGCGTGGTCGAAGGCGGGCGCCGCGCCACGCACCAGCTCCAGTTCCTCGTGCAGCTCGCGCATGGCTTCGGCGCCGACTTTTTCCAGCAGGCCGGGCGCGTCCAGGCCCTTGAAAATGGTCGAGTCCTGCCGCGTGTGGTTGCGTCCCGGCTGGAACACATGCACCTCGTCGCGCAGCAAGTGGTACACGCCCTTGAGCCGCTTGCCCATGCCGATGGGCCAGGTGATTGGCGCGCAGGCGATGCCCAGCACCGATTCGACCTCGTCGATCAATTCAATCGGCGGCCGACCTTCGCGATCGAGCTTGTTGATGAAGGTCATGATCGGCGTATCGCGCAGCCGGCACACCTCCATCAACTTGATCGTGCGCTCCTCCACGCCCTTGGCGCAGTCGATCACCATCAGCGCCGAGTCCACCGCGGTCAGCACGCGGTAGGTGTCCTCGGAAAAATCCGCGTGTCCGGGCGTATCCAGCAGGTTGACGATCTTGCCGGCGTAGGGAAACTGCATCACCGACGAGGTAACCGAAATGCCGCGTTCTTTTTCCAGCGCCATCCAGTCGGAGGTGGCGTGCCGCGCTGCCTTGCGCCCCTTCACCGCGCCGGCCATCTGGATCGCACCGCCGAACAACAACAGCTTCTCCGTCAGCGTGGTCTTGCCCGCATCAGGGTGGCTGATGATGGCAAACGTGCGGCGGCGGCGGGTTTCTTCGAGATGAGTGGGCATGGAGGCAGGTCGGCGGGGACGCAAACCGGTCATTGTAGTGTGGTTCGGGGGCGGGCTCCTGCTCCCTCTCCCGCGGTGGGGCCTTGTGATCCCGCTGTAGGAGCCCGCTCGCGGGCGATGCTTTTGCACTGGTGTTCGGGAAACGACCGAAGCTTTCGAGCGCCTGCGGCGCCCGAGTCACTTTCTCTCGCTTGCCCGAGAGAAAGTCACCAAAGAGAGAGGCACCCCGCTTGGCGCTTTTCGCCCGTGGCCGGGCGAAAAGA
>CAZMPZ010000025.1:0-27276 GCA_964568445.1 uncultured Rhodanobacter sp. | reverse complement strand
GGGGTGGCCCCTCTTTGGGTTACTTTTCTCCGGCCACTCGGAGAAAAGTGACTCGCGCGCCGCAGGCGCTCGAAAGCTCTGGTTGTTCCAACCCACTTGAGTAGGAGCATCGCGCGCCGCAGGCGCTCGAAAGCTCTTGCTGTTTCCAACACCAGTGCAGGAGCGCTCGCGTGCGAGCGCGCTCCTGCGGGTGGGCAGGTCAGAGAAAGGTGGCCCGGGCGCCGCGGATGCTCGAAGGCTGTGTACAGCAAGACCACGCAACAGCCATCGCGCATGCCGTGCGGGCGCGGGTCAAAGCGTCGCGCCCAGGGCGCGCTTACAGCGCGTCCGCCAGTTCGTGCAGGTCGGTGACGTGCTGGTTCCACCAGCGGGCTTCGGCGGCGAACGGGAAGGCGGCGGGGAAGGCGGGGTCGTCCCAGCGTGCGGCGATCCAACCGGCGTAGTGCAGTTGGCGCATGGCGCGCAGGGCGGGAATCAAGGCCAGTTCGGTGGCGTCGAAATCGCGGAATTGCCGGTAGCCTTCGAGCAGCGCGGTCAGGGCCGCGTTGTCGTGCGCGAGCATCCACAAGTCCTGCACGGCCGGCCCGGTGCGGGCGTCGTCAAGGTCGACAAAGTGCGGGCCGGCGTCGGTCCACAGCACGTTGCCGGGATGGCAGTCGCCGTGCAGCCGCAGCTGGCGTACCGGTCCGACCGCAGCCAGTCGCGCGTCGATGGCGGTGGCCAGTCGCGTGGCTGCGGCGCGGTAGTTGGGTGTGAGATGGGCCGGCAGCAGCGTGCTGGCCAGCACCGCGCGTACCGGCACATGCACCATCGTCGCCGTGTCCAGCGTGGCGCGATGGGCGAAGGCGTGGCGCGCGCCGACGGCGTGCATGCGCGCAATCAGCCGCCCCAGCCATTGCAGCTGATCGGGGGCTTCCAGCTCCGGCGCGCGACCGCCGTGGCGCGGGGTCAGCGCGTAGCGAAAGCCGGCGTGGCGCAGCAGCGTGTTGCCGGCGAAGGACAGCGGGGCGACCACTGGCAGTTCGGCGTCGGCCAGCTCTTGCGCAAAGGCATGCTCCTCGGCGATGGCCGCATCGCTCCAGCGGCCGGGGCGATAGAACTTGGCGATCACCGGCGGCGCCTCTTCCAGGCCCACTTGCCAGACGCGGTTCTCGTAGCTGTTCAAGGCCAGCAGCCGACCGTCGGGCCACAAGTGGCAGGCGCTGATGGCGTCCAGCACCACGTCCGGCGTCAGTCCGGCATACGGCGCACCATGGTTCACGCGGCGGCAGCCTTGCGCGCGGCGATCACGGCCATGGTCAACCGGGAAATGCACACCAGTGCGTCCGCGGCGTCGACGATGCGGATTTCCCACACCTGGGTGCTGCGGCCGATGTGCAGCGGCCGCGCGGTGCCGGTGACGATGCCGTCGCGCACGCCGCGCAGGTGGTTGGCATTGATGTCCAGGCCGACGGTGAGGAAGCGCTCGGGGTCCAGCGTCAGCATGGCCGCAGTGCTGCCGAGGGTCTCAGCCAACGCCACCGACGCGCCGCCGTGCAGCAGGCCATAGGGTTGATGGGTGCGGGTGTCGACCGGCATGGTGCCGGTGAGCCAGTCCTCGCCGACGGCTGTCATGCGGATGCCGAGCGCCTGCATCAGCGTGTTGGCGCTCCAGCCGTTGATGGTTTCCAGGTCGGGGCGCTGGTGCCAGATGCTCATGGGCTTTTCCTCGTGGGACAATCGGCCATTGTCGGCAACCGCGACCGCCGCGACAATCCGCACTGCCCGTGCCGCCTTTGCCGCGCGCGGCGCACGCCTTGGGATGGCCTTGATTTGACCTACACCGTGACACTCAAGCAGTCGGGCCGCCAGTTTCCGGTGGAATCCGGCGAGACGGTGCTGGAGGCCGCGCAGCGGGCACACGTGGCGCTGCCGTATTCGTGCCGCGCCAGCGTGTGCGGCAGCTGCAAGGCGACGTTGCTGGAAGGGCGCTGCGTCTACCCGCGCCTACCGCCCGTGGGGCTGGATGCGCAGGCGGTGGCGCATGGCGCGGTGCTGTTGTGCCAGGCGGTGCCGGCCAGCGACTTGCTGCTGCAGGCACGCGAAGTGCCGTCGGTGGCGCAGATTCGCCGCCGCGAGATGGTGCTGCGGGTAGCCGACAAATGGGCGCTGGCGCCAAGCGTGGTTGGCCTGCGCCTGCTGCCGCTGCCCGGTGAACGGCCGCTGCGGCGGTTGCCGGGACAGTATCTGGACGTGTTGCTTGACGATGGTCGGCGCCGGCCGTTTTCCATCGCCAACGCTGCGCAGGCGGACGGTGCCATCGAGCTGCATGTGCGGCATGTGTCCGGTGGCGGGTTCACCTCGCATGTCAGCGACGTGCTCAAGGTGGGCGATACGCTGCGCATCGACGGTCCGCTGGGCACCTTCGTGCCGCGCGAGGATTCGGAGCGGCCGATGCTGTTCATGGCCGGCGGCACCGGGTTTGCACCGATCAAGGCCATCGTCGAGCACTTTCTTGCCCTGGGCACACGGCGCCCGATGCAGGTGTATTGGGGCGCGCGCAGCGTGGCGGACTTGTATCTGCTGGGCCTGGCGCAGGGCTGGGCGCAGCGCGCGCCGAACCTCCAATTCCACGCCGTGGTGTCTGCGCCCGATGGTGACACCGGGCTGCGTCGCGGGCTGGTGCATGCGGCGGTGCTTGCCGATTGGCCGGACTTGTCCGGCTGGGACATCTACATGAGCGGTCCGCCGGCGATGGTCGAGGCCGGCCGCAGCGGTTTCGCCGCTGCCGGTGCGCGTGAGTCGCGGCTGTACTTCGATTCGTTTGAGTATGCGCCGGACGTGCTGGCGCAAATCATTGCCGGTCGTGCCGGCTTCACCCTGGCCGACGACCACAACGCCATCGAGCGTTGATGGTCATCGGAACAACGAACGGAATTTGACCAGCCGCATAAACCATCCACGCCGAGCGTAGCTTGCGGCAAGCAAGCAGCGTCGAAGCGTGCGTGCCGGCAACCAACCCCGCCGCGGTGCCGATCACTTCTTGCCCTTGGCCACCGGCAGTTGCGCCTGGCGCCAGGCCAGCGTGCCGCCGGCCAGCATGTGCACGCGGGTGAAGCCGGCCTTGACCAACCGTTGCGCGGCCTTGGCGGCGTTGCCGCGGCCGTCGCGATCGATCACCACCACCGGCAGTTCGCGCGCCTTGGCCAGGTCCTTGCTCTCCGGATCAAACTGGCTCATCGCCACATGGCGGGCGCCGGGAATGTGCATCTTTTCGAAATCGACCAGTGCCGACAGATCGACCAGCAGCGGATTGTCGCGATTGATCAGCGTGGTCAGGCCCGCCGGCGTCAGCTCGCGGGTCTTGCCAAACAGGGCGACCAACTGCAGCACGATGAGCGCGACCAGCAGGATCACGAACAACACGGACAGCGCCAGATGGTTGCCCACGAACTCGGGCAGCTTGTGCAGGAAATCGCTCATGACATTCCACGGTCGCGTTGGGCGCCGTGCCTGGAAGGGAATCGGCGATTATACGGACGTGGCGTGCCGCGGCTTGGCGTGGCGCTCATTCGCGCGTGATGTCGGGCAGGCCGCTGGTCAGCCACCAGTGTTTGGTGGCCGCGTCGTAGTGCCAGGTCTGGTGGTCGACCACGCTGCGTTCGGCCTGGGTGTTGATGTTGATCAGGTTGATCAGCACGGTCTGGCGCACCTCGGTATCGCTGACCGGCACGGGGCCGGCGTCGTCGTTGTATTCGCTTACCCGCACCTGGGTGTAGCGCGCCATGTCCAGCGACGACAATGGATGCGCCTTGCGCGCGGCCGGATCGACAAACTGCGCGGCGCTGGCAAAGTCGCCCCAGCGCACGGTGCTGGCGTAGGCCTTGAGCGTGGTGGTCAGCGATTTGCTGCGCGTCTGCGTGGCGCAGCCAGCCACTGCCAGCAGGACCAGGGCGGTCAGGGTGACCAGGATGCGGCGCATGGGTGTGTCCCCGTGGATGACCAGCCTTGCATTCTGCCTCATGCGCCGGCGGCCGGCGCGGCGCGACGTTTGGCCACGAAGTGCGCGGTGAGCGTCGCTGCCGCGCCGCCCTGGCCGTCGTCGATGGCGCAGACAATGTCGATGCGCGCCTTGCCGCGGGCGCGCAGGGTCGACAGGAAAGTGTCCCAATCGCCGTCGGTGGCAACCTGTGCCCGGGCGCGAAAATTGCCCCACACCGGTGCCAGGTAGCGCACGCTGGAGTCGGCGACAAACACGTCGCAGGCGACTGCGTGCCGACGCAAGGTCAATTCAACCAGAGCCCACGCGCACAAGGTCATGGTGCTGACCAGGCTGCCACCAAAAGCGCAGCCCTTGTCGTTGATGTTGGGCGGCAGCGGTGCCGCCAGCGCGAACTGGTCGTCGGCACATGGCGCGCAGCGCACGTCCAGTGCGCGGGCCATGGGGATGGTGTCGCGCATGAAAGCCACCACCGCATCGCGATCCGGCATGGCCTGACTTGGCCGGGGCGGCGTGGCGGCGGGCGCGGGGCTCACCGTCGTGGCGTGGTCGCTGCAGGTACCGGGTTCGATCATGGGGAGCGTGGGCTGGCGGAGGAACTGCCCAGTCTAGCGGTGGCTACACTCAATCCCGTAGTGGCGCGGGATGGCAGGCAGGCGATGACAGCACAGACCAAGGTGGATTTGCGTGGCCGGCGGGTGGTGATTACCCGGCCGGTGGGCATGGGCGCGGCGCAGGCGCGACAAGTACGGCGTGCGGGCGGCGTGCCGGTGTTGCTGCCGGGCCTGGCGCTGCGTGCCGATGGCGACGCGGCAACGCATGCGGCACTGTGCGCGGCGCTGGGCGATGCCGTGCTGCTTTTCACCAGCCCGGCGGCAGTGCATTTTGCGGCGCGGCTGCTGGCCTTGCGTACTCGCGCCACCGTGCTGGCCGTCGGCCAGGGCACGGCGAGTGCCCTGCGTCGCCACGGCGTGGCCGCACCGCTGGTGCCCGCGCAGGCCAACAGCGAGGGCCTGCTTGCGCATCCGGCTTTGGCCGATGTCGCTGGTCGGCGGGTGGCCATGATCGGTGCGCCAGGCGGGCGTGGTGTGTTGCCGGCGGAACTGTTGCGGCGTGGCGCCGACCTGCGCCAGGTGCATGTTTATCACCGCACCAGCGCGCGCCTGGATCGGCGTCACCTTGATGCCATGCTGGCGCTGCCGGCGGATGCCTGCAGCTTGATCTCCAGTGGCGAGGCCCTGGCCAATCTGTGCCGGCAACTGCCGGCGCCGGCCCTGCAGCGCTGGCTGGCCAGCACCGCGGTAGTCAGCAGCGAACGCCTGGCCGCTACCGCCCGCGCCGCCGGGTTTGCGCGTGTCGTCGTCGCCGCGTCCGCGTTGTCGTCCGATCTGATTGCCGCGGCGGCGCGCTGATCGCGATGGGTCTTCACCTGGCGCAGTCACCGGGTATCGCCACGACTGTTAGCATGCGCCAATGACCGAAATACATGCCCCCGACGCGGCCGCGAGCGACGCGGTGCCGCAATCTTCTCCCGCCGCGGCGCCATCGGCGCCGGGTGCGCGCCAACCATCGTCGCAACCAGCCCGGCGTGGCGGCGGCACGGCAGCGCTGGCGTTGGTGCTGGCGTTGGTGGCAGCGGCGGGCGCCGGCTACGGGCTGTGGCAGCAGTGGCAGCAGCAGCGCGCCAGTGTCGCCGACAGCGCCAACCTCAGCAGCTTGCAGCAGCGCGTTGCGGTGCTGCAGGCAGGACTGGCGACGCTGCGCGACGAGCGCAGCACGCTGCAGCAGCGCGTCGACGATGCCAGCCAGGGCAACCGTGCCCTGCGCGAAAGCCTGCTGACGCAGACCGAGCACACCCGGCGGCTGGAGGATGCCGTGGCCCGGCTTGGCGAGAAAACCTTGTCCGGCCGCGATCCCATGCTGCTTGATCAAACCGAATCGCTGCTGCGTATGGGGGCCGAGCGCTACCGCCTGTTCAACGATGCGCAAGGTGCGCTGGATGCCTTCACGCTGGCCGCGCAGACGCTGGCCTCGGTCAATGACGATGCCTTCAGCGGCGTGCGCCAGGCCATCAGCGACGAACGCGAGGCGTTGCAGAAGAGCCGCCCGATCGCGCAGGCCGGCGCGCTGGCGCAGTTGCAGGGGCTGCGCGCCAGCGTGGCCGAACTGCCGCTCAAGCCGGCGGCGCAAGCTGTCGCGCCGGCTCCGACAGGCGTATGGCAGCGCATCGCACACGCGCTGGCCGGCGTCATCAGCGTGCGGCGTGACGATGGCGCACCGCTGGCCATGGTCGACGCGCGCTTTGTGCGCGAGCTGACCGCGCTGGATCTGGCGCAGGCACAAGTGGCCTTGATGGCGTTCGATCGCGACGGCTACGCCACGGCCATGGCCCGCGTCGACGCCAATCTCGCCGCGCAGTTTGATGGCGCCGACGCGCGCGTGCGCGATGCCCGCGCCCGCGTCGAGCAGCTGCGCTCGGCGCTGCCGCCGGCCGTGAGCGTGGAGCTGGGTGCGGCCCTGACCGAGCTGCGCAACCTGCGCAGCGTGCATGCGCTGGCGCCTGCCGGGGCCGCTGACCATGTCATTCCCGACACTGCGGCGGGCACGCCCGGAGCGCAGCCGTGAAGGTCTGGCGGGCGATCTTGCTGCTGGTGATCGCCGCTACCGCGGCCGCGTTCGGCTGGCATTGGGTGGCGGACGATCCCGGCTACGTGCTGGTACGCCTGCGTGGCTGGCGGGTGGAGACCACGGTGGTTGCCGCCGTGCTTGTCGTGCTGGTGGCGTGGGTGCTGGCGAGCACTGCGTGGCGGCTGCTGCGCTGGCCGTTTGGCGCTTTCACCCGGCGCCATCAGCGCGTCAGCCAGCAGCGCTTGAATGCGGGTTTGGTCGCGTTGATCGAGGGCCGCCACGTCGACGCCGAGCGCGACCTCAATCGTGCCGCACGGCTGGGTCGGCTGCGTGGTCTGGCGTTGCTTGCCAGTGCCGAGGCCGCGTTGCAACGCGGTGAGTCGACACGGGCGCTGGAGGCGTTGGATCAAGCCGCGCAGACTGTGCCGGTGGCGGCGCGCGTCTTGCGCGCCCGCGTGTTGCGCCGCGACGGCAAGGACGCCGAAGCCCTGGCCCTGCTTGCCAGCGATGCCGACAAGGGCACGCTGCCGCCCAACGGTTGGCGCGAGTTGGCGCTGGCGGCGCTGGCTGTCGGCAACCCGGCACGCGCCCGCAGTGCGTTGGCGCCGCTGAAGAAAAGCGCCGCGCTGGGCAGCCGTGCCTATGCCACGCTGGAGGCGCAGGTCGTGACCGCCGCCATCGACGCGGCTGCCGACGGTGCCGCGCTCGACACGCTGTGGATGGCGCTGCCCAAGGCGCAGCGCCGCCC
The DNA here is from genome assembly GCA_964568445.1 of uncultured Rhodanobacter sp. Lineage (GTDB taxonomy): Bacteria > Pseudomonadota > Gammaproteobacteria > Xanthomonadales > Rhodanobacteraceae > Rhodanobacter. The sequence continues at coordinate 19,921 of CAZMPZ010000025.1, read as the reverse complement.
CGCACCGGTCGTGCTGGCCTATGCCCGGCGCGCGGCGGATATGGGCCGGCTGCTGGCGGCCACCGATGAATTGGAGTCTGCCCTGCGCCGCGAGTGGTCGGCGCCGCTCATCACCGCCTATGCTGCGTTGCCGGCCGAAGATGTCGAAGCGCGGTTGCGTCGCGCCGAAGGCTGGCTCGACGCCCATCCCAACGATCCAGCGCTGCACGTCGCCCTCGGCCGCCTGGCCACACGGGCGCGGGCCTGGAACAAGGCACGCGGCTATCTGCAGCGTGCGCTGGCGCTGGATGCCGGCGCCCCGGCGTGGGAGGCCCTGGGTGATGCCTTGGCCGATGAAGGCCATCCCGAGCCGGCGCAGCGCTGTTATCGCAATGCCTTCGCCGCTGCCCGTGGCGAAAGCGTGCAGCCCTGGGCCGCCGCCAACCCCAACCCCGCCTGGCCCGATACCCACTCCATCACCGTCGAGGAACGCGACCAGCACGGCGTGCCGCGACTGCCACGCTGAGCGGCGGTCGCGGCACCGGTACCTACGCCAGTGCGGCGAGGACCAGCAGCACGAAGCCGATGACGGCAATCAGCGCGTGGCCGTACATCAGCCCCAACGGCAAGGGTTTTTGCTGCCACTGGTAGCCCAGGTTCATCAGCACGCCACCGCCGGCGGCGATGAGGAAGAGCAACAGGGCCCAGGCCGCCCATGCTGGCAGGCCAGCAGTGAAGTAGACGAGCAGCAGCAAGGTCAGGCCGGCACCGGCGAGCAGGCCGTGCAGCAGGGCAAGCCATGCCGGCGGGTTGCGCTGGGCAAAGGCGCGTACGCCAGCCATGACCAGGCCGCCAGCGGCGGCAATGGCGAACAAGGTGATGCAGATCCACAGCATGTTGACGACACTGATGTTCATGCGATTTCCCCTTGAATGAACGAGTGATGCACGCAACGAGGCGGCAACGTGGGTCGGCCTGGACTGCGCTTGCGTGCGGTCTGACCATACTCTGCCGCGCACGGCGTTGCCGGCGTCGTGTCCGGTGGACGCCTACAACACGGTGAGGTTGGCGTAGGCGGCGACCAGCCATTTGCTGCCGGCACTTTCAAAATTGACTTGCAACCGCGTATGCGCGCCGTTGCCTTCCGCGCTGATCACCACGCCTTCGCCAAAGGTCGGGTGGCTGACACGCTGGCCGAGTTTCACGCCGCGCTCTTCCGCCAGTGCCGGGCTGCCGGTGTAGTGCGTGGGGCCGGCGTACAGCGGGCGCACGACGTGCACGCGCGGGCGCACTTCGTCGATGAGTTCGGCCGGCATTTCGCCGAGGAAGCGTGATGGCCGCGCGAGCATTTCCATGCCGTGCATGCGCCGCGATTCGGCGTGGCTGACAAAGAGTTTTTCCCGCGCGCGGGTGATGCCGACGTAGGCCAGGCGGCGTTCTTCTTCCAGCCGGCCCTCGTCGTCGACCGAACGCTGGCTGGGAAACAGGCCTTCCTCCATGCCGACCAGGAACACCACGGGAAACTCCAGTCCCTTGGCCGAGTGCAGGGTCATCAGCTGCACGCAGTCGTCGCCGGCTTCGGCCTGGCCTTCGCCGGCCTCCAGGCTGGCGTTGGCGAGGAAGGCAGCCAGTTCGCTCAAGCCGGCCTCGATGTCCTCTGCCGAGCGCTCGAAGCGGGCCGCGACGTTGACCAGTTCGTCGAGGTTTTCCACCCGCGTCTCGGCATTGCTGCGGCTGTCCTTTTCAAAGTAGTCGCGCAGGCCGGATTGCACGATGGCATGGTCGACTTGCTCGGCGAGGGTCAGCGCTGAAGCCCTCTCCCCTGCGGGGAGAGGGTTGGGTGAGGGGGTGTCTGGCGCGGAGGTTTCCGGCAAGTCCATCCCCTCTCCCCGTGGGAGAGAAGGAGAGGGGGAGAAGGTGAGTGCCATGGTATCGATGAAGCCGAGGAACCCTTTTACGGCGTTTTTCGCCCGGCCGGCCAGGTCGTTGCCGCCGGCCAGCTCGGCCAGCGCCGCTTCCCACATCGATACGTCGGCGCTGCGCGCGCGGCGGCGCAGGACGTCCAACGTGCGCTCGCCGATGCCGCGCGGCGGGGTGTTGACGGCGCGTTCGAAGGCGGCATCGTCGTGGCGATTGGCGGTCAGCCGCAGGTAGGCCAGCGCGTCGCGGATCTCGGCGCGCTCGAAGAAGCGCTGGCCGCCGTAGACGCGGTAGGCAATCTTGAATTGCACCAGCTGCTCTTCAAACGTGCGTGACTGCGCGTTGGAGCGGTAGAGAATGGCGCAGTCGCGCGCGGCACCGCGCTCGGCTATGAATTCGCGGATGCGCTCGATGACGAAGCGCGCCTCGTCCTGCTCGTTGTAGGCGGCATACAGCGAGATGCGCTCGCCGTCGTCACCCGCCGTCCACAGCTGCTTGCCGAGGCGGTTGCCGTTGCGCGCGATGACGGCGTTGGCGGCCTTGAGAATGGTCGAGGTCGAGCGGTAGTTCTGCTCCAGCTTGATCGTGCGTGCGCCGGGGAAATCACGCAGGAACTGCGCCATGTTTTCCACCTTGGCGCCGCGCCAGCCGTAGATGGACTGGTCGTCGTCGCCCACCGCAAACACGCTGCCGCTGGTGCCGGCAAGCACGCGGATCCACGCGTATTGCAGCGTGTTGGTGTCCTGGAATTCGTCAATCAGCAGATGCCGCCAGCGCTGCTGGTAATGCGCCAGCACCGCCGGGTTTTTCAGCCACAGCTCGTGCGCACGCAGCAGCAGCTCGCCAAAATCCACCAGCCCGGCGCGCCGGCAGGCGTCTTCGTAGGCTTGATAAATCTGCACCAGGGCGCGCGTCACCGGATGATCGGCAATCACGATGCCGGTCGGGCGCTTGCCTTCGTCCTTCCACGCGTTGATCTGCCAAGTGGCCTGCCGATGCGGATACTTGGCTTCGTCCAGCCCGAGCCCGGCAATCACCCGCTTGACCAGCCGCAGCTGGTCGTCGCTGTCGATGATCTGGAAGGTTTCCGGCAAGCCGGCGTCCTGCCAATGCCGGCGCAGCAGGCGGTGGGCGATGCCGTGGAAGGTGCCGACAGTCAGCCCCTGGCTGCCACCGGGGATCAACGCCGCCAGCCGCGAGCGCATTTCGCCGGCCGCCTTGTTGGTGAAGGTCACCGCCAGCACGGCCCAAGGCGGCAGCGCGTCGGCCTGGGTCAGCCAGCCGATGCGATGGGTCAGTACCCGCGTCTTGCCCGAGCCGGCGCCGGCCAGGATCAGATAGTGACCAGCCGGCGCGCACACCGCTTCGCGCTGGGCCGCGTTGAGCGGGTCAAGCAGATACGAAACATCCATCCACGCATTGTAACGGCCGGCATCGGCGCCGCCTGGGGGTGTGGCGCGGGTGTTGTCCCGCCGGCGGTTTGCCCGGGGAATTGGGCAGGTTCAAGCCCGCTCGATGTTCTTCAACGCTTGCGCGCGGCGATGCCCCCGACCAGCAGCAGTCCGCCGATGACGATGCCGCCGACACCGAGCCATTGCGGCACGGTCTTGGTGTGCGTGGCCTCGATCTTGGCCGGGCCCAATTGCGCCACGGTGTCGGTTTGCTTGAACGTGCCGTTGCCGACCGTGACCCAGATTCCGGCAAGCAACAGGATGATGCCGGCCACAAACAGACCCATGCGCATGAGTGAACCCCTCGATGACAGTGGCTGCAGTATTCCGTGGCAGGTGTGCACGCCAAGTGCAGAAAAAAACCCCGAAGGCCAGGGGAAGCCTTCGGGGCCAGAGCTGGCACGCACCTCAAGGAGGGTGGATGCGTGCCTTGCGGCCGCTGGGGTGCGACCGGGGGAGTGCCATTGCGTGCACCCGAAACACAAGAGTGTTTTGCCGGGAAAAGGTTCCGGGTGGTGATTGGGAAGGTGTCGGCGGGTCTTGCCTGGCCGATGGAACGTTCATGGCCATTCAAGTAATCAGTGCGCTTCGTCCCAGTTGGCGCCGGTGCCAACGTCGACCACCAGCGGCACGTCGAGTTGCGCCGCGCCGGACATGCGTTCAATGACGGCTGCGCGGACCACGTCGACGGCGTCGGCGCGAACCTCGAAGACCAGCTCATCGTGCACCTGCAGCAGCATGTGTGCATCGTCGCGGTCCGCCAGCCAGCCGGCCATGGCGATCATGGCGCGCTTGATGATGTCGGCTGCGGTGCCCTGCATCGGCGCGTTGACGGCGGCGCGTTCGGCCGCCTGGCGCACGGCGTGGTTGCGCGAGGTGAGGTTGTCCAGATACAGCCGCCGGCCGTACAAGGTCTGCACGTAGCCGTCGCGGTGTGCCTGCTCGCGCGTGGCCTGCATGAAGCCGTGCACGTCGGGAAAGCGCGTGAAGTAGCGCGTCATGTAATCGGTGGCGGCGGTGCGGTCGATGTCCAGTGCACGCGCCAGGCCGAAGGCGCTCATGCCGTACATCAGTCCGAAGTTGATGACCTTGGCGGCGCGGCGTTGATCCTTGCTGACCTGCTCCGGCGCGACGCCGAAGACTTCCGCCGCGGTCGCGCGGTGCACGTCGCCGCCGTGGCGGAAGGCGCGCAGCAGCCCAGCGTCGCCCGACAGGTGGGCGATGATGCGCAGTTCCACTTGCGAGTAGTCGGCGGCCATGACCACCCAGCCGGGCGGGGCGATGAAGGCCTGGCGGATGCGCCGGCCTTCCTCGGTGCGCACCGGGATGTTTTGCAGGTTGGGATCGGACGAGGACAGCCGGCCGGTGGCCACCGAACCCTGGTGATAGCTGGTGTGCACGCGTCCGGTACGCGGGTTGACCATGCTGGAAAGCTTGTCGGTGTAGGTCGAACGCAGCTTGGCCAACGTGCGGTAGTCGAGGATGATGCGCGGCAACTCGTGGGTGTCGGCAATGGCTTCCAGCGCTTCCTCGTTGGTCGAGGGTTGGCCGGTTGGCGTCTTGAGCTTCGCCGTCAGGCCCAGCTCGTCAAACAACACCGCCTGCAGTTGCTTGGGGGAGTCGAGGTTGAACTCATGCCCGGCCAGCGTGTGCGCCCGCGCGCGCAGCTCCAGCATGCGCACGCCCAGCTGCTGGCTTTGCACGCGCAATGCGGCGCAGTCGATCAGCACGCCGCGGCGTTCCATCTCGGCCAGCACCGGCACCAGCGGCATTTCCAGTTCTTCATACACGCGCTGCAGCGCCGGCACGCTTTGTAGTTTGGGCCACAGCGTGTGGTGCAGGCGCAAGGTGATGTCGGCGTCCTCGGCGGCATAGCGGCAGGCGGTGTCCAGATCCACTTGCGAGAAGGAAATCTGCTTGGCGCCCTTGCCGGCGACATCGGCGTACTTGATGGTGTCGTAGCCGAGATATTTCTTCGCCAGCGTGTCCATGTCGTGGCGTGAAGCGGTGGCGTTCCAGATGTAGGACTCGAGCATGGAGTCGTGCGTCACGCCGCGGACGGCAATGCCGTAATGGGACAGGATGTTGATGTCGTACTTGGCGTGCTGGCCGAGCTTGGGCCGGTCCGGGGCCTCGAGGATCGGCTTGAGCGCGCCCAGCACGACATCCCGCGACAGCTGTTGCGGTACGCCCGGATAGTCGTGGCCGAGCGGGATGTAGCAGGCGCGGCCAAGCTCCACCGAAAGGCTCAGGCCGACGATGTCGGCGGCCATGGCGTCAATGCTGGTGGTCTCGGTGTCGAAGGCGATAAGCGGCGCCCTGCGCAGTTTTTCCAGCCACGCGTCGAGCTGGGCCGGCGTAGTGACCAGCTCGTATTTGCCGGGGGCGGACAGGGCGGGGTCGGGCGCGTCTTGTTGCGCCGGTGCCGCCGGCGGGCGTCCGGGCTTTGGCGCAGGTGGCTCGTGCGCGGACTGCGCTGGTGTCGGCGTGGCGGCGTCGAGGTCGCGCAGGGCGGTCTTGAATTCATAGCGCGTGTACAGCTCGCGCAGGCGCTCGATGTCGGCGGCGCGCTGCGTCAGCTGCGCCGGACTGAGCGGCAGCGACACGTCGGTCTTGATGGTCACCAGCGCGCGCGACAGCGGCAGCTGCGGCAGCGCCTCGCGCAAATACTCGCCGATCTTGCCGCCGATGGCGTCGGCGTTGGCAATCACGCCGTCAAGCGAACCGTATTCGGCCAGCCACTTGGCGGCCGTCTTCGGGCCGCACTTGGGCACGCCCGGCACGTTGTCGATGCTGTCGCCGGTCAGGGCCAGGAAGTCGATGATCTGATCCGGGCGCACGCCGAATTTGGCCAACACGCCAGCTTCGTCCAGCGTGCTGCGGCTCATGGTGTTGATCAGCGTGATGCGCGGCGTGACCAGTTGCGCCAGGTCCTTGTCGCCGGTGGAAATCACCACCTCCATGCCCTGCGCCTGCGCCTGCCGCGCCAGCGTGCCGATGACGTCGTCGGCCTCCACGCCGGCCTCGCACAGGAGGGGACATCCCAGTGCCGCCACCACGTCCAGCATCGGCTTGACCTGCGCACGCAGGTCGTCGGGCATGTGTGGGCGGTTGGCCTTGTATTGCGCATACATTTCATTGCGAAAGGTCGGTCCAGGGGCGTCGCAGACAAAGGCGAAGTAGTCCGGCGCGGCGCGCAGCATGACGTGCAACATGCTGATCACGCCGTACAGCGCGCCGGTCGGCTCGCCCAGCGCGTTGGTCAGCGGCGGCAGTGCGTGGAACGCCCGGTACAGATAGGACGAACCATCAATCAGGATGAGTTTGGGCATGAAGGGGCCATGGAGGCGGCCACGTGCGCGCGGCCCTGCGGCCAATCATTCTCGCACGGGCAGTTCATCGGCCGGCCCGCGTGGCGCTGGTATGCTCCGGCCATTGCTTGAGGTGGCGCCCATGAAGACTGTCACGATGTTGCCGCTGACCGCGGCCCTGCTTGCCGCCGGCCTGCTGTCGGTGGCGCTGGCACAGCGTCCGCCAACCGGTACGGCGCTGCCGCCGCCAGGCCTGCATGACGCGGGCACGCCGGCCGTGGCGCCGGCGTCGACCACGCCGGCACCGGCTGCCACCTTGCCCGCCATGCACAACACGGCCACGCCACGCGACGCCCGCGGTGAGCCGCCGCCGGAAGTGCGCGTGGTCCAGCGCGGTGAGGACACGGTGCAGGAATATCGCCGCAATGGCCGCGTCTACATGGTGGTGATCACGCCCAAGAGCGGTATCGCCCAGACCTACATGGTCGATCCACAGGGCCGGTTGGTCGACGAACACGGGCAAAAGCCGGTACGACCGGTGATGTACAAGGTGCTGGAGTGGGGCAAGAGCGTTCCCGCCGCCGCAGCATCCAGCGGCGAGTGAATCCCGCCGGGTCGGCCTGGGGCCACCGCTGCCGGCGCCGCGTTTTACCGCTTCATGCCGGATCGTCCAGCTCGGGATAATGGCGGAAGATGCCGTTCTCGTTGAACGGCAGCCGGCGCGGTGAGTGCAGGTAGGCGGCGATAGCGGGGCGTTCGCGCACGCGCTGTTGCAGTTCGCGCAGCCGCGGCAGGTCGGGCTGCAAGCGCTGCATGGCGCGCGGGAAGGCATAGTCCAGGCCGCACAGCACTTGGAACAGCGACAGGTCGACATGGCTGTGTGTGCGCAGCGCATGCTTGCCGCCACCACGCTGCAGCACGTGCTCGAAGTAGCCGAGGAATTTCGGCAGCCGGGTTTGTCGCAGGTCGGCCGCGCGCCGACGCGCCTCGCGGCGCTGGTCGGCGTAGTACAGGCTGGCGGCAATCGGATGATGGCTGTCGTGGATCTCGGCGACCAGGTCGGCAATGGTCAGCTGCAGTTGCAGCGCGTACAGCCGTTGCGCTTCGCTTGCCGGCACCCGATGCAGCGGCGGTCCGAGGTAATGCAGGATGTTGGCGGTTTGCGTGACGACCAGCCGTCCGGCCTTGAGCCACGGCGGGGCAAAGGGCAGGGCGCCAGCGGGGGCGGCGTCGAGGAATTGCATCATGGCGGCGTCGCCGCGTTCGCGCGCCACGTCGATGTAGTCGGCGCCGGCATCCTCCAACGCCAGGCGCACGAACTCGCCGCGGCCCTGAACGCCCGTCCAGTAATACAGCTGATAGCGCATGACGGTCTCCGTGCCAGGCGACGATGTTGCCACGCGCCGGCGTACCGCGGCAGGTGTGGCGCGATGGCGTGCGTCAGCGTCGGGTCAGCACGGCCACGTTGACATCGGCGCGCCAGGCAAAGCCCAGGTGTTCATACAGCCCGATGGCGGCGGTGTGGTCGCGCCAGGCGTGCAGGAAGACGGTATCGCCGCGGGCGGCAATACGCGCGGCGACGTGTCGCGACAGACGGCTGGCCAGCCCGCGGCCGCGAAAGTCGGGATGGGTGCACACGCCGCTGAGTTCGGTCCAGCCGGGGAAGCGCATGCGCTCGCCGGCCATGGCGGCAAGTCGGCCGTCGATGCGGATGCCGCAAAAGTGGCCCATGCGATGGGTGTTGGCGAGGAACGGCCCCGGTTGCGCCAACTGCGCCAAGGCCAGCATGGCCGCGGCATCGGCGTCGCCCAGGGCCACGATGTCGTCGTCATCCGGCGCGGGCGTGAGCGCCCGGGTGGCGATCATCTGCACGCCCATGGCTTGCCGGCGTGCGGCCAGGCCCGGTGGAATCACGATGGCGGGAACCTGCAGCAGATAGACCGACTCATCCGGCGCGACCAGGTTGGTCAGCGCGGCCAGCGCTGCGGCGCTGTCGTCGCGCGCCGCGGCAAACAGGTTGATGTCCCGTGCGTAGCGCCGGGCCAGCGCATTGCCCAGCGCCAGATCACGATGGCAGTGGTTCAGACTGGCCCGCACCGGGTGGTCGAGGGCGGGGCAGGCGGCGTTTGACGGTGACATGTCCGGGCGGTCGTGCCGTGCGCGGCGGTTAGTGACGGAAGTGGCGCATGCCGGTGAAGACCATGGCCATGCCGTGCTCGTCGGCGGCGGCAATCACTTCACCGTCGCGCTTGGAGCCGCCGGGCTGGATCACCGCCACGATGCCGGCGGCCGCGGCCGCGTCCATGCCGTCGCGGAACGGGAAAAAGGCATCGCTGGCCATCACCGCGCCGTGTACCTCGAGCTTGGCATCGTCGGCCTTGATGCCGGCAATGCGCGCGCTGACCACGCGGCTCATCTGCCCGGCGCCGATGCCGATGGTTTGCCGGCCGCGCGCGTAGACGATGGCATTGGACTTGACGAACTTGGCCACTTTCCAGGCAAAGATCAGGTCGTGGATTTCCGCCTCGGTTGGCGCGCGGCGCGTGACCACCTTGAGATCGGCCGCGCCGATCATGCCGGTGTCGGCACTTTGCACCAGCAGTCCGCCGCCAATGCGCTTGAAATTGTGGCCGGGATGCACGGCGGCCAGGTCGCCGCGGTCGAAATCGGTGCCGGCCGGCGGCGGGATCAACAGCACGCGCACGTTGGCCTTTTTCGCCAGTGCCTGCAGCGCGTCGTCGGCGTAGCCCGGTGCCAGCACCACCTCGACAAACTGGCGCGCGACGATGGCCTGCGCGGTGGCGCCGTCCAGCGGCCGGTTGAAGGCGATGATGCCGCCGAAGGCCGAGGTTGGATCGGTCTGCCAGGCCAGGTCGTAGGCTGTGCCGATGCCCTGCAGGCTCACCGCCACGCCGCACGGATTGGCATGCTTGACGATGACGCAGGCTGGCTTGTGGAAGCTGCGCACGCATTCCCACGCGGCGTCGGCGTCGGCAATGTTGTTGAACGACAGCGCCTTGCCTTGCAGCTGGCGGAACGTGCCCAGCGTGCCGGGCGGCGGCAGCGGATCGCGATAGAAGGCCGCGCTTTGGTGCGGGTTTTCGCCATAGCGCAAATCGGCGGCCTTGGTGAAGCACAGGTTGAGTTGCGTGGCAAACGGCGCATGGCCGCTGACGGTGCTTTGCGTGTCGTCAAGCGCAAGGCCCGACAGATAATTGCTGATGGCATCGCCGTAACTGGCCACCCGGTTGAAGGCAGCGACTGCCAGCGCGAAGCGCGTGGGCCGGGTCAGCCCGCCCTGGTTCTCGATTTCGTCCAGCGCGGCGGCGTATTGGTCCGGTGCGGTCAGTACGCCGACATCGTTCCAGTTCTTGGCTGCCGAGCGCAGCATGGCCGGGCCGCCGATGTCGATGTTCTCGATGGCGTCTTCCAGCGCGCAGTCGGGCTTGGCCACGGTGGCGGCAAACGGATACAGGTTGAGCACCAGGAGGTCGATCGGCTCGATGCCCAGCTCGGCCATCACCGCATCGTCGGTACCGCGCCGACCGAGCAGGGCGGCGTGGACTTTCGGGTGCAAGGTCTTGACCCGGCCGTCCATGATTTCCGGAAAACCGGTGATGTCGCTGACCTCGGTGACCGCGATGCCGGCTTCGCGCAGGGCGCGCGCCGTGCCGCCGGTGGAAAGCAGCTGCACGCCGCGCGCGGACAGGCGGCGGCCAAGTTCAAGCAGGCCGGTCTTGTCCGAGACGCTGAGCAGCGCACGGCGTACCGGTACCAGGGTGGAAGAGGTCATCAGGTCGATTCCGGGGGAAGCAGCCGCCAATTATAGACGGCGGCACGCCGGCCCCGGTGCGGTGATATCAGGGACTCGGCGCATGGCCGTTTGGACGTCCGTTAGGGCGCCGTAGCCGGCGCCATGCGGCGCGCAGGCGCCGCAGTGCCTACAGCAGCCCGGACAGCGAAAGCTTCTTGCGCAGCGTGGTGCGGTTGATGCCCAGCGCGCCAGCGGCGCGGCTTTGGTTGCCGCCGTGGAAAGCCATCACTTCGCGCAGCATGGCCGCTTCCACTTCCTGCACCACCAGCGTGTACAGGCCTTCGCGGCATGGCGTGTCGCCAATGTCGGCCAGATAACGGCGCACGGTGCGCGTGACGCATTCGCCCAAGGCACTTTGCGTGTTGCCAGCGTGCGCCGCAGATGGCTCGGCGATCCCTCGGGCAGACGGTCTGACGGCGTTCACGGACATTGCCCTCGGGTGCTGGATGATCACATGCGCGCTTCGTGCGGCACGGGCGCATGCGGGTCGAGGTGGCGACGAAGGCAGGCGCGGGTCGTTGAGTCTACCCCGGCCAGCGCGCGAAATTAAGTGGCGCCGGACGCGTGTGCGTGACGGCGAAGGGCCGGCCGTCATTCAAAGGCGAATTCAAACGCCACGGCTTGCGCACCGGGATCGGTCACCTCCAGCACCAGTACGGCGCTGGCGCCCGGCGCCAGCCCATGCGCGCGCACGGCGACGTCGTCGAGGTATTGCCGCGGTTGCAGGCGGCGCATGGCGATGCGTTCGCCGCGGGCATTGGACAGGGTCAGCACGACCACCGGCCAAGGCTGGGCAAAGCGTGCATCGTTGCGCACGCTGGCGCTGATCAGCAGCGCATGCGGCATGCTTGGATGGGTCTGCACGTTGCTGTCCAGCAGGTGGATTTGCTGCGGCGCGGCGACCAGCGGCAGGGTGCAGTGCAGCGTGGCGCAGGCCGCACGCAGCCATTCGCTGCTGGGCGCGCGGGTCAGCAGCGTGGTGCGGAAAGTCCACGCCAGTTGGGTGGCAAGCACGGCCGTCAGTGCGATGCAGGCCAGCACCCATGGCCAGCGCCGGCCACGTTCGGCATGCAGATGCCGGTGCGGTTGCTGTCGCGCCTTGCGCTGGCGCTGCGTGCGGCCGGCAAACACCAGGTTGGCAAAGTCATGGTCGGTGGCGGCCGGCGCGAGCGTCGTGGTTTCGGTGACCTCGGCGACGTCGGGTGCGGGCGTGGCCGACGGCCGGTACACCACCAGGTCCACCAGCGGCGGCGCGAGTGCCGGCATGTTGAGCGGCAGTTGCTGGAACGGTGCGGCCGGCAGCGTGTCGGCGAGCGTGGCCAGGCTGTCGAAATCCGCGCCGCAGTGACTACAGGTGACGAAGGCATGCGCCTGCGCCAGGGTATGCGCATTGAGCGAAAACACCGACAGGCATTCAGGACACTGCGTGTACATGGCCACCCAGGCTCCTAGGGGCGAGGCGAGGGACGGCGTGGCGTGCGCGGCAGGTCACGGCGCACTCGCGCGGCGCCGGCCGCTGATGCGCACCCACTCCTCGCGCTGGGTCACGGCCAGATCATCAAACCACGCGCCATAGGTTGCCAGCAGCTCGTCCTGCTGGTCGCTCAGGATGCCGGAGATGGCCAGTCTGGCACCGGGCTGGCAGGCAGCGGCAAACACCGGCGCCAGCGTGGCCAGCGGGCCAGCCAGGATGTTGGCGACGAACACGTCGGCCGGCTGCGCCGGGAAGTCTGCCGGCAGGTAAAGCTCAAGCCGCGCATCGACACCATTGCGTCGGGCGTTGTCGGCCGAGGCGAGCAGGGCCTGCGGGTCGTTGTCCACGCCCACCGCCCGGGCGGCGCCCAGCGCCAGCGCGGCGATGGCGAGGATGCCCGAGCCGCAACCGTAGTCGATCACCGTACGCCCGGACAGGTCCAGCCCGTCCAGCCATTGCAGGCACAGCGCGGTGGTCGGATGCGTGCCGCTGCCAAAGGCCAGGCCGGGGTCGAGACGCACCACGATGTGGCCGTCGTCCGGCGGCTCGATGTTCCATGGATAAATCCACAGGCGGTCGCCGAAAGCCATGGGCTGGTATTGATCCATCCACACCCGTTCCCAGTCCTGGTCGGCCACCCCGCTGAAGTCCAGTTGCGCGTCTTCCAGGGGCGGCAGCAGCTCGACCAGTGCCGCGCGCAGGCCGCGCTGGTCGGTGTCGGCGGCGAACAAGGCTTCCAGCGTGATGGTCGGCCACAGCGGCAGCTCGCCGACGCCCGGCTCGAAGATGGCTTGCTCATCGGCGGTTTCAGCATGGGCGTCGCGCAACGTGACGGCGAGCGCGCCCAGATCCTCCAGCGCCGATTCCACCTTGGCTTGCTGGTCGCGGTCGGTCGTCAGCGACAGTTGCAGGAAAGGCATGGGCTCAGGTCGCCGACGGGGTTTTCTTTTCGGCCTGCTCGGCAATGCGCTTTTCCAGGTAGTGGTTGTTTTGCTGACCACGCTGGAAGCCGACGTCGGCCATGATGCGCTGCTGCAACGGGATGTTGCACTTGACGCCTTCGATCACCGTTTCGGCCAGCGCCAGCTGCATGCGCGCGATGGCCGTGGCGCGGTCCGGGCCGTGCACGATGAGCTTGCCGATCATCGAGTCGTAATTGGGCGGAATGGCGTAGCCGTCGTACAGGTGCGTATCCACGCGCACGCCGGGGCCGCCCGGCGCCTCGAAACGCCTGACCGTGCCGGGGCTGGGCATGAACGTGTCCGGGTCCTCGGCGTTGATGCGGCATTCGATGGCGTGGCCGGTGATCTTGATGTCTTCCTGGCGCAGCGTGAGTTTTTCGCCGCCGGCAATCAGCAGCTGTTCGCGCACCAGATCGGTGCCGGTGATGAGCTCGGTGATCGGGTGCTCCACCTGGATGCGGGTGTTCATCTCGATGAAATAGAAATGTCCATCCTGATAAAGGAACTCGAACGTGCCGGCGCTGCGGTAGTTCATGCGCAGGCAGGCGTCGACGCAAACCTTGCCGATGGCGTCGCGCTGCTCGGGCGTGATGCCCGGCGCCGGCGCTTCTTCCACCACCTTTTGCTGGCGGCGCTGCATGGAGCAGTCGCGCTCGGCCAGGTAGATGGCGTTGCCCTGGCCGTCGGCCAGCACCTGGATTTCGACGTGGCGCGGGTTTTCCAGATACTTCTCCAGATACACCTCGTCGTTGCCGAAGGCGGCCTTGGCTTCGGCCTTGGTCAGGGTCACCGCGTTGGCCAGATGCGCCTCGGTGCGCACTACGCGCATGCCGCGCCCGCCGCCGCCGCCGGAAGCCTTGATCAGCACCGGGTAGCCGATGTCGCGGGCGATACGCAGGTTTTCGTCCACGTCGTCACCCAGCGCGCCGCCGGAGCCGGGCACGCACGGCACCCCGGCGGCTTGCATGGCGCGAATGGCCTGCACCTTGTCGCCCATGGTGCGGATCACGTTTGCCGTGGGACCGACGAAGACGAAGCCGCTTTGCTCCACCTGTTCGGCGAAATCCGGGCGCTCGGCAAGAAAGCCGTAGCCGGGATGGATGGCCGTGGCATCGGTGATTTCGGCAGCGGCAATGATGCGCGGAATGTTGAGATAGCTTTCCGCCGATGGCGCCGGGCCGATGCACACCGCCTCGTCGGCCAGCCCGACGTGCTTGAGATTGCGATCCACCGTCGAATGCACGGCCACGGTCTTGATGCCCAGGCTGTGACAGGCGCGCAGGATGCGCAGGGCGATTTCGCCGCGGTTGGCGATGACAACTTTATCTAGCATGGAAGCTCCACGGAGCGGGAAACAGGAAACGGGGAACGGGGAACGGGAATGGCAGGATCAAAGGCGTGGCATCGCAATGCCTGATTCCTGTTCCCGGTTTCCGGCTCCCCGTTGCCGCCACATCAGCCAATCACGAACATCGGTTCGTCAAATTCCACCGACTGGCCGTTTTCGACCAGGATGGCCTTGACCGTACCGGCGACTTCCGCCTCGATCTGGTTGAACATCTTCATCGCCTCGATGACGCCCAGCGTGTCGCCAACGGCCACTTGCTGGCCGACCTTGGCGAAGGCCGGCGTACCCGGCGTGGCCGAGGCGTAGAAGGTGCCGACCATCGGCGCCTTGACGACGTGGCCGGCCGGCAGGCCGTCGTCGGCTTCCGCCGCTGGTGCTGCCGCTGGCGCGGGTGCCGCAGCCACAGCCACCGGCGCCACCATCGCCAGTGGTGCCGGTGCGGGCGTGGCGACGGCGACCGGCGCGGTGTTCTTGGGGACGCGGGAGAGGCGCACGACCTCCTCGCCCTCCTTGATCTCGAGCTCGGCGAGGTTTGATTCCTCGAGCAGGTCGATCAATTTCTTGATTTTGCGCAAGTCCATGGGGTCAGCCTTTGGTCGAAACGCGCCGACGGGCGGCGCAGGAAATGGGAATTCAGGGGGTTACGCGGGATCGCGTGCGGCCAGCCAGTGCATGGCCGCATCCAGTGCCAGCCGGTAGCTGTCGGCGCCAAAGCCGGTGATCACGCCCAGCGCCAGCGGCGACAACCACGAGTGCTGGCGAAACGCCTCGCGCGCATGCACGTTGGACAAGTGCAGCTCGATGAACGGCAGCGCCACCGCCGCCAGCGCATCACGCAAGGCCAGGCTGGTGTGGGTGAACGCCGCGGCGTTGATCAGGATGAAGGCCGTGCCGTCTGTGCCGGCGCGCTGCACGTATTCCACCAGCTCGTGTTCGGCATTGGATTGGAAGCAGCGGAGTTCGCAGCCGCCAGCCATCGCCTGCGCACCCAGCCGCTGGTCGATTTGTGCCAGCGTGTCGGTGCCGTAGATGGCCGGCTCGCGGGTGCCCAGCAAATTGAGATTGGGTCCGTGCAGGACGAGAATCTTGGCCAAGCGTGCAGTCCGGCGACCTCCGGCGATCCCGGATCCGTGCCAGTGTGCGCGTCGCGCCTGGCCTTGTCCAGTTGGACGGCGTTCGCCGATGATGGCCGCAAATGGTAGAGATTCCGTGCGATGGCGTATGTGCGCCAGGCCATGTCACGGTGCAGGGCGGGCTTCAATCTACCCGTCGTTCCTCACCGGGAGCCGTGGTAGGTCAAGGCTCCCTGCCGTTCTCGCGCCGTCCTACGGTGCCGGATGCGCCGCGGCTGTCAGCGCGGCGTCGACGAGCGCCGGCGTCAGCACGGTGGACAGGCGCCGGCCTTCGCTGCCGTCGGCGGGAAAGACCACGTACAGCGGCACGCCCGGCGAGTTGTAGCGGGCCAGAAACGTGCTGATGGCCGGGTCGACATTGGTCCAGTCGCCGCGCATGTACACCGCGCCGGTGCGCGCGAGCAGGTTGCGGAAGGCGGCGGTGTCCAGCACCGCGTGCTCGTTGGCCTTGCAGGTGACGCACCAGTCGGCGGTCATGTCGACGAATACCGGCGTGCCGGCGGCGCGCAGGGCGGCCAGATGGTCGGCGCTGTAGGCCACCGTGCCCGCCGCGGCAGCGGCGGTGGCCGGCGGCGGCACCCGGGCCAGCAAGGCCAGCGGCACGATCACGGCGCCGGCCAGCATCGCCAGCAGCAGCCGGCTTGGCCAGCGGCTTTGGCGGCTGCGCTCAAACCACCACAGCGCCAGCGCCAGCAGCACCATGGCCACCAGCACCAGGGCTACGGCATCGGCGCCACGCTGGCGCGCCAGCACCCAGACCAGCCACACGGCAGTCAGGTACATCGGGAATGCCAGCCATTGCTTGAGCGTTTCCATCCAGCGGCCGGGCCGCGGCAGCCACCGCGCCAGCGCCGGCACAAAGCCGATCAACAGGAACGGCAGGGCCAGGCCCAAGCCCAGCCCGAGGAACACCGCCAGCGCCGAGGCCAGCGGCGCGGCAAACGCGTAGGCCAACGCGCCGCCCATGAACGGCGCAGTACACGGGCTGGCTACCACCACCGCCAGCACGCCGGTGAAAAAGTCGCCGCTGGCGCCACGCCGGGCCGCAAGTGTCGCGCCGGTGTTGCCAAACGAGGTGCCGACCTGCACCACGCCGGACATGGCCAGGCCCACGGCAAACATCACGCAGGCAAGGAGGCCGACCAGCACCGGCTGCTGCAGCTGCGAGCCCCACCCCAGCGTGTGCCCGGCCGCGCGCAGGGCGACGATGCCCAGGCCCAGCGCGGCAAAGCTGGCCAGCACGCCGGCGGTATAAAAGAGTGCGTGGCGACGCGCGCTGCGGCGATCCGTGGCGCTTTCCAGCACGCCCATGGCCTTGATCGACAGTACCGGCAGCACGCACGGCATCAGGTTCAACACCAGCCCGCCGCCCAGTGCCAGCAGCAAGGCGGCAAAGAAGCCGGTACGCGTGCCGCCGCTGCCCGGCGGGGTTTCGGTGCCGCCAAAGGCGGCCGTGGCAAGGGCCGCCGTGGCCGCGTCATGACCCAGGTCGACCGTGACGGTGCGGGTCATCACTGGATAGCACAAGCCGCCGTCCTGGCAGCCCTGGAAACTGGCTTCCAGCGTGATCTGCCGGGCATTGCTGTCGCCCAGCAACGGCACGGGCAGCTCCAGCTGGTCGAAATACACGGTGACCGGGCCAAATTGCGGATCGTCATGCACAGTGCCGGCCGGCCACGCCGGCTCGCCCAGATGCCGCTTGTCGCCATCGATCAGCTTTAGCTTGGTCTGCGCGCGGTACAGGTAATAGCCCGGCGGCATGCTCCAGCGCAGCAGCAGCTGGCGCGGCGAGCTGGCGGCTGCATCCAGGCGGAACGCCTGTTCCGGCGGCAGGGCTTGGGCCTGGCTGGCGCCGGGTAGCGGCCGGTCCAGTTGCGCCAGTGCGGCGCCCAACGGGTTGCCAGCCGCCGTTGGCGTGCGCGTAGCTGCGGCGGCGGTCGCCCGCAGCGGCAAGTCGAGCTGCTCGGTATGCGGCGGATAACAGATCTTCGGATCGACTTCGTGACAGCCCTGGTACTGCACAGCCAGCTTGAGCCTGGTGGCGCCGGGCGCCAGGGTGTACGGGAGGGTGGCTTCGACGCTGTGGCGGTAGGTTTCGACGTCGCCGAGATATTCGTCGTGCGATTTCTTGCCGTCGGGCAATTGCGCCGCGCCCAGCGTCACGCCATCGCCGGCGGTGAACTTGAGGCGGCCGCGATACAGGTAATAGTCCGGGGCAATGGTCCAATGCAGCTTGAGCACGCCCGGTGTTGCCGTGTCGGCCTGGAGCGCGAAGGCCTCGGTGACCGGCAGCAGGTCGTCGGTGTCCTGCGCCAGCGCGGCACCGGCGCACAACGCCAGCATCAGGCCCAGCAGCAGGCGGATGAGCACGAATGGGCGACGCAGCGGGGACATCACGACTCCGGTGAAAATCAAGGGTGCAGCATTGCCCATTATGGGCCAGCTGCGGCCAGCCAATCTCCGGCTGCGGCCTTATGTCGACACATTGGCCCGCACCCAGTCCATGTAGGCGTCGTGGCCATGGGTTGCCGGCACGGCGAGCAGTTCCGGCACGGTATAGGGATGCAATACCCGCAGCCGACGTTCCAAGGCGTCGAAAGCGGCGGCCGTGGTCTTGATCAGCAGCAGCACTTCGTCCGCCGTGGCGACTTCACCCTGCCAGCGGTAGGTGGAGTGCGCGCCGGGCAGGCATTGCACGCAGGCCGCCAGCCGTTCGCCGACCAGCGCCTCGGCGATAGCCTGTGCGCTGGCGGCGTCCGGGCAGCTGCAATATCCCATGAGGATGGTGTTGGCGGCGGTCATGCCGTGAGCTTGGCACGGGCGCCGCCGCGGGCGCAAAAATCTTGGCCGACGTGCCTTGTATCGCTAAAATCAGCACTCATATAGCCGGAGTGCTAACAACATCGCCCTCGTGTGGTGTTGTCGGCGGTATCCGCAAGCCAACCTGATCCTTCACTTGTCCGTTAGATGGAGTCATCCATGAGCAAATTGCGTCCGTTGCATGATCGCGTCATCGTCAAGCGCCTCGAAGAGGAGCGCGTCTCCGCCGGCGGCATCGTCATCCCCGACAGCGCCACCGAAAAGCCCACCCGCGGCAAGGTCATCGCCGCCGGCACCGGCCTGATCCAGAGCGACGGCAAGGTGCGTCCGATGTCGCTCAAGGCGGATGACATCGTGCTGTTCGGCAAGTACGCCGGCCAGGAAATCAAGATTGACGGTGAGGATCTGGTCTTCCTGAAGGAAGACGACATCGTGGCCGTGATCGAAGGCTGATTGAAACGGGGCTGGGTGGGCTGGGCGCGGCAAGATCAAACGCGCATTACCGGTCGCCTTCGGCTCCCGCTGCATCGCTTTCCTCAGTTGTTTCACTCTTATTAAAAATTTTTCGAGGCAAAAACTTTATGGCAGCCAAAGAAGTACGTTTCGGCGAAGACGCCCGCGCCCGCATCCTCAAGGGTGTGAACACGCTCGCCAACGCCGTCAAGGTCACCCTGGGCCCGAAGGGCCGCAACGTCGTGCTCGAGAAGAGCTTCGGCGCACCGACGATCACCAAGGACGGCGTGTCCGTCGCCAAGGAGATCGAGCTGGCCGACCGTTACGAGAACATGGGCGCGCAGATCGTCAAGGAAGCTGCTTCCAAGACGTCCGACAACGCCGGTGACGGCACCACCACCGCCACCGTGCTGGCGCAGGCGTTCATCCGCGAAGGCCTGAAGGCGGTCGCCGCCGGCATCAACCCGATGGACTTGAAGCGCGGTATCGACAAGGCGGTGGTGACCGCGGTTGCCGAGCTCAAGAAGCTTTCCAAGCCGACGGCTGACGACAAGGCGATTGCCCAGGTCGGCACCATCTCGGCCAACTCCGACACCGACATTGGTGACCTGATCGCCAAGGCGATGAAGAAAGTCGGCAAGGAAGGCGTCATCACGGTCGAGGAAGGTTCCGGCCTGGACAACGAGCTGGACGTGGTCGAGGGCATGCAGTTCGACCGCGGCTACCTCAGCCCGTACTTCATCAACAACCAGACCAGCCAGCAGGTCGAGCTGGATGACCCGTACATCCTCATCCACGACAAGAAGATCTCCAACGTCCGCGACATGCTGCCGGTGCTGGAAGCGGTCGCCAAGGCGGGCAAGCCGCTGCTGATCGTCGCCGAGGAAGTCGAGGGCGAGGCGCTGGCCACGTTGGTGGTCAACACCATCCGCGGCATTGTCAAGGTTGCCGCCGTCAAGGCGCCGGGCTTTGGTGATCGTCGCAAGGCCATCCTCGAAGACATCGCCAAGCTGACCAATGGCCAGGTCGTGTCCGAGGAAGTGGGCCTGTCGCTGGAGAAGGCCACGTTGACCGACCTGGGTCGTGCCAAGCGCGTGGTTATCACCAAGGAAAACACCACCATCATCGATGGTGCCGGCGACGCCACCGAGATCCAGGCGCGCATCAAGCAGATCAAGGCGCAGATCGAGGAGACCTCCTCCGACTACGACCGCGAGAAGCTGCAGGAGCGCGTGGCCAAGCTGGCCGGCGGCGTG
>CAZMPZ010000024.1:0-29513 GCA_964568445.1 uncultured Rhodanobacter sp. | reverse complement strand
AAAGCCAAGGGCAAAAGCCTTATGCACTCGGCTTGACGGGAAGTCTCCTACGGAAATGTTAGATTGAAATGCCGCATACGAGCAGGATTGCAGATACGAGGCTTAGGCAAAACTGCGCAACTACAAAATAGCACTGCACTTGACTGGCCTTGGCGTGAAACCTACCCATCACGGCGTAGTCGCCAGCTACCGCTTTTGCGGTCATGCGAGCGTTGAATGTGCGCCACGGCCAAAGCAGCCCTTGGTTGACCTGTTTGTACATGCTCTCAACGTTTAGAGGCACGCCCGCGTTTGCGAGATCTTTGCCGGTATCTCGACCATCACCTTCCGCCGCGGTGCCAGCGGCGACGTATGCGGCAATGAGCTTTTGACACGCAGCCGCGCAGGCAGCAGCCAAGAAAAATGCTGCCCCAAACTTTATATTTGAAACGCGTAGGTAGACCGCTACGGAGTCCAAATGGGCAAGCAACAGCCCGTATGTGGCCCCAAAACCCGCGAGAAGCCAACCAGAGAACTTGTCGAGTGATGCACTGAGCCTACCGGCACCAATCGAAAGAATGTGGCCAGCCGTGAGGCTTGTGTTTAGTGCTTCAGCAGCTCGCTCATCCACGACACTCCCCCGGATGCGATCTAACGCTGGAGTTAAGCGGCGGCGTAGCCGTCCGCCTTGAACGACTGGTTAGACGAACCATGTCTAGAAGCCGAGGCATTTCTGTTGATAGTGGTCCCGTATATCATTAACGTCACCTCTTTGAGCAAATTTTGCATACTGCTTCATGAGCGCGATTGTCTCAGCACGAAGCGCATCGACCGCTTTTTGGCCGCCCTGCTCATAAGCTAATGTCTTTGCGAGAAGAAACTCTCTATGGCCTAATTCTGAGTTGTAGGTACCGTCACTGTTGCTAGCCACAATTGCGCAGTACGTATGGGCCAGAGGTGTGTCGGGGCTAGCTTTTGACACAAGCCACGATGCCAGGGCCCACTGCCCTCCAACCACAACGACAAGCCCAAAGAGCCCGTACGTTACGTTTTTTACAAACGCGTGTTTTTCGAAATAATTCTCAACGTGACTAAACACGCCCTCTCCTGACCGCACTAGTCTAACGCCAAGTAGGTTCCAATCTGCTGCGTAATCCCTCAGCCCAATCCATGAGTCGAAGCTCCTGGCGGCAGAAATAACCCGCATGAATTAACGGTTTACGGCCCCTTGTGCGGCCTAACCTCGCAGCCTAACCCCGCAGCCCTTCCCCCACGCCCCTCACCCGCACTTCGAATACCCGCAATTCAAGCAGGTCTGGCAGTTGTCCATCAGGACCAGGGCTTTGGTGTTGCACTTGCCGCACATTTGCGCGCCGGCGGGGAAGCTGGCGGTTTCGCCGCTCCCTCCCTCATCGGTAGAAGAAGCGGATGGGTTGGCATCGGCGCTTTTTTGCGTATTGACCGCCTCGTATGCCGCCCGCTTTTCGGCAATCAAGTGCCGCCGCGCGTCGTCCATTTCCGGGTCGTGGATCAGACCGATGTTTTTCATGTGCTGCTCGATCACCGCACCAATCTCGGCGACGATGGAAGGCATGTAGACGCCACCGGCCTTGAAGTAGCCGCCGCGCGGATCGAACACGGCCTTCATTTCTTCCGCGATGAAGGTGACATCGCCGCCCTTGCGGAACACCGCCGAGAGAATGCGGGTCAACGCCACGATCCACTGGAAGTGGTCCATGTTCTTGGAGTTGATGAAGATCTCGAACGGCCGGCGCATTTCGTGCGGCGTGCCCTGATTCAAGATGATGTCGTTGATGGTGATGTACAGCGCATGCTCGAACAGCGGCGACTTGATCTTGAACGTGGAGCCGACCAGCGTCTCCGGCCGCTCCAGGCTTTCGTGCATCTGGATGACTTCGGCGCTGGGCGCGCCGTGCGCCGGAGCGGACGCTGCGGCGGGCGCAGTTGCCGGCTTGTCGTCGGGCTGGACGACGCTGTAGCCGATGATTTTCTGGTCGATCCTGGTGGCCATGGCCAAACCTCATTGACGAAAGGGTGCCGCGCGTGGAAAGGGAAAGCGCACCCGGCGCGGTGATGCCGGGCCGGGTGCGGTATTGCGCCAGGTGGCGCCCAAGACGGGCGGCCTGGCTGGCAGTGGACCACTGACCGCTACGCGCATGTTGCCGACGGACTTGTCGCCGCCTTTGATCACACGATTAACGCCGCCGTTGCACGCACCGCGTCAATCGAGATTGCCGGCCCATCCAGGCCGTGATTCAAAACTTGCCGTAATACCCTTCCTTCAAGGCATCAAACAGGTTGGCGGCGGTATGCATTTCACCGTCGTATTCCACTTGTTCATTGCCCTTGAGGTCGACCGTGCTGCCGTCCGCCAACTCAAAGCGGTACAGCGTGTGTGCCAGGTCGGACTCCTTCACCAATACGCCCTGGAACGCGGCGGGATTGAAACGGAAGGTGGTACAGCCTTTCAGCCCGCGCTTGTAGGCGTAGAAATAAATGTCCTTGAAGTCTTCGTACGGATAATCCGTGGGCACATTGGCGGTCTTGGAAATGGATGAATCAATCCACTGCTGCGCCGCGGCCTGCATGTCGACGTGCTCCTTCGGACTGATGCCATCAGCGGCGACGAAATAATCGGGCAATTGATTGCCCGGTTCGCCGCCGGCAATCCTGGCGTCGGCGTTGATCAGCGCGCGATAGGCCAGCAGTTCGTAGCTCAACACCTCGACCTTTTCCTTGGATTTCCTGCCCTCGCGGATCACGTTGCGCGAGTAGCTGTGGGCAAAGCTGGGCTCGATGCCGTTGCTGGCATTGTTGGCCAGGCTCAGGCTGATGGTGCCGGTAGGCGCAATGGAGGTGTGGTGGGTGAAGCGCGCCCCGGTTTCGGCCAGCGCCGCGACCAGTTCCGGCGCCACGCCGGCAATGCGCTGCATGTAGCGCGAGTATTTGGCGTGCAGCACGCGGCCGGGAATGCTGTCGCCAAGCTTGTAGCCGTCAGCCGCCATTTGCGGGCGCTTGCGCAACATGTCGCCGGTGACGGTGAAGTCCTCCAGCAGGATCGGCGCCGGGCCTTTTTCCTTGGCCAGCTCCAGCGCCACTTCCCAGCCCGCCAGCGCCATTTCGCGCGACACCTGGTCGGTGAAATCCACCGCATCCTCGCCGCCATAGCGATGCTTGAGCATGGTCAGCGTCGAGCCGAGGCCGAGAAAGCCCATGCCGTGGCGGCGCTTGGAGCGGATTTCCTCACGCTGGCGCGCCAGCGGCAAGCCGTTGATCTCCACCACGTTGTCCAGCATGCGCGTGAACACCTTGACCACCGCGCGGTATTCGTCCCAGTCGAAATGCGCCTTGGGCCCGAACGGATCGCGCACGAAGCAGGTCAGATTGACCGAGCCCAGCAGGCACGAGCCGTAGGGCGGCAACGGCTGCTCGCCACATGGATTGGTCGCGCGGATGTGCTCGCACCACCAGTTGTTGTTCATCTCATTGACCTTGTCGATCAGGATGAACCCGGGCTCGGCATAGTCGTAGGTGGAGACCATGATGAGGTCCCACAGATGGCGCGCGCGAATGGTGCTGTAGACCTTGCAGGCCACCAGGCCGTCCTCGCGGTCGATGTAGTTTTCGTGCGTCGGCCACTCGCGCCACACCACCTTGGCCGGATCATCCAGGTCGATCTCGGCGCGTTCCTTGACGTGCACCGGGAACACCAGCGGCCAGTCAGTGTCGTTTTCCACTGCCTGCATGAAACCGTCAGTGATGAGCAGGCTCAGGTTGAACTGGCGCAGCCGTCCGTCCTCGCGCTTGGCGCGGATGAACTCCTTGACGTCGGGGTGGCTGATGTCGAACGTGCCCATCTGCGCGCCGCGCCGGCCGCCAGCCGAGGACACGGTGAAGCACATCTTGTCGAAGATATCCATGAACGACAGCGGCCCGGAGGTGTAGGCACCGGCGCCGGACACATACGCGCCACGCGGGCGCAGCGTGGAAAACTCGTAGCCAATGCCGCAGCCGGCCTTGAGCGTCAGCCCGGCCTCGTGCACCTTGTCCAGGATGTTGTCCATCGAATCATGGATGGTGGCCGACACCGTGCAGTTGATGGTGGACGTGGCCGGCTTGTGCGCCAGTGCGCCGGCATTGGAGGTGATGCGACCGGCCGGAATCGCGCCATGGCGCAGCGCCCACAGGAATTGGCCATACCAGTGCTCGCGCAGCTCCGGCGTGGCCTCGACTTCGGCCAACGCATGCGCCACGCGCTGCCAGGTGTCATCGACGGTGGCATCCACCGGTGTGCCGGTCTTGTCCTTGAGCCGGTATTTCTTGTCCCAGATGTCGTAGGACGCCGGTTGCAGAGGAATGCTGGCAACCGTGTCACGGCTCAGCGTCGGGGCATCGGCAGGGGGAATGGCTGGCACGCGCACGGTGCTCATCGGTTGTCTGACCTCCGGGGCATGTGGCCCCGCTGCTTTCCATGGTGGGCGCCACTGGCAGGACCGGCAATGTGCCCAAGCCGCAGCGCGAATGAATTCCCCGACCTTGCCACAAGATGGCGCGCAGCCACCAGAGTTTGTTGCCAACTCATCAGCGCGACACAAGATGTTGTGATCGACAGCCGGGCTGGTAGTAAACCCCGGGGCGTCACGGTTGTAAAGTGGCAAGGCAACATTGGCGACGCAGCGCGCTTGCGGAACCTGCCCGGCCACGCACAGTCCAAGCCGCGTCATCGGCGCTGCCGTCCGTGTGGACTCGCACGGCTGTCGACACCAAACCCTGTTTTCGGGAGATTCGCATGTCCGTTGCCACGCCCCGCTTGTTGACCGGCCTGCTGCTGGCCTTTGCCCTGCTGCTGGGCGCCGCCTGTGCGCCCAAGGGCGCAAGCGCGCAAGCCCCCGCACCGGCCAGTCCGGCCGCGGCGCCAACCCCGCCGACGGTGCAAGGCCAACCGATGCCATCGCTGGCGCCGATGCTGGCGCGGGTGACACCGGCGGTGGTGAACATCTCCACCAAGACCCGGGTGCAGGTGCGCGATCCGTATTTTGACGACCCGCGCGTACGCCAGTTCTTCGGCTTGCCGGCCACGCCGCGCGAGCGGGTGGAGCAAAGCCTGGGCTCGGGCGTCATCGTCGATGCCGCCAAGGGCTACATCCTGACCAACAACCACGTCGTGGGCGCGGCCGACGACATCAGCGTGACGCTGCAGGACGGGCGTACGTTCAAGGGCAAGCGCATCGGCAGCGACCCGCAAACCGATGTCGCCGTGGTGCAGATTCCGGCTGAACACCTGCAGGCGCTGCCGCTGGCCGACTCCACGGCGCTGCGCGTGGGCGATTACGTGGTGGCGGTCGGCGACCCGTTTGGCCTCGGGCAAACGGTGACTTCGGGCATCGTCTCGGCGCTGGGCCGTTCGGGCCTTGGCGAAGGCCGCGGCGGCAACGGCGGCTACCAGAACTTCATCCAGACCGACGCCTCGATCAATCCCGGCAACTCCGGCGGCGCGCTGGTCAACCTGCGCGGCGAGCTGGTGGGCATCAACACCATGATCCTGTCGCCCTCGGGCGGCAACGTCGGCATCGGCTTTGCCATCCCCAGCAATCTCACGCACGAGGTGATGGGCCAGCTGCTGGCGCACGGCAAGGTGCAGCGCGGCAGCCTGGGCGTGCAGACGCAAACGATCACCCCGCGCATCCAGCAGCTGCTGGGGCTCAAGGACGCCAACGGCGTGGTGGTCACCGACGTACGCGACGGCTCGGCCGCCGCGCAGGCCGGGCTGCAGACCGGCGACGTGCTGACCCGCCTGAACGGCAAGCCGCTCGGCAGCGTGCAGGAACTGCGCAACGCCGAAGGCCTGCTGCCGCTGGGCAGCAAGATCGAGCTTGGCGTCCTGCGCAACGGCAAGGTACGCAACGTCAGCGCCACCTTGCAGGCGCAGAAACTGGCCACGCTCGATGGCGGCCAGCTCGACCCGCGCCTGCGCGGCGTGCACTTCAGCGAGCTCGACGCCACGCTGCGCGGCCAGGGCGTGGCGGTGACATCGGTGGCGCCGGGCAGCCGCGCGGCTTTGTCGGGCCTGCACGAGGGTGACGTCGTGGTCGCTGTCGGCAACCAGCGCATCCCCAGCCTGAATACCCTGCGCGGCCTGGCGCACGCGCAACCCCGGCAGCTGGTGCTGGTGGTGGCCGACGATGACGGCGTGCGCTACGTGGTGGTGAACTGAACGCCGGCGCGCCCGGGCCGCACGCAGGCCAGACGCGCCGGCTATGATGACGGACTCGCGGCGGCACTGCTGCACAAGTGCGTGCCATCGCCCTCGCCGGTCGCCACGAAGCAGACCGACGCCCGTCCCCGCTGATCGGTTCCCATCATGTCGCCTCGCTTGAGCTCACTGCTTGCCGTTGCCCTCGTCGGTGCCTTCGTTGCCGCACCCGGCATCGCTAGGACCCACGCCAAGACCTCCCACAGGACGGCGAAGAAAGCCGCCGTCGCGACCAAGCCGGCACTGATCTGGCGTGGCGACATCGCCACCGAGCAGGCCATCGTCATTGAAACCGCCGCGGCATGGGAAAAGACCGGCAACGGCCACGTCGAATTGCAACCGTTCAACACTGCCTCGGGCCTGGATGCAGTCAGCTCCGGCCTGGCCGACATTGCCGGCAGCGCGCGCGGCAGCGACGGCAGCCGGCAGAACGAAGGGCTGACCTTTACCCCCGTGGCCTGGGACGCATTGGTGTTGATCACGCAAAAAGCCAATCCGGTCAGCAACCTGACGCTCAAGCAGGTGCATGACATCTACTACGGCAAGATCACCAACTGGCGTGATGTCGGCGGCGCCAGCGCGCCCATCGACGTCTACGCCGTGGCCAGCCCCGGCGACGGCGTGGAATACAGCCTGCGCGACCTGGTGTTTGGCCGCGGTAACCAGCCGGTCGCCGCGCCGCGGCTGTACGTCAACACGCGCAAGCTGGAGGAAGGCGTCGCGCTCAACGTCAACGGCCTGGGCGTGACCACGCTGACCGACATCAGCGGCAACCCCAAGCTCAAGGCCATCAGCATCGACGGCAAGGCGCCGACCGTGGCCAACATTGCCGACGGCAGCTACCCACTGTTTACGCCGCTGTACCTGGTCACCAATCCACGCAGCGCCAAGGCCGCGCAGGCGCAGGCCTTCGTCAACTTCGTGCAGGCGGACACCGGCAAAGCCGCGCTGCGCAAGCGCGCAGTACTGCCGTATGCCGATGGCAGCGCGCTGAGCACCATGGACACCGCGCGCCGCGAACGCATCCTGGCCGAGACCGGCGCGCATCGCCCGACGCCGCTGTCCGCGCCCGGCGCGACCTATGCCGCACGCGCCGCCGTCGCGCCGACTTCCCCTGACACCCTGGCCGCCAAGCTGGCGCTGGATCGACGCAACGCCGAACACAAGGCTGCCGTCGATAGCGCCGCCAACGCCTCTCCGTCCGCCACGGCCGATGCCGCGCCAGCGGCCGCCGCAGCCGCCGCCACCTATACCGTGGTCAAGGGCGACACGCTTTCGGGCATCGCCAAGGCGCATGGCGTCAGCGTGGAAATGCTGCGGCAATGGAATCATCTGCGTGGCGACAACCTCAAGCTGGGCCAGTCGCTGCGCCTCGGCAATCCTTGAACACGGACCGGCGCCACGCACGCATGCATGGGCCGCGGCCTTTCACGCCGCGTGCGCTGACGCTGGATCTGGACGACACGCTGTGGCCGGTACAGCCGGCATTGGAACGTGCCGACCAGGCCACGTATGCCTGGCTGCAGGAACACTACCCCGAAGTGGCACGCGCCTGGCCAATAGCCGCCTTGCGCGAGCTGCGTGCCAGGATCACGGCCGAGCGGCCGGACCTGGCGCACGATTTCACCCGCCAGCGCCAGCTCACCCTGAGCCGTGCCTTTGCCGGCAGCGGCATTGCCACCGCTCCCATTGACGCGCTGTGGGAGGTGTACTTTGCCGCGCGCAATCAAGTGGAATTGTTCGACGACAGCCTGGGCGCCCTGACGCGCCTGGCCGCGCGCCTGCCCGTGGCCAGCCTGACCAACGGCAACGCCGACCTCGCGCGCATCGGCATCCACGCGCATTTCACCCACCAGGTCTGCGCGCGCGAAGTTGGCTGCGCCAAGCCCGACGCGCGCATCTTCCACGCCGCGGCGGCGCAGCTGGGCCTGGCGCCGGGCGACATCCTGCATGTCGGCGATGACCCGTTCATGGATGTGGTTGGCGCACGCGATGCCGGATTGCGCACGGCGTGGATCAACCGCCGGCGCGAGCACTGGCCGTTCACCCTGGGCGACCCGCCGGACCTGGACCTGCCCGACCTGGCCGCGCTGGCCGACTGGCTGGACGCCCCGGCTGACGGCAAGGCCTGAAACCGCGCCAACCGACACCGCCGGCGCACG
The DNA here is from genome assembly GCA_964568445.1 of uncultured Rhodanobacter sp. Classification (GTDB taxonomy): domain Bacteria; phylum Pseudomonadota; class Gammaproteobacteria; order Xanthomonadales; family Rhodanobacteraceae; genus Rhodanobacter. The sequence continues at coordinate 21,098 of CAZMPZ010000024.1, read as the reverse complement.
CCAAAGCCCCGGCCGGGCACTGGATTTGGCCATCCGTTCGTGTGATGCTGCGCGCGACCCGCATGCGCTGGCGAATGGTTCGCGTCAACTTTTTTGCCGCGCGTGGGGTTACGTTCCGGGCGGGTTCTGGCAGGATACGCAAGCATGACCGTCGGGCGTTTCCCTGTGGGGGGAAGGTGGACGCTTGTACGTGTTGCCTGACAGATCCAGTTGCAACATTTTCGTCACACGTCTGGCCTTGTCGCCAAGGGGAAACTCCATGCATCAAGCATTACGCCGCAACCAGCTTGCACTGTCGCTGTCCGCCGTGCTGTCCGCCAGCTTTGCCTTCGGGCTGGCCCCGGCGATGGCCCAGGACGCGCCACCCGCCACCACGCAGACCACCACCAACCTGCAGGCGGTAGAGGTCACCGGCTCGCGCATCAAGGGCGCCGACATGGCGACCCAGGTACCGGTCATCACCATCAGCGCTGCGGACATTGCCAAGACCGGCCTGACCAGCATTGGTGACATCCTGCAGCAGCTGGGTTCGTCCGGCTCGGCGCTCAACACCAAGTTCAACTCCGCCGGCAATTTCGGCTTTCCGCCGGACGGCAGCGGCGTCGGCTCCGGCTCGTCCACGCTGGACTTGCGCAACCTGGGCGCCAAACGCGTGCTGGTGCTGGTCGACGGCATCCGCTGGGTCAATGAAAGCTCCGCTTCCGGCGTGTCCGCCGCGGTGGACTTGAACACCATCCCGGCCAGCATCATCGACCGCATTGAAATCCTGCAGGATGGCGCCTCGGCACTGTACGGCTCCGATGCCATTGCCGGCGTGGTCAACATCATCACCAAGCGCACGCAGCAGGGCGCCGCCGCCAATTTCTATTACGGCAACTACAACAACCTGAAGGGCGGCTCGACCACCAGTGCCGATGTTTCGCTGGGCGGCAGCGGCGACCGCTACCAGTTCTTCATCGACTTCAGCCACCTCAAGCAAAACTCGATCAGTGCCGCCGACTGGGCGCAGGCCGGCAGCGAGTGCGTACCAGGCACGGGGCTGGCCAATTGCAGCTCCGGCACGCCGACCGGCCGCTTCATCTTTACCGACCCGGTGCGCGGCGTGCAAAGCATCACGCCCAACGGCGCCTTTGCCGGCAAGCCGGTTTATCCGGACGACTTCCATCACTTCGGCACTGCCGACCGCTTCAATTTCGCGCCGTACAACCTGCTGCTGACGCCAAGCGAACGCAGCGCCGTATTCGCGCAGGGCCGCTATCAGATCACGGACAACGTTACCTGGTACGTGCGCGGCTTGTACAACAACCGCAAATCCGCCAACCAGGCGGCGCCGGAGCCGATCTTCATCGGTCCGGGAGCCGGCGTCGGCGGCCTGGCTGATACCGTAGGCGTGGATGCGACCAACCCGTACAACCCGTTCGGCTTTGGCCTCAATGCAGCCACCGATCCCAACCTGGCCATGTTCCGACGCCCGGTCGAAGGTGGCCCGCGCGTGTACCAGCAGGATGTGGACACCACCTACTTCGCCACGGGCCTTGAAGGCAGCTTCGACGTCGGCGAGCGCAACTGGTTCTGGGACGTGAACTTTGCCGACGGCACCAACAAGGCCACGCAGACCGTGCATGGCACCTACAACCTGGCGCACATCAAGCGCGCGCTGGGCCCGGTTGCCGATTGCACCGACAGCTGCGTGCCGCTCAACATCTTCAGCGGTCCGGGTTCCATCACGCCGGACATGCTGCGCTACATCCAGTACATCGAGCACGACCGCAGCGAGAACAAGCTCAAGCTGTGGACGGCCAACCTGTCCGGCGACCTGTTTGAGCTGCCCGGTGGCTCGTTCAACTTCGCCACCGGTTTCGAGCACCGCAGCTACGACGGCTCGTACGAGCCCGATGCGGTGGTTGTCGCCGGTGAAACCAACGGCGTGCCGTCACTGCCCACCGCCGGTTCGTACTCCATCGACGAGTACTACCTGGAACTGAACGCCCCGCTGGTCAAGGACATCCCAGGCTTCAAGGCGCTGGACCTGTCGGCGGCCACGCGCTTCTCCGACTACTCCAGCTTCGGCACCACCACCAACAACAAGCTGGGCCTGCGCTGGCAGGTGGTCGATGACCTGACCTTGCGCAGCACCTGGGCCGAGGGCTTCCGCGCACCGTCGATCGGCGAGTTGTTCGGCTCACCGGCACGCTTTGACGCCACCTTGACCGATCCCTGCGCCAGCCCGATCGCCGATCCGCGCATCGCCGCCAACTGCACCGCCCTCGGCGTGCCGGCTGGTTTCACGCAAGACAACCCGCAAATCTCGGTACGCACCGGCGGCAATCGCGCACTGGATCCGGAAACCTCCACCAGCTTCACCGCCGGTGCGGTGTACAGCCCAAGCTGGGCGCAGAACATGGCCTGGGCCAACCGGCTGGACTTCACCGTCGGTTACTACCGCATCAACCTGAAGAACGCGATCCAGGCGCCGGATGCACAGACCGAGCTCAACCGCTGCGTGGATGCGGGCGACCCCGCCTCGGCGTTGTGCGCGGGCATCCATCGCGCGGCATCCGGTGCGATCAACGGCTTTGACAACACGCTGCAAAACCTCGGCCAGGTCTCCACCGACGGCTATGACTTCGGCATCAACTGGCGTGGCCCGGAAAGTACCATCGGTACCTTCAGCGCCAATTGGCAAAACACGTACGTGAACAAGTACGTGGCCAAAAACGCGGCTGGCGAACACGAACCGCGCACGGTCGGCCTGGAGCTCAACAACAGCCTGATCCCACGCCTGAGCTCGATGCTCAACGTCGGCTGGGACTACCAGGCATGGAGCATCAACACCACGCTGCGCTACATCAGCGGGGCCAAGGAAGATTGTGCCGGCGGCGCCGGGTTTGCGATCTGCAGCCATCCGGATGAAATCGCGCCCAACCGTCCGGACGGCACGCATCCCCTGGGCAGCATCACCTATCAGGATCTGCGCGCCAGCTGGAAGCTGCCGACCAGCCTGGATCTGACCCTGACCGCCGGCATCAACAACCTGTGGAACCGGCAGCCGCCGATCTGCCTGTCGTGCTCGCTCAACGGCTACGACGCGTCGACCTACGACACGCCCAGCCGCTTCACCTACGTGCAGGCCAGCGTCAAGTTCTGAGGCCGTCACCTGCCCGGCGTCCTGGCTTCGGCCAGGACGCCGGCAACAACGACAAAGGGCAGCGCCATGGCGCTGCCCTTTGTCGTTCCAGATGAACCCTGACGTCAGTGCTGCGCGGGCAGGGCCGGCGCGACGGGCTGCGGCTGGCTGGCGGCAGCCGTTGCGCGCCCGCCATACGGCAGCACCTCGGCGGCCAGCTTCGGGCTGGCGTCGATGGCGCCCACCGCGTCAAACAGGATGTGCGCCGTCTCGTCCAGCTCGACGTCCTTGGCATCCTTGGCCGCCTTCTCCTGCTTGAGCTCGCTCTTCAGGCTGCGCTCGCTGGCGTTGAGGCCGTCGTCGAGCCGGCTGTCATCATCGGCCAGCGAGGCATCGGTGCCATCAATCTGCCGATGCCGCGCACGAAAGCCGGCCTGCAACGTCTCCAGATGTTTGCGCTCGGCCTCGCGCGTGGCGAAGTTGAGCGAAATCGACGTCTTGGCGCGAAGCGCCTGGAATTGCGCCAACTCGTCGAGCATCAATTTCCACGACGGCGACTTGGCCGTGCGCGCCAGGTGTTCCTGCTCCAGCTGCGGCAGATAGGCGTCCAGATTGGCCACCGGCTGATAGTCCGCCGGGGCGATCTGCGTCCACTTCAAGGCATTGTCGTAGGACGACTCGCCAAAGTCCTTGGCCTCGCCGCTGTTGGGAAAGGCAATGTCCGGGGTGACGCCCTTGAGTTGCGTCGAGCCGCCGCTGATGCGGAAAAACTCGGCGATGGTCATCTTCAGTTCGCCAAATTGCGGCTTGTCGGTGGCGGCGCTGAAGCGGTCCAGATCGACCAGGTTCTGCACCGTGCCCTTGCCAAAGGTGGGCTCGCCGATGATGAGGCCGCGGTGATAATCCTGAATTGCCGCGGCAAAGATTTCCGATGCCGACGCCGAACCGCGATTGACCAGCACCGCCAGCGGACCGCTCCAAGCCATGCCCGGCACGTCATCGCCCTGCTGCTCGACGCGGCCCTTGGCGCTGCGCACCTGCACCACCGGACCTTGATCGATGAACAACCCGGTCAACGCATTGGCCTCGGCCAGCGAGCCGCCGCCGTTGTTGCGCAAATCCACCACCACGCCTTCGACCCCGGCGGCCTTCAGCTCGCCCAGCAGGCGTTCGACGTCGCGGGTGGCGCTCTTGTAATTCTTGTCGCCTTCGCTGCGCGCACCAAAATCGGAATAAAACGTCGGCAGGTCGATTACGCCAATCTTGCGCGACACGTCACCGTCCTTGATGTCGATGATCTTTTTCTTGGCTGCCTGCTCTTCGATGGAGACCTTCTTGCGCACCAAGGTGACGATCTGGTGCTTGCCATCCAGGCCGCTGTCGCTAGGCAGGACTTCCAGCCGCACCACCGTGTCCTTCTTGCCGCGGATGCGATTGACCACGTCGTCCAGCCGCCAGCCAATGACGTCGACCATCGGGCCGCTCGGGCCTTGGCCGATGCCAACGATGCGATCGCCAACCTCGATCTTGCCCGACTTGGCTGCCGGGCCGGCGGGCACCAGCTCGCGGATCAAGGTGTAGTCATCACGCGCCTGCAGCACCGCGCCAATGCCTTCGAGCGAGAGCTTCATGGCAATGTCGAAGTTCTCCGCCGCGCGCGGACCGAGGTAGTCGGTGTGCGGATCGGTGGTCTGCGCATAGGCGCTCATGAAACTCTGGAACGCATCGGCACCGTCGAGCTGGCGCACGCGCTCGATGTAGTTGGTGTAGCGCTTGTCCAGCGTCTGGCGAATGTCGGCGTCGTTCTTGCCGGCCAGCTTCAGGCGCAGCCAGTCGTTCATCGTGCGCTTGCGCCACAAGTCGTCCAGCTCGGCCTGGTCCTTCGGCCGCGCGGCATCCTTGCGGTCGAACAGGTAAGACGTGTCGGCGGAAAAATCAAAGCCCTTGGCCAGCAGCCCGCGCGCATAACTCATGCGCTCGACCGCGCGCTGCACGTACAGGTTGAAGATGGAAAACGGTGCCGACAGATCCTTGTTCCAGATCGCATCGTCAAGCTTGGTCCTGAGCGGCGCGAATCTGGCCAGGTCGGCCTGGGTGAAAAACACCTTCTCGCCGTCGAGCAGCTTGAAGTAGGCGTCGTAGATGCGCGCGGACATGGCATCGTCCAGCGGCTGCGCGTCGTAATGGAAGCGGGTCAGGAAGCGCGCGGACAACTGTGCCGCGTCAGCCTCGGTGGTGGTCGGCACCAGCGGCCACACCGCCGCCTTGCGCGGCTTGTCGGCCCCCATGTCGGCGGCCGATTGCGCCAGCACGCAGGTGGACGTCAGCGCCAGCAGCACGACCAGCACAGGACGGGCAAAACGAAAGCGGAAGGTCATGAAGGCTCTCTGGCGAACAACAGGGGGAGACGCCTCAGCATGGCGTCAATCAATGTGAAGAGAAAGTGGGACAACAAAACACCAGCGATGTTCGCGCCTGTCCGGCGCCATTCGAAAACGCCAAGCCGGCACCGCGGCTCAAGCGACAGCCGTCGTCGTGCCACCGGCGACACGCACCGGCAGTTCGGGAATGACGGGAGCGGCGGCCTGGGCGCGAAAACCAAACTGGCGGCAGAATGCATCGACGAGGACATCTTCAACGTCCGTCAAGGCTGACGGACCGCCGCAGTCTAGCATCTGCGTGACTGCCAAACCCTTGTAACCGCAAGGATTGATACGGCCAAACGGCTCCAGATCCATGGCCACGTTGAAGGCCAGGCCGTGAAAGCTGCAGCCGCGCCGCACACGCAGGCCCAGCGCACCAATCTTGGCCGCGCCCACGTACACGCCCGGTGCACCGGGATGACGCTCGCCGTTGATCTGCCAATGCGCCAGCGTGTCGATCAACACCTGCTCGATGCCATTGACCAGCGACCGCACGCCCACGCCCAGCCGGCGCAGATCAAACAGGGGATAGGCCACGATCTGCCCCGGCCCGTGATACGTCACCTGTCCGCCGCGATCGACCGGGATCACCGGGATATCCCCCGGCGCCAGCACGTGCTCCATCTTGCCGGCCTGGCCCAGGGTGAACACCGGGTCGTGCTCAAGCAGCCACAACTCGTCGCCGGTGGACGCCACGCGGTTGTCGGTAAAGGCACTCATCGCATGCCACACCGGCAAATAGGGCTGACGACCAAGACGACGAACACTCAACGGCAACGGCATGACGGGAACCAAGGGCGGGAATGGGAAGCGGGATCAGGGGTGGGGAACGAGGAGCGGGGAACGGGAAAAAGCACGGAAACCGCTGCGCCAAACCGGTCGGGACGAACACGCCGCGCCCTGTTCCCCGTTCCCTTCTCCCTCACATCGTGTAACGGACGTCCGGACTGGCGCGCAGGGCCTGATGGGCTGCCTCGTACTGCGCGCGATCATCGCAGTGGAAGCTGACCGTCACCGACACGTAATTGCCGGCGGCGGAATGTCGATGGCGCACGCTCTCGTGTATCACGCGCAAGCCGGCGGCCTCCAGCAGGCGCGGCACCTCTACCGGCAGATTGGCCTCGGCCCGGCCCACGGCGGTGATTTCAAAATCGCCGGGAAACTGGAACCCCTTGCCTTCGGCGCGGGCCTGACTGAAGTCGATGGGCTGGATCATTGTCCCGTCGCTACCGGTGTACTGCTGGGCTTGGAGCTGTGGAACCAGAGCAGGATCGAATCCCACAGGCGCGAGAAGAAGCCGCCCTGCGGCGCGTCATGCAAGGCCACCAGCGGCAGCGTCTGCACCGGCTTGCCATCCAGCGTGACGCGCAGCGTGCCCACCTGTTGGCCCTGCTTGAACGGCGCAATCAGCGTCGCCGGGATGTCCACGGTGGCCTTCAGCTTGTCGTAGTCGCCGCGCTTGACCGTGACCAGCACGTCCTCGCGCACGCCCAGCGGCAATGTGTCGCTGGCGCCCTTCCACAGCCGCGGCGTTGCCAGCGGCTTGCTGGCGGCATACAACTTGTGCGTCTCGTAGAAACGGAAGCCATAGTTGAGCAAGGCCATGGCCGAATCGGCGCGCGCCTTCTCACTGCCGGCGCCCATGACGATGGCAATCATGCGCGCGTCGCCCTGCTTGGCCGACGCCGCCAGGCAATAGCCTGCCGCAGCCGTGTGCCCGGTCTTGATGCCGTCCACGCTGGGGTCGCGCCACAGCAAGGTGTTGCGGTTGTGCTGGCGGATGCCGTTCCACTCGAAATCCTTGACGGCGGAAATCGCGTAGTCGTCGGGGAAATCGTGGATCAGCGCGCGCGACAGGATCGCCACATCGTGCGCCGTGGTGTAGTGGTTGGCCACCGGGTAACCCGACGCATTGACGAAATGGGAATTGACCATGCCCAGCTGCTTGGCATAGGCATTCATCAGCCCGGCAAACGCCTGTTCGGAGCCGGCGCTGTGTTCGGCCAGCGCAATGGCGGCGTCATTGCCGGACTGGATGATCATGCCGTACAGCAGGTCCTTGAGCGGCACCTGGCTGTTGAGCTTGAGGAAGCTGGTGGAGCCGTCGGTGCCGGCACCGCCGCCGCGCCACGCGTTTTCGCTGATGGTGACCGGATCGGTCAGGTGGATGCGGCCGTTGCCGACCTCGGCCGAGACGACGTAATCGGTCATGATCTTGGTGATCGACGCCGGCTCCACGCGCAGGTCCGGATCCTTGCTGGCCAGCACCTGGCCGGTGGCGTAATCCATCAGCACCCAGCTCTTGCCGTCCACCTCTGGCGGCGGTGGCACCGGCGCGTCGGGAACTACCGGCCGTGGCACTGCCGGGCGCGGCGGCGTCTGTGCCAGTGCGGCACCGACCAGCAAGGCAGCGGCGGCGAGAGGAACAAGGGCGCGGCGCAGGAAATTCATCGTGAGGGCTATCCGTTTGGCGGCGCAAGTCGGCGTTGCGCGGGAGGGAAGTCGGGCGTCAGACGCCACGAAAAAACAGTTTAGTTTACTGCGACCTGTGGCCGCGGCAGACCCATGGCCGCGATGCGTTCGGTCACCGCGTCGGCCTGATCCACATCACGCAGCGGCCCGACCCGCACGCGACGCACACGCTGGCCATTGATGTCGGCGCCCATCACCTGCACCGGCGCAAAGTTGGCTTGGCGCAGACGCGCGGCCACGCGCTCGGCATTGGCCGCATCGGCAAACGCACCCACCTGCAGGTAAATGCCCGGAGGCGTGGCTGTGACCGCGGGCGGCGGCGGCAGTTCCGCCGAGCCGCGCGCCGGATCGATGCCGCGCACTTCAACCAGGCCGGTGCCCTTGGGCCAGATGCCGATTTTCACCGCCGCCAGATACGACAAGTCGATCACGCGGTTGTCGTGAAACGGGCCACGGTCGTTGACACGCACGATCACGCTCTTGCCGTTGTCCAGGTTGGTCACGCGCGCGTAGCTTGGCAGCGGCAAGGTCTTGTTGGCAGCGGTATAGGCATACATGTCGTAATCCTCCAGGCTGGAGGTCTTGTAGCCGTGAAACTTGTTGCCGTAGTACGAGGCGATGCCGCGCTCGACGTAGCCGCGCGCACTGGGCAGCACGCGATAGCTTTGCCCGCGCACGGTGTACGGCGACTTGTTGCCATACAGCGCGCGCGGCTCGACCTTCGGCACCGGCTCGGGGTACTTGCTGAGATCCGGTGGCGGACCATCCGGACTGCTGTCGTGCGCATCGCGGTAGCGGCTCGACTGCGGACGGCGGATGTCGTCGCGCCACGTCGCATCGCCACTGCCGGCATGGCGCGCCGACGAGCCTTGTGCCCCCCGCGTGCGGTGACTGCTGCAGCCGGCCAGTAGCGCGGCGGCGATCAACACCATCAGCAGCGCCAACACGCGCTTCACGGCTGCGCCTCGGCCGCATCCGCGCCTTCGGCAATCGCCTCGGCCAGCTGGGTCACCGCCAGCGCATAGAGCGGACTGCGGTTGTAGCGGGTGATGACGTAGAAGTTCTGGAACGTCATCCAGTATTCCGTCCCGTTCGCGCCCTCCAGCGTCTGCACACTGGCAGGCAAACCGGGATCGAGTACTGTCTCCGGCGTATAGCCCCAGGCCAGCAACTGCTCGACCGGCCACTGCGGCTTGGCATCGGCCACGGTAAGCGGCCGCGCCGCGGCATCGGCCTGCACGCGCGCCGCCACCGGCCCGCCGCTGACCCAGCCATGGGCGACGAAATAATTGGCGACACTGGCGAAGATGTCTGGCAACGAATTGCGCAGATCGATGCGTCCGTCGTCATCGGCATCGACGGCAAAATCGCGGATGCTGGTGGGCATGAACTGGCCCCAGCCCTGTGCGCCGGCATACGAGCCGGTGAGCGTGTCGAGCGGGCCGGCCAGATGCCGGGCCGGCAGCTCCAGCAGCGCCTTCAGCTGCGCGCGGAAAAACGTCGCCCGCGGCGGGTAATACAGACCCAGCGTCACCAGCGCATCCAGCACCTTGTACTTGCCGGTGTTGCGCCCGTAGCTGGTTTCCACGCCAATGATGGCCACCAGATATTGCGGCGCCACGCCGTAGCGGCGGGCAACCTGTTCCAGCAAGGGCCGATGCGCGCGATAAAACGCCACGCCTTCGGCGATGCGCGCAGCGTTGAGAAAAATCGGCCGATAGTCGCGCCACGGCTTGGCTTCGGCCGGGCGGGCAATGGCGTCAAGGATGCTTTGCTGGCGCACCGCGCCATCCAGCAGCGCGTTGAGCGCGGCCGCATCCTTGCCGGTGTCGCGCACCACCTCGGTCACCAGCTTGGCCTGCCCCGGATGCGTCTGCGCGCGTGCCATGGTCGGCGCGGTGACCAGCAGCAAGGCCGGGATGACCAGGTGACGAAACAGGCGTGGCACACGAATCACGGTCAGGCATGGCCTTGGCTGGCGGAGAACTTCAACGCGCGGTGAGCCTAACATGCGTCGCCGATGCAATCCGGTACCAGCGCCAATCAGCCACCGATACACCGGGCAAGATCCAGTGGCGGCAAACGCAGCATGTGGCGCAGCGAGAGATAGACGGCCACCACGGACAAGGCCAACGTCAATCCCAACGCCAGCAGCAATGGCATGAGCGCCAGCGCACCATGCGCAAACAGGCCGGTCCAACGCTCCGTCACCACCACCACGGTACCACCCAGCAATAAGCCACATGCTGCCAGCCAGGCGCTCTCGATGGAGAACTGGCGAAGAATATCGGCACGCCGTGCACCCAGCGCGCGGCGAATGGCAATTTGCGTACGCCTGCGGCCAATCCAGTAATGCGTGAGGCCGAGCACGCCGCACAAGCTGGTGAGTACCACGGCGAGCACGGTGGCACCGAGACCGGTGGCGACCGCGTGATCGGCGCTGAAGTACGCGTCGCGGATCTGCGAATAGGGCGCAAGCGACCACGTCAACCGCCCCTTGGCGGCGGCATTGAGTCGATCCAGCACGCCACGCAATGCGCCCTCGCCATGCTCACTGCGCACCATGATCACGCTGGCGCCAGGCTTGGCTGGCGCCTCCGGCAGCAGCAGGGTGTAGCTGGTCTGCGGGCGGCCGATGAATTGCGGGCCGGCCAAAGGCGCACACACGCCGACCACCACCAGCGCATCGCCATTGAAGAACACCTGCCGGCCCAAGGGCGACTGTCCATGGAACAATCGCGTGGCCAGCGACTCACTCAGGATCACCACACTGGGATTGCCCCCGGCATCCCGCACATCGACCATTTCATCCGGCTGGAAGCCCCGCCCGCGCCGCACGTCGATCCCCAGCGTACGCACGAGGTTGGCGTCACCTCGATACACCGCCGCCTGCAGCGGGTGATCGGTGCCGACCGCGATACCGCCGCTTTCGCCACCGCTGCCCAGAAACGGGACGTTCGAGCCCACCGCCACCGTGTCACTGACGGCATGCAACGCCGCCACGGCGCCCTCAATATCCGCCCGCCGCGCATCGCCCAGTGCCGCGCGGGGTTGCACCACATACAGATTCGATTCGTGGACGCCGCTATCCATGGCAAATGCCTGGGTGCGCTCGTGCGCAATCGACACCGCGCCCAGCACGATGGCGAACGTGGCGGCATATTCCAGCACCAGGATGCCAGCCAGCAGACGATGGAAGCGCCACAACGCGCGCACCATGCCGACCACGGCACTCATTCGACCGCCTTGATGGCAATGGCCGGATCGGTACGGCTGGCCACCCAGGCCGGCACGATGCCGGTGAGCAGGCAGCACACCAGCACCACGCCCACCGTCAGCAGCGCCGTGACTGGATCGGTGCTGGCCATATGTGTGTAGTGCGAATCCAGCTGCCGCACCCAGTACAGCCCGGCCTCGGTCAGGGCCACGCCCAGTACACCGCCAGCCACGCCCACCAACGCAGTCTCGCACAGGTATTGCCAGACGATATCCATCCGCCGGGCACCCAACGCACGGCGGATACCGGTATGCGCCGTGCGCCGCAGCAGGCGTGACAACTGCATGCCGCCGGCATTGATGACACACAGCGCCAGAAACGCCAGCCCAAGCAGGCTGAACATCTTCACGGAACCGGGAACGACATCAGCGGCGGCCAGCATCTGGCGCACATCCAGCACGCGAAAATCCCGCCGTTCCGGCGGCAGGACAAACTTCGCCGCTGCCGTTACCCGTTGCACGACATCGCGCACGGCACCAGGGTCGGCTGCCAAAAACCATGGCGTCAGCCAACTGCACTCGCCATCGAGCATTTGCGCCGGCAGCAGCGCGGACGCCGCCCCGATACAAAACCGCGGTATGCCAAGATCGGCCGAAGCTGTGCGCACGCTGGTCAAGGGCACAAAGGCTTGGTCGGCACTCATGAAACTGCCGATGCTCATGTCATAAAAGCGCGGCGCCGGGTCCCACGCACCAAGTACGCCGATCACTCGATAGCTGGCCGTACCAATCTTGACGTTCTGCCCCAACGGATCGACGGCAGGAAACAACGTATGCGCCAGCTTGCCATTGAGTACCACCACGGGATCGCCGCGACGGTCTTCCTCGGCGCTCCAGGTGCGCCCCATGGTCAGCGGAACATCGAAGAAGGCGAAGAACTCGCGCGTGGCGAAACGGATGGGTTGTCCACTCACCAGGCGGCTGCCATCCGGCAACGAGATGCCGCCCAGCCCTTGGCCCAGCAGCAGCGACGGGCGCACCGCTGCGGTCATGGCCTGGCCCTGCGCATACGTGAACAGACCATCGTAGGCCCCACCGCCATCGGACGCGGCACGCGGCGCCAACAACAAGTGGCTCTTGGCCGGAATCGGGTCGGCGGCCAGTGCGTGACGCAAGGTCAGGGTGATCATGCTTGCCGCCTGCCCTACCGCCAACGTCAGCACCATCAGCACCGCCACCAGCGGCGTGTGGCGCAAGCCACGCAGCGCCAGCGAGAGGTAATAGACGAACACGGCGAACGGCTTATTCGACGACGCGCATTTCCATGCCCGGCGCACCGAGTTTCAAGGTGAACACGGAGAACTTGCCGCGCGCCGCCGGGCTGTTGGTCGCCTCCGCCAGCATGGCGCGGTAGTTCTCGCACGGCGGGCACGGTGCGTTGCCGGTATCCGGCACGGCCACCACCAAGTGGTATGGCGTGTCGCCACCCAGCACCCGGACGCGGGCAATGCCCTGGGTATCCAGGAACTCCAGCAGCCGGGCACCCGTACCGGGCGCAACATCCGCTGCGGCGGTGATCGCGCCACTGGCAATCATCGCGCGCATGGTTTTCATCTGCGCAAAGCCATTCTTGCCATCGGCACCCAATACGCGCAGTAGTTTGTCCTGCGCACCAAACACATAAATCACCACGGGATCGGACAGGCCGACACGGTGCCAAGCCAGCATGTCGGCCTGCGCCTGGCCACCTGTCGTGGTACCGGTGTCCGTGGCCGCCATGGCCATCGGTGACCCCAGCAGCAGGGCCAACAGCCCAAGCCACACAACCAAACGCCGCCGCAAGTCATGCATGACGAATCAACCCCAAGATCGAGAGATTAAAGCCAGGCAACCGTCAGCCCGGGAAATTAGGTCGCTGGCGGCATGTAAATCCCGCATACACGCCGCCAGCGACTGTTACCGCTGAACTTAGCAATCGTAGACGTAAACAGTCGTCGTTTGCCCCGTGGACGCGTGGTAGGTCACATACACGTGAACAAGGGTACATTCTTGCGCTTGACGCGCGAAAGCTGAACTACCGAATGCAATCGAACCACATAAAAGCGCCAAGCCAAAAGCCAACTTCGTCTTCATAGGATCTCCCCTTTTAGTGAAAAACGTAGACCGCCCCATAGTCCCCCTGAGGGGCGGCGCGTTCTGTTGCGAATGTACGTGACTGTCAATTCCTAGTACGGCAAATTGTTGATGACCTCACTCGTGCATCTTGCGGTTGGCGTGGATCGACATCAGCACGCCAAAGCCCACCAGCAGCGACACTGCCGAGGTACCGCCGTAGCTGATGAGCGGCAGCGGCACACCAACCACCGGCAGCATGCCGGCAATCATGCCGCCGTTGACGAACACGTAGACGAAGAAGCTCATGCCGATGGCGCCGGACAACAAGCGCGAATAGGTGCTGCGCGCTTCCATCGCGATCCACAGGCAGCGGCCGACGATGAAGGCGTACAGCGCCAGCAGCGCGGCAATGCCGACCAGGCCAAACTCCTCGGAATACACGGCAAAGATGAAGTCGGTGGTGTGCTCGGGCAGGAAGTCCAGCCGCGACTGCGTGCTGTGCAGCCAGCCCTTGCCAAAAATGCCGCCCGAACCGACGGCAATCTGCGACTGGATGATGTGCCAGCCGTTGCCCAGCGGGTCGGACTCCGGGTTGAGCAAGGTCAGCACGCGGTCGCGCTGATACTGATGCAGGAAATGCCAGAGCACTGGCACCATGCCGCCAGCCGCGCCCAGCAGCAAGCCGATGCGCCACCACGCCATGCCCGACAGGAACAACGCAAACATACCGGCGGCCGTGACCAATAACGCCGTGCCCAGATCCGGCTGCTCGGCAATCAATGCCGCCGGCACGGCGATGAGTACGGCCACCACGAAAATGTCCTTCCAGCCCGGCGGCAACGACCGCGCGTGCAGATACCAGGCCACCATCATCGGCATGGTCAGCTTGAGCAGCTCCGACGGCTGAAAACGCATGAAACCCAGGTCCAGCCAGCGGTTGGCGCCACGGCCCTCGCCAAGCACGGCCACGATCAGCAACAAGCCGGTGCTGATGACATACAGCCACGGCGTCCAGCCGCGCAGCACTTGCGGCGGGATACGCGAGATCAGCAGCAGCAAGGCCGCGCCCAGCGCAAACCGCGCGCTCTGGCCGCCGACCACAGCCAGACTGCCGTTGCTGGCGCTGTAAAGCGTCAGCAGACCGACCGCCGCCAGCACGACCAGCCCCAGCGCCAATGGCAGGTCGATGCGCGGGCGCGTCAACAATCGCCGCACAAAGCGCGCCGTGCGCACTTGCCAAGGGGCCATCATGGCGTGCCGCCGTGGCGATCAGTGGCCGGTGGTGAATCGGGCGGCGTGTCACCTGCCGGTGGCGGTGCGGCGGCGTCGATATCGGCCGCCCCGGCAGCATCCGCGCCAGCGGCATCAACGTCGGCAGCATCGGTAGCGGCGGCATCCGGCGCCGGCGCCACGACCGGCGCGGCACGCACCGGCGCGGCCGGCGGCGTCGGCAAACGCTGCGCGCCATCGATCACGCCGCCGCGACTGGCCAGCCAGGTATCCAGCAGCGTGCGCACGATCGGGCCGGCATCGGCAGCGCCCCAGGCGCCAGATTCGAGCAGCACGGCGATGGCAATCTGCGGGTTGTCGGCCGGTGCATAGGCGACAAACCACGCGCGATGGCGTGTCGCCAGGTAGGCCCGGTCGCGGTTGGTGTCGTAGACATCGGTCTTGCGCGAGAAGCGTTCAGCGGTGCCGCTCTTGCCGGCGATCAGGTAAGGGAAGCCGACGCCCAGGCCAGCACTGCGGCCGGTGCCGCGGTCGCCGTAGATCACCATCTGCATGCCTTTGTTCACCGCGTCCCAATCGGCACTCTTGGCAATCAGCGACGGCCCGGTCGGCGGATTGGGCAGCGGCGTGGACTGCTTGCTGCCCGGTGCGCGCGTGGCCATCACCAGGCGTGGCGCATACGGCACGCCGTGCCCGGCAAAGGTGGCAATGGCATGTGCCAGCTGGATCGGCGTCACTGCCCAGTAGCCTTGGCCGATGCCGGCAATGACCGTTTCGCCCGGATACCACGGCTCCTTGCTGTGCGCGGCCTTCCACTGCCGCGACGGCAGCACGCCGTCCGATTCGCCAACCAGGTCAATCCCCGTGGCATGACCAAAGCCGAACTTGCCCATGTACGCTGCAAGCCGGTCGATGCCCATGTCCAGCGCCAGACGGTAGAAGTAGGTGTTGACCGATTGCGCGATGGCTTGATACAGGTTGACCCGGCCGCTGCCACCACGCACATCATCGCGATAGCCGCGCGATTGGCCAGGTATGTAAAACACACCGGTGGACAACACCGTGTCTTCCGGGCGCCGCAGTCCGTATTCCAGGCCAGCCAGCCCGATCAGCGGCTTAACCGTGGAACCGGGCGGATACACGCCGCGCAGCGCCCGGTTGTAAAGCGGCTTGTCCGGCGCATTGAGCAAGGCGCCGTAGTCGGCGTGGCTGATGCCGTTGACAAACAGATTGGCGTCGAACGTCGGCACGCTGACCATGGCCAGCACCTGGCCGTTGCGCGGATCGATCGCCACCGCCGCGCCGGGCCGACCGGCAAATGCCTTGGCCGCCGCCTGCTGCAACCTGACGTCAATGCTCAGATACAGACTCTTGCCCGGCGTCGGCGCATGGGTTTCAAGCACGCGCTGGGTACGGCCGTCGACATTGACCTCCACCAGCTGATAACCCGGCGCGCCATGCAGCACGTCTTCGTAGGAACGTTCAATGCCGCTGCGGCCGACGTGGCTGGTGCCCTTGTAGCGCACCGGATCGAGGCGCGCGACATCATCGGCATCGATGCGCCCGACGTAGCCCACGACATGCGCGAAATCCTCGCCCAGCGGATAGTGGCGCACCAGATACGGCACCACGTCGACACCGGGAAAGCGCCAGCGATCGACCGCGAAGCGCGCAATCTCGTCCTCGGTCAAGTGCATCTTCAGCGGCACACTGGCAAACCGCGGGCTCTGCGCCACCAGCTTGTTGAAGGCGCTGATGTCATCGCTACCAAGCGGCACCACCGCGCCCAGGCGCGCAAGCAGCGCCGGCATGTCGCGTACCTGCTCGGGCACTACTTCCAGGCGAAATGCCGGCACGTTGTCGGCCAGTACCACGCCATTGCGGTCGTAAATCAAGCCGCGCGCCGGCGGGATGGCCAGCGGCTTGACGCGATTGTTCAAGGCCCGGGTGGCAAATTCATCGTGCCGCACGATCTGCAGGAACGCGAAGCGCGAGAGCAGGCCCGCCAGCCCCAGCACGATCAACACAAAGCCAACCACGGCGCGACGACGAAACAGCGCGCTCTCGTGGCGCGCATCCTTGAGCATGCCGAGCCGCCGTTTCACTTGGCGCGCGCGCGGGTGCGCATGTCATCAAGCAGCAGGAACAGGAACGGCCACAAGGCTGCTCCCACCAGCGGCGACAGCCACCAATCGGCCGGCGGCAACGAGCCGCCGGACAACATGCGCACGACCAGCAGCAATACGCGGTCGTTGAGCAGCAAAGCCAGCACAGCCAGCGTCTGCTGCCACATCGGGAAAAACCGCAGGCGCGAGCGAAAGTGCAAGGCGATGAACACCAGCGCGCACAGGCGCAAGGCCTGCTCGCCCAGTACGACGCCCGAAAGCAGATCGGCCACCAGGCCAATCGTGAAAGCCAGGCCAAGACTGACGCGCTCCTCCGCCTCCAGCGCCCAGTACAACAACAGCAACGCCGGCCAGTACGGCTTGAATGGCTCCAGCACCGACGGCAGCGGTACCAGCATCAACGCCAAGGCAAGCACCAGCGTGCCGGCAAACCACAGCGAGCCTGCGCGATGCCGACTCACGGCGTTGTCCCCACCGGTGTGGCCGGTGCGTTCGCTGCCGGCGTCACCGGCACGCGCGCAGCAGGCGTCGGCACGCCGGCACCGACGGCTGGCGTGGCCAGATCCGCGGCCGGTCCGGCCGGCGTCACGGGCGGCGGTGGACCTTGCGGATCGGCCTGAGCATGCAGCAGCAGCACATCATCGGTGCGATCCAGATCGGCCGCTGGCGTTGCGTGCACTTCCAGGAACATGCCGGTCGCGGCTGGCGCGACCGTGCGGACTTCGCCAACCGGGAAGCCGGGCGGGAAGCGCCCACCCAATCCCGAGGTCAGCAAATGGTCGCCAGCCTTCACGTCGGCGGCCAGCGGGATATTGGGCAGCACCAAGGTGTCGCCATCGCGCGATCCATAAGCGACGGTACGCAGACCCGTACGCTCGATGACCACCGGCACCGCATGCGTGGGATCGGTGATGAGCATGACGATCGACGTCGTGGGCATCACCTGCAGCACCTGGCCGAGCAGGCCACGGGCATCGATCACCGGTTGGCCCGGCTGCACGCCGTCGCGAGCACCGACGTTCAAGGTCAGGCGGTAGCGATAGGCGCCCAGATCCACGCCAATGACCCGCGCCAGCTGCACGTTGAGCTCCAGACTATGCTGGGTATCCAGGAGATCCTTCAAGCGCGCATTTTGTTCGGCGACTGCCGCCATGCGGTTGAGCTTGGCATTGGCCAGCAGCAAATCCTCGCGCAAGCGCTGGTTTTGTTCCGTCAAGTGCGAGCGGTCGGCGAAGGCCACGGTCAACGCGCGCACGCCAGCCGATGGCAACCCGGCCAGCCGATAAACCGGCTCCACCACTGCTGCCGCGCTGTAGCGCACACGCCACAACCAGCCGTTGCGATGATCCAGCACCATCAACACGATGGCCAACGCCAGATACATGATCAGGCGCAGCGTGCCCGCGGCGTTGCCGGCAAACAGCGGCGAAGACTCGTCCCGCGTGCGCGCCATGGCAGCTCCCCGGGCGCGCTATTCGGGCGCGAAGAAATCGCTGCCGTGCAGGTCGATCAGCTCCAGCGCCTTGCCGCCGCCGCGCGCCACGCAGGTCAGCGGGTCATCGGCCACCTGCACATGCAGCCCGGTTTCCTCGGACACCAGGCGGTCCAGGTCGCGCAGCAGGGCGCCACCACCGGTAAGCACGATGCCGCGCTCGGCCACATCCGAGCACAACTCCGGCGGCGTCTGTTCCAGTGCCGACTTCACCGCCGCGACGACGCCGGCCAACGGCTCGTGCAAGGCTTCGAGAATCTCGTTGGAATTGATGCTGAACATGCGCGGCACGCCTTCGGCCAGGTTGCGGCCGGAGATTTCAATCTCCTTGACCTCGCCCGGCGGGAACGCGCAGCCGATTTCCAGCTTGATGCGCTCGGCGGTGGATTCGCCAATCAAAGTGCCGTGGTTGCGGCGCACATAGTTGATGATGGCCTCATCGAAGCGGTCGCCGCCAACGCGTACCGATTGCGAATAGACGATGCCATTGAGCGAGATCACCGCCACTTCCGAGGTGCCGCCGCCAATGTCCAGCACCATCGCGCCACGCGCCTCGTGCACAGGAATGCCGGCACCGATCGCCGCAGCCATGGGTTCCTCGATCAGGAACACATCGCGGGCGCCAGCGCCTTCAGCCGATTCCTTGATCGCGCGGCGCTCGACCTGGGTTGAGCCGCAAGGCACGCACACCAGCACCCGTGGACTCGGCCGCAGGAAGCGCGACTTGTGCACCTGCTTGATGAAATGCTGGAGCATCGCCTCGGTCATGGTGAAGTCGGCGATCACACCATCCTTCATCGGTCGCACCGTGGCGATGTTGCCCGGCGTGCGTCCAAGCATGCGCTTGGCGTCCTTGCCCACGGCGGCAATCGTGCGCGGACCACCAGGGCCGCGATCCTGGCGAATTGCCACCACCGAAGGCTCGTTCAGCACGATGCCCTGTCCGCGCACGTAGATCAGCGTATTGGCAGTGCCGAGGTCAACCGAAATGTCGTTGGAGAAGATGCCGCGAAACTTCTTGAACATGGGTCCGCCGTGGTCGGCTCAAGGATGGGCGCGGCGCTGCAGCGCTCGCACAACGCCCCGGATAGCGCCGCGGGCGCGCGTCAAAAGTAGCTGGCCAGTCTAGTCAGACAAGCTGCTACGCGCAAGGACGTCGGCGTTAAGAAATCCTTTGGCGACACGCAGATATGAGCCATTCGTGTCTTGCGCGATGAACTTTGCGAACGCCCCTCGTTGGCCACGCCAGGCCGCTGGCAGTACCATCAATGCCTTTGACTTGGCCGGGCTGCACTTGCGCGCCAATTCTGTCCGGACTTTGCATCGGGGACCGCTGCCTATCATGCCTGCCGTCATCTGCGGATCACTCGCCTACGACACCATCATGGTGTTCCAGGACCAGTTCAAGAACCACATCCTCCCCGACCAGATGCACATCCTCAATGTGTCGTTCTTGGTACCACGCATGCGCCGCGAGTTTGGTGGCTGCGCCGGCAACATTGCCTACAACCTCAAGTTGCTTGGCGGCGATCCGCTGCCCGTTGCCGCCGTCGGCCGCGACTTCGCGCCGTACCGCAAGCACATGGAGGAATGCGGCATCTGCCTGGATGGCGTACGCGAGTTCGACGATCAATTCACGCCGCAGTGCTTCATCACCACCGACCTGGACAACAACCAGATCACGGCCTTTCATCCCGGCGCCATGTCCAGCGCGCAGGAGAACCACGTCCGTGACCTGCCACATATCGATTTCGCTATCGTCGCTCCGGACGGACGCGACGCGATGCTGCAGCACGTCGATGAGTTTGCCGAGTGCGGCGTGCCCTTCATCTTCGATCCCGGGCAGGCCATGCCGCTGTTCCACGGCGATGAATTCCGCGCGATGATCGCCAAGTCTACCTACGTCATCGTCAACGACTACGAATCACAGCTGCTGCAAACGCGCACCGGCTGGAGTTCCGACGAAATTGCCCAGCGGGTGACCGCATACATCGTCACCAAGGGGCCGCGCGGCTCGGTAATTCATGCCCAGGGCAAGGAATGGGACATTCCCGCAGCCCGCGAGCGCGCCATCATCGATCCCACCGGTTGCGGCGACGCGTACCGCGCCGGCATGATTTTCGGCATCATGCGCGGCTGCGACTGGCCTACCGTCGGTCGCATGGCCTCGCTCATGGGCGCCTTGAAACTTGCCTTCCCCGGTACGCAGAACCAGCGGTTCACCTACGCCGAGTTCGCGGAACAATTCCGCGACCAATTTGGCTACGCACTGGACTGATCCAGGATATTCGCGATCGTATTCGCGATCGACTGTTATTGCTGCGTCCGATTCGTGCTGAAACTTCGGAGCGCAGCATTCCGTTCGCCTGATCATCATCGCTTGGTATCAAAGCCGCTGGGCAATGGCTCGGCTACGCTTGTCACCACGCGTTGCGCGTGTCGATCGCGGAGATTGGGATTAAGGCCCGATGCCAATCAAATCACCGCGAGTACCGGGAAAGCCCTGGGCAAAGCGCCAGGCACTAACCCGTCACGGTAACGCACGGCCGCATGAAGGCGAAAGCCTTCACAGCAAGAGATTCGCCATCGTCTTGGGCGAGAAGCCCCCGCCGTTACCGGTGAGGGTGTTTCAGGATAAAGCCCCTGGCGGTGACCTGTTGCGGGTCGCGACCTGCGGTCGCCACACCGCAACCGCACCAAAAGAAACACCCCCACCGTTGCCGGTGAGGGTGTTTCAGGATAAAGCCCCTGGCGGTGACCTGTTGCGGGTCGCGACCTGCGGTCGCCACACCGCAACCGCACCAAAAGAAACACCCCCGCCGTTACCGGTGAGGGTGTTTCAGGATAAAGCCCCTGGCGGTGACCTACTCTTGCATGGCAAAGCCACACTACCATCG
>CAZMPZ010000023.1:0-34376 GCA_964568445.1 uncultured Rhodanobacter sp. | reverse complement strand
TGATCAAGGTCGGTGCCTCGACCGAGATCGAGATGAAGGAAAAGAAGGCCCGCGTCGAGGATGCCCTGCACGCCACGCGTGCGGCGGTGGAAGAAGGCGTGGTCCCCGGCGGCGGCGTCGCGTTGATCCGCGCGCTCAAGGCATTGGATGGTCTTACCGGCGAAAACCCGGACCAGAACCTGGGCATTGCCGTCACCCGCCGCGCGCTGGAAGCGCCGCTGCGCGAGATCGTGTTCAACGCCGGTGAAGAGCCGTCGGTGATCGTCAACCGCGTCAAGGAAGGCAAGGGCAACTTTGGCTACAACGCCGCCACTGGCGAGTTTGGCGACATGGTCGAGATGGGCATCTTGGACCCGACCAAGGTCACCCGCTCGGCCCTGCAGTACGCCTCGTCCGTCGCCGGCCTGGCGATCCTGACCGAGGCCGTGGTTGCCGAGCTGCCGAAGAAGGAAGAGCACAACCATGGCGGCGCCCCGGGCGCCGGCATGGGTGGCATGGGCGGCATGGATTTCTGATCCAACCCAAGTCACTTGCCCTGTGTTTGCCAAAGGGCATGCAACACGAAAAACCCCGCTTCGGCGGGGTTTTTCTTTAGAGCCCCAGTCGCGGTCCTACCTTATGCGCAGCAGCAACTGCGGGCTCATTGATAGGAGAGACACGAAACCCGCGGCGAGTGGAAAACCTTGGCACGCCCGTGTAGTGCATGCGTCAGTCAGGCCCGCACGTCGCAGACATTGCCGCAGACTTGCGGCGCTGTCCCGGGCTCAGCGCGCCAGCGGTGCCGCGACATGCGTGGCGCCCGGTGCCAGCGCGATGTGTGCGTTCGGCATCGGCGCTGCGCTGCCGATGCCGGCTTTGGCCAGCAGCGGCGCGAGTTTCTCGCGCAATCGCAATTGGGCGACGCTGCCGGCGGCCTTGTCCAGCTGGCGCGTGGCCGGGTCGGCGGCCGATTGCGGCGCGCCAGGGGCGCGGGTGAGCATGGCCAGCGCCGGGCCGATGAGTCCGGTCAGGCTGAAGTACGGGTCGTCGTGGATGCCCAGGTATGCGAGCAGTTGGCCCGGCAGCAGCCACGAGGCGGTATCGACCCGCGTGGGCGTGGCGGGATGGCGCGGGTCGACCAGCAGCCACACGCCGGCCTGGTCCAGCATGTTGCCGCCATCGACGAAGCCGGTGACGGCATAGCTGTCGGTCAGCGCCGGCAGATGATCGCCGTAGAACAGCAGCAGGGTTGGCCGTTTGCGCTGGGCGATCCAGGCAGCCAGGCGGCCAAGTTCGTGGTCGGCGTGGCGCAGGTGATAGAGGTAGTTTTGCAGTTCGAGCTTGTCCTTGCCGTCGATGCCGGCCGGTACGGCAATGGCGTCGCGTTTGGCCAGATCCGCTGGCGGCACGTCGTACGGGCCGTGGGCTTCGATACTGATGGCAAACAGAAACTGCGGCGGCCCGGCGGCGGGCAGCTGGGTCATGATGGCGTCGGTCATGGCGCTGTCGGCCATGTACTTGCCGTCTTTGGCGGCGTCGGGCGGGAAAGCTGCCTGTGACACGAAGCGCTGGAAGCCCAGCGCCTTGAACGCCGTGGTGCGATTCCAGAATGCCGGATCGTTGCCGTGCAGGGCGGTGGTTTCGTAGCCATGCGCGTCGAGCACGCGCAGCAGGCTGGGCACGGCCTTGTGGCCCATCTGCAGATAGGGAAACTGCAATTCGTCGAAGTAGCGCAGCGACAGTCCGGTGAGCATCTCGAATTCGGTGCGAATGGTGCCGCCGCCGAAGGTTGGCACGTGCAGCGCGCCGCTGACGCCATGGGCGGCGAGGCGCCGCAGGTTGGGCGTGAACTGGCTGTGTTCGAACCCACGCATGATGGTCGGGTCGAAGAACGACTCGCTTTGCACCACCACGATGTCCGGCAGGGAGACGGCTGGGGTGCTGCCCTGCATGGTGGCGCGCAGTTGCGGCGCGTACTGGTCGATCAGCTGCTGGGCGGCGGCGCGGTCGGGCTTGGCCTTGGGCTGGGCCGCCTGCAGGCGAAACATGATGAGTGCGCTGATGAGGCCGGCATGGTTGGTGGTAGCTGCGGCCGACCACGGCTCCATCCACAGCCGTCGGCCGTTGTAGGCGTGGCCCCAGGTCAGGCTGCCGCCCAGCAGGCTGCCGAGGGCAACCGCCAGCACGGCGCCGGTCAGCAGCCGGGTGCGCGGCCGGCGTCGCGGCAGTAGTGGCCGCTCGATCCGCCACAGCACGATGAGCACCGCCACGACGGCGGCCAAGGCGAGATACACCCATGGACCTTGCGGCAGATAGCCGGACAGAAGATGCATGCCGCCGCGCCGCAACTGGCCGACGATGTGGAAATCGGCCGGCTGCAGCGGCGTGCCGAGATTGGCCATCTTCAACGCATTGACGCCATACACCACGCCTTCGGCCAGTAGTGCGACGGCAAACGAAAACCCGGCGCGGCGGGTCACGGTCAGCAGCAAGCCGGCCAGCAGCAGGCCCGGCCAGGCGTTGGCCAGCGGATAGGTCGGTTGTTTCAGCAGACGCAGCGGCGCCACGCCGACGCCGCCGTCCATCAAGCCGGTGAGCAGCACAAACACGATCGCCAGCACCAGCACGACGGCCGTGCGCGTGCCCCAGCGCGCGGGCGCAGATGGGCGTGGTGATGGGGTGATTGTCTGCATGGCGGTCCCGGGTGCCGTCGTCGTCGGCGCATGAATGTAGTCAAGCACAGATGAACCGCACGTAGGCGGGCGATGGCCGGTCGGGCGGTACCCGGCGTGACCGACGACGCTGCGGCACAATGGGCGGATGACCCAGGCGCAATCCCCGGCGCTGCGCGCGCTTGTTGCCGATCGTTATGCCGAGCTTGGCGCGCTTTGCCGTCAAGCCGGCGTGCCGCTGCACGATGACGCCGGTGTTGCCGAGCGCATTTGCCGCACCTTGCTGGCCAGCGACTTTGCCTATGAAGTGTGGCGTCGGCAGCCGCAGCTGCTTTCGCCGCAAGGGCTGGAGCGGCTGCGCTCCGGACGCGATGCAGCCTCGCGCATGGGCGCGCTGGAGTTGCCAGCCGAGGACGCGGCGGGCATGGCGGCGCTGCGCCGGTTTCGCCATGCCGAGGCTTTGCGTCTGGTGTTTCGCGACGTCAACGAGCTGGACACGCTGCCCGATACCTTGTCGGCCACCACCGTGCTCTACGAGTCGCTGCTGGAAGCGGCACTGGTTCGCGCCGAACACACGCTGGCCGCGCGCTACGGCCGCAGCCGCGATGACGAGGGCGCACTGCAGCGCCTGCTGGTGATCGGTTTTGGCAAGCTCGGCGGCAGCGAGCTCAACTTCTCGTCCGACATCGATCTGGTGCTGACCTATCCGCGCGCCGGCCACACCGATGGCGCGCATGCGCTGGACAACAGCGAGTATTTCGTCCGGCTGGGCCGTGAACTGGTGCGCTTGCTGGATGCACCGACGATGGATGGTCGCTGCGCCCGCGTCGACCTGCGCCTGCGGCCGTTTGGCCAGTCCGGGCGGCTGGCCCTGTCGTTTGCCGCCATGGAGCAGTACTACCAGAACGAAGGCCGCGACTGGGAGCGCTATGCATGGATCAAGGCCCGCCCGGTGGCCGGCGACCGCCCCGCCGGGCGCCAGCTGCAGGAGCTGTTGCGGCCGTTCGTCTATCGCAAGTATCTCGACTACACCGCGTTTGCCGGCCTGCGCGAGATGAAGGCGCTGATCGATGCCGAGGTGGCGCGCAAGGACCTGGCCGACAACCTCAAGCTCGGGCCTGGCGGCATCCGCGAGATCGAGTTCATCGTGCAGCTGACCCAGCTCATACGCGGTGGCCGTGAGCCGACCTTGCGCGTGCGCAATCTGCTCAACGCCCTGGTTGCCTGCCAGGCGCGCGGGCGCATCAGTGCCGCGCGCGCGCGCATGCTGCGCGAAGCCTACGTGTTGCTGCGCCGGGTGGAGAACCGCGTGCAGATGCTGGGCGACGCGCAAACCCACGACATCCCCGCCGATGACTTGAGTCGCGAGCGCATCGCGCTCAGCCTGGGCCTGGACGACTGGCCAGCGCTGGAAGCCGAACTGGCGCGCCAGCGGTCGCTGGTCGCTGAGGAATTTGCCGCCGTGCTGATGCCCGAAGGCGGTCGCGCCGCGCGCGTACCGGCAGCGGACAATGTGCTGTGGCACGACGCCTGCGCGCAGACGCTGGAGGCCGGCACGCTGGAAGCGTCCGGCTTCGTGCCGGGCGCGCCGCTGGCCGACGCCCTGCTCAAGCTGGCGCAGGCCGTCGCCGTGCGTAGCATGTCGCGCCGTGCACGCGAGCGGCTGGATCACGTCATGCCGCAGCTTATTGCTGCCGCGCGCGACACGACCGCACCGGTCGCCAGCCTGCTGCATCTGTGCCAGCTGGTGCATGCGGTGGCGCGGCGCTCGTCGTATCTGGTGCTGCTGGAAGAGCAGCCGCCGGCGCGGGCGCGGCTGGCGCGGTTGTTTGCCGACAGCGCCTTTCTGGCCACGCGCGTGATTGCCCAGCCGCTGCTGCTCGATGACGTGCTCGACCCGCGCATCGACGAACTGCCGCTCAAGCGTGCCGACATCACCGCCGAGATTGCGCGCGTGCTGGATACGCTGGACGAACACGAAGCCGAGGCCGAACTGGAGCGCATCAATGAGCTCAAGGCCTCGCTGGCATTTCGCCTCGGGCTGGCCTTCAACGACGGCCGCGCCGATGCCGTGGCCACGGCGCGGCGGCTGGGCGCACTGGCCGAGTCGGTGGTGATTGCCGTCACCGCGCTGGCCGAGCGCGAACTCGTTGCGCGGCATGGCCGGCTGCCCGGCGAGGGTTCCGGTTTCGCCGTGCTCGGTTATGGCAGCCTGGGCGGCGGCGAGCTGGGCTTTGCCTCCGATCTGGATCTGGTGTTTGTCTACGACAGCGCGCGTGCCCATCTGTACAGCGATGGCCCGCGGCCACTGGAAGGCGCGCGCTGGTATCAGCGTCTGGCGCAGCGGGTGATGAACTGGCTGACCGTGCTGACGCGCGCCGGACGTCTGTATGAGGTCGACGCGCGGCTGCGTCCGGACGGCTCCAAGGGGCCGCTGGTCAGCTCGCTGGAAGCCTTTGTCGCCTATCAGCGCAGCCGGGCGTGGACGTGGGAGCATCAAGCCCTGTTGCGCGCGCGGCCGGTCGCCGGCGACCCGGCGCTGCGCGCACAACTTTTGCGAATTCGCCACGACATCCTTGCTGCTCCGCGGGAACGCGCCACGGTGCTGGCCGAAGTCTGCGCCATGCGCGAGCGCTGGCGTGCGCAGCGTGACCGTTCGGATGCGCAGCACCACGATCTCAAGCAGGGGCGCGGCGGTTTGCTGGACATCAGCTTTGTCCTGCAGGGCCTGGTATTGACGCACGCCGCGCAGGATGCGGCCCTGCTGGAGGTCACCGCCAACGCCGGCTTGATCGAGGCCTGCCATCGTGCCGGACTGCTGAGCGCCGCACAGGCCGCCACCCTGACGCGGGCGCACGCGCAGCTGCTGCACCGTGCGCTGGCGTGCACGCTGGATTTGCGTCCGCGCGTGGCACGGCGCGACGCGGCGCTGGATGCGCTGTGTGCCGAGGTGGACGGCGTGGTGCGCGAGCTGGGTTTCGTCTTTGCGCCCGTTGTCCGCGCTTCCTGAGTTGCGGGCGCGCGCCCATGTCTGGGCAGCTTGTTGTCCCCGCCATGGCCGGTCAGAATCGGCGCGGCTGGCGTTGTCGGGTAGGCTGCACCGACGCCTCGGCAGGGAGGGCGCAATGTTGAAGATGTGGCTGGCCATGGCACTGACGCTTGCTGGCGCTCTGATGAGCGCCGGGTCGGCACGGGCGATGGACCCGCAATTGCCGCTGCATGCGATGGTGATTGATCACTGGTCGGTCGAGCAGGGGCTGCCGCAAATCACCGTGCTCAGCATGGCCGAAGACCGCGCCGGCTTCTTGTGGATCACCACGCAAACCGCCATTGCGCGTTTCGACGGTGAGGGCTTCACCACCTTTGATCGCGCCGCCACCGGGCTGGATACCGCCATGCTGGAGGCGACCTGGGCCGACCCGCAAGGCCGGGTGTGGTTTGGCGGCCGACATGGTTTGCTGCGCGAGGATGCCGGCCACTTTGTCGCGCTGGGCGGGCCGCACATCCACGCCATCATCGATGCTGGCGACGGCACGCCGCTGCTGGCCACGGCCACCGGGCTGGCGCGCGTACGCGACGGCCGCATCCAGCCGTTGCCGGCCTATCACGGCCCGGTGTTCAGCCTGCTGCGTGTGGGCGACACGCTGTGGCTGGGCGGCATGGGGCAGGTGTGCCGGCTGGACGCCGACAACTTGGCCGCGCCGCCGGCATGCATCGCCGGCGCTGGCGCCGACGCGCCGGTCATGCATCTGGCTCACACCACATCGGGCTTGTGGCTGGGTCTGCACAACGGGTTGTGGCAGCTGTCCGGCCATCGCCTGGAGCGCACTGGACTGGGCCAGGGCCTGGACACCACACGCATCGAGTCGTTGCTCGCCGACCGCTCAGGCAGCGTGTGGATTGCCACCGCCGACACCTTGTTCCGGCGTTTGCCGGACGGCACGCTGACGCACGCCAGCGACAGCGCCATCGCACGCAAGCCGTGGGTGCAGGCCATGCTGGAGGACCGCTCCGGCAACCTGTGGTTGGGCACTCATACTCGTGGGTTGTATCGCGTGTGGGATGGCTGGACGCGACGCGTATCCAGCGCCGATGGTTTGTCCGACCCGTTGACATGGAGCGTGCTGGACGCCGCTGACGGTGGCGTGCTTATCGGCACCAACAGTGGCCTGGCCGAATTTGCCGGCGGCCGGCTGCGCGCACTGCCGCAGTACCAGTCATTGACCGATCCGTCCGTCTACGAACTGGCGCGCGATGGCCAGGGGCGCTTGTGGATCGGCACGCGCGCCGGTGTGTCGGTCTTTGCGCATGGCCGCAACGTCACGCCCAAGCCACTGACTGCGCTCGACCGCTGGCAGATCAACGATGTGCGTGAGGTTGCGCCTGGCGACATCTGGATCGGCACGTCCGGCGGCCTGTATCGCTGGTATGCCGGGGTGCTGACGCGGCTTGATTCGGGACGGTCCGCGCTGGATTCGGTCATCCGCAGTATTTACGTTGACGCGCCGGGGCTGGTCTACGTCGGCAGCGGTGACGGTGTGCAGGAATGGCGCGACAGCAAAATGACCCACCCGGCATGGGCCGCGCCGTTGCGTGGGCGTTTCGTCACCTATGTAACTCGTCTCGGGCCGGGGCTGCTGGGCGTGGCGACCAACGACGCCGGCATTGGCGTGGTGCACAACGGCCAGCTGCGGATGACCGATCACACCGATGGCATGCCCGGCGACAACGCCTGGACACTCAACGTGCTGGACGGCTATTTGTACGTCGGCTCCAATGCCGGCGCGTGGCGCTTGCCGCTGGCGCAGCTGCCGCTACCCGGCAGCCCGTGGCACCGGATCCGGCCGCAGATGATTGCCGGCGAGCTGCGCGCCACCGGCGTGCACAATGCGCCGTGCTGCAATGGCGGCGCCGGCTCGCGCTCCCTGGTGATGGGTGACGCCATCTGGTTTGCCACCACCGATGGCGCGTTGCGCATCGACACGCACAAGCTGTCGGTGCCGCAATCACCGGCGGCCGTGATCGAATCGGTGGAGCACGAAGGCCGGCAGCATCGCGGCGAGCGCTTCGATTTGCGCGCCGGCGCCCGCGATCTGGCCATCCATTACACCGCGCCGTATCTGCGCATGGGCAAGATCAGTTTCCGTTATCAGCTGGAAGGCTACGACACGCAGTGGCAGGACGCCGCCGACCGGCGCACGGTGTTTTACACGCACCTGCCGCCCGGCGACTATCGCTTTCGCGTCGCCGCCAACGTGGCCGGCGCCGAAGGTTACGGGGCACCGGCGCAGGTGATGGTGCACGTCGCGCCGTTCTGGTATGAGCGGCTTGCCGTGCAGGTGGCGGCAGGGTTGCTGGCGATCCTGGCGCTGTATTTTCTGCTGGGCTGGCGGGCACGGACGCAGCGTCGGCGCAACCAGCAACTGGAGGCGCAGGTGGCGCGACGTACCGAGCAGCTGGCCGAGGCTTTCGAGCGCTTGCGGGTCACCAACCTGGCGTTGGCCGAGGCCAGCCAGACCGATCAACTGACGGCGCTGCACAATCGCCGCTACCTGCTCTCGCGCGTGGCAGAAATATTCCTGCCCGGCAGCAGCGTTGGCGTGCTGCAGATCGACCTGGATCACTTCAAGCAGGTCAACGACAACTACGGTCACGCGGTCGGTGATGGTGTGCTGCGCACGATGGGTCGTTTGCTGGCCGCGGCGCGGCGCGAAAGCGACATCACCGCGCGCTGGGGCGGCGAGGAGTTTCTGCTGCTGTTGCGCGACGTGGATGTCGCGGCGGTTTGGCAGATTGCCGAGCGGCTGCGCGCGACCGTGGCGGCACAAGCCTTTGCCGATGGCCGTGGCGGCACGATTCGGCTGACTTGCTCGATCGGCTTCAGCCTGTATTCGCTGACGGCCGGGGCCAGCGGCGAGGCGTTCCAGCTCGTGCTGGAGTTGGCCGACATGGCGCTGTATCGCGCCAAGGCCAGGGGCCGCAATACCTGCATGGGGCTGTTGGCCGTCGGCGAACTACCGGCGCAGGCCTTGCAGCCGCCACTGGCGCCCCATCTGCAGGCCCTGCTTGGGGACGGCCACCTGGTCTGGCATCGCGGCTCATGAGGCTGCCTGCCGGGCGTTGATGGCCTGGGCCACGGCCAGGGCAATGCCGCGGGTTTCGCGCAGCGGCGCGACGAGTGGCAGGGGCGTATCGATATCCGGTGCCAGCCAGCCGGCCGCGTGCAGCGCGGCGTGAAACCGGGCCAGGCGCGGCGGCAACGGCGCCGTCAGTACGCTGCGCACCGGGCGGCCGGTGGCGCAGGCTTCGGACAGCATGTTGACCGAGTCCGGGGTGACGATGAACTCGTCGGCCCAGCCCAGAATGCCGGGGTAGGGATTGGCGCCATCAGCCGCACCGGCCCAGACCAGCCCCGGCAGCTGCGTGCGCCATGGTGCGAAGGCGTCGAGCAGCGCCTCCGGCGTGCGCCGCGAGGCCACCACCAGTACGCTGCCGCCCTCGGCACGCTGGCGTGCGTGCAGCGCCTGCGCCAGTTGCCGGCCGTAATTGGCATCCACCGCCACACCTTTGCGTGGCCCACCCAGCAGCACGCCTAGCCGCGGTCGCGGCAAGGCGGCCAGCGCGGCATGCGTTTGCCGCGCGCGTTCCAGCCAGGCGTCGTCGATCGGGTGCAGGGAACCCAACGGCGTCAACACGTTGGGGCCGCGAAGGAGGTCGTGGCGCGGCGCAATGACTTTGTCCCAGTGCCGTGTCGCGGCATGGGGATCAAGAATCTGCACGCTGTAGCAGGCGCCGTGCGACCAGCGCCGCAACAGCCGGGTGACGAGCGCCGCCTGTCGGCCGCAGCCAATGGCCACTTGCGGCCACGGCGACTGCAGCAGGTCGCGCGGCAGGGCCAGCCCGCCGCCTGCGACAAGATGCGGCGCCAGCCACGACCACGGTGCG
This sequence comes from uncultured Rhodanobacter sp., assembly GCA_964568445.1. Classification (GTDB taxonomy): domain Bacteria; phylum Pseudomonadota; class Gammaproteobacteria; order Xanthomonadales; family Rhodanobacteraceae; genus Rhodanobacter. Next base: position 24,780 of record CAZMPZ010000023.1, on the reverse strand, counting down.
CGCGGGGCCACCACCAACCGCCGCACCGGCAGTCCCAGGCAGTCGGCCAGGGCCATGGCCTGACGCTGGTTGCCGGCGGCGTGGTCGGTGATTACCCAGCACACGCCGTGCAGCAGTGGCATGGGCGTGGCGGCAGCGATGGCGGTCACGACTGGCAAACGGAGGCTTCCCTCAGGCGGCGGCCGCAGGCGGCACACGGCAAAGTGGCCAGCATACCGATACGCCGTGGGTGGTTGGCGGCGTCGCCCCATCCAGTACGGGCCGGGCAGTACGGGCCGGTGACGTCAGGCTGTTACCATTTGCTTTTGGATTTCTCGAAGGGAAACTGCCATGGCCCGTCCTGTCGACACCAGCGTGCCGTTGATCCCGGCAAATGCCGAAAATCGTTATGAAGTGACGCGTTCCGACCTGCCCTTGTCCTGCCCGATGCCCGGCATGCTGGTGTGGAATTCCCATCCCAAGGTGTATCTGTCCATCGTTGAGGACGGCGGCGAGTCAACCTGCGCCTACTGTGGCGCGCATTACGTGCTGCGCGACTGAAGATTTGCCCGCGGCTGGCCCGGCGCAAGGCATCATTATTGCTTGCGCAGACGCATGAAAGCCGCTGCCCCCGTCCTCATGTCCAGTCCCGTCGCTCCTGCCAGGTTGCTCACGGTGGTACAGCTCATTCCCGCGCTGCATTCGGGCGGGGCGGAGCGTTCGGCGCTGGAAATCGCCCGTGCACTGGTTGCCGCCGGTCACCGCTCGGTGGTGATCTCGGCCGGCGGCCGGCTGGAACAGCGCCTGCGCGATGCCGGCAGCGAACACATCAAGCTGGATATCGGCCGCAAATCGCTGGCCTCGCTGGCGCGCGTCGGCACGTTGCGCCGGCGTCTGGAGGAGCTCAAGCCGGACATCGTGCACGCCCGTTCGCGGGTACCGGCGTGGCTGGGTTGGTGGGCCTTGCGTGGCATGGCGCCGCGTCCGCATTTCATCACCACCGTGCACGGCCTCAATTCGCCGGGGCTTTACAGTTCCATCATGCTGCGCGGCGAGCGCGTCATCGTGGTATCGCAGACGGTGCGCGACTATGTGCTCAGCCATTACCGCTGGCTTGATCCAGCGCGCGTACGGGTGGTTCCGCGCGGCATCGACCCGCTGGCGTTTCCCTATGGTTATCGTCCCGAGGAAAGCTGGAAGGCGGCATTCTTTGCCGGCTATCCGGAACTTGCCGGCGCGCCGCTGCTGACGCTGGCCGCCCGTGGCACGCGGCTCAAGGGCCACCATGACGCCATCGGCCTGCTGGCGGACTTGAAACGTCGCGGCATCGAGGCGCGGTTGCTTCTGCTGGGCGTGGTCGAACCCGGCCGCGAGGCCTACGTGGCGGAGCTGCGCGAGCTGATCCGGCGTCGCGGCGTGACGTCGCAGGTAGTGTTGTCGCCACCGCGTGACGACATCCGCGACATTTACGCGGTGTCGGCGCTGGTGCTGCAGTTGTCCAACAAACCCGAATCGTTTGGCCGTACGGTGGTGGAGGCGCTGTCGCTGTGCCGACCGGTGCTGGGCTATGCGCACGGCGGCGTTGGTGAATTGATGGCGGAGCTTTACCCGGCCGGCCGCGTGCCGCTGGGCGACCAGCAACGGCTGGTGGAGCGCGCGGCCGAGCTGCTGCGCGTGGCGCCGCCGATTGCACCGCTGCAAAGCTACCGGCTGGCCGATATGCAAAGCGCGACGCTGGCGCTGTATGCCGAGGTTGCCGGCGCCTGACACGCTGGCGGCCGCCCGCGGCCTGTCGCCTACAATGCAGCGTTGCCCCGTCGACGGCGCGCCATGATCGCGATGCTTTCCCCGCTCAACGCAGTGCTGCGTTCGCCGTTGCTGCCTTTGTTGCTGGTCATCGGCCTGCTGCCGTTTGGTCGCAGCGCCGAGCTGGGCACCCTGCTGTGCCTGCTCGGCGTGGGCTGGGCGCTGTGGCGGCGCGGGCTGGCGCCGTTTCGCACGCGCGCCACGATGTTGCTGGCGTGGCTGCTGGCCGCCTACATCGCGGCGGCGGCGTTGTCGGCCGTGGATTCTTTCGCGCCAGCCAAAAGCTGGGGTGCGGTGGCCGGCTACCTGCGTTATTTGCCACTGGGCTTGTATGCCTGCATGGTGTTGCGCCGCGCCCCGGCACTACACGCGGCATACACCGGCGTGGCGCTGCTGGTGGTGTTGTGGGCCGTGGATGCGTGGGTGCAGGCGCTGACTGGCTGGAGCCTGGGTGGGGCCGCCGAGGCTGAGCGCGTCTCCGGCATTTTTGGTGCCGACAATCTCAAGCTCGGGCCGACCCTGGCAGTACTGTCGCCGTTCGCGTTGTGGCTGGCGTGGCGGCGCTTCGGGCAGGTGGGTTGGCTGGTCGCGGTCGGCGTGTTGCTGGTGCCGATCCTGCTTGCCGGCTCGCGTGCGGCGTGGCTCATGTATGCGTTGGTGGTGCTGGCGTTTGCGTGGCATGCGCTGGGCGCATGGCGGCGTTTTGCCTGGTTTTGCGCGGCCGGCGTGCTGACGTTGGCCGTGGTGACGACCGCGGCATGGCAGGTATCCGGCCGTTTTCAAGCGCGTGCGCAACGCACCATGCTGGCCTTGCCTGGACACGGCCAGGCGCTGGACACGGCCTTGAGCGGTCGCCTGGACATCTGGCGCTCCACCCTGCGCATGGTGGCCGATCACCCATGGAACGGCGTTGGTGTGCGTGCCTATCGCTTTGCCTATCCGCAGTACGCGGCGGCGGACGATCACTTTGTGGTGGCCGAGTCGTGCGGCGTTGGCGAAGGTGCTTGCCATGCCCATCAACTGCTGCTGGAAATTGCCAGCGAGACTGGCGGCATGGGGCTTGGCTTTTGGTTGCTGGCACTGGCGGGCGCGGTGCGCGCGTGGCACATGGTGGGTGCGGCCGCGCGCCGACAGGCGTTTCCGGTCACGCTGGCACTGGGCGTGATGCTGTTTCCGCTCAACACGCATTTGGCCTTCTATTCGGCGTGGTGGGGGCTGTTGTTTGCCTGGCTGCTTGGCCTGTGGTGTGCAGCGCTGTGGGTGCCGGTGGAGGATGTGGAGGCAACGCGTGAGCCGTGAGCCGCTGTCGGTGGTGGTGACCACATTCAACAATGCCGACACGCTGGATGCGTGCCTGCGTTCCGTGGCGTGGGCCGAGGAAATTGTCGTGCTGGACTCGGGTTCGACCGACGCCACGGCGACGATTGCCGTGCACCACGGTGCGCGCGTCGTCGTGCAGCCGTTTGCCGGCTACAGCGCGCAGAAGCAGGCGGCGATTGATCTGGCCGTGCATCGCTGGGTGCTGCTGCTGGATTCGGATGAGCGTGTCGAGGCCGGGGCTGACGCCGTTCTGCGCCAGGCGCTGGACTCGCCGCAGTGTGCCGGCTATGAGCTGTGGCGCCGCGAATGGCTGTTCTGGCGTTGGCAGGCAGCACGCAGCCGACGCAATCACTATGTGCGGTTGTTCGACCGCACGCGTGCGCACATGAGTGGTCACGCGGTGCACGAATCGGTGTTGGTGGATGGGCCGGTGGGCGTTCTTGACGTCGTGCTCGATCACTTTGGCGAGCGCGACATTGCCGGTCGCGTGGCCAAGGCCAATCGCTATTCCAGCCTGCAGGTTGCTGACCTGCAGCGGGCGGGCACGCGCGGCGTGCGTTGGCGCATGGTGCTGTATCCGATGGTTGCTTTCGCGCGCTATTACTTCTGGCGCGGGCATTGGCGTGCCGGCTGGGCCGGTTTCATTGCCGCGCGCGTGCACGCGTTCTATGCGTTTCTCAAGTACGCCAAGCTGTATGAGGCGCGGCGTCACGACAGCGGCCGGAATTGAGGCGCACGGCTTACTTGCGGTAGGGATTGGGCGCGCCGGGTGGCTGGGTCTTGAAGCGCTTGTGCACCCACAGGTATTGGCTGGGCGCTTCGCGCACCATGGCTTCGATGCAGCCATTGATGCGCGTGGTGTCGGCGTGGATGTCGGCACTGGGGAAATCCGCCAGCGGCGCGCCCAGGCGCAGGGCGTAGCCGCCATCCGACAGGCGGCGATGGAAAAAGGGGATTACCAGTGCGCCGGACATCCGCGCCAGATGATGCGTGGCGGTAATGGTTGACGCGGGAATGCCGAAGAAAGGCGCGAACACCGTGTCCTTGCTGCGCATGTCCTGATCTGGCGCGTACCACAGCGTGCCGCCGGCACGCAGGTATTTCACCGTGCCGCGAATGTCGTCCTTGTCGAACATGGCGTCGGCGTAGTGCAGGCGCGCGCGCAGCACCAGCCATTCAAACACCGCCGAATCCATGCGCCGGTACATGCCGGCAATGGCCATGTGCGAGGAGATCAGCCGCGCGCACAATTCCAGATGCGAAAAATGCCCGCCCACCAGCAGCACGCCGCGGCCTTGGGCACGGGCGGTGGCGAGATGCTCCAGGCCATCGATGCGTGCCGGGATGTGCGTCAGGTGCCGATCGCTGGCCATCCAGCCCAGTGCAAATTCCACCAGCATGCGGCCCAGGTCGCGCAGGTTGGCGCGCAGCAGCGCGCGGCGTTCGCTGGCCGGCAATACGGCAAAGCACAGGTCGATATTGATCCGCGCAATCCGCCGCCGCCGCGAAGGTACATGGGCCATCAACGCACCCAGACCACCGCCCAGCGCCAGCAACGCACGATAGGGCAGCTGCCCCAGCAACCACACTGCGGCCGCGCCCAGCCACGCCAGCCAATGGCGCGGCGCAAGCAGTTCACGGCGAAAATCGGGGCGGCGCATGCCAGGCATCGCGTCATTGTACGGTGTGCCGGAGCGCGGCCCGTGCCAGCCTATACTGCAGCGACAGTCGAGGAAGGTTGGCGTGCGTTATCTCTACACCGTGGCGATGTATCTGGTGACGCCGTTGTTGCTGCTACGCCTGTTGGCGCGCAGCGTGCGCACGCGCCCCTATCGACGCCGCTGGCCCGAGCGCTTTGGCCGCTTCAAGGCGCCGCCGCTGCGCGGCAGTTTGTGGATCCATGCCGTGTCGGTGGGCGAGGTCAATGCCGCCGCGCCGCTGGTGCGCGCCTTGCGCCGGGACTATCCCAGCGCGCCGCTGGTGGTCACCACGGTAACGCCGACCGGTTCGGCACGCGTGCACCAGTTGTTTGGCGACAGCGTGTTTCATGTCTATCTGCCGTATGACCTGCCGCTGGCGGTGGGGCGTTTTCTGGCGCTGGTGCGGCCACGGCTGGCGCTTATCGTGGAAACCGAAATCTGGCCCAACCTGTATCACGCCTGCGCGCAGCGCGGCATCCCGTTGATGATCGTCAACGCGCGTTTGTCCCGGCGCTCATTGCGCGGCTATCGGCCATTTCGTGCCCTGGCGCGGGAAGCGTTGGGCTGCGTGCAGCTGATTGCCGCGCAGTCGCGCTCGGATGCGGCACGCTACCGCTTGCTGGGTGCCGACCCGCGCTTGATCGTGGTGACCGGCAACATGAAGTTCGATATGTCCATTCCGCGCGACGCGGTGCCGGCAGGGGAAGCCTTGCGCCTGCACTGGGGCGCGACGCGCGCGGTGTGGATTGCCGCCAGCACGCATGAGGGCGAGGAGCAGGCGGCGCTCGATGCCCATCGATTGATCCTGGCGCGCCATCCCGATGCCTTGCTGCTGCTGGCGCCGCGCCATCCCGAGCGCTTTCGCCTGGTCGAGCATCTGGTGCGCACGCAGGGTTTCGTGCTGGCCACACGCAGTGCACACGGTGCGCCAGGCAGTGCCGAACAGGTGTTCATCATCGACGCGATGGGCCAGTTGATGCCGTACTTCGCCGCTTCCGACGTGGCTTTTGTCGGCGGCAGCCTGGTCGGCATCGGCGGGCACAACGTGCTGGAGCCGGCGGCGCTGGGCCGACCGGTGCTGGTCGGCCCGCACACCTTCAACTTCGAGGAAATCACCTTGAGCCTGGTGCGCTCCGGCGGTGCCGCGCGCGTGGCCGATCATGCCCAGCTGGCGCGGGGCGTGCTTGATCTGCTGGCTGACGGACCACGCCGGGAGCGCATGGGGCGTGCCGCGCGGGCGGTGTTTGACCGCGAGCGCGGCGCCGTGCAGCGCATCATGCAAATGGTCGACGCCACGCTGCAGGAATGACGCGGCGTTTTACTTCAGCAGCGCGTTGATCTTTTGCAGGTCCGACAGATCGGCGGTACCGGCCGCTTGCCGCAGCAGCAGCTTGTTCAGGATGAATTGATGGCGTGCCTGCGAGTACGCGCTTTCCGACGAGGTCAGGGTCTGGATGGCAAGCAGCACGTTGGTCATGGTCTGCGTGCCGACATCAAACCCGGCGCGCGTGGCTTCCAGCGCCTTTTGGCCGGAAGCGACCGAGGACTTGGCCGACTCCACCTGCGCGATGCCGGCAATGACCGAGCGGTAATAGTTGAGCGTGTCACGAACCACCTGTCGACGCTCGGATTCGGCGGCATCGGCGGCCGCATCGCGCTGGTAGATGGATTGGCGTACGCGCGACTGCGTGGCGCCGCCGGAGAAGATCGGCACGTTAAGGCTCAGGCCGATCGTGGTGGATGCCGGCCGCGAGTTGTGGATATCGGCATTCTGGTACCAGCTGGCGTTCTTGCCATAGGACACCTGGGCATTGATGGTCGGCAGATGGTCGGAGCGGGCGGCGGTGATGTTGTGTTCGGCCGTGCGCACGTTCTGCTGCTGCGCCTGCAGCTGCGGATTGGATTGCAGCGCCTGCTTGACCCACGCGTCCTGATCGTTCGGAACCGGCGGCTGCAAGGGCAGGTCGTCGCGCAGCTTTTTCAGCTCGCCGGCCGGTTTGCCGGTGATCTGGGTCAGCGCCTCGCGGGCATCGTTCAAGGCGTTTTGCGCGGTGATGGTCTGCGCCTTGGCTGCCTCGTAATACGCCCGCGCCTGGTACACATCGGTGATCGCCGACAGGCCCACCTTGTAGCGCTGGTCGGATTGCTCGAACTGCTGGCGGAACGCGTCCTCGTTGGCCTTGGCGTAGGTCAGTGCATCCTCGCTGGTCAACACGCCCAGATAGGCCTGCGTGACACGCACCAGCAAGGCCTGCTGCGCGGCTTGATAGACATCATCCTGCGCGTCCGCCGCCGAATGCGCCGCCTTGAGGTTGGCGTACTTGCTGAAGTCGAACACGGTCTGGTTGAGCGTGCCGTTGATGCTGCGCGTGCGCGTGTGGCCAAAGGCGCTGGTGTCGATGGTCTGGCCCGGATTGCTGGGGTCGGTGAAGCTGGTGCCGCCGCCGTTGTTGGTCTGGCTCAAAGTGAGCCCCGCGGAAATTTGCGGCAGCAGCAGCGCGCGCGCCTGGCTGACGCCCTCGCCGGTGGCCAGACGCGTGGCATCGGCTTGCGACAGCACCGGATCGTTGGCGCGCGCGTCGCGATACGCGTCGAGCAGATCCTGACCGTATCCGGGCAATGACACGGCACTGAGCAGTATGGCCAGGGAAAGCAGCTTCAAACGCATAGGTTGCCTCGGGGATAAGCGAAAGGTGTTCAGAACACGAACGCGGAGGAAGGCTCGGCGTGGCGCAGATAGGGCAGATCGGTTTCAAACAAGGTGCTGACTTCCGGCGTGGCTGCGTCCAGATGGGTGAACAGCGTTGCCTGCTGCGCCGGCGAATGGCCGCACACGGCGAGCAGTCGCCCGCCCGGCACCAGCCATGACGTCCAGCGTGCCGGCAGCTCGGCGACGGCGCCAGTGACCACCACGGCATCGAACTTTTCTGTCGGCTGCCATTCCCGCACGGCGTCGGCGGTGGCCAATGTGACATTGTTTGCGCCTGCGGCATGCAGGCGTTGCGTGGCTGCGGCAGTGAACTCGGCGCGGATGTCGACGCTGGTGACATGTGCCGCCAAAGCCGCCAGACAGGCGCACAGGAAGCCCGAGCCGGTACCTATTTCCAGCACGCGGTCGGTGGCCAGCAATTGCAGCGCCTGCAACACGCGGCCTTCGACCACTGGCTTCATCATCACCTCGCCATGGCCAAGTGGCAGGCACAGATCGGCAAACGCCAGCTGTCGATGCGCGGTGTCGACGAATGCCTCGCGGCGCACGCTGGTCAGGGTCTCAAGCACGCGCGCGTCGAGCACGTCCCAGGGACGAACCTGGTTTTCCACCATGTTGAAGCGGGCCTGCTCGATATTCATGGCCATGAGATTGTTGTCCGCAGTCAAAACCATAAAGGATAGAAGTCGGACACGGTTTCGACAACGCCAAGCCTGCGGCCTGCGCACTGCGCCGCGAAGTGCCGGAAGTCACCAACCGGTACTGGATACGGCCGTGGCGCGGTCGCGCACCAGTCTGGCGCATAAGTGTACCGATGCGTATAATAAAGAGGCAATCGACTCTTGTGAAGGTGTGCAATGACCCAGGCTGTGCCGCGCAAGTCGCCGGGACCGGGGCGGCCCAAGGACATGGAAAAGCGCGCGGCCATTCTGGCGGCGGCCAAGGCATTGTTCATCCGCAATGCCTTTTCCGGCACCAGTATGGATGCCATTGCCACTGCCGCGGGCGTGTCCAAGCTCACGGTGTACAGCCACTTTGGCGACAAGGACAACCTGTTTCGCGAGGTTATCCGCTCGCGTATCCATGACCTTTTGCCGGAGGCGATCTACGCCTTCGATCCGACGCTGGACATTGGCGATACCTTGCGCAACATTGCCCGCGCGCACATGCGCATCGATTGCCAGGCCGACAATGTGGGCACCTTGCGTGCCATCCTGAGCGATTGCCGCCAGGGCAATCCGCGCTACGGCAAGCTGCTGTGGGAAGAGGGCCCGGCGCGTACGCATCGCTTGATGGGAGAGTTGCTTGCGCAGGCCGTGGCCCACGGCGTGCTGGATATCCCGCAGGTGGAGACTGCCGGTGTGCAGTTCTTTTCGCTGATCAAGGGCGACCTGTTGCTGCGGCGGCTGTTTGGTTGCGATGAATGCCACGATACGGCCGCGGCCGAAATCGAGCGCATGGCCATGACTGGCGTCGAGACCTTCCTGCGCGCCTATCGCCCGCGGCACTGAGCGCGACAACGCCGAATCGTTCCAGATGGTCGGATGCGCACTTGGTCGGCCTGGCACTGCCTCCGTCCGTTTCCTTCACCTGGGTTTTGCGCCGGCCGCACTAGCGTGATGACTCGGGCCGGGAAGTGCCGGCCAGTCCACTGCTCGCGGGGTTGAGGAATCGTCATGGCCAAGACTGCAACCGGGAATCGATCCAGGACCAAGCCGTTTGTCAGCGACATTGCCGGCATTCGCCGCCGTGCGCGCGCCGACATTGACGATGGCGCGTTGACTGCCGGATACGCCGCCAATCGCGAGGTGGTGGTGGAGCTGCTCAACGCCGCGTTGGCGACTGAGCTGGTCTGCGTACTGCGCTACAAATATCACTACTACATGGCCTCGGGCATCCATTCGCAGGCGATCAAGGCCGAGTTTCTGGCCCATGCCAACGAGGAGCAGGCACATGCCGATCTGCTTGCCGAGCGCATCACCCAGCTTGACGGCAAGCCCAACCTGTCTCCTGACGGACTGCTCGATCGTAGCCACGCCGATTATGTGGAGGGCAAGGATCTGGTGGACATGATCAAGGAGGACTTGGTGGCCGAGCGCATCGCCATCGACAGTTATCGCGAAGCCATTGATTACATCGGCGCCGATGATCCAACCACCCGGCGCGTGCTGGAGAGCGTGTTGGCGCAGGAGGAAGAACACGCCGAGGATATGAATACCTTGCTTGAGCAGCTTGGGCGCAAAGGTGAGCCGGCGGCGCCGGCAGCTGCGCGCAAGCGGCCTGCCGCCAGGCAGCGCTGACCCTTCCGACGCGGCGGCTCCGGCCGATCATCCGGCATGTAATAAGCTGGCGGCGTTGCCATCACGCTGGAGTTGCCCATGCCGATCGAGGACACGAACCCCAGGCCGTTGCACCGTCACTTGCGTCGTGCCGTGCTGGCGGTTTTGACCTTGCTGGTCGTGGCCATGGCCGCCAGCATGTGGTGGTGGGACAGCGAGCCGGCGCCGCTTGATCCGGTGGCCGTGACGCAGACCGAGCTCAAGGCGCTCAACCGGCCCGTCAGTGTCGGGGCCACCACGACCGCCACGCTGATCGGTTCGGTGCGCACGCTGCTGGACAAGCGTGGCGGTTATCTCAGCAATGACAAACTGCCGCCAGGCGTGCTGCTGGACAACTTGCCGAATTGGGAGTTCGGCGCATTGACGGCATCGCGCGACTTGGTGCGTGCCCTGCGCAACGACTTCAGCCGTTCGCAAACCCAGTCGGCCGAGGACAAGGATCTGACCGCAGCCGATCCGCTGTTGAACGGCCCGAATGATCGCTGGCTGCTGCCGAGTTCCGAGAGCCAGTACCGTGAGGCGATTGGCCGCTTGGACGGCTATTTGTCGCGCCTTGGTGATGCCGAGGACAGCACAGCGCACTTTTACGCGCGCGCTGACAATCTGGCCGATTACCTGCAGATTGCCTCCACGCGGCTCGGTTCCCTGTCGCAGCGTTTGTCGGCCAGTGCCGGCCAGGTGCCGCTGGTGCCCGCGTCCGCTAGTACCGCCAGCAGCGCCGAGGCATCGAATACGGCGCGCCTGGCGGCCACGCCGTGGACGCAGGTCGATGACAATTTCTACGAGGCGCGGGGTTACACGTGGGCGCTGCTGGCACAGTTGCGCGCCATGCAGCGCGACTTTGCGCCGATCCTGGCCAGCAAGCATGCTGACGTGAGCCTGGCGCAGGTGATCCGCGAGCTGGAGGAAGCGCAACGTCCGCTGCGCAGCCCGATGGTGCTCAACGGCTCGCCATTCGGCTTCTTCGCCAACCATTCGCTGGTGATGGCCAACTACGTGTCACGCGCCAATGCCGCGTTGATCGAGCTGCGCGAACTCCTGCGCCGCGGCTGACCACGCATGCCGCGTTGGCGGCGCGGCGTGTGGTTTGTGGAGCGTCGGCTTCAAGCGGTTGCACCGTGCGCGGCGGCAGGAAGGCCCGCCCCGCGCCGATGGACATGGATGCTACGCGGCGTGCGCCTTGTGTGCGGCTTGGTAGCGGGCGACGCCGGCGAGGATTTCGGTGCGCGCTTCGTCGGCACCAACCCAGCCTTCAATCTTCACCCACTTGTTGTTTTCCAGATCCTTGTAGTGCTCGAAGAAGTGGCCGATGCGCTGCAGCCAGTGCGCGGATACGCCGTGCATGTCGTTGATGTGCGCGTAACCGGGAAACACCTTGGCAGTGGGAATCACCACCAGCTTCTCGTCGCGACCGGCTTCGTCGGTCATGTGCAGCATGCCGACCGGATGGCAGCGGATGACCGAGCCGGGTACTAGCGGCAAGGGCAGGATCACCAACGCGTCCAGCGGATCGCCGTCGCCGCCCAGGGTGCGCGGCACGTAGCCGTAGTTGCATGGGTAGCGCATGGGCGTGGACAGGATGCGGTCGACGAAGATCGCACCGCTTTCCTTCTCCACCTCGTACTTGACCGGTTCGGCGTCCTTGGGGATTTCGATGACGACGTTGATTTCGTTGGGAACGTCGCGGCCGGCGGCGACAAGATGCAAGCCCATGAGAGACCTTGGACGGTGGTTGAGGGAGCCGGCAAGGATACGCCAATCGCTGCTGCGTTGCAGCATCCATCGGTCAGCCAACGGCTTGAGCGCGGCCGCCGGCGAGTGACGTGGGGCAATCCACGCCCGTGCCTCAAGTGGCGTCAGTCACCCACCATTCGTGCCGCCGGGCGCCGCCGGAATCATTGCAGCTTGGTCCACAGGAATTCGTAGGCCATGGCGTGCATGTGCGCCGATTGCTGGTTGTCGGCGCCGGCGCCGTGACCACCTTCGAGGTTCTCGTAGAACCACACATTCTTGTGGCCTTGCGCCTGCATTTTCGCCGCCATCTTGCGTGCCTGCACCGGGCCGACGCGGTCGTCGCTGGTGGCGGTGTAGAACAGCACCGGCGGGTAATGGCCGGCTTTACTCACGTTCTGGTAGGGCGAGAAGGTCTTGATGAAGTTCCAGTCGGCGGTGTCCGGGTTGCCATATTCGGCCATCCACGACGCGCCGGCGGAAAGGTGGATATAGCGTTTCATGTCCAGCAGCGGCACTTCGCAGGCGATGGCGCCGAACAGCTGCGGATACATGGTGAGCATGTTGCCCATCAGCAGGCCGCCGTTGCTGCCGCCTTCGGCGCCAAGATGCTTCGGCGAGGTGACGCCGCGCTTGACCAGATCCTCGGCGACGGCGGCAAAGTCCTCGTACGCGCGTGGACGGTGGGCCTTGAGCGCGGCCTGGTGCCATTGCGGGCCGTATTCGCCGCCGCCGCGAATGTTGGCGATCACGTACACGCCGCCGCGCTCCAGCCAGGCGCGGCCGATGCTGCCGCTGTAGTGCGGCTGCAGCGATACCTCAAAGCCGCCATAGCCGTAAAGCAGCGTGCGGTTGCCGCCATCGAGTTTCAGATCCTTGGGCGCAATCTCGAAATACGGCACGCGCGTGCCGTCCTTCGAGCTGACGAAGTGTTGGCTCACGGTGAACCGGCTGGCATCGAAAAACGCCGGGTCCTGCTTGATCGTCACCGCCGGCTCGCTGCCGAGCACGCCGCGCTGCAAGGTGGCCGGGGTGAGAAAGCCGGTGACGTCGAGCCAGTATTCGTCGCTGTGATCGGGGTCGGTGTCGACCACCTGGATCGTGCTCATGGCCGGCGCACCGGGCAAGGCCTTGCGCTGCCAGTCGCCGGTGTCTTGCGGTGTCAGCACTTCCAGCTTGCTTTTGACGTCATCGAGCAGGCCGAGGATCAGGTGGTGTTGCGTCCAGCTGTAGCCGGCCAGCGAGGTGTGCGCATCGGGTGTGAACAGCACCACGAATTGCCGCTGGCCGGCCATGAAGGCGTCGAACGACGTGGCCAGCAAGGCGCCGGCCGGATAGGTGGTGCCGCCCACGGTCCACGGCGAGCGGGTCTGCACCAGCAGCCATTGCCGGTACGCGTCGGCGCTGGCGTCGGTCGGTACCTCGACGCGCACCAGCTTGTCGCCCACGCGCTGGTAAAGCTCGCTGTGGAAGAAATCAGTGGCCACCGAGACAAAGTCGCGCTCGAAACCGGGCGTGCGGTCATGGTAGGCACCCACCGCCAGATCCGTCGGCTTGCCGGCGTAGACCGTGCTGGCGGCCGTCAGCGGCGTGCCGCGGATCCATTGCTTGACGATGCGCGGGTAGCTCGATTGGGTCATCGAGCCGGGACCGAAATCCGTGCCGACGTAGATCGTGTCGTGGTCGATCCAGCCGGCCTCGGTCTTGGCTACCGGCAGGATGAAGCCATCCTCGACAAACGACTTGCTGGGGACGTCGAACTCACGCACGGTCACCGCGTCGCCGCCATCGGGCGAAAGCGAGATCAGGCAGCGATTGAAGTCGGGTTTCAGGCATTGCGCGCCCTTGAACACCCAGCGCTTGTCTTCGGCGCGGTTGAGCGCGTCCACGTCCAGCAGCACGTCCCAGCGCGGCGTGCTCTTGCGGTACTCGGCCAGCGTCGTGCGCCGCCACAGGCCGCGTGGATGCGCCTTGTCGCGCCAGAAGTTGTACAGCCAGTCGCCGCGACGGCTGACGTCGGGAATGCGCGCGTCGGAATCGAGCACCTCGAGGATGCGGTCGCGCGTGCGGGCAAAGTCGGCGTCGCGTGTGAATTCCTTCGCGGTGGCGGCGTTGGCCTGCTTGACCCAAGCCATGGCGCGCTGGCCATGGATGTCTTCCAGCCACAGGAAGGGGTCGTTGCTGGCCGGGCTGCCGGCGGTGGGAGTGGGTGTCGTGTCACGGGCATTGGCGTTGGGCATGAGTGCCAGTGTGATGCCAAGTGCCGCGGTCAGCCAAACCAGTTTCATCGCCTGTCCCCTGTGTGCGGCGCGGTCGTCGAGGGTCGAGCGTAGTCGCCGGCGTGCCATCCGGCGCGTGACTAAAGTCAGGGCTGGCATCGGAGTGTTTCGACGGGTCCTAAAAAACCCAACCCCGCGCGTGGCGGGGTTGGGTCGGAATTGCCTTGGTACCGCGATCAGTGCGTGGGATCAGAGCAGCGGGATCAGCAGCAACGCCACGATGTTGATGATCTTGATCAACGGGTTCACGGCCGGGCCGGCGGTGTCCTTGTACGGATCGCCAACAGTGTCGCCGGTGACAGCGGCCTTGTGCGCTTCCGAACCCTTGCCGCCGTGATGGCCGTCCTCGATGTATTTCTTCGCGTTGTCCCATGCGCCACCGCCGGTGGTCATGGAGATGGCGACAAACACGCCGGTGACGATGGTGCCGATCAAGGCGCCGCCCAGCGCCTTGGGCCCGAGCAGCAGGCCGACGGCAATGGGCACCACTACCGGCAGCAGCGAGGGCACGATCATTTCGCGGATGGCCGACTTGGTCAGCATGTCCACCGCGCGGTCGTACTGCGGCTTGCCGGTGCCTTCCATGATGCCGGCGATGTCGCGGAACTGGCGACGTACTTCCTCCACCACCGCACCGGCGGCGCGGCCGACGGCCTCCATCGCCATGGCGCCGAAGAGGTACGGGATCAAACCACCAATCAGCAGGCCGATGATCACCATGTGGTCGGACAGATCAAAGCTGAAAGGCACGTACGGCAGGTTGGCGGCCAGTGCCTTGGCGGCACCAGCGGCATCCAGGTTGTGCGTGTAGTCGGCAAACAGCACCAGCGCGGCCAGCGCGGCCGAACCGATGGCGTAGCCCTTGGTCACCGCCTTGGTGGTGTTGCCCACCGCATCCAGCGGGTCGGTGACGCCGCGCACTTCCGGCGGCAGGTCGGCCATCTCGGCGATGCCACCGGCGTTGTCGGTGATTGGACCGTAGGCGTCCAGCGCCACGATCATGCCGGCCATCGACAGCATGGCCGTGGCGGCGATGGCGATGCCGTACAGGCCGCCCATGTTGTAGGCGCCCCAGATTGCCGCGCACACGGCAAGGACCGGCCACGCGGTGGACTTCATCGACACGCCGAGGCCGGCGATGATGTTGGTGCCGTGGCCGGTGGTGGACGCCGCCGCAATGTGCTGCACCGGCTTGTATTGCGTGCCGGTGTAGTACTCGGTGATCCACACGATGGCGCCGGTCAGCGCCAGGCCGATCAGGGTGCAGCCCCACAGGTTCATTGCGCCGTGGCTGAAATCGCCCATCAGCGCGGTGGTCACCGGATAGAACGCCACCGCCGCCAATACCGCGGAAACGATCACGCCCTTGTACAGCGCGCCATGATCGAGCCGCCGGTCTTCACTTTGACAAACAAGGTGCCGATGATCGAGGCGATGATCGACACCGCGCCCAGCAGCAGCGGATACAGCACGGCGTTGGCGCCCACTTCGGCCGCCATCAGGCTGCCCAGCAGCATCGTCGCGATCACCGTGACGGCATAGGTCTCGAACAGATCCGCGGCCATGCCGGCGCAATCGCCGACGTTGTCGCCGACGTTGTCGGCAATCACCGCCGGGTTGCGCGGATCGTCTTCCGGAATGCCGGCTTCGACCTTGCCGACGAGATCGCCGCCGACGTCGGCGCCCTTGGTGAAGATGCCGCCGCCCAGGCGCGCGAAGATCGAGATCAGCGAGCTGCCGAAGGCGAAGCCGACCAATGCGTGCAGTTGCGCATCGCCGGTGATGCCCATGCGGCCCAGGATCAGCCAGTAACCGGCAACGCCCAGCAGGGCCAGGCCGACCACCAACATGCCGGTGATCGCGCCACCGCGGAATGCCACGTCCATCGCCTTGCTCAAGCCGTCGCGCGCTGCTTCGGCCGTGCGCACATTGGCGTGCACCGAGACATTCATGCCGATGTAGCCGGCCGCCCCGGACAGCACCGCACCAAGCAGGAAGCCGATGGCGGTCGGCCAGCTCAGGAAGAATCCGATCAATAGCAACAGCACCACGCCGACGATGCCGATGGTGGTGTATTGGCGGTTGAGATAAGCCCGTGCGCCTTCCTGGATGGCGCCGGCGATTTCCTGCATGCGCGCGTTGCCGGCAGGTTTGGCCATGACCCAGCGCGTGGACACCGCGCCATATATCACCGCTATCAGCGCACACCCCAGAATGATCCACCAGCCGTAGTCATGCAGCATCGGAGCCTCCCCTTGGATTGAACGATGGCCGCGCGTTGGCGGCATTCCTCGGAGTATAGGCAGAGGTGGGGAGGCGATGCGTTGTGCGCCGCAGCGCGAGGCTGTCAGGCACAGGCCGCCAGCATTCGCGGCCTGTGCCTGATGCGTGATCAGCGCATGGCGATGTCCATGATGATCCCGGTGGCAATGGCCACCAGCAGGTAGTCGTTGTTGTCGGCGCGAACCCAGTGATAGCCACGGGGCGGCTGGCGCAGGCGGTAATAGCCGTAGTCGCGCACTACATAGGTCGGGCCGCTGTAGCGATAGCCGCGACGCCAGTGATGGCGTGGCGTGGCATAGCGCGGTGCATAGACATGATGCACCACGACCGGACGGCGGTCATGGCCGCGGTGGTGTCCTCGGTCCCGGCGTGATTCGCGCCAATGCTGCGAATGTCCGCGCTCGTAGTGGCTGCTGCGCTGGCGGTCGTGATGGTCGCGGTCAGGACTGGCCAGCGCGACATTGCTGATGCCGACCAGCAAGGCTGCGATGAGCACGATGCGCACGATCTTCATGGGCTTCTCCGTGTGACGCCACCGGATCGGATGGACAGTCCGATCGTAGGAATGGTCACCTGAACCGCGCATCGCGCGGCAGCAAACGTTTTCAGCCGACAGTCAGCCACAGCCGGCAAGGCGGGCATGACCTGCCGGTTTTGCCAGGGATGCCTCGTTTGATGCGCGGGCTGCGGTGGGCAGTGCCCGGACGCAGCGTCATGGCGGCGCCGCTTCAGCGTGCAAATGGCGCCAGCTTGCGTGTCACGGCCACGTTTTTGAGCCGCACGTAGCGCGGCAAGCCATCCTTGCCATACGGCAGCGGCGCTTCCCCGGCGATCAGTGGCGCCAGGTAGCGCCGGGCGGCGGCGGTGATGCCGAAGCCGTCACGGGTGATGAAGCTTTTCGGCATTTTCTTTTCGCGGTTGGCGATTTTCCCGAGCGGCGCCGGTGCGACCTTCCAGCGATACGGCGCGTCGCCGGTGCGCACGATCACCGGCATCATGGCGTTCATGCCGGCCAACGCGTAGTCGACGGCGGCCTTGCCTACCGCCCAGGCTTGTTCGGCGTCCACCTTGGAGGCGGCATGGCGCGCCGAGCGCTGCAGGTAATCGGGCAGCGCCCAGTGATACTTGTAGCCGAGTTTTGCCTTGACCAGGGCCGCCAATACCGGTGCCACGCCACCCAGCTGGCTGTGGCCGAAGGCGTCGCGCGTGCCGGCTTCGGCAAGGAACTGCCCGGCCGCGTTGCGCACGCCTTCGGAGGCCACCACCGTGCACCAGCCGACGCGCTCGACCGTGGCCTTGACGCGGGCCAGGAACGCGGCTTCGTCGAAGGCGCGTTCCGGAAACAGGATGATGTGCGGCGCGGCGTCGGCGTCCTGGCCGGCCAGTCCGGCGGCGGCGGCGATCCAGCCGGCGTGGCGGCCCATCACTTCCAGGATGAACACCTTGGTCGAGGTTTCAGCCATCGATGCCACGTCCAGGCTGGCTTCGAGTGTGGAGATGGCAATGTACTTGGCGACCGAGCCGAAGCCGGGGCAGCAATCCGTCAAGGCCAGATCGTTGTCCACCGTCTTGGGCACGCCGATGGCGCGGATGTCGTAGCCCATGGCCTTGCCCAACTGGGAAATCTTCAGCGCCGTGTCGGCCGAATCGTTGCCGCCGTTGTACAGGAACCAGCGAATGTCGTGCGCACGCAGCACGTCGATCAGGCGCGCGTATTCGGCGCGATTGTCCTGCAGCGACTTGAGCTTGTAGCGGCACGATCCAAACGCGCCACCGGGCGTATGCGCCAGTGCGGCGATGGCTGCGGCCGACTCCTTCGAGGTGTCGATCAAGTCTTCGCGCAAGGCACCGAGGATGCCGTTGCGTGCGGCGTACACCTTGACGCCGGCGGCGCGCGCGGTCTGGATCACCCCGGCGGCGGTGGCGTTGATCACGGCGGTGACGCCGCCAGATTGCGCATACAGCAGCTTGCCGGCAGGGGCGGACGGGCGACGGCTGGGGCTCATGGGATCCTCGTGGGTTCGGGTGACAAGGGTTGTGGTCGGCGGCGTGGTGTTTGACGGCACCGGGTGCAGCCGTTAATTTTCGTCGCTGGTCAAACCGGCAGGCAGCGCGACACGCCGACCCGCCAATTCGGAGCATTATGCGACTGGTCCTGCTTGGGGCGCCCGGTTCGGGCAAAGGCACACAGGCTTCACGGCTCAAGGCCGATCTGGCCGTGCCGCATATTTCCACCGGCGACATGTTGCGTGCGGCGGTGGCCGCAGGGACGCCCATGGGCATTCAGGCCAAGGCGGTGATGGCGGCCGGACAGCTGGTGTCCGATGACATTCTGCTTGGCATGCTGGAAGACCGGCTGGCGCAGGACGACGCGCGCGCTGGATTCATTCTTGACGGTTATCCGCGCAATCTGGCGCAGGCCGATGCGCTGGATGGACTGCTGACCAGGATTGGCCGGCCGCTGGATGCCGTGGTCAAGCTTGAAGTGCCCACCGAAACCATCGTCGGCCGCTGTGAAATCCGCTTCAAGGCCGAAGGTCGCGCCGACGATAATCCGCAGACGGTGCGCAAGCGCCTGGCGGTCTATGCCGAGCAGACCGCGCCGGTGGCCGATTTCTACGCCCGGCGCGGCAAGCTGCAGGTGGTCGATGGTGTCGGCGAGCTGGCCGAGGTCACCGCGCGGATCAAGCAGGTGTTGCCGCGCAAGGCCGCAACGGCGCGCGATTGAGCCGCGCCATGCGCCTGCACGTCCTGGGTATCTGCGGCACGTTCATGGGTGGCCTGGCGGCGCTGGCGCGCGAGCTGGGCTATACGGTGGAAGGCTCCGACCGCGACGTCTATCCGCCGATGAGCACGCAACTGGAGGCGCTGGGGCTCACGTTGATGCGCGGCTATGCCGCTCGGCATCTGCAGCCGGCGCCGGATTTGGTGGTTGTCGGCAACGCGCTTTCGCGCGGCAATCCAGCGGTCGAGTACATGCTGGATGCGCGCCTGCGCTATGTCTCGGGGCCGCAATGGATCGGCGAAAACGTGCTGGCCGACCGCGACGTGCTGGCGGTGGCCGGTACCCACGGCAAGACCACCACCACCAGCCTGTTGGCCCATTTGCTGGAGTGCGCCGGCCTGGCGCCGGGGTTTCTGATTGGCGGCGTGCCAGGCAATTTTGGCGTGTCGGCCAGGCTGGGCGGCGAGGGGAAAGGGGGTCAGAGTCAGTTTTCTGCAGCCTCCGGCGATCATCAGGCGCCGCGGAAAGCTGACTCTGACCCCCTTTCCCCCTTTGTGATTGAAGCGGACGAATACGACACGGCGTTTTTCGACAAGCGCAGCAAGTTTGTCCATTACCACCCGCGGGTGGCGATTCTCAACAATCTGGAATACGACCACGCCGACATCTTTCCCGATGTCGCTGCCATCCAGCGCCAGTTCCATCATCTCGTACGCACCGTGCCGGGTAATGGCCGGCTCATCGTCAACGCGCAGGACGCGCGACTGGCCGAAGTGCTGGCGATGGGTTGCTGGACGCCGGTGGAAACCTTCGGTATCGACACCGGCGACTGGCAAGCGCACTTGCTGGCCGCTGACGGTACGGCCTTTGCCGTGCAGCATGCCGGCCAGGCGCTGGGCGAGATTCATTGGTCGGCGCAGGGCCGGCACAACGTGATGAATGCGTTGGCGGCGCTGGCCGCTGCCAACGCCATCGGCGCCGATCCGTGCACGCTGCTGGGGGCTTTCGCCAGCTTCGTCGGCGTGAAGCGACGCATGGAGCTGGTTGGCGAAGTGGCGGGCGTGCGTGTCTACGACGATTTTGCCCATCACCCCACAGCCATTGCCACCACCTTGGCGGGTTTGCGCGCACATGTCGACGGCGCACGCATCCTGGTCGGGCTGGAGCCGCGCTCCAATTCGATGCGCTGCGGCGCCCATGCCGCGGCGCTGGCCCCTTCATTGGCCGATGCCGATGCCGTGGTGCTGTTGCAGCGTCCCGAACTGCCGTGGGACGCGCATCGTGTCACGGCTGCGCTGGCCGGTCGCGGGGCGACAGTGCCGACGGTGGAGGCCTTGCTCGAATCGCTGCGCACACAGGCCAGGCCCGGCGACTACGTGGTGTTCATGTCCAATGGCGGTTTCGAGAATGCACCGCAACGGTTGGTCGAGGCCTTGCGCCAGCACGGCTGAGTTGCCTGCGGGGCGGACTTACACTGCCGGACATGGTCGCGCGCATTGGCATTGAAAACGATCTGCCGCTGTTTCCGCTGTCGCGGGTATTAAATCCCGGCGGACACATGCAGCTGCGCATCTTCGAGCCGCGCTATCTCGATCTGGTGCGCGAGTGCACGCGGGGTGATCGTGGTTTCGGCGTGTGCCACATCCTCGCCGGCAGTGAAGTGGGACCACCGGCCGTACCGGCCGCGGTGGGCACCCTGGCGCGTGTGACGGATTTCCAGTCCGGTACCGACGGCTTGCTGCATATCCTGATCGAGGGCGGCGCGCGTTTCACCGTGGTGGCTTCGCGTCAGCGCGATGATGGCCAGCTGCGTGGCGACGTCATGTTCTGGCCGGCCGAACCGACGCCCGCCGTACCGGTGGAGTTTGCCCTGCTGCAGACCATCACCGAGCGTCTGGTGGAGACCATGGCGCCGCAGTGGCGCGATGCGCCGCGCAGTCGATACGACGACGCCAGCTGGCTGGGCTTTCGTCTGGCCGAGCTGTTGCCGCTGAGCGGTGATGAGCAGCAGCAAATGCTGGAGTTGACCGATCCCGTGCAACGCCTGGCGCAGTTGCGCGACATCCTGCCGCGCTTCCAGCGCCCGTGATCCACCGTGGTTTTGCTGTCGTGCCGCGCCGTGCGCCGTAGACTTGGACTTTGATCCGGAGCCCCGCCATGTCCACCCTTGCCGGCAAGACCCTTTTCATCACCGGTGCCTCGCGCGGCATTGGCCTGGCCATCGGCCTGCGCGCGGCGCGCGACGGCGCCAACATCGTGATTGCGGCCAAGAGTGCCGTGCCCAATCCCAAGCTGCCTGGCACCATCCACACGGCCGCGGCCGAGATCGAAGCCGCTGGCGGCAAGGCGCTGGCGCTGCAGGTGGATATCCGTGACGAGAGCCAGGTGCAGGCGGCGGTGGCGCAGGCGGTGGAGCACTTTGGCGGCATCGACATCGTGGTCAACAATGCCAGCGCCATCTGGCTGGCCGGCACCGCCGATACGCCGATGAAGCGCTTCGACCTGATGCACCAGGTCAACACCCGCGGCACCTTCCTGGTCACCCAGACTTGTCTGCCGTATCTCGAGCGCGCCGCCAATCCACATGTGTTGATGCTGTCGCCGCCGCCCAATCTGAACCCCAAGTGGTTTGCGCCGCACACCGCATACACGATTGCCAAGTACGGCATGAGCCTGTGCGTGCTGGGCATGAGCGCGGAGTTCGCGCCGCTGGGTGTTGCCGTCAATGCGCTGTGGCCGCGTACGGTGATTGCCACGGCCGCCATCGGCATGATTGCCGGCGTGAGCGCCGAGCACTGCCGCAAGCCGGAGATTCTGGCCGATGCCGCCCATGTGATCCTGACGCGCCCGGCACGCGAATACAGTGGCCACTTTGCTATTGACGATGAAGTGCTGGCCACGGCCGGCGTGACCGATTTGAGTGGCTACGCAGTGAAGCCCGGCGCATCTCTGCTACCGGATTTGTTCCTCGATTGAGCCGACGTACCGCGGAGGGTCTTGGTCTGTAACGGGCGTGGTCGTTGCGGGCTTGGGTCGCATTCTGTGGTGCGGGCGACCAATCGCCATTGTCGGCAACGCCAGGAGGTCCCGATGAAATATCTGCACAGCATGGTGCGCGTGCGTGATCTCGACGCCTCGTTGCGCTTTTACTGCGACGGACTGGGCTTGCGCGAGTCGCGACGCCGCGAAGTGCCCGAGGGCAAATACACGCTGGTGTTCCTGTGCGCGCCGGACAGCCCGGAAGTGGAGATTGAGCTGACTTTCAATTGGGACGCGGGCGAAGGCTATGGCTCGGCGCGCAACTTTGGCCATCTGGCGTTTCACGTCGACGACATCTACGCCACCTGTGCGCGACTGCAGGCCATGGGCTACGTCATCCACCGGCCACCGCGCGACGGTCACATGGCTTTCGTGCGCTCGCCGGATTTGATCTCGATCGAGCTGCTGCAGGACGGCCATCTGCCACCGCGTGAGCCATGGGCTTCCATGCCCAATATCGGCCAATGGTGAGCGGCTTCGGCCACGACTGATTCCGGCAGCGATCAGCTCCGGGCTTCGCGAAACGCCGCGCGCGCCGCATCGAGTGTGGCGGCAATGTCCTGCGGGCTGTGTGCGTTGGACATGAAACCGGCTTCAAACACGGACGGCGCAAGAAACACGCCACGCTTGAGCATGCCATGGAAGAAACGCTTGAAGGCCGCGCTGTCGGTGGTGGTGGCCTGGTCGTAGCCGCGCACGTTTTCGGCGGTGAAGAACAGCCCGAACATGCCGCCGACATGGTGCGTGCTGAAAGGCACGCCGGCTTCGTCAGCCAGTTGCTGCAGGCCATCGCACAGCTGCTGCGTGCGGGTGGTCAGCTCGGCATGGAAGCCCGGCGCCTGGATCAGTGCCAGCATGGCCAGTCCAGCTGCCATGGCCAGCGGATTGCCGCTCAAGGTGCCGGCCTGGTACACCGGCCCGGTGGGTGCGATCTGCTGCATCAGCTCGCGCCGCCCGCCATAGGCGCCCACCGGCATGCCGCCGCCAATCACCTTGCCAAACGTACTCAAGTCCGGCGTCACGCCGTAATGCGCCTGCGCACCACCCAGTGCCACGCGGAAGCCGGTCATCACCTCGTCGAAAATCAACAGCGTGCCGTGTTGCGTGCATAGCTCGCGCAGTCCCTGCAGGAAACCGTCCACTGGCGGGATGCAGTTCATGTTGCCGGCTACCGGCTCGATGATCAGCGCGGCGATGGCGTCACCCTGTGCCGCGAACAACGCGCGTGCGGCGTCGAGGTCGTTGTACGGCAAGGTCAGCGTCAAGTCGGCCAGCGCCGCCGGGACACCGGGCGAAGTCGGTACGCCGAAAGTCAGCGCGCCGGAGCCGGCCTTGACCAGGAAGCTGTCGGCGTGACCGTGGTAGCAGCCCTCGAATTTGACGATCTTGTCGCGCCCGGTGGCGCCGCGCGCCAGGCGGATGGCCGACATGGTGGCTTCGGTGCCGGAATTGACCATGCGCAGCATCTGCATCGACGGCACCAAGCGGCTGATGGTCTCGGCCATGGTGACTTCGGCGGCGCACGGCGTACCGAAGGACAAGCCGTTGCGCGCCGCGCGTTCCACCGCCTCGCGCACGGCGGGATGGTTGTGGCCGACAATCATCGGCCCCCATGAACCGACATAGTCGATGTAGCGTCGGCCTTCGACGTCCCATAAGTAAGCGCCGTCGGCGCGTGCGGTCACGAAGGGTTCGCCGCCGACCGATTGGAAAGCGCGTACGGGCGAATTGACGCCGCCCGGCAGCAGGGGCAGGGCGCGCTGGAAAAGTTCGTGGTTGGTGGTCATAACAGATTCCGCATCAAATGCCGCCCATTGTCGCGGCTGTGCGCGCAGGCCGCCAGAGAACGGCCGCGCGCTTTCGCCGTGCCGGTGAACTTGCGAGAATGAGCCATCGTCCCCGATCAAGACTGTGATGAACCAGACCGCTGCAAGCACCGAACCGTGGCACAAGTGGATGTGTGTCGTCTGTGGCTACATCTACGACGAGGCGGTCGGTGTGCCCGACGAGGGGGTGGCTGCCGGCACCCGCTGGGCCGATGTGCCATCGACCTGGACCTGCCCGGATTGCGGTGCCACGAAGGATGACTTCGAGATGATCGAAGTGGCGTGAGGCTGCGCTGCGTGGAACGACGGCGTCAACGCACCTCGCCGATGTCGCCGTTGACGGTCAGCACATCCCCCGGACGTACGCCGATGCGCCGGGCGGTGCCCGCAGCCAGCTCCAGCACATAGCGCGCCGGTGCATTGCTGGGATAGATGGGGCACGGATCGGCCTTGCACGGCGGCACGTCCAGCTGCATCGAGACCAGCTTTTTGGCGTCATCGAAGTACAGGATGTCCAGCGGGATCAGCGTGTTTTTCATCCAGAACGCCTGCGGCGCTGAGGCGGCGAACGCGAACAGCATGCCGTGATCGGACGCCAGGGAGGTGCGCTGCATCAACCCGTGCGCGCGCGCTGCGTCGTCAGTGGCAAGCTCGATGCTGAAGCGCTGACCGTGCAACTGTATTTCAGTGGCTGTGGCCGTCGGGGTCTGCGCGCGCAGACTGCAGCAGGCGATAAGCAACAACGGGGCAGCAAACCATCGGGTCATGCGCGCATTCCCTCTTCGTACCGGAGGGGCGAGTGTACCGCCAGGCCTCGTGTTCCCGGCGGCATCGGCGGCTTCCTCAGCGATGCCCCTGTGTCGCGGATCGTGATTCGCCCTTCACAAAGGCTGCACTCCGCGCTACAATCACCGGCCCTGCCCTGACGCACTCGTGGTTATCGTCAAAGTCGCACCAAGTAGTTTATTTCGGGTGTTGACGGAGACGAAAAGCGATGTAGAATGGGCGGCTCACCGCGGACGAAATGTCCGACGGGGTCACCG
>CAZMPZ010000022.1:0-39862 GCA_964568445.1 uncultured Rhodanobacter sp. | reverse complement strand
TGCCGTTGACCAGCCCACTGGTGCTCCAACTTACGAGACAACTGCCCATAGGACCCAAAATGTCCCCGACACCTTTCCCCCGCAGTGCGCCATCAGCGCACCGGCAAATTCAATACGAAGGGAGCGGGACATGGACGTAGCCCACGTCAAAAATGTGTCAAAACAAGACCTGACCCTCTGCTTTCCATCAGTTCGAGGAAGGAGGAAGTTACCCACATGCTTCCACGAAGAGTTGTTTTATGTTTTACACGGCAGAAACTTTTCTTTACCAATCTTTTCATACCTTACCTTTTTCAAATCGAAGTAATCCAAGCCAAGCCAAACCTTCTTGTCTCCGAGTCGAACTGCAGGGTCATAGTAAAGATTAGTAACTCCCACGTTACCATGATAACCGAACGATAAACCGTCACCATAGTCAGTGCCAAGCTGAACGTTACTCCGATCATGTGGTGTAAAAGAAATAATAAACGAATGAATTCCCGCAGCATGTCCCACATATTCGACGCCAGCCTCGATTGGACATGAAGCAGGGGCCATTATGGCAAACAGCGAGCCATATTTTATGCAATTCATGCCTTGTCCAGAGCAATCCTCTGCTGTGTAAAATTCTCCATTTATCATAGCCCCTTGCGTGGAGATAATAATAACGTCGCCATATCCATTCCTAAAAAAATGGGCATTTTCTGCCCTTGGCTTTTCCATAAGGCATCCCGTCACACAGGTGACCACGTTCAAAAAAAGGACGGCCCTTATAAAGCCTTTCATTATTCACATCCGAACGTATAGGCCGAACATGCAAAAGGCGCACCCACGGAATTTGCCATGTTCCAACCTATGGTTTGAGTTCTCATTTCTCGTACTTCGAAAGCCGAACCGCTTGTAGCGTGCGGTGATATAAGATATTCGGCATAGCCAGCCCGAGTGATGTGTGCAAATTCATGAAAGACAAGAGTTGAAACCCCTGCCTTTGCAGAATACTCTGAGAAAGCATTTACAGTGCCAGGGGGAATCCGTGTCGCTCCCGGGGTAGATGAACCTACCCCACCATTATTGAACTTCGTATCATCCGGTACAATTGTAATATGCTGGCTATTCCATATCGTCTTTATTTCTTTCCCGGTCATGGTTGATCGATACCCGGAAGAGGGCTGTCGTCCTTTGACGTGATAGAGTGTTTTATCAGATAGCCCATTTATTGCTTTATCATAATCGTTAAGAACGTCTTCCACTTTCTTTTGTGCTTTTTTTGCACCGTCATCATCTTTTATGGACTTATCCACAAGCACCTTACATGTTCCATCTTCATAATAATCGGCACACATACCTGACGGGTCGGTTAAAGTTGCTGGATTATTCTTCACATAAGAATATCGATTAAAATAGGAGATATTCCCAGGAACCACCCCCACCGGATCAACGCTCAGGAACCTCCCCACCACCGGATCGTAATACCGCTGTTGCATGTAGACGAAGCCACTCTCCGCATCGTTCACATGCCCGGTGTAGCCGGCCGGCCCGCTGGGCGGCGTGCCCAGCACCTGCACGCCGTAGGGCGTGTAGTCGTAGCTGGCCACGATATTGCCCTGGGCATCGGCCTTGGCCAGCACGGTGCCTTGGGCATCGGTGTAGTAGTAGTGCTTGGTGCCGGCTTGGACGGACGTCGCCGCCAGCAGCAGGGCCAGCATCCACAACCAACGTGTCCATGTCTTCATGGCATCGGCTCCTTGTCTTCGGTGTCGTGGGCGCCTTTGGCCGGCGCCTTCTTGAGCGGAAGCATCGACCCCGAGTTCAAGTTGACGTAACCGTAGCCGCCCCAACCGGAGCAGACCGTGGCGCTGCACGCTTTCACCCGGAAGCTCATCTGGCCGCTGGCGTAGATCAGTTGGCTGAAGCTGGTGTTGGGTCCGTTGTAGTAGATCGACACGCCTTCCTGCGGGTGGTTGGCCTCAACCTGGTAGCTTGTTGCACCCGCGATGGCAGCCCAACTCACATGTACCACGGGCTTGTAGGACGGCCCGGACACGCTGACACTGGGAGCCGCCGGCGTTGCCGGTGCCAGCGTGACAGTGATCGTCTTGACGCTGCTCCACGGTCCGCAGCCACCGGCGTTGCAGGCCTGTACCCGATAGCTGTAGCTACCGTTGGCCTTGCCGCTGATCGCCTTGCTGGTCGCGCTGCTGCTTTGGGTCGTCGCCCAACTTCCGCTGCCAGCTTGCTCCTGCAGTGTGTAGCTCGTCGCTCCGGTGATGGCGCCCCAGCTCACGGTGTAACTGCCGTTGGCATTGGTGGCCGGTACGGTAAGTGCCGGCGCACTGGCGGGTGCGATGGTGACGGTCACCGCGCTGCTGGCCTTGTAGGCACTGCAGCCACTCGCGTTGCAGGCTTGCACCTGATAGGTGTAACTACCAACGGCGGTTACGGTGCGCGTACTGCTGGTTGCGGCACCGGTGTAGACCGTGCCCCAACTGCCGGTACCCAACCGTTGCTGCAGGGTGTAGCTGGTGGCCGTGGCACTGGCCGCCCAGCTCACGGCAATGCTGCCGGTGCTGGTCGCCGGCACGCTGATGCTTGCGGGTGTTGCCGGCTTGAGCAGCACCGTGGTGGTCTGGGTGCTGCTCCAGGCGCTGCAGCCGTTGGTGTTGCACGCCTGTACCCGGTAGCTGTAGCTGCCGTTGGCCTTGCCGCTGATCGCCTTGCTGGTCGCGCTGCTGCCCTGGATCGTCACCCAACTTCCGGTGCCCACCTTCTCCTGCAGCGTGTAGCTGGTAGCCATGCCAACTGCGCTCCAGCTGACGGTATAGCTGCCGCTGGTACTGGTGGCCGGTGCGGTGAAACTACCTGGCGTGGACGGAGCGATACCGTAGGTGGTATCGACCGTCACCGCACCGGACACCGCCCAGCCCCGGCTGCCGTAGGCGTTCTTTGCCGAGACCTGGTAGGTATAACTGCCGCTGGTGGTTCCCGGCCGGCCGATTGAATTGGCCGTCGTGTTGCTGGCGATAGTGCTCCAGCCGCCGCCATTCACCCGCTCCTGTACGTCGTACGCAGTGCTGCCGGCCGGTGCGGTCCAGCTCACCGTGTAGCTGCCGTTGATCGTGCCCGAGGGCACCGTCACCGTCGGCAAGGCGGGGCGCACGTTCAACGTTGCCGAGCTGGTCCATGCGCCACAGGTGCTTGCGGCACAGCCTTGCACCCGATACGTGTAGCTGCCCCCGGCCCGACCGTTGAGCGCGGCGCTGGTCGCGCTGCCGGCATAAACCGTTGTCCAGCTGCCACCGTTGGCGCTTTCCTCCAATACGTAGCTGGTAGCGGCGGCTATGGCAGACCAGCTGACGGTGTAGCTGCCATTGTTGGGGTTGGTATCAAAACTGATTGAGCTGGGCGCCCCCAGGGCCACGCTTTCGTTGCTGCCGACCAGCTTGCGGCCCAGATAGGCAAAGCTGGTGGTCTTGGACAGCCCTGGCTCCACCTGATACAGCAGTTGGCCCGCCTGGTTGTAGAAGCTGTATGTCGGCGTGCCCGCCACAGGGGTTTTGCTGACGCGTCGGCCGGCGGCATCGTAGGCGTAGCTGGCCCCAGGCAGGCTGAGCAGCTGGTTCTTCTGGTCGAAGTCCAGCGCCGCACCCCCTTTGTTGATGACGTTGCCGCGCGGGTCGTAGACAAAGTTGATCGCCGCGGCACCAGAGAGGCTGGCCAGCAGGTTTCTGCCGTCGTAGTTATAAGTGGTGGTCTGGCTACCGTTGACCCGATTGCGCAGGTTGTTCAGTGGATCGTAGGTGTAGGTTTCAGTGCCCCAGAGGCTGGTTGCGGTGGCACTGGCTAGCCGATTCAGCGCGTCATAGCCCAGTGTTTTGTTGCGTGGGCCACCAGCCAAATCAGTGAACTGCGTGATGTTGCCGTTCTCGTCATAGGCGAGATCTTCACTTAGCTGCAGTGTGCCGCCCTTGCCGTAGCTGAGGTTGGCAAGCAGTCCCCGGGTGTTTTGCTCCCCCACATAAGCGGCACCGTTGCCGAGCGTGGCCTGGGCAACTTGACCGTTGGGAAAGTAGGTAACGCCCGTCATGTAACTGCCAACCTGGGTTGGCCGACCCAGCGCGTCGGGCGCAAAGCTGACGTTTTCGCCATCGGGGTAGTGGATCAGGCTCACGCTGCCATAGGTGTCGTGTGCATAGCCGATGCCCCACGCCGACTGGCCCACCAGCTGCAAGGACTCGCCGGTCAGCATGCCGCGCTTGTTGTAGGTGGCGCTCCATGTGCTGATGCCGGAGACGGCGGTCTGGGGATGGCCCAGGGCGTCGTAGGTGTAGGCGGTGCTTTGCGTGCCGACGGGCGGTAAGAGGGTCAGCAGCCGGTTCATCGCGTCGTAGGTGCGGGAGGTCCTGGCTGCAGCCGGGACTTGCTCCTGCCCGCAGCCGGTGCCGGTGATGGCCAGGCCGGCAGCACTCCACGCCAGGTTGTCGGCGTTGTCGTAGGCCAGCACGGTGCTGGCGCTTTCCGGCTCGGTGCTGCGGCACAGGCGGTGATAGGCGTCGTAGGCCAGGGTCTTGGTGACGTCGCCGCTGAGCCCGTTGTAGGTGCCGTATTGACGGATGGCGGTGGGCTGGCCGTACAGGTTGCGGGTGGTGGTTTGATTGACGCCCGCCGGGGCGGTGACCTGGATCACCGCCTCGGTGGCGGGCTGGTCGAACACCTGATAGCCGGTGGTGGTGACGTTGCCCTTGGGGTCGGTGACCTGCTGGCGCGCGCCGGACAGGTAGGCCGTGGCGGTGGTCAGCGCGCCCAGCTCGGAGCTTTGCTGGCTCTGGGTGAGCCGCCCCAGCGCGTCATACGTGCTGCTGGTGCCGGTGATGCCGGCGCTGGCGGGGGCCATGGTGAAGCTCAGGGCACTGGCGGCCGGGTAGGAGACGAAGATCGGCTGGCCGTCCGGGTCGTAGAGGGTCAGCGTGCTGGCCTGGACGCTGGCGCCGATGGCGCTGTCGCTGAGGACCGGGCGCAGCAGGGCGTCGAAGTAAGTGACGGCCACCGCGTTGCCGGTGGTCGTGGTGCGCTTCCAGTGGTTGGCGGCCAGGCCCCGCTCGGCACCGGTGACGAAGCTGTAGGTGAAGGTCTTGGGCAGCCAGTTCTGCTCATCGCCCGTGGGGTAGCTGATGCCGGTCAGCCGTCCGGCCGCGTCGTAGCTGTAGCTGGTGGTGTTGCCAGCCTGGTCGGTGAGGCTGGTGATCTGGCCGAAGTCATCCACGGTCAGGGTTTGCGTTTTGCCGTCCGGGGTGGCGATGGTTTGTGGGATGCTGCGCTTGTAATTGCTCAATGTGGTGGTGTGGGCATTGCCATCGGTGAAGCTGGCCAGCTGGCCGGCGCTGTTGTAGGTGTAGCTCATGCGCTTGTGGCCAAAATGCCAGCGTTCCTTGAGCGTCACGTTGGACAGGTCGTAGACGTACTGGTCCACCACCTCGTTGTTGGTGAGATTCTTGGTCTCCGTGGGCAGGCCCAGCACCCAGTGCGGCAGGTCGTTGAGATAGGTGGTCTGCTCGCTGAGCGCGGCCTGGCCGGCGATGGTGTTGGAGCGCAGCGTCTGCGTGGCCTGGGCAAAAGTGTTGAATGCCTGCGCCTGCCACAGGTAGCTGTCCCCGGCCTGCACGATGGTGCGCTGCATCAGCGGGAACAGCTGCTCGGTCTGGCCATCGTTCTGCTTGCCGGGTTGCAGGTTGCTGCCGATGACGCTGGGCCAGGGCCCGGTCGTGGGCGGCGCGTACTGGTTGATCTCGGAGCGCAGGATGGCGCTGCTGGCGTTGCCCACGTGGTAGTCCGTGCTCAGCAGCAGGCTTTCGGTGTAGTCGTAGCGATTGCTGAAGGTGTAGCGGGTAGTGTGGCCAGACGGGTCCAGCACGTCGGTGGTGATGGTCGACGGGCAGGCCGGCCCGCCTGCGCAGTCCACGCTCCAGCTGGCGTTGGGTGAGGAGTACTGGTAGCTCCAGGTTTCCGGCGCCAGGCCGGCCCCGGTCAGCTGCCTGCTGGTCAGGGTCAACGCATACCAGAGGGCCGGCGTGATGGCGTAGCCGTCCCCTTGCGGCGAGGTGTGTACACCCCAGCACGCGCGCACTACGTTTGATCGCCCGTGAGCTATTGGCTGGACGTAAAAGGTTCCAACCAAACCGGACGGCTGGGTCATGCTGCCGGTAAAGGTGACGCCCATGTTGCCCGGCACGCCAGGCGTGTAACAGGACCCCCCTGTATATCCATGTCCGCATCAATCAGACCCGCAAGGTTGAAGGACCACGCCTTTCCGTCAGGCAATTGAACGCGCGTCAGCTGCGGTCGGAACGAATCGGTGCCGCCGTATTGGTAGGTCCAGGTCCGGGCACCGGCGGTCGGCGAAGTCAGAGTGACGCTGGCGATGCGTGGCGAACTGGGGACGTATTGCACGGTCAATTGGCGGCCGTCGCTGGCGTCGATCGAGGTCAGGCGTCCGGCGGTGTAGTGGTAAACCAGCGCGTTGCCAAAGCGGTCCTCGATGCGCGTCACCAACATCCACGCCTTGCGGCGATGGATGAAGTCCTCGGCCGCCACGTTGGGCTGCGGCCCTGCCTGGGTCGGGCCGGTCAATGGCCCCGGCCCGGAGTTCACCGGCTTGGTAAGCATGGTGGCGGCGTGATAGACCAGATAGTCAAACCAGTACTTGGTGCCATCAGGGGCGACTGCAAAAAAGGCCTCCCCCGGCTCACCGCTGGTGGTGGCGGCCAGACAGCCAACCTGCCACTGGTCCTTGGTCACGATGGGAAATGACATGCCGGTCATGGCTGGCGCCAGCGTGTTGACCGACGCGCGCGGCAGCAGCTCCTGGTCGCCACTGCCGGGCACGATCAGGTGATACCCGTTCCACCACTCGTACGGCGTCCACGGCCCGCGCCCCGGATCGCCGGGAATGGACACCGGCGGCGGCGCGTAAAACCGGGTGCAGCGCTGGTCGCGCTCTGCGGCGGGTGAGGACGTTCCCGACGTTTGCCAACTGGTCAGCGTGCCCGTGTTGGAGGTCAGCGTCTCGATGCGCGGCAGGTCGATTTCCCAATCGCCGAATGCCTGGTCCGGAATGACGGCGACAAACTCCTTGCGACCCAGCAGCTTGAAAACCCGCGACAGCTGCAAGGTCGGCCCATGGCCCTTGAGGCTGACATCCGTCTGCGCAAACGACAGCCCGCCGTTGTAAAGGCTGATCTGCTCGCCAAAGGGAGTGTCACCCAGGGGCTGAATATCTTCACTGACCTTGATGGCCTTGTGATATTCGTCTTCCGGCGAGACGCCAGCCGACTGCGCGTGCAGCGCCCCCACCGCCAGACACGCGCCGACGGCCACCGCACCCAGGCGGGCCCACTGGCCCCACGGTGATTTGCGCCCCGCTTGCCCCTGATATCCATCGCGATCGGCAACACATGCTGCGTATGACATAGGACATCCCAATCCAAGCCAGATCAGGTGCTAGTCACTGGCAGGTGTTATGAACCCATGTCTAGAGCCGGCCCGCCCTTTGGTGAGCTACACCACATTTGCCGAGCATTGGATCAATCGTTGCCTGGCACGGCGACCCAGAAGGGGAGTTTCCCGGGTACGGGGAGCTGCTTGACGACGCTCAAGGTGGCGGTGTCGATCACGGCGACTTGGTGGGTGCCGGTCACGCCGGCGTAAACCTTACGGCCGTCGCGGCTGGCGCGGACGCCGTGCGGGCCGGGGCCGACGTCGATGCGTTTGACTACCTTGAAGGTCGTGGGGTCGATCACGTCGACGACGCGGTCGGCGATGGCGCCGGTGAAGACATAGCGTCCGCCGGGGATCACGTCGATGCCGGCGTGGCCGAGGCCGACGGGGATGACCGCCAGCACCTTGCGGCTCTTCGTGTCGACGGCGGCAACCTTGCCGATCAAGCCGCGGATCCACAGGACCTTGCCGTTGGCGGACAGGTCCAGATTGTGCGGGTGATCGATGCCGGGTACCGGAAACTCGCCGGTTTTTGCCAAGGTCCGCATATCGATCACGGCCACGCCGCCACTGCCTTGCAGGGTGACGTACGCCAGCCGGCTGTCGGCGGTGAAGCGAGCGTTGTGCGGGGTCTTGCCGACGGCAAGGGTCTTGACTGCCCGCGACGTGCGCAGGTCGATCAGCGTGATCGTGTCGTCGCCGGCGCTGACCACCAGTCCCCAGCGGCCGTCCGGGCTGATCTGCACGCCCTGGGTCACGGGGCCGACGTCGAACGTCGCCAGTCTTGCGCAGTTGTGCGTGTCCACCAGATATGCCTGCGGCAGGTTTGCGCTGCTGACCAGCATGCGGCGACTGTCGGGGCTGACCGCCACGTAGTGCGCGCTGGGCAGCCCGTCGCAGACTTTGCCGTCGGGCAGGATGCCAACGCTGTCGCTGCCTTGCAGCGTCACGTAGACCGGTGCGGGAGCGGCAGCCTTGGGCGTGGCGGCGTGGGCCATGGCGCCCAGGCCAAGCGCCAGCGCAATCACGCCGCAAACTTGCGCCAGGTGTCGTCTGCGTACCATCGAACG
This sequence comes from uncultured Rhodanobacter sp., assembly GCA_964568445.1. Classification (GTDB taxonomy): domain Bacteria; phylum Pseudomonadota; class Gammaproteobacteria; order Xanthomonadales; family Rhodanobacteraceae; genus Rhodanobacter. The sequence goes on along the minus strand of CAZMPZ010000022.1, from coordinate 31,322 downwards.
TGTGGTCATGGTGGTGTCACCTATGTGGCTGGTGAGGGGGCAACGGCGAGGGGATGGACGATTGTGCACCACCGCCTGTCGGCGAGGGGTCTTGGCGCAGGAAGCCGCCGGGCGCAAATGGCACCAGGCACAGGGATCAAGTGCGCGTCGGGGCGGCGGGCTTGGTCGGGCCGCGTTTCGCCTTGCGTGTGGCGGCGTCGGGTGGCGTGGCTCGGTTGGCACTGGCGCTGTAGGTCGCGACGGCGTGGCGCAGCATGGTGGCCAGTTGCAGCGTGCGCGGGCCGGCGTATTCGGGGTCGGCCAGGACCAGGTACAAATCCACGTAGCGCTCGCGGCCGGCCTGCAGCGGTAGTGCCTTGAGCGTGCCGGCGGCGAGTTCTTCGCGCACCACGTCCTCCGGGTACCAGGCAAAACCCAACCCCATGCGTGCGGCGCGGATCGAGGTGGCCTTGTTGCTCACTGTCCAGCGCGCCTCGGCGCCCAGCCAGCCGGCGTTGTGCCGACGTTGCGTGCCGGAGTCGCGGATCACCAGCTGCCGCTGCCGGCGCAGGTCGCGGTAGGTGATGGTGCGTCCAAGCCGGTGCAGTGGATGGCCGGGCGCGGCCACGGCGACAAAGCGCACGCGCAGCAACGGATCGCCGACAAACCCGGTCGGCACCATCGGCGTGATGGCCAGGTCCGCCATATGTTCGAGCAGGGCTTCCTCGGTGCCGCCGAGCACGGTCTCGCGCAGCTCGATGCGTGTGCTGGCGGCGCCTTGCGCAAATTCGCCCAGTACCGAAAGCAGCAGCCAGGTGGGAAACACGACGTCCACCGCAAGGCGTAATTCGGTCTCGCCGCCGGCGGCCAGGTCGGTGCCGGCTTGTTCCAGCGCTGCAGCATCGGCAAGCAGGCTGCCGGCGCGCCGGTACAGCAGTTCGCCGGCCGTGGTCAGTACGGCCTTGCGGCCTTGCAGCTGGAACACGGCCACGCCCAGAGTGCGTTCGAGCTTCTGCACGGCGTAGGTCACGGCCGACTGGCTCTTGTGCAGACGCTCGGCCGCCTGCGCGTAGCCGCCAGCGTCGACCACGGCACGCAGCACGCGCCACTGCGCCAACTGCACCCGCGCCGGGGCGGGATGTGTGTCTGGTGATGCATCGGGTTTATTGATTGATTGACGCATATTTATGCGCTTTATCATTGACTGGACAAATCATAGTCTAGGCCACGGTCATTCACATGCCGCAGCGGTCCAAGGGTTGCCGCGTCACTCATTTATTACCCAACGAGGATGTGCCATGAAGACTTTCAACCAAGGCGCTGTCTACGATGCGGCCGATTGGCTTGGCCGCGTGTTTCTGGTCGTGCTGTACGTTACGGCCGGCATCGGCAAGCTGGGCGCTTACGCCGGTACCGCCGCGTACATGGCCAGCCACGGTGTGCCCGGTGCCTTGTTGCCGCTGGTCATCGTCACCGAGCTGGCGGGTGGCGGGCTGATCGTGCTGGGCTGGCACACGCGCCTGGTCGCTTTCCTGCTGGCCGGCTTCACGCTCCTGACGCTGATCTTCTTCCACCTGCCGATTGCCGGCCCGACCGAGCAGATCGTGGTGTTTGCGGAATTGGCGGCGGCCGGTGGTTTCCTGGTGCTGACCGGGCGTGGCGCGGGTGGTTGGAGCCTCGATGCGCGGCGCGAACGTGTGCGCCTGGCCGCGACGCCGACCCGTGCGTAAGGCAGTGTCCCGGCGCGCCTGTTGTCCCATTCACTCTCGACATTGACGGAGAAGACCCATGATCACCCTGCGTCCCGCCGCCGAACGCGGCCACTTCGATCACGGTTGGCTGGATACCCGGCACAGCTTCTCGTTTGCCGACTACCACGACCCGCAGCATGTGCATTGGGGGCCGCTGCGCGTGATCAACGAGGATCGCGTGCAGCCGGGGCAGGGTTTTGGCACGCACAGCCATCGCGACATGGAAATCATCAGCTATGTCCTGCACGGCGCGTTGGGTCACCAGGACTCGATGGGCAACCATTCGAGCATCGTGCCGGGCGAGGTGCAGCGTATGAGTGCCGGCACCGGTGTGACCCATTCGGAGTTCAATCACGATCAGCGCGAGATCACGCATTTCCTGCAGATCTGGATCATCCCGGCGCAGGCCGGGCTGGTGCCTTCGTACGAACAGAAGGCATTCCCCGATGCCGAGAAGCGCGGCCGCCTGCGGCGGCTGGTGGGCCCGGACGGCCGCGACGGGGCGCTGACCATTCATCAAGACGCCACGATGTGGGCAGGGCTGTTTGATGGCGACGAGGCGGCCACGCTGGCGCTTGCCGCCGGGCGGCTGGGCTACGTGCACGTCGTGCGCGGCACGGTGACGGTCAACGGCCACGCGCTGGGTGCGGGCGATGCGCTGCTGCTGCGCGATGAGCCGCAAGTGAGCATCATCGGCGGCACGCAGGCGGAAGTGCTGGTGTTTGACTTGCCGCAGTAGGTCGCGGCACGGGGCCGCGCCCTGCAACGGGCACGGCGCGTCGCGGCGTCAAGGCGTAGCGAATTCCTCGACCATCTGCGTCATGGTGCGGCCGACGCAGGCAGCGTCGCAGCGGCCGGCCAGGTAGCCGGAGCCGCAGGCCATCAATTCGGCCAGGACGTTGTGCAATTCACGGGCCTGGGCATCGTGCGGCTGGCCATCGCTGCCGGCGGCGCGTTCGCCATCGGCGTAGCCGCGCACGGCTGCCACCATGGTGTTGGCCATGTGGTCGGCGTTGACTTCGCCGCGCAGAAAATCGGGGCCGACGGCCACCGCCTGCGCAATGGCCGCACGCATGCGTGCGGCCTGGGTGGTGGGTGTTGTCGCGGATGGGGCGGAGGGTGATGGCATGAGTGGACTCCTTGGATGTCACGGGACAGGGCGATGGTACGCGCCGCGTGCGCGCGCTGTCGTGATCGGCCTCAAGGTGGACGTGCTGGCGGATCGCGTGGCGACGCGCTAGCGTCGTGGGTCGTCCCTCGTCCCGCGGTCGCTTCAATGGCCTTGTCCACACCTTCCATTCGCATTACCCGGCGCCTTGCGCGCGAACTTGAAGCACTGACCTGGCACACGCCGACGCATGTCTACAACCCGCTGATCTACGCCTGGCAGGCGCATCGGGAGTTTCTTTCGCGCTACGGCGCCGCGCGGGGCCGCGTGCTGCTGCTGGGCATGAATCCGGGGCCGTGGGGCATGGCGCAGACCGGCGTGCCGTTTGGCGACGTGGGCACGGTACGCGACTGGTTTGACATCGACGCGCGCCTCGGGCGCCGCTTGCCGGAACAGCATCGCAAGTATCCGATTCTCGGCATGGCCTGCCATCGCAGCGAGGGCAGCGGGTCGCGTCTGTGGGGCTGGGCACAGTCGCGGCTGGGTACGCCGGAGGCCTTCTTCGAGCGGTTTTTCGTCTGGAATTACTGCCCGCTGCTGTTCATCCAGCACGACCGCAACTTGATCCCGGAGCGCCTGGACAAGACCGAAACCACCGCGTTGGGGGCGATCTGCGACCGCGCACTAGGGTCGATCGTGCGGGCGCTGGCGCCGTCCGCCGTGGTCGGCATTGGCCGCTATGCCGAGCGTCGCGCACGCGACATGCTGGGCGACGCGTTCCAGATTGGCTACCTGCCACATCCCAGTCCCGCCAGCCCGGCCGCCAATCGCGACTGGCCGGCGCTGGCAGAAGCCGCGCTCAAGCCGTGGTTGCCGCGGCGGCAGACGGTATCGCCCGCCAAGTGACTGTCGCCGTGCTGGCGGACGACGGACCGCCGCCGGTGGCATGACGCGCGGGCGTCGAATGCCAACGTTGCCGAAGCTGATGAGCGGGCTTAAACCGGTCCAGGGCGTGCGCGCCTGAAATACCGTCGCGCGGCTTCCTGAATCGCCATCGAGCGGGTGACGCGTCACGGCGTGCCATCGCCGCGCCGCTGCGCGCACTATGTGCCGCCCGCCGCTGCAAGACGGACCATCGTCATCTCGTCAAGGGGAGTCATCATGAGTCGTCGCCATTTGATCCGTCATGCGGTTGCTTTGTCCCCGGTGCAGCGTTTGCGGCCGTTGGCATCCGCCTGTGCCGCCGCGCTGCTGCTGCTTGCCAGCGCCGGCGTCGCCGTGGCGCAGCAAGTACCGGAGAACCCGCAGGACACCTCGGTTGCCGATCAGGCCACGCCCGCCAAGTTGGCAGCCAAGACCGCCAAGGCACGCGCCAAGCAGAGTGCGCCGGTAGCGGACATGGGCGCGGTGGTGGTCAACGGCATCAGTACCAGCATCGAGAACTCGATCAAGACCAAGGAGCAGTCCGACAACATCGTCGAGGCCATCTCCGCCGAGGACATCGGCAAGCTGCCCGACGTCAGCATTGCCGACAGCTTGTCGCGCGTGTCCGGCCTTGCCACGCAGCGCGCCAACGGCCAGGCCAATGCCATTTCCATTCGCGGCCTGGCGCCGGATTTCGCCGGCACTACGCTGGACGGTCGCGAGCAAGCCACCATTGGCGAAAACCGCGGCGTGGAATACGACCAGTATCCGGCCGAGCTGATCAATGGCGCGACCATCTACAAGACGCCCGACGCCAGCGTCATCGGCCAGGGCCTGTCCGGCACGGTCGATCTGCACACCATCAATCCGCTGGATGTGTCGCGCCGCACGCTGGTGTTCAACTTGCGCGGCGAGCACGACACCAATGGCGATTTGAACCCCGGCACCGGCACCGATACCAACGGCCATCGGGCCAGCTTTTCCTATATCGACCAGTTCTTCGATCACACCTTGGGCGTGGCCATTGGCTTTGCCCAGCTCGACCAGCCGATCCAGGAGAAGCAATACCAGGCGTGGTGGTGGAGTGCCGACAACGGCACCGCCGGCATCGACCAGAACTGGGGCGGGCCGCACACGCCGGGCATGCCCGACAACGTCATCTCGCAGGAAGGCATGCAGCTGCGCGCGCAGTCGCAGGACCAGAAGCGCAACGGCCTGATGACGGTGCTGGAGTGGGCGCCCAACGACGTCTACTACAGCAAGCTGGACCTTTACTACTCCACGTTCAACAAGAAGAAATACACCAACGGTGCGCAGTGGTCGTCCAGCCCGTACGACAACGTGTCCTATTCCGGCGTGCAGACCGTGCCCGGCCAGCCGCTGCCGATCGTCACCGCCGGCACGGTCATGGGCATCGCGCCGATCCTGCAGAACGAATACACCAAGGAGCACGACAAGCTCTACTCCATTGGCTGGAACAACAAGCTGTACCTGGGTGACTGGACGGCGATGGCCGACCTGTCCTCGTCCAGCGCCCGCGTGCGCCTGCACGACGCCTATCTTTTCAGCGGCCTGGCTGGCGGCGCGTTGACCGACGTGACGTTCAACACGCCCGCCGGCTTTGGTTATCCGCAGTTTTCACCGGCGGTGGATTTGAGCGACGCCGGCACCATGGTCTTCACCGATCCGGACAACTATGGCTACAACGGCCGGCAGGAGTTTGACCGCCAGGTCGACACCATCCACGCCGCGCGACTGGAGTTGAGCCACCCGCTGGGCTGGATTTTCTCCAGCGTCGACTTTGGCGTGAATTACTCCGATCGCACCAAGACCAAGCACGCCGACGTCAACTTTGCCTGGCTGAACGGCAATGGCTCCACCGCCGACACCTACAACAACCACTTCAGCGCGCCGCTCGATGCCGCGTTTGCCTACAACCCGACCTCGCTCGGCTACGGCGGCATTCCCGGCATCCTCAATTACGACGTGCTGGGCGCGCTCTACAACCAGTTCTACCTGACACAGAAAAACGGCCAGGGCGACTGGAGCCGCAACTACACCGTGGAAGAGCGCGTGCCGACGGTGTATGCCAAGTTCAACATCGACACCACGCTGGGCAGCATCCCGCTGCGCGGCAATGTCGGTGCGCAGTTCGTGCATACCAACCAGTCGTCCACGGCCTTGCAGACCAATGGCGACGCGCTGGTCGGCAGCATCTCCGGCGGCTCCAATTACAACAACGTACTGCCCAGCCTGAATCTGGTGGCTGATCTGGGCAATCGACAATACCTGCGCTTTGGCCTGGCCAAGACCATGACGCGCGGACGCATCGACGACGAGAAAGTCGCGACCTCCGCCGGCGTGTACAAGGTCACCGACGGCCCGGCCGCCGGCCAGGTGCTGTGGTCGGGCAGCGGCGGCAACACCGCCCTGCGGCCGTACGTGGCGGTCGGCACCGACCTGTCATGGGAAAAGTATTTCGGCAACGCCAGCTATGTGGCGGCGGCGGTGTTCCACAAGAACCTGCTCAACTACATCTACAACCAGACCGTGCTGGACCACGATTTTTCCAACTACACCAACGACACGCCGACCCTGGTGCCGACCAGCAACATCGGCTCGTTCACCACGCCACAAAACGGCACCGGCGGCAAGATGGACGGCCTGGAATTGTCCGGTGCGCTGGAAGGCGGCCTGCTGGCCAATACATTGCAGGGCTTTGGCGTGCAGGCCAATTTCTCGCTGACCAACAGCTCCATCCCGACCAGCTCGATTTCCGCCGTGCCGGGCGGCCCGAGGACGCTGCCGGGGCTGTCGCGCAAGGTCGCCAACCTGGCCTTGTTCTATGAGCGCTACGGCTTCTCCGCGCGCGTGGCCGAACGCTACCGCTCGTCGTTCACCGGCGAGGCAGTGGCGCTGTTTGACCAGCTTGGCTACACCAAGATCCTGGCCAACCGGCAGACCGACCTGCAGCTTGGCTATGCCTTTTCGGGCGGACGCTGGGATGGCTTGTCGCTGCTGCTGCAGGTCAACAACCTGAGCAATTCGTCGGACTCGACGGTGCAGATCGCCACGTTGCCCAACAACGTGCCGCTGACCCGGCCGCTGGAATACGACACCTGGGGCCGCACCATCCTGTTTGGCATCAACTACAAGCTGTAGCGCGCGGCCCATGGCGGACCCGCGATTCCCGCCCGCGCGGGGATCGCGGCGTGGCGCGCGCGCCATGGCGTCCCGGGCCAAATGTGCGACCGCCGCCGCGGTCGCGCGGTATCGTGATGTGGTCAGATGGCAGGGCAGCAGGAATCCGGGAGCAAGGCGTATGCGCTGGTTGGGCGTGGTGGGGGCGATCATGACGATGGGCGCCATTGGTGGCAGTGTGCAGGCGGCAAGTGGACCAGCGGCGACTTCGCCCCGCGCCCAGACCGATGCCGTGCCGGTGGCCAGCAGCACGGCGCATTGGCCGGCCGTCAAAAGCGCGGTGCGCGCCGATGCCAGGCTCGATGCGCGCGCGCGGCAGATCGTCGCCGGCATGACGCTGGCGCAAAAAGTCGGGCAGATGACGCAGGCCGAGATCAAGTCGATCACGCCCGAGCAGGTGCGCGAGTTTTACATCGGCTCGGTGCTCAACGGCGGCGGTTCGTGGCCGCATGGCAACAAGCACACCTCCATCGCCGATTGGCTGGCGCTGGCCGACCAGTATCACGACGCCTCGATGCATACCGATGCCAAGGTCAAGGTGCCGGTGATCTGGGGCACTGATGCCGTGCACGGTCACAGCAACGTGTTTGGCGCCACGCTGTACCCGCACAACATCGGCCTTGGCGCCGCGCACGATGTGGCGCTGATCCACGACATTGGCGTCGCCACCGCGCAGGCCGTGCGCGCCAGCGGCATTGCGTGGGTGTTTGCGCCCACCGTGGCGGTGGCGCAGAACGCGCGCTGGGGCCGCACCTACGAAAGCTTCTCGTCGCAGGCGCCGCTGGTGCACGACTACGCCCGCGCCTATGTCGATGGCTTGCAGGGCGACTTCGGCGAGCACCACGTCCTGGCCACGGCCAAGCATTTCATTGGCGATGGCGCCACGCACGACGGCACCGACCAAGGCCAGGCGCAGGTTGACCGCGACACCATGATCCGCGTGCACGGTGCCGGCTACGTTGGTGCCATGCAGGCCGGCGTGCAGTCCATCATGGCTTCGTACAACAGCTGGGACGACCGCGCCGACGGCGTCGATTACGGCAAGATGACCGGTGCGCGCGCCTTGCTGAGCGGCGCGCTGAAACAGCAGATGGGCTTCACCGGCTTCATCGTCTCCGACTGGAACGCCATCGGCCAGCTGCCCGGCTGCACCAACGCCAGCTGCCCGGCCGCGATCAATGCCGGCATCGACATGGTGATGGTGCCCGACGACTGGCATGCCTTCATCACCAATACCCTCGCCCAGGTGCGCGACGGCACCATTCCCATGCTGCGCATTGACGACGCGGTCACGCGCATCGTGCGCGCCAAGTTGCAGTTGGGCCTGTTTGACGGCCGTCGTCCGTCGCAGCGTGCCGGTGCCGGGGACGCGCAGCTGTTGCGCAATCGCGAACTGGCGCGGCGGGCGGTGCGCGAGTCGCTGGTGTTGCTGAAGAACAACCACGGCGTGTTGCCCTTGCAGCCGGGCACGCGGGTGCTGGTGGTCGGCCCGCGTGCCAACAGCATCGCCGACCAGGCGGGCGGCTGGTCGCTGACCTGGCAGGGTACCGACAACACGGCTGCGGATTTCCCGGTGGGCGACAGCCTGCTGGCCGGCATCCGCGCGGTGGCCGGCGCGGCCAACGTCAGCTACAGCGCCAGTGCCAACGATGTCGATCTGGACGCCTTCGACGTCATCATCGCCGTGGTTGGCGAGACGCCGTATGCCGAGACCATGGGCGATCTCGTGCCGGCGGCCACGCTGCGCCATACCGATCGCCACCCGGAAGACCTGGCCTTGCTCAAGACCGTGGCCGCCGCCGGCAAGCCGGTGGTGACGGTGTTCCTTTCGGGGCGGCCGCTTTTCGTCAACGACCTGCTCAACCTGAGCGATGCCTTTGTCGCCGCGTGGCTGCCGGGGACCGAAGGCGGCGGCGTCGCCGATGTGCTGTTTGCCAACGGCGACGGTCGCCCGGTGTTTGATTTCCGCGGCACGCTGTCCATGCCGTGGCCAGGCGTGCCGTGTCCGCCGTCGGCCAGTGATGCCGATTCCGCCAGCTGGCTGTTTGCGCCCGGCTATGGCTTGCACTATCCCAGCCATTACGAGCTGCCGGCCTTGCCCGTGCACGCCGATGTGCATGCCTGCGCCAAGGTCTCGACACTGTCGATCTTCCACACCGCGGCGGTCGCGCCGTATGCGCTGTATCTGGGGGCGGCCGATGCCGCCGCGCCCACGCAGGCGCTGGGCGCGGACTTGAATGCGGCCATCGCCTGGCCAAGCAAGCAGCCATTGCTGCGCGTGCGCACGGTACAGGTCAATACCCAGCAGGACGCCAAGGCCGTCACCTGGCTGGCACCGGCGCGCTTCTTTGCCCGCAGCCCGCAGCCGGTGGACCTGGCAGGGTTGCTGGCCGGCGGCGGCGCCTTGCAGTTTGACGTGGTGGTGGACGCGGCCGCGCGCGGCGCGGTCAACGTCTACATGGCGTGCGGCGCCGATTGCCAGCCGCAAGTGGATATTGCGCATGTGCTGGCGGCCCAGCCGCTGCATCGGCGCCAGCAGGTGTCGATCCCGTTGCGCTGCTTCGTCGTGCCCGGCCATGACCTGCGCCATGTCGAGGTGCCGTTCGGCATTGCCGCCAGCGCACCCTTTGCCGCGGCGTTTGCCGATGTGCGCATCGTCGCCGGCGGCGCGAACACGGCTTGTCCGGGATCGCCGGCGCAATGAGCGCCTGGCGGGCATCCCGGCGCAGCGCCCGCGACCGGGCGCATTGCGCGCGACATGGGTGAACGTGCGCGACTTGGTCGCGGGGTGCTGCGTGCGCTGGTGGTGGCCGGTGTGGTCGTCACCGTGGCGGCGCTGGTACCGCTGATTCGCGGCTGGTGGGTGCCGCCCGGGAGCACGCCGGTGGTGATGGCGCCGCTGGCAGCGCCGACGCGGCCGACCGTCGCACTGTGGCTGAGTACTGCCGATCGCCGGCTGCAGCTGGCCCGGCAGGCGGATGTCCCGACGACCCTCGAACCGCAGTCGCCGGTGGACATCACCATCGATCTTGCGCGCCGGTTCCAGACCATCGACGGTTTTGGCGCGGCGCTTACCGATGCCTCGGCATGGCTGCTGCGAAACCGCATGAGTCCCGCGCAGCGCGCGTCGCTGTTGCGCGAGGTGTTCGGGCCGCCGCCGGCGCTCAACTTCAACCTGCTGCGGTTGACCATCGGCGGCTCGGATTTTTCGCTGACGCATTACACGCTGGACGACATGCCGGCCGGCGACACCGATCCGGACCTGGCGCATTTCAACCTTGCCGCCAACCAGCGCGATCTCATCCCCACGCTGCGCGAGGCGCTGGCGATCAATCCGCAATTGCGCCTGATCGCCTCGCCGTGGAGCGCGCCGGCGTGGATGAAGACCAGCGCCAACCTGATTGGCGGCAGCCTGCTTGAACAATATGAGGGTGCCTATGCCGCCTACCTGCTGCGCTACGTCGACGCCTATGCGCGCCTTGGCCTGCCGATTGACGCGCTGACGATCCAGAACGAGCCCAACTTCGTGCCGATGACCTATCCCGGCATGCAGTTGGACACCGCCGCGCGCGAACGCATCATCGGCCAGTACCTCGGCCCGGCGCTGGCCACGCGCCAGCCGCGCACGCGCATCCTCGGTTGGGATCACAACTGGGACACATCGGACGAGCCGCTGGCCATGCTGGCCGATCCAGTCGCCGGGCCGTACGTCGACGGCATTGCCTGGCATTGCTATCGCGGCGGCGCGCAGGCGCAGGGCCTGGTGCATCGCGCCTTCACGCGGGCGCAGATGTACATCACCGAGTGTTCCGGCGGCGATTGGCCGTCCAGCCGCAACGGCGAGCTGATGTGGTTTGCACGCGATCTGCTGATGGCGGGACTCAAGAACTGGGCGCGCGGCGTGCTGTACTGGAACCTGGCGCTGGATGAAAACTACGGCCCGCATGCCGGCGGCTGCAGCACTTGCAAGGGCGTGGTCACCGTCGACACGGCCACCGGCCGCATCACCCGCAACGACTATTACTACGCGTTTGCGCATTGGAGCGCCTTCGTCCGCCGCGGCGCGGTGCGCGTGGGTTCCAGCGGCGCGGCCCATGGCCTGGACAATGTGGCGCTGCAAAACCCGCATGACGGCAGCGTCGTGCTGGTGGTGGTCAACAGCAACACCGCACCGCGCCAGGTGACGGTGGCGCAGGGCGCGACACGCTTTCGCTACACCATGCCGGGGCAAAGCGTGGCCACCCTGGTGTGGCAGCCGCAGAGCCTGCCGTCCAGCGTCTGGCCACCGCTGCGCAAGGCGTCGCCGGCCGGCGCGGGACGACTTGGAATGCAGTAACGTCAGCGCCTGATGTCTTTCCACCCACGCGTCACAGCCCCAAGGGGATTTGCATGGAAACGGCCTTGCAGCAATCAGTGGCACATGCCCGGTGGTCGACGGTTTTCATCTGCATCCTGGCCGCGCTGGCCGGCTTGATGTTCGGGCTGGACATTGGCGTCATCAGCGGTGCGGTGCAGTTCATCCAGGCCGATTTCCAGATTGCCGACCGGCAGATCGAGAACATTGTCAGCGCCATGATGCTGGGTGCGGCGCTGGGTGCGGTCGGCGCTGGCTGGCTGTCCTCGACCTTGGGGCGCAAGCGCTCGCTGTTGCTGGGCGCCGTGTTGTTCGTCGCCGGCGCGGCGCTGTCGGCATGGTCGTGGTCGCCGGCCAGCCTGATGGGCGCGCGGCTGGTGCTGGGCCTGTCCATCGGCGTGCTGACCTTCACCGCGCCGCTGTACCTGGCTGAGGTGGCGTCCGAGCGCAATCGCGGGGCGATGATTTCCATCTACCAGCTGATGATCACCATCGGCATCCTGGTGGCCTTCCTGTCCGACACCGCCTTCAGCAGCAGCGGCCAGTGGCGCTGGATGCTGGGCGTCATCGCCATTCCCGGCGTGCTGTTTTTGCTTGGCGCGCTGACCTTGCCTGACAGCCCGCGCTGGCTGCTGATGCGCGGGCGCAAGGACGAGGCCACGCGCGTGTTGATGCGCCTGCGCGGCGATGCCGCGCTGGTGGCGCACGAGGTGGCCGACATCGGCGCGCAGCTGCTGACGCCGCAGCATGGCTGGCAATTGTTCGTCAGCAACCGCAACTTCCGACGCTCGGTCGGACTGGGCATCCTGCTGCAACTGATGCAGCAATTCACCGGCATGAACGTGGTGATGTACTACGCGCCGCGCATCTTCCAAAGCATGGGCTACGCCACCGCCGAGCAGATGTGGTTTACCGCCCTGGTCGGTCTGGTCAACATGCTGGCCACCTTCATCGCCATCGGCCTGGTCGATCGGCTGGGCCGCAAGCCGATCCTGTATGCCGGCTTCACCGTCATGGCCATCGGCATGGGCGTGGTCGGCCTGATGATGCATGTGGGCATCGCCACGCGCATGGAGCAGCTGTTCACCGTCGGCATGCTGCTGGTGTTCATCGTTGGCTTCGCCATGTCGGCCGGCCCGCTGATCTGGACGCTGTGCTCGGAAGTGCAGCCGCTGACCGGCCGCGACTTCGGCATTGCCTGCTCCACCGTCACCAACTGGGTTGCCAACATGATCGTCGGCGCCACCTTCCTCACCCTGCTCAACGGCATCGGCCACGCCAACACGTTCTGGCTGTACGCCGGCCTCAACGTCGTGTTCATCCTCATCACCTTCGCCCTGGTGCCGGAAACCCGCGGCGTCACGCTGGAGGACATCGAACGCAAGCTGATGGCCGGCAAGCGGCTGCGGGATATCGGGCGCTGAGCGCCCTGGGCGCAGCGATTCTCGTGTGGACTCGCCCCGTGAAGAGCTTTCGTGTGCCCGCGGCGTGCAGGTTTTTCCCTCGCTTGCTCACACACTTGTAGGAGCGCGCTGGCGCGCGATGCTTTTGCATTGGTGTTCGGAAAACGGCCAAATGACGGTTTCCCCGTCACTCGGTAGCCATGCTCCCACGCCCCTGTGCGGCGAGTGCGGCGTGGCTGCCCGGCCCGTAGGGGGATCGGCAGGAAGCCGATCCCTTTTCGTCGGTACACGGACGTGCCGTCGAAAAGCCAAGCCACGACGCACGATCTTTTCGCCCGGCTACGGGCGAAAAGCGCCAAGCGGGGTGCCTCTCTCTTTGGTTACTTTCTCTCGGGCAAGCGAGAGAAAGTGACTCGGGCGCCGCAGGCGCTCGAAAGCTCTTGCCGGCTCCCGAGCACCAGCGCAGAAGCATCGCGCGCCAGCGCGCTCCTACGGGCGGGTGGGCGAGCGAGAAAATACTGCACGCGCATGGCGTACCCCACGCGAGTATCACAGTGCCCAGCCGGAAGCGTGACGGCCACGATCTCGCCGCGTGAGATATTGCGGTGTTCCAATAGGCTGACGCGCTGACCTTGCGCGGCAATGACGGGAGTGCGCGGTGACGGCAGACGGTCAGTTGCGCCAGGTGGATGGCGCCGCACAGGGCCACGGCCTGGTGGTGTATCGCGCCAGTCGGCTGGAGGCGCTGGTGGCACCGTTGCGGCAATTGCTGGATGCGTTGCCGCCGGTGCAGGTGCTGGCACCGCAGACGGTGATTGCGGCCCATCCCGGCATGCGTCATTGGCTCAAGGGGGCGCTGGCGCGCGAGTACGGCGCCGGTGGCATTGCCGCCAATCTCGAGGTGCTGCTGCCCAGCGCGTGGATCGAGCGCCTGGCGCAGCAGCGGCTGGAACAGCGTGCGGTGGCGTTGCCGCGCTATCAGCGCCGGGTGCTGCGCTGGACCGTCCACAGCTTGTTGAGCGGTGATCTGGACGCTCTCGGCGTCAATGACCCGCGTGTTGCCGCGTATCTCGACACGGCTTCCGCCGCGACGGGCGATGTGGCGCGCCGGCGCTTTGAGCTGGCCGATCGGCTGGCCAGCGTGTTTTCGCGCTATCTGGTGTATCGCCCGGACTGGCTGCGCGCGTGGGAGCGCGGGCGCTTTGCCGTGGCGGCGCGATCCGGTGATGCGGTGGCGGCGGCGACCGAGCGCAGCCTGCTGGGACCGCTGTGGCGGCAGGTGCGTGCGCAGCTGGGGGCGCATCGTGGCGATGTGGTGGACGATTTGATTGCCGATCTGGGCCGCGCCACGCCGCTGCCGGATGACACCGCCGCGCTGCACGTATTTGGCGTCAGCCACTTGGCACCCTCGGAGCTGGCGGTGCTGCGTGCGTATGCGCACGCGCATCTGGTGGCGCTGTATGTGCCAGACCCGTGCCGCGAGTATTGGGGCGGCCTGGCGCGCGAGTTGCCGGCGTTGCGCGCGCAGCGCGTGGCCGAGGTGGCGCGCGTGGATGCGGCCGGCGCCGACGATTACTGGGTCGACCAGGGCCATCCGCTGCTGGCCAGCTGGGGACGCCTGGGCCAGCATTTCATCATGGCGCTGGCCGATGGCGAGGGCGACGTGCTGGAGGATGTCCGGCACTGGCGCGACACGCAGGACGAGGCCGCGACCGATCGCCTGGGGCGCGTGCAGGAAAGCCTTCGCCGGCTGCAGCCGGCGCTGCTGCACGCGCCGCTGGACACGCCATCGGCGCGTGCGGCGGAACTGGGCGACGCCAGCCTGCGCGTGCACGCCTGCCACACGCCGCTGCGCGAACTGGAAGTGCTGCGCGATCAATTGCTGGACGCACTGGAACACGTCCCCGGCCTGCAGCCGTCCGACATCGTGGTGATGGCGCCGGACATCCAGGCCTACGTGCCGCTGATCCCGTCGGTGTTTGGCGTGCCGGGCGACGCTCATGCGCGCTTGCCTTACCACTTGGCGGATGTTCCCGTGGCGCAGGGGCATCGCCTGTTTGCCGCTTTCCGCCGCCTGCTCGATCTGCCGGCCACGCGTGTCACGGCGCCGCAGGTGGTGGACCTGCTGCGCGTGCCCGAGGTCGCGCGGCGCCTGCAGCTGGATGCCGCGGCCATTGACGAGCTGACGCACTGGCTCGGGCGCAGCCGCGTGGCGTGGGCGCTGGATGCGGCGTTCCGCACACGCTTTGGCGTGCCGGAACTGACCGAGCACAGCTTCGGCTGGGCGCTGGATCGCCTACTGGCCGGCTATGTCATGGCCGACGCCGGCAGCGATGAGCGCCAGGCCAGCGTGACGCTGGCCGACGGCGTGGAGCTGGCGCCGCTGACCGGCATCGATGGCCCCGGCGCCAGCGCGCTGGGTGGCCTGGAAGCCCTGCTGCGCGAAGTGCAGGCACTGGCGGATCTGGCCGGGCGCAGCCTGAGCGCCAGCGCGTGGGCGCAGACGCTGGAGCGTCATGTCGAGGCGCTGTTCCGCGTGGACGTGACCGACCACGCCGCGCGCGATGCCCACACCCAGCTACTGCGTTTCATCCACGCCATTGCCAGCGAGCCGGCGGTGGCCGGGCAGGATCCGGTGCTGGCGTTTGCCGTGGTGCGTGACCTGCTGCTGGCCCAGCTCGATGCCGTGCCCGAGCAGCAGCGTTTTTTGCTGGGCGGCATCACGTTTTGCGGCATGGTTCCGCAGCGCGCGATCCCGTTCCGGTTTGTCGCCGTGCTCGGCTTGGACGACGGCAAGTTTCCGCGCGCCGGCGGCGAAAGCGGCCTTGACTTGATGGCGCGTTCGCGGCGGCTGGGGGATCGCGACGTGCGCACGGATGACCGCTACCTGTTCCTGGAAACCGTGATGTCCGCGCGCTGCCAGCTGCACCTGAGCTACATCGGCCAGGGCGTGCGCGATGGCAAGCCGCGCAATCCAGCCGCACCGCTGGCCGAGCTGCTGGCCGTGCTCGACGATGCGGCAGGCCTTGGCGCCGACGACCGCACCACGCCGCGGCCGTGGCTGGTGCGCCATCCGCTGCAGGCATTTGATGCCCGCTATTTTGATGCCGGCGATCCGCGCCTGTTTTCCTACAGCGCGGCGTATGCGGCCATGCACGGCCAGGCTGCCGCAGCCGACGTGCCGGCGTTTCTCGATCCGGCAACCGTGGCGACGCCCGCGTCCGCCGCCGCAACCCCGGCGGCGCCCGTCACTTTGCGCGAGCTGGCCGCGTATTACCGCGATCCGGCCCGGCAACTCCTGCAGCAGCACCTGCATCTCAGCCTGGAGGCGCTGGACGATGACCGGCTGCGCGAAAGCGAGCCACTGGAGCCGCGCTTCGAGGCGCTGGATACGGTGACGCGCCGCCTGTTTTTCAACGACGCGCTGCCCGCCGGTACCCTCGCGCCCGATGTGCCGCCGGCATGGCTGCGGTTGGGCGGCATCCTGCCGCCGGGACAGCCGGGCAGCGCCGCATGGCAGGCGCAAGTGGCAGCGATCGGCAGCTTGCTGGACATGGCGCGGCAGCTGCCCGGCTTTGCTGCCGGCGCCCCGGTCGCGCGCAACCACGTCATCGACCTGGCGCTGGGCGAGCTGCGCTTGACCGGCCAGGTCGAGCAGATCTTTGTCACCGAGGTCGACGGCGCGCCGCAATGGCAACTGCTGCGCGTCTTCGCCAGCGCCAGGGGCGAGCTGCGCAAGGAATCGGAGCTTGGCTTCAAGGAGCGCGTGCCGATGTTTCTGGATTGGGCGCTGCTGCGTCTGCAAACCGCGCGCGACCTGCCGCATCCGCCGGCGCTGCGCCTGCGGGCGCTGGTCGGCGGCGAGGACCGGCGCTGGCAAAAGGCCATCAACGCGTGGGACGAGCGCTTTGTGCAGTCCGCGCCGGCGGAGCGCGAAGCCCGAGGGCAGGATCTGCAGCAGCGTGTGCGGCAACTGATCGACGGGTGGCGCGCTGCGCAGGACACGCCGCGCTGGTATTTCCCGCGCAGCGCCTGGGAGACGGTGCGGCCGACCATCTACGCCAAGCCGCGCAAACCCGGTGCCGCGCCGCCAGTGGTTGGCGTCGGCGGCGCATGGCTGCAAACCCATGGCGGCATTGGCGAGCGCGACTACGCACCCGGCTACAACCGCCTGCTGGCCGGTGAGGTGGATTTTGCCGACGGCAGTCCGCCGCTGGCCGCGCTGCACGAATTTGCGCTGGCGCTGCACGCCTGTATCAGTCTGGCCAGCACCAGTCAGGATGGAGCCGACGCATGAGCGATGCCACCACCGCGCCACTGGACTGGCGCACGCTCAACCTCACCCCCGGCGGCCGCAGCCTGATCGAGGCCAGTGCCGGCACCGGCAAGACCTGGACCATCGCCGTGCTGTATCTGCGGCTGCTGCTGGAGCATGGCCTGTCGCCGCGCCAGGTGGTGGTCACCACCTTCACCGACGTGGCGGCGCAGGAACTGCGCGAGCGCTTGCGTGGCCGGCTGGCGTGGGCCGTGCAGCAGGCGACCGTATCGCCCGCTGGCGCGCTGCCGTTGGATGCGGCTTGGCTGCATGCGCGCTGGGCGACTGATCCGGCGTGCCTGGCGCGCGATGTGGCCGCCTTGCATCTGGCCCTGGCGGAAATGGACGTCGCCCCGATCAGCACCTTGCACGGCTTGTGCGCGCGCGTGTTGGCCGAGCATCCGTTTGCCTGCGGCGTCGGTTTTGCCATGGGCGAGCTGGTGCCGGTCGAGGCCGTGCGCGAGGAAGTCGTGCAGGATGCGTGGCGACGCCTGCAGCAGGGCGATGATGCCGATGCCTTGGTCGTGTTGCAGCGTCAAGGCGAGCCGACGCTCACGCTGTCGGCACTGCGCGATGGACTGAAGGTGTGCCTGGCGCCGGGCGTGACCGTCACGGCCGCCGCACCGGTCGACCTGGATGCCGCGTTGCCGCTGGTGTGGGCGCCGCGCTTGCGGGCGTTGCAAGCGCGTGACGGCTGCTTGGTCAGTGGTGCGAAACTGCATCGCGTGTGGCCGGCGTTGGCCGACTACATCGAGCGCCGCCAAACCGTGCCGCCGGAAGACAGCCTTGCCGCGCTTGAGGCTGCGGGCCGCATGGTCGGCATCCTCAAGGCGGCGCAGGCCGATCCCGAAGTGCAAGCCGTCGCCGCGTTTTCGGCCACCGTCGCGCCGCTGTTGCGCGCCGTGGGGGAAGCCGCTCGCGGCCGCTTCTGGCGGGCGGTTGCAAAGTTGGCGCGCGAGGCCATCGACACGCGATTGCGCGGGCGCCACCAACTCACGTTCGATGCACAGCTTGGCCGTGTCAGCGAGGCGCTGGCGCGCGAGGCGGCAACTTCCGCGCGGCCCCTGGCCGATGCGCTGTTTGCCGCTTGGCCGGTGGCGCTGGTCGACGAGTTTCAGGATACCGATGCGCAGCAGTACGGCATTCTCGACGCCATCTACCGCGATGCCGCCGGTGCGGTCCGCGGACGGCTGGTGATGATCGGCGACCCCAAGCAGGCCATCTACCGTTTTCGCGGCGGCGACATCCACGCCTATCGCCGTGCCGCCGATCAGGCCGGCGCTGCCGACCGCATGGCAATCAGGACCAATTACCGCTCGTCGCGCGCCCTGGTCGCGGCGCTCAATCAGTTCTACGCGATTGGCGGCACGGCGCTCAGCACGCAGGAGCCGCACGCGATCAACTACGTGCCGGTCGACGCCAGCGGGCGTTGCGATGCCACGCCGTACACGGTCGATGGCGTGCCCTGTGCGCGGCCGCTGGTGATGCACTACCTGGCTAATCCGCCCGACGCCGTGCCCGAACGCCGCGCGCGCGCGCTGGAGGCCTGCGCCAACCAGATTGCCGGCATGCTGCAGTCGGGTACGCATGAACTCGGTGGCCGCCCGCTGGCGCCATCGGATCTGGCCGTGCTGCTGCCGACCGCGCGCGACATCGATGCCTTGCGCGACCAGTTGGTGCGCCGCGGCGTGCCGTGCGTCACGGCCGGGCGCAGCAGCGTGCTGCGCACCGACATTGCGCGCGAACTGCAGGTGGTGCTGTATGCCGTGGCGCACGAGGACGATCTGCCGGCGTTGCGCGCTGCCGCCGCCACGCGCCTGTGGGGCGACAGCTTTGCCGATCTGCGCGCGCGCGCGCAGGACGTGACGCTTTGGCAGGACACCGCCGACACTTTTCGCCAATGGCACGTGGCATGGCGCGAGCGCGGTATCCAGAGCGTGGTCGATGCCTTGCTCGCACGCATGGCGCCGCGCTACCTGCGCACGCTGGGCGGCGAACGCGCGTTGACCGACCTGCGCCATCTTGGCGAGCTGCTGCAGCAACAGGCGGAAACCGCCGATGGCGACGAGGCCCTGCTAGCGTGGCTGCAGGCGGCGCGCACCGACGATGGCAGCGGCGACGACGCGGCCGAGACCGTGCGCGTGCGCATCGAATCCGATGCCGCGCGCGTGCAGCTGATGACTTTGCACGGCAGCAAGGGTCTGGAGTTTCCCATCGTCTTCCTGCCGCTGCTGTGGAATCACGGCGAGCGGCAATCCGTCAAATTGCACGTGGTCAATGACGCGCTCAGCGGCCAACGCCGCGTGGGGTTTTCCGCGGTCGCGCGCGAGGCCGAGGCGCAGGATCTGCAGGATGAGCGCTTTCGCGTGCTGTACGTGGCGCTGACCCGCGCCATTTACGCCTGCCACGTACTGGCCATGTTGCCCGGCCGCGGAATCAAGAAGGGTTCAACCATGCGGGCCGAAGGTACGGCGTGCAGTGCGCTGGATGTGATGCTCGAGCGCATGCACGTGCCGCCGTCGCCAAAGCAGCTGGCGGATATGCCAAACGTGGCCTGGCTCGACGACTGGCCGCCGCGCGACTTTCAGTCATGGACGGCTCACGCTCCGGACGTGGCCGAGCGCCACGCGCGTCGCCTGCCGCCGTTGACGCGCGACCCGTTGCCGATGCGCTGGAGCTTCACCGCGCTGGTGCATGCCGGCGCCGAGTCCGCCGATCCGCAGGCACCGGCCGGCGACGAGACCGACGCGGCGCTCGGCCTGCCGAGCCTCGACATCACGGCGATGACACCCATCTTGGCCGGCGGTGACACCCTGCCCGAGCCGCCGCATCCTGGCTTGCAGGCGCTGGCGCCGGTGCGCGGCATCGACATCGGCAACGCGCTGCATGCGGTGCTGGAACGGCGCGTCGTCGGCAAGCCGCTGACCGCGCAGCACGCCCTCATCACGCATTGCCTGAACGAGGCCGGCGTGCGCCGCCGCGACATGGCCCAGGCCGATCTGGTGGATGCGCTGGGCGAGCGCCTGCAAGGGGCGTTGGACGCGCCGCTGGGTTTGCGCGATGCGCCGACGCTGTGTCTGGGCGAACTTCCCGCCACCGCCCTGCGCGCCGAGATGGAGTTTCACTTCCCGCTTGAACGCGTCGCCATGAGCGCGTTGCGCGCGGCCTGCGCGGCGCACGGCGAGCCGGACCTGGTGCCGGTCAGCACGCGCATTTTGAGCGGGCTGATGAACGGCAAGATCGACCTCGTCTTCGAGCACGCCGGCCGTTATCACGTGCTCGACTACAAGGGCAATCACCTGGGCGAGACGCTGGCCGACTACCGCGGCGAGGCACTGCGCGCGCGCATGGACGAACACCATTACCGCTTTCAGGCGCTGCTCTACACCGTGGCCACCGCGCGCTACCTGCGCCAGCGTCTGGGCGCGGCGTATCGGCGCGAGTGCCTCGGCGAGTGCGTGTATTTGTTCGTGCGCGCGGCGGGCCTGGCGCCGCAGGCCGGCCTCTGGCGCCATCGTTTTGCCGACGACTTGCTGGCCGCGGTGGACGCGGCGCTGAGCCACGGCGTGCAGGAGGTGGCATGAACGCCATGGCCGGTTATCACTTTCATCCGCTGCCGATCGATGCGGACCCGCCCGAGGTGTGGCGGGCGATCGATCGTGCGGTCGCACGCTGGATCGGCATCCACGGCGGTTCGCCGCTGCTGGCCAAGGTCGCCGGCTGGGTCAGCCTGGCCGAAGGCCACGGCGACAGCGCCTTGCCGCTGGCCGGCCCGGATGCCGCGCGCCACGGCATGCCGGCGCTGGACGAGGCTGCCTTGGCCGCGTTGCGCGCCGAGCCGCTGGTCCGCGTCATCGGTGCCGACGATGTCGGCGCGCGTGGCGACGCGCCGCTGGTCATCGAGCACGGGCAGGTGTACTTGCGACGCAATTTCTTGCATGAGGTTGCCGTCGCCCAGCACCTCGTCGCGCGCCGCGCGGCAGCCGTTCCCGCCGCGCCGGTGCCGGCCGCTGATCTCGATCGGCTGTTTGCCGGCGTCGATGACGCCAGCGTGCAGGCGCAGCGTGCCGCCGTCGCCGGCGTGCCGGGCCGGCGCCTGTTTGTGCTGACGGGCGGGCCCGGTACCGGCAAGACCACCACCGTGCTGCGCATGCTGTTGGTGCTGATCCACCAGCGTCTTGCGCGGGGCGCGGGCGCGCCGGTGATCCGCATCGGCGCGCCGACCGGCAAAGCCGCGCAGCGCCTGTCTGGCGCCATGCGCGAAGGCGCCAAGGGCTTGCGCGAGCAGGCGGCGGCACTGCCACCAGCATGGCAGGCCAGCCTCGACCTGGCGTTGGGCGCGGAGTCCGGCACCTTGCATCGGCTGCTGGGCAGTCGTGGCCACGGCGGTGGTTTCCGCCATCATGCTGGCGATCGACTGCCGGCCGACATCGTCGTCGTCGACGAAGCCTCGATGGTGGACCTGGCCTTGCTGCGCGCGTTGCTCGATGCACTGCGCGACGAGGCCGTGCTCATCCTGGTCGGCGATGCCGATCAGCTCACTTCGGTCGGTACCGGCTCCGTGCTGCTGGATCTGGTCAGCGTGATGGAAGCCGCGCACAGTCGCGATTTGGTGCGTCTGGAGCACAGCTTTCGTGCCGATCAATCGTTGGTGCCGATCAACCGCGCCATCCTGCATGGCGACGCCGCAGCGTTTGCCGATGCCTGGCAAGTAGCTGGCCCACAGGTCAGTCGCCGCGTCGTCGCCAGCGCCACCGACGTGCCGCGCGCGCTGCTGCCATGGTGCCGCGCGCTGCGTGAGTTGCTGGCTGCCGCGGGCGCGTTTGGCCGCATCCCGGTCGGGCGTGACGATCGGGTGCTGGCTGCACTCGATGCGTTGCGCGCGCGGCAACTGCTGTGCGCGCTGCGCGAGGGCGTGTTTGGCGCCACGGCCATCAACGCCCTGATCGAACGCGACGTGCGCCCCGCACCGGACGCGGACGTCGACGCCGTCTGGTATCCCGGCCGCGCCGTGCTCGTCACCCGCAACGATGCCGCCGCCGGCCTGTTCAACGGCGACGTCGGCTTGTGCCTGCGCGGGGATGACGATCGGCTGCGCGTGTGGTTCGAGGTCACCGCGCCGCCCGACAGCGACACGGACGCCGTCGATGCCAACGCCACTTCCCACCGCAGTGTGCGTGCCTTCGCTCCCGGCGCGCTGCCCGAACATCGCGGCGCGTTTGCCGTCACCATCCACAAGAGCCAAGGCTCCGAATACGACCACGTCGCCCTGCTGCTGCCGCCCGATGCCGACAACCGCATCCTGTCGCGGCAACTCCTCTACACCGGCGCCTCCCGCGCCCGCCACGCGCTGGAACTGTGGGCCACTGACGAGGCCCTTGCCGCCGCGCTGGCCACGCCGATCGTGCGTGCCGGCGGGTTGCGGCAGCGGTTGGGGTGATGACGGGGAACAGGGAAGCAGGAAGCAGGAAGCAGGGTGGTGCCTGTTCACCTGCACCGTTCGGGCTGAGCGTAGCGCCGCCGGCGCGGAGTCGAAGTCCGCGCGAGCGACGAACGTGGAGTGGGCCTTGGCCCACCGTACGGCGGCGGTGATCGCCGCAGTGGTTACTTGGCGCTCTTGCCGATCTCGAACGCCTGGGTGGCGACGGGTTTGCCGTCCAGGCTGATCTGCACGCTGTATTTGCCTTCCGGCCACAGGTCGGGGTTTTGCAGCGTGAAGGTGGTGGTGGCGGGGCCGTCGGCGGCCAGCTGCTGGCTGACGCGGGTGATGAGTTGGCCATCGCCACGCAGGTAATCCCAGCGCGCGCTCAGCGTTGCCTTGGCCGTGCTGCCGGCGGTGGTGACGCTGGCATAGAGGGTTTTTTCATCGCTGGTGAAATGCGTCGTTGGCGCGGTGATTTCGCGCGCGGCGTTGATCTCGTGCCCGAGCGTGATGGCGGTGACGCGAAACGCCGTGCTGGCGGGTGCCGGTGTTGCGGTTGCGGCCGTGGCGGGCGCCGCCGGCTTGGTCACGGTGCCGGTACGCGCCGGGTGGCTGCTGCTGGCGGTGGCGGGTGGTGTCGGGGTTTCGGCCGGATGCTTGCCGCAGGCGCTCAAGGCCATGGACAGCGCGAGCGCAATGGCGATGGACAGGGACGGCGTGTGGCGACAAGGCATGGCGGTGTTCCGGTAGCGGTGGATCGGCCCGCGATCCGCGCGATGACGGTGCAGCCTAGGAGCCTGGGCGGCAGAAACTCAAGGGGCTGCGGCTTTGCGCTTTTGGCCAGCTTTTCCGCTCCTTCTCGTCAGATAGCTATGGCTATCTTCCTCAAACGATCGAAAAACCTGACTCAAAATCGCTTCGCCTCGCTCCCTTGGTTTCTACTGCCCAGGCTCCCAGGCGCCTGGGCATGAACCCCGACTGCCCGTGCTGCAACGCGGCTGGTGGGCCAGGGGCAAGTGTCGTCGCATCCGATCCTCGTCGGCAACGGTGATTGCACCGCCTGGGCGCAATGTCCATCATGGTGCAATGGAGACCTTGGCGTGGCGCGCGTGGGGTGAGCAGCTGCTGACCGGCCTGATCCAGGTCGACGCTGACGTGCGCGTGGCGTGGATCAATGCCGCTGGTGCGCAGCTGCTGGGCACCGGTGTGCGTAGCGTGATCGGCCAGCCGTTGCACGCAGTGCTGCGCGCGCCAGAGTGTGTGGCCGCCGTACGGCGGGTGCGGGCCGAAGGCGGCAGCGTGCAGCTGCGCGAAGTGCGCCTGCCCGCTGATGGCGACGAACTGCGCGCCGACATTGCGCTGGCGCCGTGGGCCGGCGGCGTGCTGCTGGAAGTGCATGCGCTGGCTACGGTCGTCGGCGAGGCATCGTCCTTGTCGGCCAGCCTGCGCGGCCTGGCCCACGAGATGAAAAACCCGCTGGCCGGCATGCGTGGCGCGGCGCAGCTGCTCGAACGGCGGGCCGTCGATGACACCGCGCGGGCGCTTGGCGCCCTCATCATCAGCGAGGCCGACCGCCTGACCACGCTGGCCAACCGCCTGCTGCACCACGATGGCGAGCCGCATTTGGCGCCGGTCAACATCCATGCCGTGATCGAACGTGCGCTGGAGGTGTTGCGGCTGGAACCGGCGCTGCCGACGCTGCGCGAGGACTACGACCCCAGCGTGCCGGAGCTGCAGGCCGATGCCGACCGCCTGCAGCAGGTACTGCTCAATGTGCTGCGCAATGCCGTGCAGGCTGGCGCCGACGCCATCACGGTGCGCACGCGGGTCGAGCATGGCGCGCGCGTGGTCGATCGCGTGTGTCGCAGCGCCCTGCGCGTGGATGTGCAGGACGATGGCCCCGGCCTGTCCGATGCCGTGCGCCGAGAGCTGTTCCAGCCCCTGGTGTCCACGCGTGCCGATGGCGCCGGCCTCGGCCTGGCGCTCTCGCGCGAGCTGGCGCGTGAACACGGCGGCGATCTGCGTTGCGTCAGCCAGCCGGGAGCGACGGTGTTCTCGCTGTATCTGCCCCTGGCGCGCCGCCATGTCTAGCCTCGCCACCTGCCGTCGCCAAGGCGGCCCATCGCCCATCACCGCGGGAATCAGCACATGGCCGACTTGATCTGGCTGGTCGACGACGATCACGGCGTGCGCTTCGTGCTGGCCGCGGCGTTGCGCGATGCCGGCCTGCAGGTGCGCGAATTTGCTGACGCCGATGCCGTGCGCGTCGCCATGGCATCGGCGCGGCCGGCGCTGCTGCTCACCGATGTACGGCTGCCCGGCACCGATGGTTTGCAGCTGCTGGAGGCATGGCGCGATCGTGCGTTGGGACCGGTCATCGTCATGAGCGCCTTCACCGACGTGGCCACCACGGCGGCGGCCTACCGCGCCGGCGCCGTGGATTACCTGGCCAAGCCGTTTGACCTGGATCACGTCGTGGCCGCGGTGCGGCGCGCGTTGACTTCCGCCGCCGCGCCGCCGGCACCGGCGCCGCCGGCGACGGCCAGCACCAATGCGCTGCTGGGTACCAGCGCGGCGATGGGCGAGGTGTTTCGGCTGGTCGGACGCATTGCCGCCAGCGATCTGAATGTGCTCATCACCGGCGAAACCGGCACCGGCAAGGAACTGGTGGCGCATGCACTGCATGAGGAAAGCGCGCGGCGTCACGCGCCGTTCGTTGCCCTGAACACCGCCGCCATTCCCGCCGAGCTGCTGGAAAGCGAACTGTTTGGCCATGAGGCCGGCGCTTTCACCGGTGCCGCGCACCGCCATGCCGGACGCTTCGAGCAGGCCGAGGGCGGCACGCTGTTCCTGGACGAGATTGGCGACATGCCCGCCGCCTTGCAGACCCGCTTGTTGCGTGTGCTGTCCGGCGGCGAGTACTACCGCGTCGGCGGGCGCGAGTTGATCCGCGCCCACGTGCGCGTGCTGGCCGCCACGCATCAGGATCTGGCCGAGCGCGTGGCCAGCGGTGCGTTTCGCGCCGACCTGCTGCATCGCCTCGACGTGGTGCGCATTGCCCTGCCGCCGCTGCGCGCACGGCGTGGTGACATTCCACTGCTGGCCCAGCATTTTCTTGCCAGCGCCGCGCAGACGCTCAAGTTGCCGACCAAGCGTTTTTCCAGGGCTGCGCTAAAGCGGGTGGCGGCGCAGGATTTTCCCGGCAACGTGCGCGAGCTGGAAAACCTTTGTCGCCGGCTCGCGGTGATGGCTCCCGGCCGCGAAATCCAGCTGGCTGATCTGGATACCGGCGCCAGTGCGACCCATCGAGACGATTGGACCGACGCCTTGCGCGCCTGGGCATTGGCAGCGTTGGCCGATGGCGAGGCCGACATCCATGCCCGCGCCCGGGCGGCGCTCGATCAAACCCTGCTGGCCGCCGCCCTGCAATCCACTGGCGGCCACCGGCAAAACGCCGCCGCCGCGCTCGGCGTCGGCCGCAACACCCTCACCCGCAAACTCGGCGCCGTGCGCAAGCGGCGGACCACTCTTCCGAAGGCGTGAATCGCCATCGCCGTGTCAAAAGCATCGCCCGCGGGCGGGCTCCCACGGCGCACGGATGGTGCGAAGCCGTGCGGCGAGCTGGTTTCAATCGGCCGGGATGCAGCGGCCTTGGGCCCAGGCGCGCAGGGCGGTGACTTGTTCGGCCATCAGCACGGACAGCGGGCGCGTTTGCTGCAGGGCATGGGCCAGGGTGGCCTGATCCAGCGGCGTGCCGGTGCCGGCGGCGTCGTACAGGGCGCTGACGATGGTTTGTTCGATTTCGGCGCCGGAGAAACCCTCGCTGGCGGCAGCCAGCGTGGGCAGGTCGAAAGATGCCGGATCGAGCTGGCGCCGCGCCAGGTGCATGGCGAAGATTTGCGCCCGTGCGGCGGGCGTCGGCAAGTCGACGAAGAAGATTTCATCGAAGCGGCCCTTGCGCAGCAGCTCGGCCGGAAGCTCCTGCACGGCGTTGGCGGTGGCGACCAGGAACACCTTGGCGGTGCGTTCGGCCATCCACGTCAAGAGATAACCCAGCACGCGGCGCGAGACGCCGTCGTCGCCCTCGCCGCGGGCCAGGCCTTTCTCGATCTCGTCGATCCACAGCACGCACGGCGCCAGCAGCTCGGTGCTGGCCAGCGCCTCGCGCAGGTTTTTCTCGGTTTCGCCCTGGTACTTGTTGTACAGCGTGCCGAAATCCAGCCGCACCAGCGGCACGCCGAAGCCGCCGGCGATGGCCTTGGCGGCCAGGCTCTTGCCGCAGCCCTGTACGCCCAGCAGCAGCACGCCCTTGGGCGGGTCCAGCGCGGGGATCGGCGTGGCGGCAAGGAACACCGCGCGCCGCCGCTGTACCCATTCCTTCACGCGGGCGACGCCGGCAATGTCGGCAAAGCTGGCGGTGGCATATTCGTAGTGCAGCAAGCCGGAGCGGTTGAGCAGGTCGAACTTGGATTGCATCAGCACCGGCAGGTCGGCGGGGCCGAGCGCGCCGTCGGCGTAGATCAGCTTGCGCACGATGCGCCGCGCATCCGGCGCAGACAGGCCAAGCAGGTTGCGTACGATGGTGCGCGCTGCGTCGTTGTCCACCGCAACCTTGCGGCCTTGTTCGCGCTGCCAGCCCACCGCTTCGCCGCGCAGGATGCCGGCCAGTTCCTTGAGGTCGGGCAGCGACAACGGCACGCGCAGGGCCAGCGCTTCGAGTTCGTCGGCCAGCTCGACCTTGGCGCCGACCAGCACGATGGTGTGCGCCGCGCAGCGCTGGCGCTGCACGATCTCGCGCAGCTGGCGTTGGCTCAGTGCGTAGCGCAGCAGCGGGTGGAAATCGAACAATACGTAGATGCCGGGCTCGGTGGCCGCGCGGATGGTCGTCAACGTGGCGGTGGCGTCGCTGGCCGTGTCGCTGGCCTGGCCAAAATCCAGCCGCGTCAGGCCGTCGGTCAGCGTCCAGCGCCACAGCGGCCGCAGCGCCTGCGCGATAACATGACGAAAGCAGTCAATCACCCGCTGCTCGTCCACCGTCTCGATCACCAGCAGCGGTGTCGCTGCGCGCACCAGTGTGGTGAGGTCATCCAGCTCGCTCATCGTTACCCCTGACTGCAAGCGCGTCACGGTAGCAGAGCGTGCGGCACAGGACCTCGCCATCGCCTCCAAGGAGACTTGCCATGCGTCACATGCTGATGGGGTTGTTGCTGATGCTGGCGTTGCCGGCATGTGCGGCGCCGGCGCTCGACCAGCTGGTGGTGCCGCCGGGCTTCCACGTCGCCGTGTATGCCGCCGACGCGCCCAATGCGCGCGCCATGACCGTGGGCGCGCATGGCACCGTGTTCGTCGGGTCGACCGGTGCCGGCAAGGTCTACGCGCTGACCGATGCCGATGGCGATGGCGTGGCCGAGCGCGTGCGCGTGATCGCCAGCGGCCTGCAGCTGCCGATGGGTGTGGCGTTCCACAATGGCGACCTGTATGTCTCGGCGGTGAGCCGCATCCTCGTGCTGCGCGACATCGAGGCGCACCTGGACGCGCCACCGAAACCCGAGCTGGTCACCGACCGGCTGCCGACCGAAACCCATCACGGCGGCAAGTTCATCGCCTTTGGTCCGGACGGCAAGCTGTACGTGCCCATCGGCGCGCCGTGCAACATCTGCGACCCGGCGCCGAAGCACGGCAAGCTGATGCGCATGAATGCCGACGGCAGCGGCTGGCAGGACGTGGCGCTGGGCATCCGCAACACGGTCGGGTTCGACTGGCAGCCCGGCAGCGGCAAGCTGTGGTTTACCGACAATGGCCGCGATCTGCTGGGTGACGACGTGCCCAGCGACGAGCTCAACGTCATCAGCCGCACGGGCCAGCATTTCGGTTACCCCTATTGCCATCAAGGTGACGTGCTGGACCCGCAGTTTGGCGCCGGGAAATCCTGCGCCGACTACACGCCACCGGTACTCAAGCTGGGCGCCCATGTCGCCGCGCTGGGCATGCGCTTTTATACCGGCAAGCAGTTCCCGGTCGCGTATCGCGGCGCGGCGCTGATCGCCGAGCACGGCTCGTGGAATCGCACGCGCAAGTCCGGCTACCGGGTGATGGTGGTGCGCCTGCATGGCGACAAGGTGCTTGGCTATACGCCGCTCATCACCGGTTTCATGCGCGATGAAAAAGCCTGGGGCCGCCCGGTCGACGTGCAGCCGCTGGCCGATGGCAGCGTGCTGGTGAGCGATGATCTGGCGGGTGCGGTGTACCGCGTGACGTACAGGAAACCGTAGGCCGTTCGCCCCGTCGCGGCGGGCGAAATGCCGCAGGTCCGGTGACGTTTCACTTGCGACATATGCACGCTGCGTTACCCTCGGCAGTCTCCGTGCGTGATGCGCGCGCCTTTCCACCTTGCAGACGGCTCCATGACTCAACCTTCCTCATTTACCCACGAACAATTGCTGGCCTGCGGTCGCGGCGAGCTGTTTGGCGACGCCAACGCACGGTTGCCACAGCCGCCAATGCTGATGTTTGACCGCATCACCTTGGTCGATCCGGCTGGTGGCAGCCATGGCAAGGGCGTGCTGCGCGCCGAACTGGACATCCATCCGGACTTGTGGTTTTTCCAATGTCATTTCGAAGGCGACCCGGTGATGCCGGGCTGCCTGGGCATGGACGGGCTGTGGCAGCTGGCGGGTTTTTACCTGCCGTGGCTGGGCGAGCCGGGACGCGGCCGCGCGCTGGGTGTGGACCAGGTCAAGTTCACCGGGCAGGTGCTGCCCACGGCCAAGCTGCTCAGCTACGAGATCGACGTGCGCCGCGTCATGCGCGGCAAGCTGGCGTTGGTCATCGCCGACGGCTCGATGGCCGTGGACGGACGCGTCATCTACACCGCTACGGGTCTGCGCGTGGGCCTGTTCCAGTCCACCGAGGGTTTTTGACATGCGTCGTGTCGTGGTTACCGGGATGGGCATCGTCTCCTGCCTGGGCAACACCCTGGACAGCGTGTCGGGCGCCTTGCGCGACAGCCGCAGCGGCATCGGCCATGTGCCGGCGTTTGCGGAACTCGGATTGCGCAGCCAGGTTGCCGGCGTGCCGCAGATCGATCTCGCGGCCGAGATCGACCGCAAGCTCAAGCGCTTCATGGGCGATGCGGCAGCCTATTCGTACGTGGCGATGCGCGATGCCATGGCCGATGCCGGGCTGGACGATGCGACGATCCACAGCGAACGCACGGGCGTCATCGCCGGCTCCGGCGGCGGCTCGCCACAGTGGCAAATTGAAACCGGCGACCTGCTGCGCGCACGCGGCGTGCGCAAGGTCGGTCCATACATGGTGCCGCGCACGATGTGCTCGACGGTGTCGGCCACGCTGGCCACCGGCTTTGGCATTCGCGGCCTGAGCTATTCGATTTCGGCGGCGTGCGCGACGTCGGCGCACTGCATTGGCGCGGCGGCCGATCTCATCCGCCACGGCGCGCAGGACGTGATGTTTGCCGGCGGCGGCGAGGAAGTGCACTGGGGCATGACGGCGCAATTCGACGCCATGGGCGCGCTGTCGACCGGCTTCAACGCCACGCCAGCGGTGGCCTCGCGCCCGTATGACGCCGGCCGCGACGGCTTCGTCATCGCCGGCGGCGGCGGCATGCTGGTGCTGGAAGAGTACGAACACGCCCGCGCGCGCGGCGCGCGCATCCACGCCGAACTGGTCGGCTACGGTGTCACTTCCGATGGCGCGGACATGGTTGCGCCCAGCGGCGAGGGCGCGGTGCGCTGCATGCAGATGGCGCTGGCCGGCGTCAACACGCCGGTCGATTACCTGAACACCCACGGCACCTCCACGCCGGTCGGCGATATCGTCGAGCTCAAGGCGGTGCGCGAGGTGTTTGGCGATGCCGTGCCGCCGCTGTCCTCGACCAAGGCGCTGACTGGCCACTCGCTGGGCGCGGCCAGCGTGCACGAGGCGATCTACAGCCTGCTGATGCTGCGCGACGGCTTTGTCGCCGCCTCGGCCAACATCGACACGCTCGACCCGCACGCCGCCGATTTCCCGATCGTGCGCGAAAGCCGCGACGCCACGCTGGGTACCGTCATGTCCAACAGCTTCGGCTTTGGCGGCACCAACGGCACGCTGGTATTTGCCCGCGTGTAATCGCCGCCCGCAACGCATCGCATCGCTGGCAGGAGCCCGCTGGCGGGCGATGCATTGGTTTTGATGTTTGGCACGGAGCCAAGGCAGGTGCATCGCCCGCCAGCGGGCTCCTACGCGTCCGGGTCGGTCAGCACGCCGTCACGCATGGCCGCGCGCAGGGCGCGGTCCCACGGCGCGCGGTCGATGTGCCGGGCGGCGAGCCATGGCTCGTCAAACAGGGTTTCGGCATAGCGCTCGCCGCGGTCGCACAGCAGGCCGACGATGGCGCCGCGCTCGCCGCGTTCACGCATGCCGGCGGCCAGTTGCAGGCAGGCGACGAGGTTGGTGCCGGACGAGCCGCCGTAGCGATGGCCGAAGAACTCGTCGAGCATCCATGCTGCGGCAATCGACGCGGCGTCGGGCACCTCGATCACATGGTCGACCACGTCGAACAGGAAGCACGGCTCCACCCGTGGGCGGCCGATGCCTTCGATCAGCGTGGGCTGCGTGGCAAGGGCGTTGCGATTGCCCGTGCGCCAGCCGTTGGCGAAGGCGCTGCCGGTCGGCTCGGCCACGCACAGGCGCGTGGCCAGCCGGCGGTAGCGCAGATAGCGGCCAATGGTGGCCGACGTACCGCCGGTGCCGGCACCGCAGACGATCCACGTCGGCTCGGCGCAGGGTTCGTGCGTCAATTGCCCGATGATGGATTCGGCGATGTTGTTGTTGCCGCGCCAGTCGGTGGCGCGCTCGGCCAGG
>CAZMPZ010000021.1:0-41413 GCA_964568445.1 uncultured Rhodanobacter sp. | reverse complement strand
GTAAATCTGGTGGAGCCAGGCGGGATCGAACCGCCGACCTCTACAATGCCATTGTCGGAGAACTTCAATGAAGTCAGTAACAACGGGGCGCGCATCCTACCCTCTGCCATCACCCGAAATCAAGGGGTTAATTCGAAGGCGGGGTCAGTGCGGGGTCAGTCGCGGAGGAAGCCGCGATGAAGAGGGCGCCGAAACCGCGGGCGAATCACTATCGGGGTAGTCCGGTGGCGATGGTGAGTGATCACGCCTTGCTGCGATACCTTGAGCGCGTGAAGGGTGTGGATATCGATGCGCTGCGCGCTGAGATGCTTGGCGAGGGGCGGCAGGCGCTCATCCAGAAATTGATGAGCTGCAAGCTGCCGATTGGTGACGGCGCTCGGTTGATCGTGCAGCAGCGGGTGGTGGTGACGGTGATCACCCGGGAGACTGATCTGCGATGAACGACGTGAAAGTTGTTGCACACCTATGCGAATGGGATTCGGGCTGGCGTCAGTACCACGACGAAACAGACCCGCTGCCCGACAAGTGGGACGAAACGCCGGACTGCGTTGCTGCGTTTGTGATGAAGATTGACGCCGATATTGAGATCGACCGACTCAAAGCGGCAATGCAGAAAACGATAGACGACAACCTCTATCTTGCTGACGGCGACGATTGCACGCTGATCGAATTGAAACGAGCACTAGCCATCCAACCCAGTGGTGAGCCGCCGATGAAAGCGGTCGGCTCGACCTACGTGTTAGGGCGCAATGCGAGGAACTATGGACGCAATAACAGCAGCATGTAGCCGATGGGATTTGACGCCAGCGATGGAACATGCTTACCGCGCGGTATTCGATAAGTGCGGAGACTGGTTCAGGCCGACGAACAACCTAGATGCAAATGCAGGCGTAGAGGAGTACAGCCTTGCGCAGCGTTTGCACCATGCCGGCCTGCTTGATGAGCGCAGAATTTGCGTGTGGCGCGATGGGAGGCCGCGCGGGAAGCGGGTTGAGTTTCGGCAGGCCGAGGCGCTGCAACATGCGCCCTAACCCTTGAATTGAGCTGCCGGCGCTTGTCGCCGGTCAGCTCGGATGACGTGTTAGCGCGGAGGGCGATACCAATGGCAAAGAAATGGCAATGCGATCTTGGGAATGGTGAGTTCGACCACGACTGGGAAGTGGTGCATGACTGGGAAGGCGACCCCGGCGTGATCGGCGGGACGCAAGACATTTGCTACCTGCGCTGCCGAGCCTGCGGAGCCGAGGACTACGACATTGATCCATCCGATTATGCGCCCGACCCGGAAGACTGGCTTGATGAGCGCTAACCCCTGAATTAAGCGGCGGCGCAGCCGTCCGCTTGGATGACGTGTTAGGCGGCATTACCGAGGAACAGTAATGAACCTGAGAAAATACAAAGTGTGGTGGCCAGAGAACGGGCAGACAAAAGAGGACGCCCGCGTTTTTGAGGATTTTGACCACGAAGGCGCAGCAGCCGCATGGGCCAATTGGTACGACGGTTACAGCGCCGATTACCTGATCGTGGGCGGAGAAACGCCGACAGTGCAGGTGTTGCGCGAGGACGAAACGGAAGCGCGCGCGGTGCTTGTGATGGGCGAAGTCACGCGAACCTATAGCGGCCACCTTGCCGCCTAACCCAGGATAGGCGCCTAAGTGCAATCTAATCCTGCAATCTAATCTGGGCTCGCGGCCGCGCAAGCCAGCATCTA
Source organism: uncultured Rhodanobacter sp. (assembly GCA_964568445.1). Lineage (GTDB taxonomy): Bacteria > Pseudomonadota > Gammaproteobacteria > Xanthomonadales > Rhodanobacteraceae > Rhodanobacter. The sequence continues at coordinate 39,702 of CAZMPZ010000021.1, read as the reverse complement.
GCCTCCCGTTGTTTTGCGCCCGCCGGACGGCGAGGCTGGCAGGATGGGAAAAGTGCGTGGACAGCAAAGCAGCGTGCGGTTTCATTGTGACGACTGCGATTTTCGGTTTGAGGCGGAGCCTGGCCGGGTTGAGGATTGCCCGGAGGATGTCTGGCATCCGTGGCGGTATTACGCCGCGTGTCCGTTGTGCATGGATGAGGCGCCGCAGGAGCGCCAGCATCGCCACCTGTTGAAGATGTGGGCGAATGCGACCGGGCCGAGGACGCAGGAAGGGAAGGCGGCGGTTACGGCCAATCTTGACGGCCATCCGACGCCGGAAGAGGCCAAGCGCACGCGGTTCAACGGCTTGAAACATGGCCTGGCAGCGAAGACGGCCACGTACTGGCCTGCTCGGCCGGGTGGTTATCCGCATTGCCAGGGTTGCGAGTACCTCGAAAGCATCTGCGCGAAGCAGGTGGCGTGCTTGAAGCGCACCGAGCTGTTGCTGAAACATCAGATCGCTTTCGAGACCGGCGACCCGGGGTTGCTGGTGGATCTACGAGCGCAGTTGCATGCGAATGTGCAGGCGCTGATCGACGACATGATTCTGGCGCTGGCTCAGGACGGCGTGCGATTGAAAACGCCGGAGTGGTATTACGACAAGGATGGCGGCTTCCACTTTGCCCAGGGCCAGGATGCCGAAGGTGAGGTGATCCAGTTGTTCAAGATCGAGCAGCATCCGCTGTTGCGGACGCTGGGCGACATGATCTCGAAGTTGAATCTCGGCCTGACCGACATGGGCATGACGCCGAAGGTGCAGGATGATAGCGAGACAATCTGCGGGCACCTGAGCGGCGATGCGCAGCGCGGTGAGCAGTTGATCGACTACCAGCGCCGGCAGACCGAGGTGCTGGAGAACCTCGGCGGGATGATTGAGCGATCGCGTCAAAAGAGTGCCGAGGATCCGGTGCTGATCGAGCATCAGCAGGGCGAAGCCGAGCATGGCTGAGCGCCAATCCCGGGGCCAGCGCATGCGCGGTCAGTCAGTGGCTGAGGCGGAGGTGATGAAGTACGCCGACGATCACGCGCTGTGGCACAAGCACATTCACAATGTGACGCTGGACCCGATGCAGATCCTCAAGTGCATCGAGATGGACCGCAATCGCAACACCATCGATTTCAGCAGCCGCCGAACGGGCAAGACGGCGGTGAAAGAGATGTTCTTTCTGAAATACCTGGCGACGCATGGTGATCAGGAGCTGGGCATCGTCGCGCCGCGTGAAGCGCAGGCGCTGGTGAATCTGGGCTATCACCTCGATGCCATCCGGCGCAGCCCGATCCTGACGGCCTGGATCAATTTCAAATCGAACCGCACGCAGATGGCGGACACCTATTTCCAGTTCGCCAATCGCTCGATTGCGCGGGCCTACGGCATCATGGCGCAGGTCGACGGTGGCGATCTCACGGCGGCGAGCCTCGAAGAGGTGGACGACATGCCGCACGATCGGCTGTTCGGTCGATTCCTGCTGATGATGGGATCGGCGCGACGCCTCGGGGCGCGTGAGGATGCGAAGAATGACCCGCAGATTCGCATCACCGGCGTGTTCAAAGGTGCCGACACGCTGACCGAGCTGATCGCTGGCGGGCACTACCACGTGTTGCCGACGGTGGATGTGTACCTCGGCATGGAGCTCGGCATCCTCAACGCCAAGTTCATGACGCAGATGCGCGATGAGCTGGATCCGGATGAGTACATTCGCCAGTTGCTGTGCAAAAACATCTCCAGCCGCAACTTGATCTGGGAATCCAAAGTGCGCTCGGCGATGCAGCTCGGCGTGCAGACGGGGCTTGAGATCGTGGAGCCGGTACCGACCGAGCGCTACGCCAAGCGCGGGTTGATCAGCTTTGGGTACGACGCGAGCGGCCACGGTGAAAACCCGACCAGTTCACGGCACGGGTTTGTTGTGGCGGAGCAGTTCGGCAATTTCGTGTTCTTCCCTTTCGTGCGCAGTTGGCCGCCCGGCACGGACGAAACCGCGGTGAAGAATGACCTGAAGGCGTTCTGGCGCTACTTCCGCCCGGATTACGCGATCGGCGATGCCTACGGCGTGGGCATGCTGACGCAGCTCAATGACGAACTGTTTGTCGAGGGCCTCACCGATATCGACCGGCGCGCAGTGGGCGAGGGCGAGAGCACGGCCAGCACCTGGGGCGATTGGGCTTTCTCGCCGATACGGTTTGAGGGCATGACCAAACACCAGATGGCGAGCGCCGTGCGCACCGTGTTCCATAGCGGCCACGCGGTGCTGCCGTACTTTGATGATCAGGATGTGCGCGACCCTTCCACCGCCGACATGCGCCTGTTCACCAAGCAACTGCCGAACATCGTGGCCAAGTCGACCAAGGTCAGCTACCCGAGCTACAAGATGGCCGACCCGAAAAAGGGCGACGACCTGTTTGATGCCTGCATGGCTGCCGTCTGGGGCCTGGCCACCCGTGGCGCGGCGCACGTGCCCACCGTTGTGCTTTCCACCTCCCGCACTCGCGAGCAGTTGCTCGCCCCCGCCGCCTGAGCCTCGGAACCTGCCATGGCCATTCTCGATTATTTCCGCCGCAAACCCGCCGATGTGAAAACCACCGCACTGCTGCCAGGCGAAAGCCTGCCGGGCAGTACCGACAAGGGCCAGCGCGCTCATCCGGAGGATGTGGCGAAACGCATGGTGCGGGCGATGTGGGTGGATTCCACGCTGCGCTCGCAGATCCTCGATATCCGCCACATGGATCGCATGGATGGCCGGGTGAAGAAGATTCACCTGCGCACCAGCCGTGCGGCCGCGAAGGGCGGCATCCGCCTCGATGCCACCGGCCAGCCCAGGCGCCTGCACCGGGAGTTCGAATCGTTCGCCAACCGCCTGCACCTGTATCGCCGCGACAAGCTGGAATCGGATATCCGCGGGCTGATGATGGAGGGCAACTTGTGCATGCAGTGGGTGCTCGATCGCGATCAATCGGCAGTGGTGAGCTGTGCGCGCATGCCGGCAGAGACCATCGTGCCGAGGGTGGCGGCGAATGGCACGTTCGAAGATCCGCGCAAGGCCTACGAGCAGTACGATCTCACCCTGGGCATTCCGCTGTGCTCGTTTGGCTTGTGGCAGATGACGGTATCGCGCCTGACGCCAGACAATTATGATGATTTCGGCTCGCTCGGCCGGCCGTATCTGGATGCCACCCGTGCCGTATGGCGCAAGCTGGCGATGACGGAAGAGGATCTGGTGATTCGCCGGCGCATGCGTGCACCGCTGCGCATGTCGCACGTGCTCGAAGGCGCAAGCGCTGAGGATCTGGCCCAGTACCGGCTGGAAGTGGAGCGCGATCAGGCCAACGGATCGAGCCGGGATTACTTTCTCAACCGCAAAGGGGCGGTGACGCCGATTCAGGGCGATGCCAACCTCGATCAGATTTCCGATGTGTCGCACCTGCTCGATACATTCTTTGCCGGATCGCCCGCACCGAAGGGCTTGTTCGGTTACTCCGGCGAGCTGAGCCGCGACATCCTTGAAGATCTGAAACAGGATTACTTCGATGAGATCGACGCCCTGCAGGACAACGTCTCCTGGGTGTACGAAACCGGGTTTCGGCTGCATTTGCTGCTGCAAGGGCTCAACCCAGATGGCTACGATTTCGAAGTGACGTTCGCCGAGCGCCGCATCGACACGCCAAACCAACGCGCCGACATGGGCCTCAAGCTGCAGGCGCTTGGTCTTCCGCGCGATATCGTGTGGGATGCCGCCGGCGTGGACCTGGCCGCGGCCAAGCGGGCGAAGGAACAGCAGGAAAAGGAGGAAGGGCCGTTCCCTGAGGATGATGGGCTGGAGACGGTACCGGGCGAAGAATCGCCACCCAGCCCGGCCGCGCCGAACGTGAGGGTGACGCCGAGCAATGCGCCGAAGGGCGAAAGCTCCACGACGATTAGCACCCGTGGCTGATTCCGTCGCCACCCGCGAGGCTCTGGAACGCGCCGCCGCTGCGGCCCGCGTGCGCGTGCTGACGATGCGCTCGAAAACGCTGCAGGCGCTCAAGCATCTGATCTATGCGCTGGCCGGCGATATCCGCGATGAGTTGGAGCAGTTCGGCGGGCCGGATGGCCGGATCCCGGCGACGTTGCTGCCGACGGTGCGCGCTTTCCTTGAGGGCCGGCTGTCGACGTTCTCCGATCGCTGGCGCAAGCTCATCAATGAGGGCATCACCGAGGCGGCGCGGATCGGCGCCAGCTTGCTGGAGCTGGTCGGGCGCACCGGTGGGGATGCGCAACTCGTGGGGCAGGTGGTCGAATACATCCGGGCCTTTCGCGCCGCCGATGGCCTGCAACTCTCCGATCGTATATGGCGAGCCAACGAAACCACGCGGGATGCCCTGCGTGCGGCCATCGAGGGCGCGATTGCACGGGGCGAATCGAGCAGCCAGGCGGCCGCGCGATACATCCGCGACGGCCTGCCGATTCCTGGGCCCCTGCAAGCGGGCATCGCGGCCGCGCAGCCTGGCGCCATTGGCCGATCCGTGCTCGAGCTGCTGCAGAGCAACGCACCCGGCAACCCGTCCTTCAACCTGCAACGCCTGATCCGGACCGAAGTCAATCGCGCCTACACCGAGAGCTACGTGGCCACCGTCGCCCAGCATCCCGATGTGATCGGCGTGAAGTTCAACCTGAGCCCGGCCCATCCTGCGCGCGACATCTGTGATTTGCATGCAGCGGCCAACGTGCACGGCCTCGGCAAGGGTGTGTATCCACCGGGCAATCACCCGTACCCGGCTCACCCTCAAACGCTGAGCTTTCTGACCACCGTATTCAATGACCAGGTGACCGAGGCTGATCGAGCGGGGAAGCAAACGCCGTTTGAGTGGCTGCGCCGGCAGCCGAGTGACGATCAGGATCTGATCCTTGGCGGCAAGCGAAAGGGGTTTGCCTTTCGCAACGGGAATGTGAAGGAAAGTGAATTGCGCGTTCCCTGGTACCGGATCGAGGAACGTCTGATCTCGGAGGGCATCAATCCATGAACCAGCCTGTGAAGGCCGATCACGTGATGAGCAAGGCCGACCTGGCCAACGCGCAATGGGTGCAACCCGATGGCCGCTGCCCGCGCTGCGACAAGCCGATCCTCAAGGCGAATATTCTGCTGACGCGCGTGGTGTCGTTGGGGCATACGCACAGCACGGCCAAGTGCACGCAGTGCAAGGCGCTGGTGAGGATTCCGGTGGTGCTCACGCCGCGCTGAGTTGCGTATCTGCGCAGCGTGAGTAGGATGGGCAGTGTGCAGATTGCGCACATGGATCAGGGGATAGATATGAATGAGCTTGCTGGCGTGACCATGGTGCTCACGCTGTTGGCGGTGCTGGTGGGCGCGCTGTGGTTTTTCATGCCGTTTGCGGTGTTCGGCACCAAGCCGAAGATTGATGCAGCGATCAAGGAGGCGCGGCTGGCGAATGAGAAGTTGCTGGCCATCGTGGATGAGCAGGCGGCTACGCGTGCGGCCATCGAGCAATTGAATGCCACGCTGTTGCGGGGTTTGCGTCCGCAGGCAGCGCGGCCTCCTGTGCCGCCGCCGCCCGTGCCACGGGCTTAGCTATGCGCTGAATCGTAGCCACCGCCGCCACCAACTTAACGGCACTGGTGGCGGTTGTTGGTCGCTGAATACACAGGTGACGAAACCAAAGCACCATGGATCTCGGCCGCATGGGATGGGGGCATCACGGAGCGCTTCTGCAATCAGGACGACGCGACCTGTCAATTGACAGCCTTCACGCAATCCCATTTCGCTGCAGTTGACCCGAACGCCCAATGTGTCCGGATGCTTGGCGATCGTTGCGATGTATTGACGCGTCCAGCTGTCCAGCTGGTCTCGCAGATCTTCAAGCTCATCGTTTGGCGGCATCAATGAAACCGAAAAGCGCAGTAGTTGACGCTGAGTCTATACAGGTGTACCGTTTCTGTCAGGTGTTCTAAGCGCCTATAGCAAAGAGCGGCTCCACGCCCGTCAGTCTCGTGGTTTTTTTGTGCCTGTAGAATTGGCGCACTACGATTTCTGCCGGGTGTGTGGCTAATACAATAGGGCTTGCCCGAATATGCCCGCCGTCTCTTTGCGGCTTAGAGCACCCGGCTTCCATCGTTTGATTGAGGTCAATCTAAGAACAAAGAGGTCAACGCCATGGCAACCGAAAGAAAGAAGCCTCGCCCCGGCGAGGACTCCCACTCCCTATGTACCGAGCTGGTCGATTACGTCGACGCGCTGGAGATGATGAGCTGCCACGATTCCCAGGTCTCACTGGGTGGCTCGCAGCTTTTCGCGGTGATGCACAGCATCAAAGAGAAAGCCGCTCGGGTGATGGACGCGCTGAATGCGGAGGTTGCATGAAACGGCCTGCCTTGTTGGATGAAATATTTGGATGGGATGGCATCCGATCAATTAGCGATGACGACGGTGAACTGTGGTTCATGTGCCAAGATCTGTGCAAGGTTTTGGACATCTGTTGGGCTGGTCGCAGCAATCAACTCAAGTGCGTTCCACGCGGTTGGATTCAGAAGATGACTGTGAATAGTGCAGGCGGCCTGCAGAAGGCAATCATGATCAACGAAGCTGCGGTGTTTATGGTTATCTTGAGGTCAAGCAAGCCAAAGTCGAGAGAAATTGCGAAATGGCTGTGTCATGACGTGCTTCCGAAGCTTCGCCGCAATCGTGTGCTTTTAAAGATCGCATAGCTTGCTTGCAGAATTTCCCGTTGTTTTACGCGCATGGCGTTCGTAACTTCATCGTCACCCCCACGAGGCGAACTATGAGGCCGGGGATCCCACGCGCTGCTACGCGTGTGGATCAACGGCCTCATCACCATGAAGAAGCGCGCACGAATCTACAGCCTGGCCGATGGTGATCCGCAGACGATGCGGTTTGTCTGTGGGCTCGATGGCATCAAGCTCGGCGAGGGTGCCAAGCGCACCACGGTCACGATCACCCGCACGGGTGTGTTCACCGATCCGCGCTATGGGCGTTTCGAGATCTCGCGCGAGATGTTGCTGGCGATGGTGCGCAATTTTGATGCGCGCACGTACGGCCAGGAAATCTTCATTGATGTGAACCACGAGCCTGGCAAGGGCGCGGCGGCGAAAGTGACGGCCCTGAGTGTCGACGGCCAGCGCTTGCGCGCTGAGGTGGAGTTCACCCCCTACGGTATTGAGGCGGTACAGACGCGGGGTTTCCGCTACCTGTCTGCCGAGTTTGTCGATGACTACATCGACAACGAACAAGGCCGCTCTCACGGCCCGGTGCTTCTTGGCGCTGGTTTGACGGTCCGCCCGGTGATCAAACGGCTGGATCCGGTGACGCTTTCCGAATCAAAACCCAATGTCCCGGTGTTCTTGCACCCGGAACTCGTACGACAACTGTCCGAATCCCTGGAGCACTACACCATGAACTGGCTGGAAAAACTGCGCGCCAAGCTGCGCGCCCGCAAGCTGTCCGAGCAGGCAATTGCCTCGATCCTCTCCGCCTACGAATCTGCCGCCAAGAACCTCGGCGAAGATGACAAGGCCCATGAAACGCTGGTCAATCAGCTTGATGAAGCGGCCAAGCAGCTCGCTGAATCGGGCAATGGCGACAAGCCGATCCAGATCAACATCCCGGCTCCGGCTGCGGCCGCGAAGAAAGGCGACGATGCGCCCAAGGCGCTGTCGGAAGACGACGTGCGCAAGCTGTTGGCCGAGGCCACCACGCAGCGCGAAACCGATGCCAGGAAGCTGGCCGAGACCCAGGGCAACCGGGTGAAGCTGTTCGGCGAGACGATCGCCGGAGCCAAGGGCCTCAGTGAATCGACCGTGGCCACACTCAAGAAGGCCGAGAAGCTGATCACGGCGGACATGAGTGAAGACCAGGTGCGCAGCCTGGCCGAATCGCAGATCGACCTGGGCAACCAGATCGAAGCGGCGAAGAAGCTCTCGGGCCTCGGCTTTGATCGCCCCGGCGTGACCCGTATCAGCATGGATGAGGGCAACACGATCAAGAAGCTGTCGCAGGATGTGCGCGGCCATCTGCGCATGTGCGCCGATTTCGGCAGCGGCAACCTGAAAGCGGTGGTCGATGAAGCCAAGCTCGCGCCGTTTGTGCAGAAGGCCCTGGCCGAGTTTGATCGCATCAACGCGCCGCGCCTGCACGATGAAGCGATCCTGCTTGCCGGTGGCCCGGTGAACATCGGCGATACGGCCCTGCCGGCCAGCTATCAGCGCGAAGTGCTGATCGAGGCGCTGGCGGATCTGCGTATCCTTGATCTGGTGTCGGCCGATGTGGAGCCGACGGACTCGGCCACGCATACGATTCCGTACGAATCGCGCTCGGTGGGCTCGGTGTACAACGATGGCATCACCTATGAAGGCCAGGCAATTCAGCTGGCCGGGGTGAGCCAGGCCAACGTGTTTGCCTATATCGAGCCGATGAAGATCGGACTGGAGCTGACGGACGAAGTGATGCACTTCAGCCGCAGCAACGGCAACATCAACTGGGATGCGTGGGGCCGCAACATTGCGAGCAACTCGCGTCTGGCGCGTGAGCTGATCGCTCGGCGCATCAGCAACCGCATGCAGCGCAGCGCCGATGCCTTTGGCTCGGTGGCAATCACTGCCGAGGCGGTGGATGCGCAGGTGACGGTCAGCAACAGCCTGATCAAGCTGAGCAAGTTCCCGCTGATCCGCCCGTACCAGGTGCGCGATCTGCAGGGCAATGCGGTGGGTTCGCCCGAGCATCCGATCGCCTTTACCCGCAACGGTGTGGCGTGTACCGAGTTTGACGGTACCGGCACGCAGGCGGCAGGCACCTACTACCGGGTTGAAAACTACAACCTCGGTTTGATCCGCATGGTGGATGAGGCCGGTGCGCCGGTGATGGCGGCCGATACCGGCGTGAACACCATCAGCTACCACTACGCCACCAACGTGCTGCTGTTTGACACCGACAACGGTTCCACCGATGTGGCCAAACACCTCAACGGGCTGTTGCGCAAGGTGGGTGCGGCGAAGGCGACGATGCAGACGGATCGCTTTGTGGTGCCGAACTTCGGCCTCAGCAGCGCCATCCTCAATGACACGATTACGAATGCGGAACAGTTCGTCGTGTCGCTGCGTCGCGATGGCAGCAACACGACCGCGCAGGGTGACCTGGCGGAGATCAAGGCGGTTCCGTGCTGGGGTACCAACACGGCATCTGACCTCGGCGATGAGCGTCTGATCCTTGGCCAGCGTGGTGCACTCAAGTACCGCATCGCCAAGCCGTTCGCGATCGGCGACCGCTACCCGATCCTCAACGCCAGCGGTCGACCGCTTGGCAAGTGGGGCGCGTACGGCACCGAGTTCAGCTCGATCTGTGTGCCCACCCCGCTGCGTGGTTACTTCACCAGCGTTGTCGCGTACTCGGCCACGGCACGCGCTGCGGCGGTCTGACCGAGGCTCTGGATCAGCGGCGGAGTGATCCGCCGCTGATTCCTTGCAGGACCTCACGAGGAAATACCCATGAACACGATCCACCATCACAACCCCACGGACGCGCCGATGTATGTCGGCGGCGTGCTGATTCCGCCCGGCGCGGCGCGCCTGGTCGATGCGCGCCTGGTACCCGGTGCCGAGGTGAGGGTTGAAGCGCCCCCGGCTGGCGATCCGCTGCTCGATATTCTCGATGGCTCGGTGGCTGATGTGGTCGGCAAGCTCGAAGGCATGAGCGATGCCGAGCTTGATCAGCTCGAAGCGGCCGAAGTGGCTGGCAAGACCCGCAAGGGTGTGCTCGCTGGCCTCACCGAAGAGCGCATTCGCCGTGCCGCCGAGGGCGACGCCGCGTAACCATGGGCCTGACTCTCGCCAGCCTGCTACCGGACTACACCGCGTCTCTCAATGATGCGCGGCTTGTCTTTGGCGAGGATGCGAGCGCGGCGCAGAGCGATGCCCTGACGCGTCACCTGCGGGCCGCTGCGGTGGCGTTGTCGGCGGCCAAGCGTCCGCGCACGTGCATGGCCTCGCTGACCCTGGTGGCCGATCAATCGGGCTATGCGGATGTGCCGAGCGATCTGCTGTTGCCCAAGGTGGCGACATGGGGCGTGAGCACCTTGCAGCCCTGGCATCTTCCGCCCGGGCCGCTGCCGATCATTACCCTGGCCGAGGTAGAGGGCGCGCGGATGCTGGTGCTGACCCCGGCACCCACGGCCTGCCAGATCACGGCGTTTGGCTCGACCTACGCCTACTACTATTTCGGTGCGCACCAGATCACCGCCGATGCGGGAACCAGCACCTTGCAGGAGAAGGATCGCAATCTGCTGATCCTGCGTGCGCAGGTGGAAGCCATGCGAGAGACGGCCATGCGCAACGCGCACAAGCCGGTCACCCTGCGTGATGGCGGCGGCGGCATGACCCGCAACACCACGCCGGCCGCGCTGTACGAAAAGCTGCTGGCCGAGTTCAACGAGGCCGCGTGATGAAGATCAAGATCACCGACAACTCCGCCGAGGTAGCCGCTGCGATTGCGCGCGCGCCAGAGCAGGTATTGCCGGAGATCGACAAGGCGCTGTTTCGCGGCGCGATCGAGATTGCCGATCAGCAAAAGCTCGATGCGCCGCAGTTCCGCAGCGAGATGGCCAACAGCATCCAGGTCACCGCCAAGCCGCTGGAATACAAGGTCACCGCCAATTCCAGGCATGCGGTGTACGTGGAAGAGGGCACTGGCGAAGGCGGTCGACCATCGCTCAAGGAAATGCTGGCGTGGATCACGCTCAAGCGCATCACGCCGCGCACACCGGGCATGACGGTCACGCAGTTGGCGCATCTGTTGCGACACAACATCGTGAACTTCGGCATCCCGGCACAACCGTTTTTCTACAAGGCCGTCGACAAGAAGCGGTCACGACTCACTGACCTGCTGGAATCGGCGGCGGCGGCTGGCTTGGCCAAGGTGGGCCACTGATGGCCGGCAGCTACTCCAGCGCGGTCAACCGCTTGAAAGATGCGCTGGTCGCGCACCTGGCCGGTTTGGGCGCGACCCGGATTGTCACGCGCACTTACAAGGATCCGAGTGATCGTCAGGCGGCTGATCTGCGCAAGGGCATCTACACGATTCTCTGCCGTGGCGTGGAAGGCTACGACTACGAGGCCTCGGATCACTCCGGCGGCATTGATGCGCCGAACCAAACCGAGCTCGGCCAGTTTGTGATGGTGATCACCGGGCAGGGCAGCTTGTCGGACAAGTCAGAAGGCGAGGCGATCGACAGCGCCGAGTTCGCCATGCTGGCCGAGCTGGAAAGCTTTGCCGATGCCGGTATCACCGATGACGATTTGAAGGATTTGCTGCTGCGCCGCACCGTGATGAGCCAGCAGCAGGAAGCCCCTTACTACTGGGTGTTCACCGAATGGCGCCTACGACTGTTCGATTGAGGAATGCAGGATGGAAACGAAACACACCAAACCCGACACCGAAAAGCCGCGCGGCCGATTGCGCGGCGAACCCGAGGCCGAGGCGAGCGCAGACACTGCGCCTGCATCGGCGACACCACCCGATGCTGCTGAGTCCGCGCCAGGCGCTGACCCGACCGCGCCCAAGCCTGAAACGCGCGAAGAATGGAAACGCCGCCGCGCGATCGCCCTCGGGGTGATCACCGCTTAACCCTTTACCGCCCGCTCTACCCCTCGCCCACAAGGTCTCCACGCCAGGGCAACCGAACCGCCGGAGACCCGTCATGGCAAAGCAGTATTTTCGTAAAAAGGCGATCTACGCCAAGAAAGAACTCAACTATGGCGTGGACCCGGTACCGACCGGCGCCAGCGCCATCCAGACCCGCGATCTGACCATCACGCCGCTGGCCGGTGAAGCGCTGACCATGCAACTGGACAAGCCCACCCTGGGCAGCGATCTGGGCACGATGGTCGGCAAGCATGTATCGGTGACCTTCCGTGTACCGCTGGCCGGATCCGGCACGGCCGGTGATGCGCCGGCGTGGGGCATCCTGATGCAGGGCTGCGGCATGACCGAGACGCTGGTAGCCGTGACCTCGGCCACCTATGCGCCCGACGATGCCGAAGGCGCATCGCTGACCTTCTACATGGAGCACGACAAGTGCTTGCACAAATTCACCGGCTCGCGAGGCTCGGTGAAGATGATCATCGACAAGCGCAACTACCCCTGGTGGGAGTTCACCTACATGGGCCTGTATGAGCCGGTGGTGGCCAACGCCGCGCCGTTCACGCCGGTTTACACCGCATGGATCAAACCGGTTGTTTTCCGTGCGAGCACGGTCAACTGCTCGCTGATCGGCCAGGTGGTCGGCCTGCACAACATCACGCTGGATTTCGGTCAGCAGGTCGAGTTCTACGAGCACTCGGAATCGGAATCGATCCAGATCGTGGATCGCAAGCCGACGTTCCAGGCGAGCTTCGAAGAGCCCGAGATCGGCACGCACAACTTCTATGCCGACGCCAACGCCGACACCACGGGTGCCCTGAGCTACGGCCACGGCATCACCGCCGGCAACATCGTCACGGTGACCTCGCCACTGAGCCAGATCACCAGCATCACCACCCAGGATGTGCAGGGCGTGAAGGCTTTGCAGGTCAGCGGGCCGATGGTGCGCAGCGGTGTGACCCCGGATTTCTCGATCGTTTGCACCTGATCGGGATGGATTCACCACGCCCGCCGATTCCCGGCGGGCGTGCCTAGCCAAGCCCACCACAGCGAGGACACGCACATGGGTATCGAAGTAGAAAAAAGCGGCACCACCGACAGCACCATCGACATCAAGGTGCTGGTGCAGTTTCAGAAGAAAGGCGGCTCGGTCTATCAGGCCGATTTCAATGCTGAATTCAAGCGCGTTGAGCAGGCCCGCATCGATGACTTTCTCGATGATGAGCAGGGCTGGACCAACAGCGCCGTGCTCGATGAGATTCTGCTTGGCGTCAACGGGATCACCCGGGGTGGCGTCGAGATGCCCGCCGATGAGCAACTCAGCTGGGTCAAGCAGACCCCGGAGTGCGTGAACGCGGCAGTCACGGCTTTTTTCAGGACTACGCGTCCGGAACGCTACAACGAGAAAACCTCGAAGAAGCGGCGCGCGCGTGGGTAACGAGTGATTCAGCCTACGACCACGATTCCGAACTGGATGACGTGATCGAGGACATGCGTGCAAGGGGCATGAGCCAGGCGGACATCGATGCGTTTATCGACGCATCGACTCCCGAGGACGACGCCGAGGACGATGACACGGTAGTGGTGTGGCACGAGAACGCCGAGGCGTTTCGCGTGTTTCAGCACTGCCAGTTCGACACGGTGATCGGCGAGGCTGGCATCCACTACACCGGCATCGCCGCGACCGAAATCAATGCCGTGTGCCAGACGCTGCGGATCGATCCGGAGCACTGGCCCATGGTGATCAGCGGGGTCCGCGTGATGGTGGCCACCGCTCTGCCGCTGATGAACCGCCGAGGGCCGTAGCGTGGCGATCGATACCAAAAAACTTGAAGTCACCCTCACGGCGGATGCCACGCAGTTCAAGCGCGGCATGGGCGAGGCCTCGGCGGACGTCAAGAAATTCGGCAACGATGTCGAAGGCACCAGTCAGAAGGTAGAGAAATCGAGCAAGAAGCTCGATGAATCGGCGAAGACGGCGGGGATGTTCGGCAAGGCCATGGGTGCGGCTGCGGCCGCGGCGGTGGTCGGCTTTGCGGCGCTGATCCGGCATCAGATCGACGTGGCGGACAGCACACTCAAGATGAGCCAGCGCATCGGCGTTTCGGTGGAGGGCTTGAGCGCGCTTGGGTTTGCTGCCAAGCGCAACGGCGCCGATGTTCAAATCCTCAACGCCGGCCTTGATGGATTGGCAGCCTCGGCTGCGCGTGCCGCCGGCGGCAGTAAGTTGCAGGCGGCAGCATTCAACGCGATCGGCGTATCGGTGACCGATTCCTACGGACGCATCAAGCCGATGGAATCACTGCTCACCGATGTGGCGCGCAAGCTGGCCACGTACCCACCGGGCGCTGCCAAGGTGGCACTGGCGAATCAGTTGATGGGCGAGAGTGGCGGCAAGCTGCTGTTGACCCTGGATGAGCTCGGCAAGGATGGCTTTCAGTCGCTGATCGACAAGGCCAGCGAAGCCGGGCAGTTGATGAGCACGGAGACTGCCCGCCAAGCGGCCGAGTTGAACGACAACCTCGATGCGCTCAAAGACACCGTTACCGCGCTGGCCAATGAGGCAATGGCGCAGTTGCTGCCACAGCTCAATGCGGTTGCCAGCCTGATGAAGGACACCGAGACAACGACGGCGGGCGCAAGCGGTGAAGTCGGCGCACTCGAGCGGATCTTCAACGTCGTGGCCAAGGCTGGGCTGATCATAAAAAACGTGCTTGACGCGCTTGGCATCACGATCGTGGCCGTCGGCAAATCGGCATGGGCGGCCGGCGTGCTGATGACGCAGATGATGACGGCGCCGGCGATGGCCACCGTGGCGTTTGCCAAAGACGGCATGGCCGGGGTGAAGGCTGTGATTGCCGGCATCACTACATCAGCCGAATCCATGAAGGAAACCTGGGCCGATGCCTGGGCCGCGTTCAAGGGTGGCTGGAGTGATGCTGGCAAAGACATCCTCGCCGGTGCGGACAAGCTCGATGCCGCGATGAATCGCACGGCAGCCAGCGCAGAGAAGACCGGCGCAGCCGTGAACGACGTGGTGACACCGATCACCCAATACGGCAAGGCCGCGGCCGCCGGCGCCGATGACACCGACAAGCTGGCCAATGCGCAGAACCGCGCGGCGCAGTTCCTCGCCAAGTTGCGCGGTGAAGCCGGGCCGGTCAGCAAGGCGATGGAGGAGTACAGCCGCAAGATTCTTGAGGCCAATCGCCAGGCTGCGCAGATGGTGGCGCTCGGTGGTTCGGTTGCCGACTCGCAGCGATTTATTGCCGATGCGACTCGGCTGGCCAACGCCGAGCTGGATGATCAGATTGCGCTGATGCGCCAGCAGGCCGATGTGGTGAGCCA
This sequence comes from uncultured Rhodanobacter sp., assembly GCA_964568445.1. Taxonomy (GTDB): domain Bacteria; phylum Pseudomonadota; class Gammaproteobacteria; order Xanthomonadales; family Rhodanobacteraceae; genus Rhodanobacter. The sequence continues at coordinate 24,679 of CAZMPZ010000021.1, read as the reverse complement.
GGCGATTGCCTGGATTGAGGATGATCGCGCGCTGCTCGGCTTGAGTGAGCGCCAGCGCGCGGTGGCGGATGCGGTGATGGATGCGCAGCGCGCGTATGCCGCGTTGGCGCCGGAGATTCAGGCGCTGCATCCACTCACGCAAGAGCGCCTCGATGACCTCGGCAGAGAAGCGGCCGCGCTCTACGATCAGAAGCAAGCGATCGAGTTCTGGCGTGATACCTGGACGCAGGCAGTGGATCAGGTATCGAACCTGGTGGGCGAGTTTGCGGTGGGCAACATCCGATCGTTCAAGGATTTCGGGCGACAGTTGCTGGATATCGTCAAGCAGACGGTATCGAAGATTATTGCGGAGTTTGCACGGCTGGCCATCATCAAGATGTTCACCGGCCAGGGCGGCGGCTGGGGCCAGATGGCCAGCATGGCGTTTTCGTCGATGGGCGGTGGTGGTGGCGGCATGGGTGGCTCGATGATGAGCTCATTCGGCAATCTGTTTGGCGGCGGCGCGGCGGCCGCCTCGGTGGGTGGCACGTATGCAGCGGGTGGTGCGGCACCGTGGGTCACGGGGGCCTCATCGACGGCGCCGTGGACCACGGGTGTGTCGTCGGGCGTGACTGGCATCGGCAGCGGCTCGGGTGCCGCGTATGGCGGCTCCGGCATGTACGGAGGCACCATCGGCGGCTACAGCACGCTCGGCATCGGTGGTGCGCTTGCGGGAGCCATGTACGGCGCAGGTCGCGGTGATGGTGGGCTCGGTACCGTGGGCTCCACGATTGCCGGCGGCGTGGGTGGGTACGCGATTGGCGTGGGCGCTGCCGCAGGCATGGGCGCTGTCGCCGGCGGTGCCACGCTGGGCGCCGGCGCTGCGGCGGGCCTTGCGGCCATCCCAGTGGTCGGCTGGATCGCGCTGGCTGCCCTGGCGATTGATGCAATCAGCGGTGGCAAGCTGTTCGGCACCAAGTTTCAGACCAAAAGCTCCACCGAAACCACCTCGATCTCCGAAGAGGGCGCGAACGTCACGGCGACGCTGCATCAGGAGCGCCAGGCGGCGCTGTTTGGCGGCATCCGTCGACGCGACAAGGATGCTGCGGTGAGCGACGAAGCTCGCGAAGGCGCCAGCGCACTGCGTCAATCGCTGATCGATCAGATGGCATCCGACGCGGCGGCAGTTGAGGCCGAGGTGATCCCGATTGTCAGCGGCATTTTTGAGACGATCACCACCTACACCAAAAAAGGCAAGGTCAAGACCGAAGAGACGATCAGCGAGGTGCTGGGCAAGCAGTACAAGGAAGACTCCGAAGCCTTTGTGCAGCGCCTGGCTGCCGAGAATCGCATTGCTCTGGCGGACTCGATCGGAGGTGATGGGCTGGCAAGCCAGATTGCCGAGCGGTTCCGGGATAACGCCGAGGCGCTGGCGGATGCGGCCAACTATCTTCTGCAAGCCCAGTTTGATCTGAACAAGGGGCAAAGCCTGCTGACTACGCAGGCCGGCGACACGCTGTCGGATGTGACGGAGTTTGTCGCCGGCATGGCCCAGCAGGGCGAAACGTTGCTGCAGACGTATCAGCGCCTGCAGCAAGCGACCGCGCAATATCGCCAGTTCATCGCGCAGTTCGATGAGCCGATCACCGTGGCGAGTGAGTTTCAGGCGCAGATGTATGGCGTGGTGGCATCGATGCGCGAAAACATCGCCACAGCCAACGCGCTGGCGCAGGCGGCGGGCCTCGCCGGTGCACGCGAAGAGGATTTGGTGAAGATTCACCAGTACGCTGCGCGGCAGATGACGGCGCTGGTGAATCAACTGGTGGCCTCGGCGGCCAACCTGGCTGCATCGCTGGGCTACATCCACTCGATGGATTCGCTCAACGCGCGGATTGATGAACTGCAAGGGCGCGCGGCCGATGCGGCGGATGCGATCGGCGGGGTGGGGAGTGCCGTGGTGAGCGCGACAGACACCATGCGCAACCAGATCCGCTTGCTGCTTGGCGATCTCTCGCCGTTCAACGATCGCCAGAAGCTGGAGATTGCCCGCGAAGGACTGAATGCCGGCACGGTAAGCCGGGAAGAGTTTCTGCAGATCGCGCAGCGCCTGTTCGGTGCGACGGCGCGTTACGTGGAAGAGTTCAACTACGCCATGTCGCGCCCGGATGGCGCGCAGCAAGACGGCGCGCCGGGCAACTCGCCGGGGAGCACGGCGCAGCCGCTGACCCAGGCCGAGCGAGAAGAGCTGGCCAGCCTGATCGAGCAGCGCGATGCGATTGCCGAGGCGCAGCGCCAGCAGGCGGCGCGCGAACTGGCACAACAGATCGCTGATATCAGCTCGGCCACCGGGCAGACGTTTGAAGAGGTGGTCGCTGGCCTGGGCTTTTCGCTGGATCAGCTCGGCCTGGATTTGAAGTTGGATAATGATCAGCTCACCAAGTACCTGAGCAGCCTTCAGGGCGGCGACCTGGGTGGCCTGTTTGAGGCCGGCCTGGACGGCGTGGCGTCGGCGATCTATGAAATCGGCAGCGCAATCGTCAGCGCCATCACCGGCAACGAGACGGTGCTGAGCCCCTCCGCCGATCTGCAAAAGCCAGCGCTGCTGGAGCCGGAAGGGCCGGCCGGGCAGGTAGGCGGATCGCTGCCGCGCAATGCCCGCGGATTTATCGAGCCGCCGCCACCGGGCGGTGGGCCCACCGGCGGCGAAGGCGATGTGATGGCGAAGAGCTCGCCGGCACAAGATGAGACGAATGCACGCCTGGGGTCGCTGGAAAAGAAACTCACCGACGTGCTCGATCGCATCGCCAACAGCTCCGAAGCGACGGCCGATCACACCAACACTATCGCCGCCGAGACCGCGCAATCCGTGGAAGAAATCCGCAGCCTGCGCCGCGGCACCGAAGCACCGCGCGCCCGCAGCGATCGGCCTCAGCAGGTGGTGCGCTGATGGCCAGCCGCTTGCTGATCGAGATCCTGCACGGGCTCAGCATCGAGGGCCTGCTGCAAAACGCGGTGCTCGGCACCAGCTACACCGCGCAACTCACCGCACGCAATGCGGTGTTGCCGCTGCGCTGGGAAAAGATCGGTGGCGCTTGGCCCGCTACCGGAGGCTGGACCATCGACACATCAACCGGGCTGGTCACCGGCACGGCGAATGATGCCGGCTGGTATGACATCGCGATCCAATGCACGGACGGCGCGGGCAGTTTCGGCGTGAAGAATTTCCGCTTCCGCGTCGCCGCTGCGCCGCTGGTGTTTGCCGGTGATCTGCCCGATGCGACGGTGGGCGACAGCGCGGTTTATTCGTACACAATCAGCGGTGGCGTTGGCACCAAGACGGTCTCGCTGGTGTCGGGTACATTGCCTGCCGGAGCGAGCATCGACAGCGCGGGCAATGTCACTGGCACATACACGACAGGTGGCAGTTATGCGTGGACTTTGCGAGTTGTCGATGGCGATTTGACTGAGGCGTTTTTGAGCGATTCGTCGGTGATCGCCTGGCCGGTGTTGTCGGTATCGGGCGCGTTTACGGATACGGTATATGGCAGCCCGTTGGTCGGGTCGCCGCTCGCCATCGCTGGCGGGGATGGCGCTTATTCGCTGAGCGGCGCGCCCTACAGTGGCACCCGGCCGGATGGGGTGACGATCGCAGTCAGTGGAGCAAGCCTTGTCGCCACCGGCAGCACGTCCGCGGCGGGCACGTTCGCCTGGACTGAGCGCGTGCTGTCCGGGGATGGCCAGCACGTTGATGTGGCGTGTCACATGGACGTGACGCAGGTCAAAGACATTTACCTCGGCGGTGGATTCTCACTACTTGCGGGAGTGACCAGGAACCGCATCGGCAGCTTCACGCAGGCCGGAGTGCTTACATCGTTTGATCCCAACGCGAGCAACAACGTCTACTCGATTGCAAAACAACAGGATGGAAAGATCATATTTTGCGGGGGCTTCTCCCTAGTTGGCGGTGTTTCGCGAGACAAAATTGCAAGGGTGAATCCTGATGGGTCGCTGGATGCAGGTTTCACCACGTCGCTGAATGGGACGACGTGGGCAGTTGCCATGCAATCGACGGGCAAGATTCTTGTTGGCGGGCAGTTCAACCAAGTCAACGGCGTCTCCATCACCGGCTTTGCTCGACTCAACGCAGACGGCTCCCTTGATAGCGGCGTCGGTGGCCACGGCGATGTGCGGTCAATCGCTGTTCTTCCGTCCGGAAAGATCTGGATCGGCGGTAATTTTTCCGCGCCAGGCTACACACGACTGGCTCTGCTCAATGCCGACTGCTCGATTGACACGTCGCTAGCTGACCCGCTCGTCAATAGCCTCATCAGATCCCTGGCCGTGCAGGCGGATGGAAAGGTGGTGATCGGCGGACAGTTCACATCTGTCGGCGGATCGACGACGCGCAACCGAATCGCGCGCATCAACCCCGATGGCACGATCGACGCATTTAACCCAGACGCTAACGGGGAAGTTCGGGCCGTTGCTGTGCAAATGGACGGAAAGATCATCGTCGGCGGCACTTTCACCACAATCGGCGGAGTGGCAAGAAATCGAGTCGCGCGGCTGAATGCCGACGGCACTCTTGATGCGTCGTTCAATCCGAACGCCAACAGTTCTGTTCTTTCGATCGACATTCAGGCGGATGGAAAGATTCTGGTCGTCGGCGGGTTCAGCAATATCGCGGGTACGTCGCGGGAGAAAGGCGCTCGACTCAACGCAGACGGCTCTATCGACTTGACATTTAACCCCGTCATCAATTACTCGCCCGCCGAGGTGGTGCGCGTGCTATGAGCACTCGCCTCCATTCCGCGTTTGACCCCTCCGCGCTCGGCGCATCGCTGGAGCTGTCGCGCTCCAACACCGTACTGACCTACACCGGCTCGGCGGACATCAATCGCACCGTGCGCGTGACCGACGGCCAGGATTCCGGCGTCTGGTCGGCGGAATTTCTGGTCTGGGGCGATGCGCCGATCGCCAACCTGGTCAGCATCGGCGTGGTCAAGTCGACGGCGTCGCTGGCCAGCTACGTCGGCGGTGATGCCAACGGCTACGGCTATCGCCTGGCCGAGGGGCAGATCCACAACGCGGGCGCCAGCATCGCGACGGTAACCGCCGGCGCGAAAGGCCAGATGGTGACGGTGTTGGTCGACGCGACGGCACAGACGATGCTGATCGAGCTTGATGGCGTGCCGCTGACGACGGTCACTCTGCCGGATAGCGGGCCGTGGCACTTGGCTGCATCAATGGGTGGTGCTGTCGGTTACGACCTTTTCATGATGGTCAATACCGGGCAACGCGCTTTTGAGTATGGGCGCGGCGTGCGGCTCGGCTGGTTTGCGGCGCGCGAGTCGCTGGGCATGTGGCGCTTTGCTGATCGGCCCTGGCTGACGGCACCGACGGATGATCCGCCGAATGCGCGGTATCGCGGGTTGCTGCTCGATAAATCCAAGCTGCAGTTGCGCGGCGGTCTGACCTTCTGGCCGATGCGATCGGGCGGTGATGGCGTGCAATCCTCCGGCGGCAGTTTGCGCGTGGGCAATGCCAATCGTGATCTGGACATTCTGCTGACGGCAGATGTGCGCGATGCACAGGTGCGGGTGCTGGAGATTCCTGAGGGCGGTGATTACTCGAATGCCGTGCAGCTTGCGGATCTGGTGCTCGATAGCGTCAGTGCGGACGGCGATGCGTCGATCGACATCCGCATCGGCGACGTGCTCGATCAACTCGATGCCGCGCTACAAGATCGCCTGGTGCGACCGGATGCGGATGAATCGAGTGCGGACAAGATATGGCCGCTGTCGCTTGGCGCGTGCCGCAGCGTCACGCCGCCGCTGATCCAGGCCAACCCGGCCGATGATCCGGATGCTGCTGCACGATTTGCCTTGCACGATGGTCCGGTGCTCGGCTTGGGCTATGTGCGGGATGGCGGGTATCCATTCAATTACGCCGCGCTGCCGATCCCTGACTATTGGCTGGATTCTCTCGGTCGCCTGATGCTGGCGCGTGAGCCGGCGTATGCGCTGACGGTGGATCTCTCGAGTGTGGGCGGCGACGTGCCCGGCGGCCCGACTGATCTGCTCGGCGGCGATGGTGATTTCCCCAGCGGCACAAACTGGACCGTGACCAACGGCTCGATCAGCAGCAACAAACTCACGCTGACCAACACGACGCCCGGGATCTACAACATCACGGCGTATGCCAAGCACAACAGCTTCACGATGACGGCTGGCCAGAGCTACCGCATCGAGATCGAGATCGACCAACTGCTCGGCGGCCTGCCCACGTACGGGCAATTCCCTTCGGTGCTGCTTACCGGTTCGGCCACCGGCACAACGCCGTTCCCGACGCGCTCGCAGGCGTATTGGGAGCGGGCTTATGTCGGGGTCTACACGGCGGTGGTGTCGCCGCACACCAATACCCCGCTGTTCATCGCGCTGACCGGCACGCAAGCCGGTTTTGATCAGGCGCGCGTTAAATCGATGCGGATCTTCGAGGTCAACACGGATCCGGTGGATGACGAATCGCTGGTGCCGATCACCCTGGAAGCGTTTTTGCGCGAGATCATCGAGGTGCGGGCCGGATGGTCTCCGGATTCGTGGTCGGCGGCCGACGCGGCGGCGATCGATGCGGCAACCGGCTACGCCGGCATCGGCTTCCACGCCAGTGAGCCGACGACGCGGCGCCAGGCGCTGCAAGAGGTGCTCGATTCCTATTGCGCGTGCTTGTGGCGCGATGATGCCGGCGTGATCCGCGTCACCCGGCTAGTGCCACCCGAGGATCAGGCGGCCACCCGCACCATCAAGCCGATCCACATGCTCAGCGATCTGCGCATGCGGCAGGATCTTGCGCCGGGTTTGACTACGCAAGGGCAAGGCCGCAAGAACTGGCATCCGCTGCAAGCCGGCGAGGTGACCACCGACACCGTGGATGTGCCGGCCTCACTGCGCGCCCGGCTCAAAGCCAATTACCGCATCAATGTCTCGTATGCGGGCCAGTCACCCGATCGCTACGTGCATGCGCGCAACGTGGACCCGAAAGGGTTTCTGCTGGACAAGCGCGTGGATAGCCAGGCCGAGATCGATTACGTCAACGGCGAGCTCTACGACGTGCCGCGCGATCTGTTCGATGCGCAAGTGGTGCACGACGACTACCAGCGCGGCGAGATTGTGAGCCTGGAATATCCGGCCTACGGCCTCGATGCGGGTCGCAACGTGATGATCCTCGATGTCGATCGCGATCCGATCGAAAAAATCTGCACTCTCACTTTCTGGGGCTGACATGCTGATTGCCTACTCCCTCCCGGCTGATCTGACCTACACGATCTCGACCGCCTGGCTGACGCCGGATGTGGAAGTACTCCACGACAACTCTCCGGCGGACAAGGTGCGGTTTTCGTGGGATGCCACCAGCCCGCAAACCACCGGCAACAGCGTGATCATTGCCGCGCAGCGCGCGAACGCCTTTGTGCCGCGCGGCGGCTGTTTGCTCGGTACCAGTCTGCCGGTGGGCCTCAAAGTGGAACTGGTTGGTAAGCGGGCGGCTGATCCCGGCTACTCATACGCGCTTGGCGGCAACTCACTGACGCAGCGCACGGTGCGCTTTGCGGATGGCTCCGTGGGCCTGCTGTGGGTGCTTGATGAAGGGCTCGATCCGATCGTGGCCTACCAGATCACGATCTACAACGACGTGGCTGGTGCGCCATCGATCGCAGCATCCGCAGCGATTGATATCGGCCAGATTCGTTTGGGCCCGGCGGTGCTGATTCCGCACGAGGTGGGCTGGAGCGACGGGCCGAAGGATCCGAGCATCATTCGCCGCACGCTCGGTGCGCAGGTGCAGCGCGTGCAGCGCACCGCGTACCGTGCCGGCAAGTTGCGCCCGGCCTACGGGCGCGTCGACAAGGCCCGCGGCGGTGCGCTGGCCAACGGCCTGGACTGGAAGCAACTGATTGCCATCCTGGCCAAGGACCCGTTCTGCATCATTTTGCCGCGATGGGAGGACACCGACGACGCGCAAAAGACCGGCGTTTTCGGCATCGTCAGCGCACCGCAGATCGACCACCGGGCCGGGCCGATCTATCAGATGCAGGATCTCGGGTTCGAGGAAATCCCGGCTGACTGAATCTCCCGTTGTTTTGCGCCCGCCCGGATTCGATGCTGGTCATCACGCCTTGACCATCGCCCGGAGATCCGCGCCGTGAAACGAATCATGATTCTTGTTGTTGTTGTCTTCGCTGCGGTTGTCGCTGGCTGCACCTCTGCGCCCACGCGATCGAACTACGATGCCTACGGCGAGCTGCTGTCAAAACAGCAAGCGGCCGAATCCAACCTGATCGCCTCGATCGCCAGCACGGCGAATGCCTGCACGGATTCACGCTGCGTGGAGCATGTCGCCGCGATGGCTGCAATGGCGGCCGCCGGCGGACGCGGATCGAGCGCCGTGGCGCCGCCGCCTCGCGAGCCGTCGAGTGCGGAGCAATTCGCCCAGGTGGTCGGCGCGATGTCACCCTTCCTCGGCGCGGTGGTCAACGGCGCGGTGCAGTGGCGGCAGTCCGACAACGCGGTGCGCACGTCTGAGGCGCAATACGGCTATCTCGATAGCGTTCTCGGGCAGGCACTGACCGGCATGGCCAGCGTCGCCGACAGTGCGGTGCCCTCCATCACCGTGGGCGGCAACTACGGCGATACGTATGGCAACGGCTTCACCGGTCGCGATCGCACCGAAACCAACGTTGCCGGGCCGCAGGTCAACGGAAACAGCAACGTGCTCGGTGATCGCAACTTCAACAGCGGTCGACAGGATTCCGCTGGACCATTCGATCGAACGTGCACGGGCGATGCCTGTCAGCCAGTAAACCCTGATCCCGCCGGCGGCGGCTGATGACTCCGCAGCAATTCGCCGCGGCGACGGGCTTGTCGACAGCGGCCGGCTGGTACGGGCCGGTGAAGGCCGCGCTGATCGAGTTCGGCATCGATACGCCGGCGCGCGAGGCGGCCTGGCTGGCACAGATCGGCCACGAGAGTGGCGGTTTCCGCTTTGTACGCGAGATCTGGGGCCCCACGCCGGCACAGGCGCGCTATGAGGGCCGCAAGGACCTCGGCAACACCGAGGTCGGCGACGGGTTCCGCTTCCGCGGCCGTGGCCTGATTCAGATCACCGGCCGCGCCAATTACACCGCGGCCGGCCGCGCACTGGGCTCTGACCTGGTGCGCCAACCGGAGCTCCTTGAGGCACCCGCCATGGCGGCCCGATCGGCCGCCTGGTTCTGGTCGACGCACGGTTGCAACGGCTTTGCCGATGCCGGCGATTTTGTGGGCTTGACCCGGCGCATCAATGGCGGGTTGAACGGCCTCGTTGATCGCGAAAAGCGCTGGAAAACGGCGCAGATCGCGCTGGGGATTTTGGTCGCATGAACCAGGCCAGGCTCGCGCTGCAGTACGGATCCAATATGCCGATTCGGGTGGCCTTGGCATTGGCGTCGACGTTCTGGTGCCTGGGCCTCACTCTTGTGGCCACTCATCACGGCGAACAGATTTGCAGGCCGATGTCCGACTCGCATCCGGACGTCTGGGCACTGGTGTTCGCGCTGAACGCATTGCTTCTGTGGTGGCGCATCGTCGACCGCAAGGCGCGACCGCAGATCGGGCGAATGATCAACGCGCTGACCAGCGCGCTCTGGCTCGCTATCACTACAGCGACCGTGATCGAGGCGGGATTTCTCGCTGCCGCGGGCGCTTTCACCCTGTTCGTGATGGCTTTGTGGGCTTCGTTCCGCACCGATCTGACGACCGGCGATAGGGAAACGGCTTGATGGATATTTCAGTCACCGAACTGGCGTTGAGGTACGGGCCAGTTGCTGCCATCGCGATCTATGCCGCCTCCCTGGCGGTGTCGAAATTCTTTGCGAGCCGGGAAGGGTTCGTTGAGAGTGGCGCGCGGGTCGATGTGATCGAGATGCTGACGCAACGGGTGAAAAACCTCGAAGAATCCCAGGTCAGCTATCAACGCCAGTTTGAAGAAGAGCGCCGCTCGCGTATGAAGGCCGAGGATGATGTGGCGGTGCTGACGCGCCGGGTATCTACCCTTGAGGCCCAGTTGCGCGGCCTGGGGCACGAGCCGCGATGATCGGCCTGCCCTCGATCGCCTCACCCTGGGTATGGCTCGCCGCCGTGGCGCTGTTCGCCGGCGGCTACCTCTACGGCGGCTCGAGCGCGGGCCAGGCGTGTGATCTGGACGCAGCCGAGGCCCGCGGCCAGGCCGCCGGCAAGTTTGCAGCCGAGCTGCAGCGATCGACCGACGCCAGCATGGCCATCAAGGACATCAGCGCTGAGTTGCAGACCACGTTTGTCATCACGCGCGAAAAGACGCGCACCATCGAAGTGGAGGTTGCCCGTGATGTCGCTGATCATCCGGATCTCGCTCAGTGCCTTGTGCCTGAGCGCACTCGCCGCCTGCGCAACGAGCAGGTTTCCGACAGCGCCGCAATCGCGGCCGAAAGTACTCCAGTGCGACGCTGAGGCCCTCAAGCCGTGCACCCCGCTGGTAGCGGATGCCGGCGACACTTGCGGCGACGCGCTGCAGGCCGATGCGACCAACCGCCAACGCATGATCGAGTGCCAGGCACGCCAGCGCGCCGCTGCAGCGTGCCTTGTGGAGCTTGAGCGGGCTGGAATCCTCTCCAGGCGGCCGTAGGCGGCCTCACTGGCGCCGATATAGGCGCCAGCCCCGGCAATCCTCCCCGGACCCCTCGCAATGGAGTAGGGGCTCGCCGGAGCGCGCTTCCCCGCCGGCGAAGGCGTGTAGGCGATTTCCTACACCTTTTTCCGATATCACCCATTCTGCGCTCACCCTGGTGCAGGCACGCTTGTACTCGCCTGCGGTGTCCTTGGCCCCTCGCCAGCGCTCCAGTCCGCGTTGTGGCCGACGCCGCAGGCTTCCCGCCTTGGCTCTCCTGAAAGTTGGAGCGTTTCCCTATGGCTACTGCGTCAATGTGCTGCGCTGAATCGGTTCCGCCGATGCCTGCGCGCACCCCGATTCTCGCCTATCGATGCGCCGGCCACCCCCGGCAATCCTCCCCGAACCCCTCGAAATGGACTCGGGGCGGGCAAAAACGGGCCTCAAGGGAGACAGGGGCAGCGACAGAAAGCGTCTGAACCGTGGAACTCGCTCGTAAGTCATTGATAGTTGAAACAGTTTTCAATCACGTTTTTGTCCGAATCTCACACGATTTGCTCCGGAAGTTCCACGTTATTGCTTATTTATTCCACTTTCCTGAAACCCTTTGTTTCTCTCACTCTCTCTCTCTAAATGATTGAAAGATAAGGATAAAGAGGGGACATTTTCAGATGGCGAAGTTACACATGTTCGTGGATAGGAGGAATTGAGGTTCCACGTTTTCAGCGAGACTTCCACGCATTTCGTGGAACTTCGTGGAACTCCAAACAATTGATTTTCAAGGAGAAAGCGGGTAGATGAGGGGTGCTTCCACGTTTTCAGGCTGCGCATGCGTGTACCCCCTTTTTTTGAAGCCGATTTCACCGGGCTTGTTTCGGCCTGGTTGGACTGGCTTCAGTACAACGCCGGCCGCAGTGGCCGCACCGCTGATGCCTACGGTCGGCACCTCCGACGGCTCGCTGAGTGGGTTGAAAATCCACCCTCGGATGCGAGGCTCCAGCCGAGCGTGACGGACGTTCGCGACCTCACTGCCGAAGATCTGGATCTCTACTGCGGCCTGTACGCGCACAGCCTGGGAATCTCGCCCCGATCGCGCCGCGCCCTGGTCGCCGGCATCCGCGGCTTCTATACGTGGCTCGATCGCCAGGGCCACCGATCAGGCAATCTGGCCAAGCTGCTCGAGTATCCGAAGGGCGGAAAGCCGCTACCAAGGGCCATCACGCTGGCGAATGCCGAGCGCATGCTGATGCAGCCGGACATCGAGACCTTCCTCGGGATCCGTGACGCCGCAATGATCTCAGTCCTGATCGGCTGCGGTGTGCGCATATCGGGTCTCGTGTCGATGAACGTGTCGTCACTGATCTGGGGCCGTGATGAAGACGGCATCGAGCGACTGAGCCTATGCGTAACAGAGAAAGGCAAGAAGGATCGAATCATTCCGGTTCCGGGTGAATCGGCATTGCTGATCCGGGCCTATCTCGGCCACGTCGACCTTGAGGCCATTGATCGGTGGCTGCCCGATCGCGACCAGGTGCTCTGGGTCACCACCAAAAACAACCTGGTGCCGCCGCAGGACTACCACGGCGAACGCCGGCGGATATCCGTTCGGACCGTGCATCAACAACTCGACCGATACGGGAAGCGCGCCGGAGTTCCGGAGGGACAACGCAATCCGCATGCCTTCCGCCATCTCTACGGGACCGAGCTCGCCGAGGATGATGTCGACACCATCATGCGATCAGCCCTGATGGGTCACGCCGATCCGAAGGACAACGAGATCTATGTCCGGATGGCTCAACGCAAGCTGACCAGGGCTATCGACAAGGCGAATCCGCTGGCGAAGATGAAGGCCCCGCTGCTCGACAACTTGCGCTCTATCCAGCGCACGCAGCGGGCATCACAGCAGCCTTCGGGCGCGTTTGAGCGTCCATCCGACTCTTATAAACCAGATAGGCGGGGCCAGTTGAAGGCGAAGAAGTGATGAACGTGGATGGCTGCGGGGTTGTTAAAAACATGTTAAGAAAGCGGGCTATCTATTGTTGGCGCTCATAACTGCATCACTGCGCAGTCTGTCCAGATTGCGCAGTAGCGGTGTGATCGGGTGGGGTTGGGTGTAGCGGGATCAGTGGGTTGCAGCTCACGGAGGTGTGTGTGAATACGAATAAGCGCAGTGAGAATGAAACGCGTCTCGACCAGGGCGGTGATCAGGCAGGCTCAGGCGGGGTGGGGGCTCGGCGGGAAAGGTCCGCCGCCGAGCTCTCGGGGGGTGGGTACCAGGATATCTGCAGTGATTTTGCCGCCGGCGTTCAGGGCGGCGAGCGCGGCGATCCGCGACTGGACGAATTGCGCCGGATCGGCTTGCCGCGCGTGTGGATGGCGGTGGCGCTGCAGATCGGTTTCGATCCGTTCATGCGCTTGTGGCAGGTGTTGATGCGGGAGGGGCATGTGGATGATCGCAACCGCGTCGTGGTGCCGAACTACTCGCGTTATTTACGGTTTCAGCGCAACGAGCTGATCCGCGAGTTGGACGACGATGGCTGGGATGCCGCGCAGATCCAGAAGCATGTGCTCCAGGTGACCGGGCAGGATCTCGATATCACGCATGTGCGGCGGACGATGCGGCCGCGTTCAGCAGTGGCGAGCGCTACTCAGGCTTGATCATCATGCCGCGGAGCATGCGCAGCGCGGCAGATTGATCGTGATGATCGAGGCCCCTGATGATCTCCAGAGCTTCACGCTCGGCGGCAGTGTGGCCGCTGTAGATCGCCCCAGGCTCGGCTATCTGCAGGCCCATGCTTCTGGGCAGCTCGGCATGCCCTTCGAAGCTGTGCGCGATTTCGGCTGCATGCTCGAATAGCTCGATGGGGCCCATATATCCGGTCGCAAGCCGGCGCCAGTCGTGCGGGCGCATCAACAGCGAACCCCAGCGCCCGTTCCATGCGCGATTCAATCGATTGAGCAGCAGCTGCTGGCAGCCGTCGACACTTCCTGAAATCACTTGCACGCGCAGATAGTCAAGGATGGAGTTGTCTGGGAGGGTGACATCCCCTGGTTGATGCAAGACCGGCACCCATCCCGCCGATGAATGGGCAAACAGGATGTTCCATTGGCTCTCGGCCATTTGCTTGGCGATGATTTCGAAAGCGTTGGCGCCATCCGTCGCTACCTGCAATGTGTAGGGCGTGCCGATCCCGTATATCAGCCACGACAACGAAAGGTTTTCGACGATGCATGCATTCGTCAGTTTGGCGGGATCCGGGAAAGAGCCTTCTTTGAGCCGCTGCGCAATCCCGCGGGATATCCCCAGGGCGGCGCTCCAGGGGTGAATCTTTCGCCCCCGGAGTATCAGATCGAGCCGTTGTTCAAACGATTTCGTATCCATATTCGAGAATCAGCGAGGCTATTCGTGAATTGTGTTGACACGTTGCACGAATTCGTGAATGATGCGTTTCGCTTCACGAATACGGGAAAATATGATGAGCGCGGCAAACGTAGGAAAAACTCCCATCAAGGCACCTAGTGTAAAGCCACTGCGGCCTTCTGGCGGTGACATTGCGCGCCTTTCTCTGCTGGTGCCCAAAAATCTGCGGTCACGGCTGGAGACTCTCAGTGCTCGAGAGCGCCGCTCGCTGAACCAGCAAACGGTGATGGTGATGGAGCGCGGGCTGGAAGCAATCGACGCGGCGGCGTAAGGATTTCGCGGTAACGCCCTTGCAGGGGCGGCAAAAAAAGATGGCCCGGGAGCATTGCAGTGCATCCCGGGCCGGGTGAGGGCTCCGGCTTAGTAGGCAAGGCTCCCTCGCGTGGCAGTTTACGTCACGCGCAGAGTGGCTGGAGTCCTCGATTTTTTCCAGTGAATCGATCGGGGGTTTCACATGCAAGAGGACAACATCCACGGGCTTTTTGGCGCTGTGGACATGGCGATCTACAAAACCATCCACGGGTTTGTCGATCCGGTGACGCGGGGCAGGGGCGCGACCGCGCTGGCACCCCGGCTCAATATCGCCGCCGGCACGTTGAGCAATAAGGCCAACCCGACGCAGGAACACCAGCTCGGGCTGCGTGAAAGCATCTCGCTGCAGCTGGCCACACTCAATTTTGAAATTCTGCACGCGTACAACAGTGCGCTCGGGCATGTCGGGTTTCGCTTGCCGGATGCGGACCAGGTGGGTGATGTCGAGTTGCTCGATGTGTATTGCGAGATGCATGCCCGCGTCGGTCAACTGGCCCAGGCGATCCGTGATGCCTTGATCGATCATCGGGTTTCGCAGACTGAGCTAGTGGAGATTCAAACCGCCTTCGACAGCTTGATTCGCGCCGGCCTCGGTCTGGTCAATCGTATCGAGGGGATCGCCCGATGAGCGCCGTGATTGAGCTGGTCAACGCGGTGGTGCCGTCTGTACCAATCAGCCGCCGCTGCAGGATCTGGATGCTGGTTGGCACGGCATATACCTTCCATTGCGGCGTCCGCATCGACATCGAAGGGCATCGCCAGGGGCATCAGTCGCAGCTCATGGTGCGGTTCACCACGGGCCCTTTCTCCAAGGTGCTGCCGGCCGAGACGCTGGTCGGCATGGGTGAGGGTAGCGGCGTCGCCCTGGTGGCGCGTGCGATCGCCTACGGGCCGCGCAGTGGCCGGCCGGTGGCTGTGCTGATGGAGATCCAGCGCAGCGATCGCATCGACCGCGTAGGCCTCGGCTTTGAGGCGCTGGCATGAAGCCAGATCGTCGCCGATACGTCGCACGTGGCCACCGATTTGCGGCGCGTGTTTCCTCTTTCCGCTGGCTGACTGCCGCCGCCTTTGCGCTTGGCGCGGTGATCGGTTTTCTCGCGAACAAATAAGGATCATCCATGAGTATTGAACAACTGGCGTTTTTGCAAGAAGTCCACGGCAAGCACGGCTTGATCGAAGTGGCGCACGGCAAGGGAGCGGCCTTTGTCTCGGTGCGCACCGGGCCGTTTCTCCTTGAAGTTGACCTGGCCGATTTGTCGTCAGTTATCAGCACGCTTGCGTACGTATTGCACACCGCCAACAAGGCGATTCCGATCCGACTGCAGGATGGCTGCACGCTACATATCGCTCTGGGTGAAGTGGACAGGGCGAATGTGTGGATCAGCAGCGGCGACGCCAACCTGCGGCTCGATGTCGATATCGCCAACCAGGTGTTGGCGGTACTCTCTGAAGCGCGTCGGGCGATTCGTCCTTTCACCCCGTCTTCGGTGATGGGTAGCCGTTGGGGGGCGTCATGCTGAATCCGGTCACGCACCGCGCTGCGTTCAAGCGCTACCTCACTGAGGCGGAAGAAAAGACCCTGTTCAGGCATGTCGCGCAGTTTGGCGATGTGCTGGCCCGCCGTGATCACCAGTGGATGGTGTTGATGCGTCACACCGGCATGCGCGTCGGCTCGCTGGCTGCGCTGACGGTGGAGGATGCGCGTGAAGCGATTCGCACCGGCACCCTGGAGCTGCGCGACGAAGACGCCAAGGGTGGCCACGGCTACGAGATCCAGATCATCAAAGATGCCGAGCGTGCGCTGCGCAAGCTGCTCGATCTGCGCGAAGAGCAGGGGCACAGGCCGATCGGAGCCGACCCGCTGCTGATGAGCCGCAAGCGCAATGGCTTGAGCGTGCGCAGCCTGCAGGCACGGATGCGGGAGTGGGTGATCGGTGCCGGGCTTCCGGTGATCGCCTCGCCGCATTGGCTGCGGCATACGATGGCCAAGCGCATCGTGGCGCGTTGCAAATCCCCCGACGCCATCGTGCGCGCGCAGCTCGCCCTGGGGCATAGCCGCGTGCAGACCACGATGGTCTACCTGATGCCATCGCGTGAAGATGTCCGCGAAGCGATGGAGATGGCGGCATGATCGCCCAAGACATCCTCACCTCGGCCGCCGAAGCGATCGCATTGCGCGCCAAGCTGCGTGATCTTCCGCAGGGCGAGCGCTCGATGGCGCGGACGGTGGCGGCGTTCAATGCCATCGCTGGCATGAACCTCGATGAGCGCGACGGCTGGCTGTTCATGGTGTGCCTGAAAATGGCGCGAGCGACAGCAGGCGAGCATCACCTGGACGATTACATCGATCTGGCCAGCTATGGCGCGCTGGCAGGTGAATCTGCCGAGTCGGATGCGAGGGGCGGCCGATGAATCCGACCCTTGCCATGATTCTCGGTTCCGCCTTTCTGGTGTGGCTGGTCGGCGCGGATCTGACCGTGACCAACATCGAGCGCGATCCGCTGCTGAGTGCGCACTGGTATCGCCGGCCGCGCGCCGCTCGAATCGCGCTGGCCCTGATTGCCTGGCCGTTGTTGTCCGGCCTCGCTGCGCTGATGCTGTTGCTGGATCGCCGTCATGGGTGAGTGCATCGCGCCATCGCGCAGCGTGCGCATCGCCGATCTGTCGCCGGAGAAAAAGCGCCGCCTGTGGGCATGGATACAGAGGAATGATCCCGACATGCAGGCACTCATCACCGGCCCGGAAATGGGTGCGCTCAATGCCGTGTTCCCCGGCACCTCGGTGGTGGTGGATATCGATTATGTGAAGGGAGCGCTGGCATGAAGGGCACGGTTCCTTATTCCCTGGCCTCGCGTGTACTCGAGTTGATCTGTGCCAACGACGGCTGGCTCAACAGCACCGAGATCAAGCAGCAGCTCGGC
This sequence comes from uncultured Rhodanobacter sp., assembly GCA_964568445.1. Classification (GTDB taxonomy): domain Bacteria; phylum Pseudomonadota; class Gammaproteobacteria; order Xanthomonadales; family Rhodanobacteraceae; genus Rhodanobacter. The sequence goes on along the minus strand of CAZMPZ010000021.1, from coordinate 7,369 downwards.
GATGTGGACCCGATCGCCAAGGTGAGCATGGCTTGTCACGATTTGTGGCAAGCGAAAAAGGTGAACCGGGCGCGGCTCGGTGGCCGCTTGTGCTACTGCGTGCGCCAGCTCGAACTCTTCCCGGCTGCCGCTGAGGATCTGCGCGTACCCAAACGTACGCCGGCGACGAAACAAAAGGCCCGCCACCTCAACAACCAGACCGCCTCGCTGCGCCGTGCGCAGCCGCACCCGATCAGCGTCTCGCAAAAACTGCGAGCGCTGGATTTGCTGATCGGCGTGGTGGCGAATGATCTTGCCCAGGGGCTGCGCGTGATCCGAAAGGATGTGGCAAGCGACAAGGGAGCGTCGGCATGACCAAGCCGCTGCCCACGTACGCAGGCCTCAGTGATGCTGAAAAGTCTGCGCGCATCGGGGCCGAAGTGCGTTTGATGACGATGGCCAAGCGCGCCAACCAGGACACCTCCGAGCACCCGTGCCCGATCTGCGCCGGCGTGGTCACAGTACACCTGAAAAACCTGAGCAACGGCACCCGCAAGGGCAGCCACGGCACGTGTTCAACGAAGAATTGTTTGAGGTGGGATGAGTGAAGCCGATCGAATTTCCGCAGCAGAACGTCGTGTTCGCCAAGGATCAAAAGGAATATCTGCCGCTGCCGGCTTTTCGGTCCGCGAACGGCCAGATGGTCACCTCGTGCTGGCGCATGTCGGCGTGGGAGCGATTGCGCTGCCTGTTCAGTGGTCGGGTCTATGTGACCTTGCTGACATTCGGGGGAGCACTGCAACCGCAGATCATCCGCATCACACCGCCGGTGGTCGAGTGATGCGAATCCCCGCTCTCATCCTTCGGGCCCTCAACAAGCGCATCAACCGCGTGATGCGATCGCGCATGCCTGATTTCGTTGTCGGCAAGCCGCTCGCTCCGTACTTGAATCGCTGGTTCGTGATCCCGCGCAACCGCGTCTTCAACATCTACGCGCACGAGTTTCACCGGTCCGATGACGACCGTGCCTTGCACGATCACCCTTGGTTCAACATCTCGATCCTTCTGGCCGGCGAATATACCGAGCACACGATTGCCGCTGGCGGCGTGCGCTACCGTCGCATTCGGCGGGCTGGTGACATCGTGGTGCGTGGCCCGCGCCATGCGCATCGCATCGAACTGCATGCGGGGCCGTGTCGCACGCTGTTTGTCACCGGGCCTCGGCTGCGTGATTGGTTTTTTCATTGCCCGGATGCAGGGCTGATTCCCTGGCAGGAATTCACGAGCGCTGGGAATCCGGGCGAGATCGGAAAAGGATGTGATCAGTGATGGCCTCCACCGCGCCCTCACAGTTCAGCCTGTTCGGCGGCTCCGCTCCGGCGAAGTCGCAAGCGCCGATGCGCAGCACGCGCCCGGGTGGCTATGCCGATCGGCCTGGTACCGGTCCGGTGGGCGAGAGTTGCGGCACGTGTGCCAATTGCCGCGCCAAGCGCGGGGCGAAAAAGACCTTCTACAAATGCGCATTGATGCTGGCTGCATGGACCTGTGGCCGCGGTACCGACGTGCTCGTGCGCTCACCGGCCTGCTCGAAATGGGTAGCTGGCCAGCCGCGCTCCACTGCAATCAACCTGAGGAACACCGAATGAGCAAACGAGTGATCTATCGCATCACGCCGCTGGGTCGAGCCTTGTGGCAAGTCACCCGCGGTGCGTCGACGCCGCTGAGGGGGTTGAGCCAGGTGGTCAGTCAGCACCGCTGGAAGTTGGCCGCCATCACCTCGGCGCGATCCTTGGCCAAGGCCATCCATCGAGCGGGCGGCCTGTCGCAAGTGGTCATCCACGGGCGCAACGGCCGCATTCAGATCGAGTGGACCTATGGCGCCGATCCGAAGCGGTCGAAGGGTTGATGTGATGAAACTGCAGGTGAACACAAAGGGCTCATGGCGCGATGTCATCGAGTGCGATTGCGAGCGTGGGCCGGAAGTTGAGGATGCCGCCGCATTGCTGGCCAGGGCATCCGGACACACGAAGTTTCGCGTTGTCGATGAGGATGGCTCAGTCAGGCACTTGAATGAGCGTGGCGTGTTTCGCTCTCTTTCCGGGGCGGGCCAGTGAGCAAACAACCGTGGACCCCTGCAGACACCCGCACATTGCGCCGCTTGGCCGGGCGCGGATTGTCGCTGCGCGAAATCGCGGAGAGCATGGGTCGTGCTCGTGGTCATATCGCGCAGCGCGCCGCACGCCACGATATCGAAGTGCGTCGCGCCATCGCGCAGCGCTTTCGCTGGACACCCAAGGCCGAGGCACAGCTGCGCAAATTGTTCGCTTCGCTCAGCGCCGAAGATATCGCTGAGCGCATGGGCTGCAAGCTCAGCAGCATCTATAACCACGCCCAAATCCTGGGGTTGCGGAAGTCGAAAGACTGGATCTCCAAACGCACCGCGCAGCGTTGGAAGGAAGGTCGACATGAAGGATCCCGCCAGCATTGCTTCCGGAAAGGCGAGGTGCCGCACAACAAAGGATTGCGCCGCCCGGGCTATTCGCCAGGGAACATGGCCAGGACCCAATTCAAGAAAGGTCGCCCCGCAGCGCAGTCGCACAACTACGTGCCGATCGGCACCGAGAAATACGATACGAAGCGCAAGGTGCTGGTGCGCAAGATTACCGACGATCCGTCCATCTATCCGGCCGCTCGCTGGCGCCCGGTGCATGTGATGGTCTGGGAGGCCGTGCACGGACCGGTGCCGGCCGGACATATCGTCATTTTCCGTCCAGGCATGAAGTCACTTGTGGCCAGCGAAATCACGATCGACCGAATCGAGCTCGTATCCCTGCGCGAAAACATGCGCCGCAACTCCATTCACAACCTCCCGCCTGCGCTCGTTGAAGTGGTGCAGTTGAAGGGTGCATTGCAACGTCAAATCAACAGGAAGGAAAGCCAACGTGAAAAACAAGATCGAGGATCTCCGGAACCATCTGTTCGCAACGCTTGAAGCGTTGCAGGACGAAGAAAAACCCATGGATCTGGACCGCGCAAAAGTGATCGCCGAAGTGGCGCAGACCGTCATCAACTCGGCAAAGGTGGAAGTGGATTTTGCCAAGGTGACCGGCATCAACTGGTTGGTGGGTTTTTGCCGATCGAGCAAAAGCCGCCGCGTGGTGCGCCACATCGCCACGCTATGGAGGGGCCGAAGTCATGAAAGTCGAAATGACTTCAGGAGAAATCGGCCAAAAGACGATGTACATGTGCATGTGCGTCCGCGGGTTTCTCAGGAACGCCAAGTTCCCCAAGAGCTACAGGAACCTGTTCACCGATGCCACCGGCAGAACGCTGTCGCCAGAGGCGGCGCGCGATCACCTGCTCGATGAGCTCGCGAAAGGTCATCACGTCATCCCGACGGCCGGGCACTGCCAAAACCCTTGTAGCAAACCGGGTTGCACGGGCTTCGACTACAGCGAAAACGGCGGCTGTCCAGGCCACAACTAGCACCGACAACAACAAGAATCCGCAGGGGCAAACGTGGCATCCATTCAAGAGCTCAAACAGCAGATCGACCTTCACGACCTCGCCAGCCGGTTGGGCCTGGTGCGTCCGCACGCCAAGGGCAACTACAGGTCGCCGACGGGGGATGACAAGAACCCCTCGCTGCAGATCTTCGACGACGGCAAGGGATTCAAGGACTACAAGGCTGATGTGGGTGGCTCGTGTCTGGATTTCATCATCCACGTAGAGCAGCTCGATGCGGGTGACGTGGGCGGCGCGATGCGTCGACTGCATGAGATCTACAACATCCCGTTCGACAAGCCGGACAATCCTCAGCCCAAGCGCGAGCGCACCAAGACCGAGTTCATCGCTGATCAATGCATGCGCGAAACCACGCGTGCGGTCGAGTACCTGATCGGCCGCGGCGTGCCGGATGAGACGCTCAAGCGTGCCGTGGCACGCGGGGCGCTCGGCTACAACGAATGGGCGAGCAGCAAGATCGCGCCGAATGAGCCGATGCACGGCGGGCCGGCAGCGGCGTTCATCTGCCGGGATTTCCACACCGGTGCGATTCGCGCGGTGGATTTCCGCTATCTGGATCCGGCGCTCAACGGCGGCATCAAGACCAAGAGCACTGGCGACAAGGATGGCGTGCCGTGGTTCATCGATCGCCCAAGCCTTGAGCGGGCGCGCACGGTGTACATCGTGGAATCGGCGATCAACGCGCTGTGTGTGGAAGCGTGCAAGCTGCCGCTGACCGCCGCTCTGGCTATCCGCGGCACGGGCAGTTGGCGTTCGATCGACTGGCGCATTCTGCAGGGCAAACAAGTGGTGCTGGCGCTGGATGCGGATCAGCCGAATGAGCGCGGCGAACGACCCGGCGCGAAAGCTGCGTGGGCGATCTACGATGTGCTGACCGCGCTCAATATCTCCGTGCTGTTTGTCGATCAGCGGCGCTGGTACGAGGATGGCCACAACGATATCGCCGACATCGCCAAGGCCGAAGGCATCGAGACGCTGCGCGAACGCCTGCGCGAATTCGAGCAATGGGCAATCCAGGGCATGCCGGGCAAGGATGCGCCACTCGGCAAGGCGCGGGTGTTCCTTCCGCCGCACGATTTCAGCGTCTATTGGCGGTACCGGGCCAAGGCGGATTTCACCACCTATGTGACCAAGGTGGAGCAGGATGGCGAAGAGGGCGCGGAGCAACTGAAGTTCGAAGACACCTGCGGTTTCCGCGTGGCTGCACTCAGCCGGGTGACCATTCAATCGGCGACAGCCACGATGTCCGGCGAACTCGATAGCCAGCCGAATACGATCTTCGCGGTCAGCGTGCAGACGCCGCGCCACGGCTCGCAGCTGGTCCGCCGCGTGTTCACCGATGAGCGCCTGCACAATATCGAGCACTGGAAAAAGTTTGGACCGGTGTTCTCGCCGATGCGCTTTCTGCGCCTGGTCAATATTCTGGAGCGCTCGGCTGATTGCGGTGCGCGGGATGCGCTCAATTTTGTCGGCCTCGCCTGGCGCGATGGCAAAACCGTAGTGAACGAGGGCCCGGATTGCTATTTCACCGAGCCGGAAAAGCAGTGTCCGTATCACAACCTGACATTCCCTAGCGGCACGCCGAGCGATGCACGCCGGGTGATCAGCGCCTATCAGGATACGTTTAAGGACAACGCCGCCTCGCTGCTGCTGGCCTGGTCTCTGGGCTGTCACCTCAAGGCCTTCACTGGGTTCTGGCCGCACATCATCATGCAGGCGGACAAGGGCTCGGGTAAATCGACGCTGATCAAGCGCCTCGAGCGCAGCATCGGCATGACGATGTTCGGCGGCCAATCTCTGCAAACCGAATTCCGCCTGCTGACCAGCGTCAGCCACACCTCGCACCCGGTGGGCTGGGAAGAGATATCCGCACGTCGACAGGATGTCATCAACGTGGCCGTGGCGATGCTGCAGGAAAGCTACCAGCACACCGTGACGCGCCGCGGCTCCGACCTCACAGAGTTCATGAGCTCCGCGCCCGTGTTGCTGGCCGGTGAGGATGTGCCGGTGAAGAGCCTGACCGGCAAGGTGATCCGCACCGATCTGACCAACCGTAAGGGGCCGCAGATGCCGGAGAACCTGCCGAAATTCCCGGTGCGGCAATGGCTGGAGTTTCTGGCCACGATCGATCGCGACCGCATCGCGCAGCTGCTGCAAGATTGCGAGATCTCGATGTGGAAGGCGTGCCGTGCGCAGCCAAGCGACACCGGTGCCGCGCGGATGGTGCGCAACTACGCCGCCATCGCGATGGCCTGGGGATTGATTTGCGAGTTCGCCGATGTTCCGGTCGAGCAGGGCGATTTCTGGAAAGACCTGCGCACCACCATGAACTCGCACATTCAAGAAACCAGCGGCGATCGGGAACCGTGGGTGTGGATCCTCGAGCGAGCGATCAGTGAAATCGAATCGCACCAGTTCACCTATCCCTACACGTTCGATGTTCAGGATGGCGAGCAGTGTTTGATCATTCGGCCCTCACACATCATGGATCACCTCAGCAGCACCGGCCGCTTACGCGATGAGTTCAACGCGCTGCCGGTGAAATCGGGCCGCATCTTCAAACGCCAGCTCGATCAAGCAGGGGTGATCCTCAAAGATGACCTCGATCGGCGTATCAACACCCATCGTCACGCCCACATGTCCGCGATCAGCCTAGAACGGCTGGTCGCGTTCGGAATTCACATGAGCGTGCCTGACCCTGATCTTGAAAAAGGGGCCGCGCCGTATGGTCGGGCCGCAAACGAGTAGAGCTATGAACGCAGTGATCCAACTCCCCAGGCTTTTGAGCGAACGCGAGGCCGCTGACTACCTCGGCGTCGCACCCATCACGCTGCAGCGCATGCGCAAGCGCAAAAAGATCGGCTGCATCATGGTGGGCCGCAAACCTTGCTACACCGAGCAGATCATCCGCGACTACCTTCAGGAGGTGACCCAGTGCCAAGAATCAAAATCACCGACGAATATGCACTCGTCAAACGCAAGGGATCAGAGAACTGGTATCTCGAATGGCGCGAACGCGGCGAAAAAGTCCGGCGCAGTACGGGCGCTCGAAGTGTTGAGCAGGCCCGGATAAAGGCCCGTGAGATCATCCTCGAAGATGCCACGATCCGTGATGAGCAGCCCGCCGACATGCCGCTGCTCGCTGTGCTCGATCGCTACATGATCCAGCATGGCAACCAGCTCGCCGCCAAATCGGCCAACAAGCGCGCCGTGAAACTGTGGCGCGAGTTCTGGGGCGATGCCGCCGTGGTTGCCGATCTCACCGTCAAGCGGCAAAAGGAATTCAGCGCCTGGCTCTACGCCCGCGGCTACTCGCAGGGCTATGTGCGCCGCACGCTGGCCACCGGCAAGGCCGCGCTGAACCGTGCCTGGGAGAATCAGGAAATCGTGCAGGCGCCGTTTGTCCCGCTGCCGGCGCTGTCGGAAGCCTATCCACACTTCGCCACCAATCAGCAGATTGCGGCGCTGCTCAATGCCATCCCCCCTGATAGCCATCTCTGGACGTATTGCATGATCCGACTCAACACCGGCTGCCGAGGCGATGCCGCGCTCGATCTGCAGCCGTTCCAGATCGACCGCGCCGCCTCGCTGATCCGTCTCAACCCACCCGGCCGCAAGCAGACCAAGAAGCACCGGCCCGTTGTGCCGCTGACATCGACCCTGCGCAAGGTGCTCGCTGGCGTGACCGGCACCAGCTATTTCGTCAACTGGCACGGCCGCCGGATCCTCTCGATCCGCAAGACCTGGAACAAGCTGCGCGACGACGCCCGCCTGCCGGCGTGGTTCAGTCCGAAAATCCTCCGCCACACACTGGCCACCGAGCTGCGCAAGCGCGGCGTGCCAGGGTGGGAAGTATCCGGTCAGC
>CAZMPZ010000020.1:0-42474 GCA_964568445.1 uncultured Rhodanobacter sp. | reverse complement strand
CTCTTTTTACTCGTTCAAGGCGGACGGCTTCGCCGCCGCTTAACTCCAGCGTTAGGCCTCCGTAGATGCATCACTCAGACTTCAACATCAGACAGGCCGTCCCTGAAGATGCACCTCAAATCGAAGCGCTCTATCACTTACTGGTTCCTGGCTCGCCAGTTTCGGTCTTGCCCAATCGTCTAGCTCAGCTCAACGCATCATCAGTTGCGCACTTGGCGGTCGCTGTCCGTAACGATCTTGTCGTTGGCACTGCGCTTCTTTGTCTTTGTCCCGACCCAATGTACGGCGATCAGCCTTTCGGCGTTGTGGAAAATGTTGTCGTACATCAGTCTGCCCGTGGCCTCGGAGTTGGTTCATCGCTTCTCTCATACATCGAGCGTTTGGCGCGTGAGGCGGACTGCTCTAAGCTCATGCTGGCCAGTAGTTCTGTCCGGACTCAGGCGCATGCATTCTTCGCGCGGTCGGGGTTTTCACCAAGTAAAATTGGGTTCGTAAAGTACAGGCGGGCTTTTGCTGCTGTTGGTGTGGAGGACTAACAGTTCGTTCAAGGCGGACGGCTTCGCCGCCGCTTAACTCAGGCGCTAGGCCACGCGAAGAGGATGCCATGCTCACAGGCTCATGCCACTGCGGGGCCGTGAAGATCCAAGTCCCGTACAAACCACGGCGCCTTACAAGCTGTAATTGCTCAATCTGCCGCCGCCACGGTGGCATCTTCGGCTATTACGATAAGGACAAGGTGAAAGTCACTGCCTGCGGGGGTGCATTGGACCGTTACGTTTGGGGCGACAAATGCCTTGCGCTTTGTAGATGCGCTACCTGTGGTTGCGTGACCCACTGGGAGCCCATCGGTCGCGACAGCAACAGGATGGGCGTCAACTTCCGCAACTTTGACCCGACCGTGATTGAGTCAACTCGGGTTCGGAGACTTGATGGCGCCGATACTTGGAAGTTCCTGGACTAGTCAGCGCGCGGGTCATACGGTGGTGCGCATGCGGACTGACGACTCCATCCGAACCGACGTCACTTCACGGCGTGGCTTGATTCGGGCGTTGGGGTTCAAGTGAAAGATGACTGCCATTACGCTGCAAGTCAAAGTAAAACCCCGCTCCAAAAGATCCTCTTTCTCGCAACAACCGGATGGGTCATGGATTGCGCAGCTCAAGGCTCCGCCCGTCGATGGCAAGGCCAATGAGGAGCTCATTACTTTGGTGGCCAGGCATTTTCGTTGTCACAAGGCCGCGGTTGTTATCAAGGCTGGCGCCTCCGGCCGCACAAAGCTTGTAAAAATTGAGATGCCCGGGTGAGCGATCCACTTTCCTCCGGGAAAATCTGGGACGGTCAACCTGGATCAGATCGCGTCTTTATCGGCCCTTGGAGGTTGCGAGGCAGGGAATCTTGGGTATGAAAAAGCGACTGTGATGCCGGCTTCGCAGGAGAAATGGGCCAAAAGACCATCTTGGCAGTTCATCCAGGTACACAGCTTCACCGCCGTTTGACTCAGGCGTCAGGCTGAGATCGAGAATCGCGAGGGAAAAGTCATGGGCAAGGTGTTCGTCAACATCGGACTCAGTCTTGACGGCTACGTGGCACCGGAAGGGATGAACATCGAGAATCGGGAGCAACCTGATGACAAGGACTGGAGGGCCAAGTGGGGCGCGTTGATGGGCTGGGTCCTCAAACAGCAATACTTCCGCGAGAACCTCAAGTTCGGTCTGGGAGGAGAGACCGGACCGATCAACGACATGCTCCGCCACACCATGGAACGCAGCGGTGCCAACATCATGGGCAAGCGGATGTTTGACGCAGGCGAGCATAGCTGGCCGCAGGAAGCGCCGTTTCACACCCCGGTGTACGTGCTCACCCACGCGAGGCGTGAACCATGGGTCCGGCCAGGCGGGACGACGTTCCATTTTTTCAACGATGGGCCGGCAAGTGCCCTTGAACAAGCCCGGGAGTCTGCAGGCAATCGCGACATTCGTATCTCGGGTGGAGCGGACGTGATACAGCAGTACTTGAACATGGGCGTCATTGACGAGCTGGAAATTGCCCTGGCTCCCGTACTATTTGGCGGTGGAAGGCGCCTGTTCGAGAATCTGCACGAGGCCGTGCCGCAGTTTCGAATCGACAAGGTGCTCAACACGCCAGATGCCACGCACTTGCGCTATGTGCGTGCGTAATAAAGCAGTCTGCCGACAGACGGCCTTGTCGCCACTTGACTACCGCGTTGGATATTGAGATATCAGTCGATGTCGAGGAATCCACATTTTGCTTCCCTTGAACGCATGTATCTGGCTGCCCCAATAAACACTTTCTACCGTCCGACAATCGCTGTCCTGGAAGGAGAATCCACGATTGAGATAGATGTGTCTACTGACTTGTTCCACTCAGGCGGTGCGGTGCATGGATCGGTTTATTTCAAGATGTTGGACGATGCCGCCTTTTTCGCAACCAGTTCACTTGAGCGGGAATTCTTTGTACTAACCACATCGTTCACGACCTACCTGACAAGACCCGTATCGTCCGGTCGATTGCGTTCAGTTGGACGAGTGGTCAACCGCAATAGATCGCAGTTCATTGCCGAAGCCATTGTCTACGACGCGAAGAATCACGAAATAGGGCGCGGCAACGGTATTTTCGTTCGCAGCAAATCGCTCTTGACCAGCGTTGTTGGCTATGCCTGACAATTCATGAAAGACTTCCCCACCAGCGCGTACACACAAAGTTCTTGTCCCTGATTTTCGGGCAAATGCCAGCGGTGGGGTTTCGATGCTACGTGATGCGTGGCGGTGCATGCCGGCGGCCCGATCATTCGCCCGAGGTGAACAACCATGGCGCCATCCGATCGCGGCATCAGGCCCGCTTGAAGCCACTCACCACCCCTGATGGCCGCTATATCGTCGTTCGCGGCCGACTGTGGCGCGCCGCCAACCCCGGCCTTGCACCCGACATACGCTCCGGGCTTGTCGGTGACCTCATGGAGGCGCGCCGGGAGGTCAAGGCTGCCAGGCGAGCCGACGATCTGGAGCGACTGGCGGCAGCACGTCGCGCGGTCAATACGGCCAAGATCGCCCTGGGCGAACGCGGCCCGGTTTGGTGGACTGACGAGGCCGGGGACTTTCATCGGCATCTTGTCAAAAACACGCCGTACGCAGACTGGTACTTGGAAATCGAGACCCCGTAATATCAGTATTTTGAAGTAGCGTCAGAGCGCACTTCCCGCCACGCCCGTCGCTACACAACGCCGGTTTGGCGGGTTGATCTCGCATCAAGCCCGGCGGGAATTTGTCATTCAGGCCAGGCGATGCCTTGCGGGCAACCGCCCTTCCTTGGAGTACGCATGAGCGATCGCATGCCGGTCATTTTCTTTGGCCACGGTAACCCGATGAATGCCATCGAGGACACGGTGTGGTCGCGCGCCTGGTCCGACATGGGACGGCGCCTGCCTCGACCTCGTGCCGTGCTGGCAGTATCGGCGCACTGGTATCTGCCGGGGACGGCGGCGACCGCCATGTCGGCACCGCGCACACTGCATGATTTTGGTGGCTTCCCGCGAGCATTGTCCGAGGTGACCTATGCGGCACCGGGCGATGTCTCGCTGGTCGGCAGGTTGCAAGCATTGCTGGCTCCGGTGCAGGTGCGTGCCGATCTGGCCTGGGGGTTGGATCACGGCACCTGGTCGGTGCTGCGGCATGTCTTCCCTGCCGCCGATGTACCGGTGGTGCAACTGAGCATCGACGCCACGCGTGCTGCCGATTTCCACTACCAACTCGGCAGGCAACTTCGGCCACTGCGCGACGAAGGCATCCTGGTGGTCGGCAGCGGCAATGTCGTGCACAACTTGCACGCTTATGCGTGGGCATCGCAGCCGGTGCCGCCACGGGATTGGGCAGCGCGTTTCGAGACGACCGTGCGTGAGCTGATCCAGCAAGGCCGCCACGCGCCACTGGTAAATTATTCTTCGTTGGGGCGGGACGCCGAGCTGTCGATTCCCACCCCCGAACACTACTTGCCCCTGTTGTACGTGTTGGGCGCAAGCGACGAAGGTGAAGCCGTGGGCTTTCCCACCGCAGGTATCGAGGGCGGCTCGCTATCCATGCTGTCGGTGCAGATCGGGTAAGCGGGACAGGATCGGGTTTGCTTCTTTCGAGATTCACTTCATCCGGTAAGTGAGCCGGGTTCCGTTATGGCTCGGCTATTTCTGCATGAGTGTCGATGCTTTGTTCACGTCGAACGACGGCACTGCCACTTGGTCGCAATGACCACGTAGAAATTCGCGTAGCGGCCGACTTCGACATTGCAACATCCTCAGAGCCCGACATTACTTCCCTGAATACGGAGACTCGGATGAGAACACTCAAGCTCTTTGAGCACATCTCGCTGGACGGCGTGATTCAGCACTCCGTCGATGACGGCGTTTTCCCGTACAGCGACTGGACCGTGCCTTATCGCACGCCGGCCGGCCGGGATGCCGTCCTTGCGGCGTATGGCACGCGCTTCGATTTGCTGCTTGGCCGCCGCACCTACGATATCTGGTCGGCCTTCTGGCCGAAGGCGCCGAGCAGTCCGATGGCGGACGGCCTCAATGCGGCAACGAAGTATGTCGTTACCCACCGTCCGGAAAGTCTTGAGTGGGGTCCTTGCGAAGGCCTTGGGCCGGATCTCGCCGGGAATATTCGCCGCATCAAAGCACAGGATGGACCGGATATCATCCTCTGCGGCAGTTCCACGCTGACGTCGACGCTGCTTGCGCACGGGCTTGCGGATGAAATCCTGCTGATCGTCTATCCGGTCCTGCTGGGCATGGGAAAACGTTTCTTCGCGGAGGGGACGCCACCCTGTTCACTGGAGTTGGCCGGCACGAAAGTCCTGCCTTCCGGCATTATCCTCAACACGTACAAAATCGCCGGTCCCTTGAAGGCGGGATAGCTCGACATCACGACATTATCCCAGGCGCCCATTCGTCGAATAAGCACCGATCGCTTTCGGCACGCGCTACCTCGTGGCCCGAAAACGTTTAGGCTTCCGCATGCCACAAGACGTCTTCGGTATTCCTTCCATCCCATGACTACCTCTATCCACACCCAGGCATTGCCGTGAACCCGCAAGAAGCGGCCGCCTTTGTATGCGAACGCGGGATCGTCCTGGAATCCGCTCGCGGGCCGGTGCCGTCGCTGGCCGAGGCCATTGCAGGGGAGCCGATCCACGGCACTTGGTGGTCACACCCGCGCGCCAAAGCCATCTTCCGCCTCACCCGAGCGCTGAGGGCTTCCGATGCCGTGCTCGTCTGCCGGCTCGTCGCGGGCAAGGTCACCTTTGTCCATGCCCGCCTGTGGCCGGCACTGGTACGCGTCGGCCACCACTTTCCGCCCGAACGCCTGGCGCGGCTGCATGAGTGGCACAACGTGACGGGCGAGCACACTCTTGAAGAAGTACCCTTCCCGGCGTGGGTTCCCGCCGATACCGCCGCCTTGGCCAAGCTCCTCGATGAGGGCGCAGCCGAGGCCGCGATTCGCGCATGCGCCCCGGGCGTTTTCGGCGCGGCCCAGCCGTTGGATGCGATCGGTTACGGGGGCAAGAGATCACGTTCTTCTTCATGAGCTCTCGGGGAAGCATGTCGCAGGCATAGCCCTTCACCCCACACTCAACCGCCCCCTCTGAGAGCTGATCGCAAGGCAATGAAAATGCTGTCTGACAAACTGCCACGATCAATCACCCTTCCGCCACACGGAAGATTGCTCCATTACCTGGCCGAGTCGCTGTATTCGCCCGCCGCCGTGGAGGCTCCATGAACCCCATCAGTCAAGGCTTTGCCGTTTTGGCCGCAGCGCTGCATGTGCTTATCTTTTGCATGGAAAGCCTGTGGTTCATGCGCCCCGCTGTGTATCGGCGATTTGGTGCGGCGACCCTTGATGAAGCCAAGGCCATCCGGCTGTTTGCTTTCAATCAGGGTTTTTACAATCTGTTTTTGGCTATTGGCGTTTTTATCGGACTCGGGATGCTCCAAGCCGGCGGCAACACCTTTGTCGGGCAAACGCTGGTGTTGTTTGGCTGCGCCTGCATGGTTGGTGCGGGTGCGATACTGCGGCTTTCCGCTGGACGGCGAATGCTGCGCGCCGCGGTGATGCAGGCAACGTTCCCGCTGCTCGCCTGGGCCGCCTGGCTGGGGCTATGACATCCCGATCCGGCGATGCCCCACGCACGCCGGCACCTTGACGCAAAGGACCACACCATGGAGCCATTGACTGGATTGCTGATTGCCGCGCTGGTGGGTGCGGGAACGGGTCTGGCGTTTTACTTTGCGATACGCAACCCGCTGGCAAGGATGCTTGACCAAAATTGCGCCGGTAACGTGGCGGTACAGTTCTGGGGCCGCTTTACGCAAATCATGCTGTTCATCAGCCCGCTTTTCGTGGCCATCGCCTTTGGTCTTCCACCCGGCGAGCTGATGGAAAAGGCCGACCCTGCCTCGCTGCTGGTACGCATCATCACCGCCAGCCTGGTCGGCGGTTTCCTGGCCATGATCGGCATGGGTGTCTGGGTGGCATCAATAGCCAGACAATTCGTCATGTGGCATCAAAAATGACGCCCAAGATATAGGCAGACCATGACTGTTTTCCTGTCACTCCTGACGATATTCGCTGTCACTGCCGTGGCCACGCTGTCAGCGGCGTGGTCTGCGCGCTGGCTTGGCAAGCAACCGAATTTCGCCTGCGCCATGGCGATAACCGTCGGCGTGACCGCCGCCTGCGCCATCAACCTCACCCGGCCGCTCAACGATGTGGTGTTTGGCGCGGTGCTGGTCGCGTGCGTCGGATTTTCCGTGTATGCCGGCCAGCGGCTGTCCAGGCATCATCGTGTCTGACGGAATCATCGACCCGAGGTACGCATGAACAACACACACGTTGGTTGGCGCAAGGTCCTTGTTGGCGCACTGTCCGGATTGATCGGGTATGGCGCCACATGGTTTGCCGCACCGATGCTGCTCGACGCCCTTCCGGCGTCGCCGGTGTGGGTGCGGCCGGTGGTCGTCATCGGTGTGATTGCGGCCATCGTCCTGTTGGCGCTGACCGTGCTGCCGGCGGTGGTTCGCGAGGGGCGCAAGCGCGAATAGACGGCTGGCGTTTGGCGACGGCACCCATCACGCATCCGCAGGCACTTGGGAGAGATCCATGAAACGCGTCACGGGCATTGGCGGCATCTTTTTTCGCGCGAAGGATCCGGTTGCCTTGCGCGCCTGGTATCAAGCGCACCTGGGCATCGATGTGCAGGATTGGGGCGGCGCGGCCTTCCGCTGGGTCGATGGTGCGGGCCAGCAGACAGCCGGCACCACCGTGTGGTCGATTGCCGCTGCGAAGGATGCCGCGCCGGGCGCGCCGCCGTTCGTCATCAACTACCGCGTCGACGATCTGCCGGCCTTGTTGGCGGCACTGCGCCAGGAGGGTTGCGAGGTGCTGGACAAGACCGACGACTCGGTGTTTGGCAAGTTTGGCTGGGTCATCGACCCGGAGGGCAACAAGGTCGAACTGTGGCAGCCGCCGGTCGACCAGTAACGGCGCGTCCAACCGGCCCGCGCGCGACGCCCGACAAATGACCTTGCGACCAACCACGGCCGGCGCACGTCGCACCCATCGACCGGCTTGGCGTCGACGAGGGCGGGCTGCGTAGCACCCTCCCCGCCAATAGGTTCATTGTCGCCTGGTCCCCCGCTGCCGCAGGGCGACTTTGGCGCGCGCCGCGCATGCCCGTCAGAATAAGCCGCTCCATCCCGTGACTTTCCAACATGCACGCTTACGACCCGCGACACGACCCAGACCCTGCGCAATGGCTGGCATTGGATGAAAGCGACCGCGTCGCGCTGGTGCGAGCCTGGCACGAGGCCGATGCAACCGCCGCATCGCCCGACAGCCCGGCCACGCACGCGGCCATGCACGTGGTGGTGGAAAACCAGCTTGCTGCCAACCACGCGCCCACGGTGCAAGCCATGGCGCGGCTCCTCGGCGAAGGCCTGTCGCGACACGAGGCGGTGCATGCCATCGGCGCGGTGTTGATTGCGCAGATCTGGCGCGCCCTGCGCGACCCGGACCACGCCGGCGACATCGCGGCCGCCTGCGACGCCCAGATTGCGCAGCTCAGCGCGGCAGCCTGGCGCGAGCGTCAGTAACCGCCGATGGCCGGACAGGCCAGGTCAAACCGCATCGCCGCAGATTCCACATCGTGCAGACGGGCCGCAACATCCCGCGGATCGGCGGCATCACGACCGCTCGCGCGCCGCACGAAAGCGCGCTCGGTGCCGCCCCGACACGACAGCGGAATACAACGGCGCGTCAATGCCGCGCACGACGATGCGCACATTGACTTAAGCTGCACGGGTGCACACTCAGTGACTCGCGGCGGCGCCGGCGTCATGACACCGGCGCTGCGTCCGCGGCTTATCCCGTCTTGCCGGAGAAATCCTTCCCATGCCAACCACACGCTCGGACGCTTTGGTATTTTTTGGCGCAACCGGCGACCTGGCCTACAAGAAGATCTTCCCCGCCCTGCAGGCGATGACACAGCACGACGGTCTGGACCTGCCGATCATCGGCGTGGCGCACTCGCACTGGACCACCGACAAGCTGCGCGAACGCGCGCACGACAGCCTGGTCCACGCCGCCAGTGAAAGCGGCACGCCGGTGGACGAGGCCGCCTTCGCCCGGCTGGCGGCGCGGCTGCAGTACGTCGATGGCGACTACGGCGATCCGGCCACCTTCAGCAAGCTCAAGCAAGTGCTGGGCAACGCGCAGCGGCCACTGCATTACCTGGCCATCCCGCCCAGCCTGTTTGGCGCGGTGGTGAAAAACCTCAAGCAGGCCAGCTGCGCGACCAATGCGCGCGTGGTGGTAGAAAAACCCTTCGGCCGCGATCTGGCCTCGGCGCGGGCGCTCAATGCCACCCTGCACGAGGTGTTTCCGGAGTCGTCGATCTTCCGCATCGACCATTACCTGGGCAAGGAGCCGGTGCAGAACCTGCTGTATTTCCGCTTTGCCAATACCGTGCTGGAGCCGGTATGGAACAACCGCTACGTCTCCAGCGTGCAAATCACCATGGCCGAGGATTTTGGCGTGGCCGGTCGCGGCGCGTTTTACGACGGCGTCGGCGCGATTCGTGACGTGCTGCAAAACCATTTGCTGCAGGTCACCTCGCTGCTGGCCATGGACGCCCCGGTCGGTAGCGACCCCACGTCGCTGCGCACCGAAAAGCTGCGCCTGTTCCGCGCCATGCGTCCGGTCAATCCGCGCCAGGTGGTGCGCGGGCAATACGCCGGCTACCGCAATGTGAAAGGCGTGGCCGCCGATTCCAACGTCGAGACCTTCGTCGCGCTGGCGCTGCACATCGACACCTGGCGCTGGGCCGGCGTGCCGTTCTACATCCGCGCCGGCAAACATCTGCCCATCACCACCACCGAGGTGGTGGTCGACATGAAGCCGCCACCGCTGTCGATCTTCGACCGCATCACGCCGCCCAAGTCCAACTACTTCCGCTTTCGCCTGAGCCCGGACGTCATCATTGCCGAGGGCATGCGCGTCAAGCATGCCGGCGAGGAGATGGAAGGCCAGCCGGTGGAACTGGTTGCGCGCCATCGCCCCGGCCCCGGCAAGTCGCCCTACGAGCGGCTGCTGGGCGACGCCCTGCGCGGCGACAACGCGTTGTTCACCAGCGACGAATCGGTGGAAGCGGCATGGGCGGTGGTCGATCCGGCGCTCAACCAGCAGCAGCCGGTGGAGACATACCAGGAAGGCAGCTGGGGCCCGGCCAGTGCCAACCAGGTAGTCGCCAGCACCGAGGGCTGGCACGATCCCAAGCCGGAAACCAGCAAGCCATGTTGACGCGCACACCCGACGCCAACCCGGATGCGGCCGGCACCGTGTACCTGCTCGACGTCGACAACACCTTGTTTGACAACGACCGCTTTGGCGACGACCTGCACGCCGAGCTGACACGCGCCTTCGGCGCCGAGGGCTGCGCGGCGTACTTTGCCGCCTACGAGGCTATCCGCGACGACGTCGGCTACGCCGATTACCTGGGCGCGGCGCAACGCCTGCGCCACAGCCGCGAGGCCGATCCGGCCATCCTGCATCTTGGCGCGTGGCTGCTCGACTACCCATTCGCGCAAAACCTCTATCCGCAAGCGCTCGCGGCCATCGCCCATCTGCGCACGCTGGGCCGCACCGCGTTGTTGTCCGATGGCGACATCGTGTTCCAGCCGCACAAGATCGCGCGCAGCGGTCTGGCGCAGGCCGTGCGTGGCGAGGTGCTGGTGTATATCCACAAGCAGCACATGCTGGATGCGGTGCAACGCCGTTTCGGCGCCGCGCATTACGTCATGGTCGACGACAAACCGCATCTGCTGAGCGCAATGAAGCGCGTCATGGGCCCGCGCCTGACCACGGTGTTCGTGCGCCAGGGCCATTACGCCGCGGCCGGCGGCCAGCCCGGTGACCTGCCGGCAGACCGGCACATCGAACATATCGGCGAGCTGTGCGCCATGACGGCGCACGACTTTGCGCTCACCGCCAAAACCCCGCCGGCCGACTGACCCGCACCGGCCCGCATTGATGGAGACGCACATGAAAAGCACGCGCAAATTGCATGACCTTGGCCAGAGCCTGTGGCTGGACAACATCACCCGCAGCCTGCTCGACGACGGCAGCCTGGCCCGCTACATCGACGAAGACGCCATCACCGGGTTGACCTCCAACCCCAGCATCTTCGACAAGGCCATCGACGCCGGCGACGCCTACGACGCGGGCATTGCCGAGGGCACGCGCCAAGGCCTGTCCGGCGAGGCCTTGTTCATCGCGCTGGCGCTGGACGACTTGAGGCGCGCGGCGAAACTGTTCGAGCCTGCCTTCGCCGCCAGCGACCGCATGGACGGCTGGGTGTCGATGGAAGTCTCGCCCCTGCTGGTGGCCGACAGCGCCGGCTCCATCGCCGCGGCGCGGGCCATCCATCGACAAGCCGACTGCGCCAATCTTTTCGTCAAGATTCCCGGCAGCGCCGAAGGCGTGAGCGCCATCGAGGAATCCATCTTTGCCGGCATCCCCATCAACGTGACGCTGCTGTTTTCCTGCGCGCAGTACCGCGCCGTGGCCGAGGCCTACATGCGCGGCATCGAGCGCCGGCTGGCCGCCGGCCTGGACGCCAAGGTGCACTCGGTGGCGTCGCTGTTCGTCAGCCGCTGGGACGTGGCGGCCAACCCGCAACTGCCTGCATCCATGCACAACACGCTGGGCATCGCCGTGGCGCGGCAAACCTATCGCGAGTACCGCAACCTGCTCGACTCCGCGCGCTGGCAAAAACTCGCCGCCGCCGGTGCCGCGCCGCAGCGCCTGCTGTGGGCCAGCACCGGCACCAAGGACAAGAACGCGTCGGACACCTTGTACATCGAGGCGCTGGCCGCACCCAACACCATCAACACCATTCCCGAAAAAACCCTGCACGCGTTTGCCGACCACGGCCAGGTTGGCGTGCCCATGGCGCGCGATGGCGGCGATGCCGATGCCGTGATCGAGCGCATCCGCGCCGCCGGCGTCGACCCCGACACGCTGGCCGCCAAGCTGCAGGCCGACGGCGCCGCCGCCTTCGTCAAGTCATGGCAGCACTTGCTGCAAGTGCTGGAAACCAAGGCCGGTGCCCTGCGTGACAGCCACGCCCGCAAGGCGGCGCAATGACTGCGTCCGGCCTCACGCAACGGCCGCAATGGCAGGCGCTGGTCGAACACGCTGCGCACCTGCGCGACAAGCATCTGCGCGAGCTGTTTGCCGCCGACCCGAAGCGCGGCGAGCGGCTCACGGCCGAAGCGGTCGGGTTGTATCTGGATTACTCCAAGCAGCGCGTCGACGCGCACACCATCGCGCTGCTGGCGCAGCTGGCCGCCGCCTGCGGGCTGGAGCAGCGCACCGCGGCCATGTTCCGCGGCGAGCGCATCAACGCCACCGAGAATCGTCCGGTCCTGCATGTGGCGCTGCGCGCCAGCGCCGACGAGAAAATCCTGGTGCACGGCCGCAACGTTGTGCCGGACGTGCACGCGGTGCTCGCGCGCATGGCGACCCTTTCCGAAGCGATCCGCAGCGGCGACTGGCGCGGCCACAGCGGCCGGCGCATCCGCAACATCGTGAACATCGGCATTGGCGGCTCCGACCTCGGGCCAGTGATGGCGTACGAGGCCCTGCGCGCCTACAGTGACCGCGCGCTTACGGTGCGTTTCGTGTCCAACGTCGACGGCACCGACTTTGCCGAGGCCACGCGCGACCTGGATGCGGCCGAGACGCTGTTCATCGTCTGCTCCAAGACCTTCACCACGTTGGAGACGCTGACCAACGCCCACGCCGCGCGGCGCTGGTGCCTGGCCGCGCTGGGCGACGAAGCCGCCATTGCCAAGCACTTTATCGCGGTGTCGAGCAACGCCGACGAGGTGGCGAAATTCGGCATCGACCGCGAGCACATGTTTGGCCTGTGGGACTGGGTCGGCGGGCGCTATTCCATGGACTCGGCCATCGGCCTGTCGACCATGATCGCCATCGGCGCGGACCATTTCCGCGCCATGCTGGATGGCTTCCACGCCATGGACGAGCACTTCCGCAGCACACCGGTGGAACGCAACCTGCCGGCGCTGATGGGCCTGCTGGCGGTGTGGAACACCAACTTCCTGGGCGCCGAAACGGTTGCCGTGCTGCCCTACGAGCAATACCTCAAGCGCTTTCCGGCCTACCTGCAGCAATTGACGATGGAGAGCAACGGCAAGCACGTCACGCTGGACGGCGACCCGATCGACTACGCCACCGGTGCCATCTACTGGGGCGAACCGGGCACCAACGGCCAGCATTCGTTCTACCAATTGCTGCACCAGGGCACGCGGCTGGTGCCGTGCGATTTCATCGGCTTTGGCCAAGGCCTCAACCCGCTACCGGTACACGCGCCGGACGCTGCGGCCAGTGACGCCCAGCCAGCCGGCGACTCATTGGCCGGTGATCAACACGACTTGCTGCTGGCCAACCTCATTGCACAGGGCGAGGCGCTGGCCTTTGGCAAGACGCCCGCGCAGGTGCGTGCGCAAGGCGTGCCGGAGACCTTGATCCCGCACCGCACGTTTGTCGGCAACCGGCCCAGCAGCACGCTGCTTGCACGACGTCTGACGCCGTACAGCCTGGGCACGCTGATCGCGCTGTACGAACACAGCGTCTTCGTGCAAGGCGTGATCTGGGGCATCGACTCGTTTGACCAATGGGGCGTGGAATTGGGCAAGCAGCTGGCCAAGACCACCATTGCCGAATTGACCGCGCCGACCACGCCCGACCTTGCCCACGACAGTTCCACCAACCAGTTGATCCGCCGCTACCGGCAGTTGCGCGACGCCCCCATCAGCGACGACCCCACCAGTACCGAGCCATCATGAGCCAACGCATCAGTCCCCTCGCCGGCAAGCCGGCACCCGCCTCGATCCTGGTCGATGTCGACGCCTTGTGCGCGGCGTACACCGACCTCACGCCCGACCCCGGCGTCGCCGCGCAGCGCGTGGCATTCGGCACGTCCGGCCATCGCGGCAGTTCGTTCCAGCGCAGCTTCAACGCCGCGCACATCCTGGCCATCACGCAGGCCATCTGCGAATACCGCAGCGGCCACGGCATCGACGGCCCGCTGTTCATCGGCGCCGACACACATGCGCTGTCGCAACCGGCCTTTGAAAGCGCGCTGGAAGTGCTGGCGGCCAACGGCGTGGCGGTGATGATTTCCGCCGGCGGGGAGTTCACGCCGACACCGGCCATCTCGCACGCCATCCTGGTCTACAACCGCGGCCGCAAGACCGGGCTGGCCGACGGCATCGTCATCACGCCATCGCACAACCCGCCGGACAACGGCGGCTTCAAGTACAACCCGCCCAACGGCGGCCCGGCCGACACCGACATCACGCACTGGATCGAGCAGCGGGCCAACGCGCTGCTGGAAGCCAAGCTTGCCGGCGTCAAGCGCGTGCCGTTTGCGCAGGCCCGCCAGGCCAGCACGACGCGTGAGCACGATTACCGCAGCGCCTATGTCGATGATCTGGCCAATGTCATCGACTTTGACGCCATCCGCAGCGCTGGCGTGCACATGGGCGTCGATCCGCTGGGCGGCGCTGGCGTGCACTACTGGGCGCGGATTGCCGAGCGCTACAAACTCGACCTGACCGTGGTCAGCGACGTGGTCGATCCGCAGTTTGCCTTCATGAGCGTGGACTGGGACGGCAAGATCCGCATGGATCCGTCCTCGCCCTACGCGATGCAACGGCTGATCGGATTGAAGGACCAATACGACGTCGCTTTTGCCTGCGACACCGACCACGATCGCCACGGCGTGGTCACCCGTTCCAGCGGCCTGATGCCGCCCAACCACTATCTGTCGGTGCTGGTCGATTACCTGTATCGCCACCGGCCGCAGTGGGCCGGGCACGCGGCGGTGGGCAAGACCGTGGTCACCACGGCACTGATCGATCGCGTGGCCAAACGCCTGGGCCGGGCGCTGTACGAGGCGCCGGTCGGCTTCAAGTGGTTTTCGGCCGGGCTGTTTGACGGCTCGCTGGGCTTCGGCTGCGAGGAAAGCGCTGGCGCCTCGTTGTTGCGTCGCGACGGTTCGGTATGGACCACCGACAAGGACGGTCTGGTGCCGGCGCTGCTCTCGGCGGAAATCACCGCACGCCAAGGCAAGGATCCGGGCGAGCTGTACACGCAGCTCACCACCGAGCTGGGCGCGCCCTTCACCAACCGCATCGAGGCCGCCGCCACGCCGGCACAAAAAGCCAGGCTGGCCAAGCTCTCGCCCGACCAGCTCAAGACTGATCAACTGGCCGGCGAAAAAATCGCCCAAGTGCTCGATCACGCCCCCGGCAACGGCAAGGCCATCGGTGGCATCAAGGTCATTGCCGCCAGCGGCTGGTTTGCCGCGCGGCCATCCGGCACCGAGGCGATCTACAAGATTTATGCTGAGAGCTTCAAAAGCGAGGCGCATTTGCAGGCGTTGCTCGGCGAAGCGCAGAACATCGTCGACGCCGCACTCGCCTGACCCACGCAACGCGCCGTCGCGGGAGCCTGCTCGCGGGCGTTGCCTTGAGTGAATTTGGCGAAACCGCAAAGGCATCGCCCGCGAGCGGGCTTCTGCATATCCACCCCACATCCATCGGAGACCTTCATGTCCAGCGACCTCGACCAGCAATGCATCAACACGCTACGTTTCCTGTCGGTGGACATGGTGCAAAAGGCCAACAGCGGCCACCCGGGCCTGCCGCTCGACGCCGCGCCGATGGCCTACGTGCTGTGGACGCGGCACATGAAATACCACCCGGCTGATCCGCACTGGGCCGACCGCGACCGCTTCGTGCTGTCCGCCGGCCACGGCTCGGCCCTGCTCTACAGCCTGCTGCACGTGACCGGCTACGACGTGTCGCTGGATGACATCAAGCAGTTCCGCCAATGGGGCAGCAAGACGCCGGGCCACCCGGAATACGGCCATACGCCGGGCGTGGAAGTCACCACCGGCCCGCTCGGCCAGGGCCTGGCCAACGTCGTGGGCATGGCCATTGCCGAAGCGCAGCTGGCCGCCACGTACAACCGCGACGGCCACACCGTCATCGACCACCGCACCTGGGCCATCGTCAGCGACGGCGACCTGATGGAAGGCGTGGCCGCCGAGGCGGCGTCGCTTGCCGGCCACCTCAAGCTGGGCAAGCTGGTGTGCCTGTACGACGACAACTACGTGACGCTTGCCGCCGGTACCGACATCACCTTTACCGAGGATCGCGCCAAGCGCTTCGAGGCCTATGGCTGGCAAACCCTGAAGGTCGACGACGGCAACGACGTAGCGGCCATCGACGCGGCCATCAACGCCGCGGTAGCCGACACCCAGCGGCCGACACTGATCCTGGTGCGCACGCATCTCGGTTACGGCTCACCCAAGCAGGACAGCTACAAGGCGCACGGCTCGCCGCTGGGCGTGGACGACGTCAAGGCCACCAAGCAGAAGCTGGGCTGGCCGCTCACGCCGGACTTCCTGGTCCCCGAGGCCGCGCTGGCGCATTTCCGCGAGGCACCCGCCCGCGGCGCGCAGGCGCAGGCCGATTGGAACAGCCGTCTGGACGGCTATGCCAAGGCCTATCCGGAACAAGCCACCGAGCTGCGTCGGCGTCTGCGCGGCGAGCTGCCGGCACAGTGGGACGCCGACTTGCCGCACTTCGATGTCGACGCCAAGGGCCTGGCCACGCGCGAAGCCGGCGGCAAGATCATGAACGCCATTGCACCGCGGCTCACCGGCTTGTTTGGCGGTTCGGCCGATCTGGATTCGTCCACCTTCACCAACCTCAAGGGCCTGGGCGACTTCAACCCGCAGGCACACGCCGGCACCGACACGCAAGGTTCTGACGGCGGTGGGTGGAGCAAAGCCGGACGCAACCTGCACTTTGGCGTGCGCGAACATGCCATGGGCGCCATCGTCAATGGCCTGGCGGCGCACGGCGGCTTCATCCCCTATGGCGCCACCTTCCTGATCTTTTCCGACTACATGCGCCCAGCCATCCGCCTGGCGGCGTTGATGGGCGTGCATGTGATCCACGTGTTCACCCATGACAGCATTGCCCTGGGCGAAGACGGCCCGACCCACCAGCCCATCGAGCAGCTGGCCAGCCTGCGCGCCATCCCCAACCTCACCCTGCTCCGCCCGGCCGACGCCAACGAAACGGCCGTGGCCTGGCAGGTGGCGGTGGAAACCCGCGGCCAGCCGGTGCTGTTGGCGCTGACCCGGCAAAAGCTGCCGACACTCGACCGCAGCCGCTACGCCAGCGCCGAGGGCCTGCGCCGCGGCGCCTATGTCCTGTATGACAGCCAGGCCGGCACACCGGCGCTGATCCTGATCGCCACCGGCTCGGAAGTCGGCCTGATCCTCGCCGCCGCCGAGCGGCTGGCACAGGACGGCACGGCCGTGCGCTGCGTGTCGATGCCAAGTTGGGAACTGTTCGACGCCCAGCCGCAAAGCTACCGCGACAGCGTGCTGCCGCCAGCGGTGACGGCGCGCCTGGCGGTGGAAATGGGCGTGTCGCAGGGCTGGCAACGCTACGTCGGCGCCGCCGGCGACGTGCTGGGCATCGACCACTTTGGCGCCTCCGCCCCGGCGGCCGACCTTCTGCAGCACTTCGGCTTCACCGTGGACAACGTGGTCGCGCGCGCCAAGGCCGTGCTGCCGCGCTGACACGACCCGCGCGTGGTTGGGCGACAATGGGCCTACAGTTTTCAGCGGAGCTGCGATGAATCCTTCCCTCCTGCGCATCGCTACGCGCGAAAGCGCGCTGGCGTTGTGGCAAGCCGAACACGTGGCCGGCCTGCTGCGTACGCGGTTTCCCGGCCTGGTGGTGGCGCTGGTGCCGATGACCACGCGCGGCGATCAGGTGCTGGACCGGCCGCTGGCCAGCATCGGCGGCAAGGGCTTGTTCCTCAAGGAGCTGGAAGTCGCCATGCTCGAAGGCCGTGCCGACCTGGCCGTGCACTCGCTCAAGGACGTGCCGGCCAATCTGGAACCAGGCTTCGTGCTGCCGGCCATCCTGCCGCGCGCCGACGCTGCCGACGCCTTTGTCAGCAACCGCTACGCGATGCTGGACGCGTTGCCGCACGGCGCGCGTGTCGGCACGTCATCCCTGCGCCGGCAGGCGCAACTGGGTGCACTGCGCCCTGACCTGCAGCGGCTGGACTTGCGCGGCAATGTCGGCACGCGCTTGCGCAAGCTCGACGAAGGCGGTTACGACGCCATCATCCTGGCCTGCGCCGGATTGGAACGACTGGGCCTGGCCGAGCGCATCCGCTCGCGCCTGGCCGCACCGGAGTGGCTGCCGGCACCCGGCCAGGCGGCCATCGCCATCGAGGCCTGCGCCGACAATGCAAGCGCCGTGGCGCTGCTGGAACAGCTCAATGATCGCGACACGCGCCTCACCGTCAGCGCCGAGCGGGCGATGAACCGCGCCCTCGGCGGCAGCTGCACGGTGCCGATCGGCGCCTGGTGCGTACGCACCGAGCACAACCTGCACCTGAGCGGCCTGGTCGGCGATGTCGACCACGGACGCGTCCTGCGCGCCGAAGCCAGCGGCAGTGCCGACGATGCGCCGGCGCTGGGCCGGCATGTGGCCGAGCTGCTGTTGCAGCAAGGCGCCGGCGAGGCGCTGGGGTTGTAGCCCGTAAACCGCTGATCGCACACTTCGCGCGCGATCAGCGTCGTCACGGCTTCGCGACGACACACTGCAAGCAGGCCGCGGTACTTGCGCACCGCGGCCTGCATTCACGCCAAAATCCGAGCGGATGTCAGAAGTTGTAGACCAGATTGGTC
The DNA here is from genome assembly GCA_964568445.1 of uncultured Rhodanobacter sp. GTDB lineage: Bacteria > Pseudomonadota > Gammaproteobacteria > Xanthomonadales > Rhodanobacteraceae > Rhodanobacter. The sequence goes on along the minus strand of CAZMPZ010000020.1, from coordinate 24,096 downwards.
GTGGTCAGCGTGTCGGTCCGCTTGATGCCCGGCAGCACATCGCTGTGGTGGCGCACCTGGAAACCCACCTTGAGCGCCATTTTGCGCGTCATGCTGACGGCCAGGCCGGCATCGTTTTGCAGGTAGGTGTCCTTGGAGCCGGCTTCGGCCAGCAGCGTGTTTTCAAACGCCGTGTTGTCGGTGAGCTTGTACTTGTAATTGATCAGGCCGCGCGCCACGGCTTCGCCGATGACCGGCTGCTGTTGATGCACCACCACGCCGCCCACCAGCAAGTCGACGTCAGCCGGGCGGTAGCGCTTGTAGCCGGGGCCGATTTCAAACGACAACTCCGTGCGCTCATCCTTCAGGGCAATGTAGCCATAGCCCAGCGAGACAATGCCCTGCCACCGGTTGGCGCCAAATTCGTCGTGCTCGTAACGCGCCGCGCCAACGATGTAGCTGCGCGGGTCGAGCTTCAAGCCGACCGATGCGCCGCCGTCGTAACGATCGGCCGTGGTATTGAGCCGGGATACCGTGGCGCCGCTGGCGTCGACAATCTTCTGCTCATTCTTGGAGCGCAGGGCATCGAGGAAGAACGAGTTCTTCCACTGGTCGTTTTCCTGGCTCAGGCCAAGCTTGGCGTTGATGTTCTGCGAACGCGTATTGCCGGTGGCGGAGGCAAAGCCGAACTCGCCCGAACCGGTCCAGCCACCGCTGCTGGCGGCAGTATTGGTGTCGGCGTCCTGCGCCTGAACCGCAAAACTTGCCAGCGCGGCCAGCATCACGCCAGCCATCAAGGTTTTCTTCATTGCAATGATTCCACGGGGACGGTGAAGATGATCCAGCAGGGTAGCCGCCCGCATTGAACTTGCAATGAACATGCGCCGCGTCGAAACGCATATCACGCGCAAAGAAAAGCCCGCCGAAGCGGGCTTTTCCAAATCAGCTCAAGCCGTGACAGCTCAGACTACCTGAACTTCCTCAGCCTGCATGCCCTTCTGACCCTTGGTGGCGATGAACGTCACGCGCTGGCCTTCCTGCAGGGACTTGAAGCCCGTGCCCTGGATCGCGCGGAAATGCACGAACAGGTCATCACCGCTTTCCGGCGTGATGAAGCCAAAACCCTTGGCGTCGTTGAACCACTTGACTGTACCGCTCTGACGATCCGACATGTAACATACCTTTTGAAGCAATGGATGGTTTGCGGCCCCGGATGTCATCACCCGTGGTGATGGCGCCGAGCCGCAATAGTTAGCAAAAGCCAGACAATCGCCGGACCCTCGCCACGGCAGCATACACTACAAATGCGCCGCCATTGCAAGCAGATTTGCCCCGGGTCCATCGCGTATTGCACAAATTCAGCTCAAACCACCTCGACCGGGCTCACGCGGGGGCATCCCTTACAATGCGCGGATGAAGATTGCCTCGTGGAACGTCAATTCGCTGCGGGTGCGCCTGCCGCACCTGACGCAATGGCTGGCCAGTGCCCAGCCGGATGTTGTCGGCCTGCAGGAAATCAAGCTTGAAGACGACAAATTCCCGGTCGACGAGCTGGCTGCAGCCGGCTATCACGCGGTGTTCTCGGGACAGAAAACCTACAACGGCGTGGCTCTGCTGGCGCGCGATGCCAGCACCGGCGCTTTTGTCGACGTCGGGCGGGCCATTCCCGGCCTGGACGACCCGCAGCGCCGCGTGCTGGCCGCCACACTGACGCCACACGGCGGCGACGTGCGGCAGGCGGTGCGCGTCATCAACCTGTACGTGGTCAACGGCAAGGCCGTTGGCGACGAAAAATACGCCTGGAAGCTCACCTGGCTGGCGGCGCTGCGCGATTGGCTGGCCGAGGAAATCGCGCGCTATCCGCACCTGGTAGTGCTGGGCGACTTCAACATCGCGCCGGATGACCGCGACGTGCACGACGTCGCGCTGTGGGCCGACGGCATCCTGTGCTCGCCGCCGGAGCGCGCGGCGCTGGCGGCCATCACCGCGCTCGGCCTGCATGACAGCTTCCGCCTGCAGCAGGCCGAAGGCGGGCACTACAGCTGGTGGGACTACCGGCAGGGCGCCTTCCGTCGCGACCACGGGCTGCGTATCGACCTGCTGCTGGTCAGCGACGCGCTCAAGGCGGCGGTGGCGGCCGTTGGCATCGACCGCGAGCCGCGCGGCTGGGAACGTCCGTCCGACCACACGCCGGTCACGCTGGAGCTGGATCTGGGAAGCCTGCAATGAGCCGCAAGAACGAATGGCCCAGCTCACTGGCCGACAGCGAGCTGGATGAGCTTGACCGCTACCTGCGCGCCCACACCGGCGAAGGCGACCTGCTGCTGGACGGCGTGCATGGCCTGCTCAGTGCCGCCGCCATCAGCCCGATGCAGGTGCTGCCGGACGAATGGCTGCCGGAAGTGCTGCATCAACCCTTCACCGACGAAGCCGAGGGCAACCGCATCCTGGCGTTGCTGGCCAAGCTCAACGACTCCATCAGCGCCGAGCTGGACGTGGACGCCTATCAACCGATCCTTGGCGAAATCGTGCTGGAAACCGGGCCGACCTTGTCCGCCGCCGGCTGGTGCGAAGGCTTCAGCCGCGGCATCGACCTGCGCGCCGTGCTGTGGGAGACGCGCCTGGCTGCCGATCCGCAATTGATGGAAATGCTTGGGCCGGTGATGGCGCTGGCCGTCGACGAAGGCGTGCTGCAGGCCGAGGCCGAGTTTGAAAAACTCGGCGACGACGAATACGACGACTGCCTGTCCCAGGTGCCGGCCGTGCTGGTCGCCATCAGCCACTACTGGGACGACAAGCCCATCACGGAAACCGAACTGCAGGCTGCCGCCGAGCTGCGCGCGCGGGAAGACGACGAAGACGCCCAGGCCACGCCTCCGCGCCAGCGCGCCGGCCACTGGCTGCACTGAACACTGTCGCCCTGCGGGAAACGCTGCGTTCCGCGGCGTGTGCTTGGATCGGCGCGCAAACGGGACCATCTTGAGGGCCGACCTTTCCTGATCCGGAGCGCGCCATGAGCGACCTCACCCGTACCCAACGCACCCTCACCCGCCGCATCCGCGGCATGGATACCGCCGACGGCGCGGGGGTGAAGCTCAAGCGCATCATCGGCCAGCCGGGCCTGGACATGCTCGACCCGTTCCTGCTGCTGGACGAATTCCGCTCCGACAGCGCCGACGACTACATTGCCGGCTTCCCCGAGCATCCGCATCGTGGCTTCGAGACCGTCACCTACATGCTGGCCGGCCACATGCAGCATCAGGACAACCACGGCAACAGCGGCAACCTCACCCCCGGCAGCGTGCAATGGATGACCGCCGGCCGCGGCATCCTGCATTCGGAAATGCCGCAGCAGGAAAACGGCCTGATGTGGGGCTTCCAGTTGTGGGTGAACCTGCCGGCCAGCGACAAGATGACCGCCCCGCGCTACCAGGACATCGGCCCCGACCGGATTCCCGTGGTGCACCCAGCCGACGGCGTCGAGGTCAAGGTAATCGCCGGCGAACTGGCTGGCGCCACCGGCCCGGTCGAAGGCATCGTCACTGAACCGGTGTACCTGGATGTGAGCCTGCAACCGGGCGCCACGCTGACGCTGGACCTGCCCGTCGGACACCATGGTTTTGCCTACGTGTTCGACGGCGACTCGGCCCTGGTTGGCGGCGAGCTGCTGCAGCGCAATGAGCTGGGCGTGTTGTCCGATGGCACACAACTGCAACTGGCCGGTGGCGACAAAGCCACGCGCCTGCTGATCGTCGCCGGCAAGCCGCTCAATGAAACCGTGGCGCGCTACGGCCCGTTCGTGATGAACACGCCCGAGCAGATCCATGAAGCCATCGCCGATTTCCGGGCGGGCAAGTTCTAGACGCGTCACGCGACCAAGTCCCGCCTGTCTCTTCGGCTCCAACCAGCACCGGAACGACGCCTTGTTCCCGGCGGTCCTCAAGTTGCTGATGCGATGGCCGTTGACCTTTCTGAATGAAGGCCCACGGCCATTTGCATGGCGCTGGACGGCGTCACTAAAACTTGTTAAGTTTGAATTAACCCGTGTGCAACCATGCGATTGCACCCCCTACTTCAAGTTCATCCACCGAGTACCGCGCAAACTATTGTTTCTGCTCATGACTATCCTCGCCCTCACCCTGCTGCTTGGCCTGCTGGTTGTCGCCGTCAAACGCGTGCCGCAGGGCCACGTGTATAGCCTGTATCGCGGCAAGCGCCAGCTGCGGTTGCTGGAACCGGGCTTGCATTGGGTGACGCCGGGGCTGGATCACATCGCGCACCGTATCGACCTGGGTGGGCAGATGCTGCGTCTTGATGAAGTCACGGCGCAATCGGGCAATGTCCGCGGCACGGTGTACTGGCAGGTGCTGGAGCCGGAGCGTGCCGACGCGGTGATTGCGCAGGCCGAGCAGCTGATCCGCCGCGGCGCGCTGGATGCGCTGCAAACCGAGCCTCCGGCCGCGCGCAGTAATCCGCACGACCTTGGCGGCCGGGTCAAGCAGCATCTCAACCACGCCCTGCGCCAGCGCGGCGTGATGATCACCCGGGTGGAGCTGGACGCAGCCTGAGGTTTCCCGCCCGCCACCGGTTTTGCCCAAGCCCGCGCCTGTCGCGGGTTTTGTTTGCATCACGCCAGCGGCGATACTACGGCGCTGTCACCGCCTGGACCCACGCATGTCATCCACTGCGCTGCACGCACGCCTTGTCGCTGGCACCACCGCGCTGGGATTGTCCCTGCCCGCCGCCGCAATCGAGCGGCTGCTGGCCTATCAGGCTTTGCTGCAGCGCTGGAACGGCGCCTACAACCTCACCGCCGTGCGCGACCCGATACAGATGATCGACCGCCACCTGCTCGATTCGCTGGCCATCCTGCCGTTCGTCCACGGCCAGACGCTGGCCGATCTCGGCACCGGCCCGGGCCTGCCTGGCATTCCGCTAGCCATTGCCGCACCTGGGAGGGACATATTGCTGGTCGATTCCAATGGCAAGAAGGTGCGCTTCCTGCGCGAAGCCATTCGCACCCTGGAGCTCACCGGCGTGCACGCCGTGCAGTCGCGGGTGGAGGAGGTAACCGGGCAATTTGACTGCATCACCGCCCGCGCCTTCGCCAGCCTGGGCGACATGCTGGCGCTGGGCGGTCATCTGCTGGCGGCCGACGGCCGCTGGCTGGCGATGAAGGGCCAGCGGTCGGACGACGAGATCGCCGGCGTGCCGGACACCTTTCGCGTGCTGGCAACACACGAGCTTGCCGTACCGGGGCTGGATGCGCGCCGCCATGTGGTGGTCCTCGGCCATGCCGCGGCGCGCGGCCCGGGCCGCGCGCAATGCTAATCTAGCGTCCTTTGAGCGCTCGGTACCGATCCCTCCATGGCCCGCATCATCGCTGTCGCCAACCAGAAAGGTGGCGTCGGCAAGACCACCACTGCCGTCAATCTGGCAGCCGCCTTGGCGGCGGCGCGGCGCAAAGTGCTGCTGGTCGATCTGGACCCGCAGGGCAACGCCACCATGGCTTCGGGTGTCAACAAACGCGAGGCCACGCCCAATGGCTGCGCGGTACTGCTGGAAGAAGTGCCCATCGCCAGCGCCCTCGTCACCACTGCGGCGCATTTTGACCTGCTGCCCGGCGGCGCCGACCTGACCGCGGCCGAGCTCAAGTTGATGGATGCGCTGGCGCGCGAGCATCGGCTCAAGGAACAGCTGGCGCACATCAGCGCCAACTACGACAGCATCCTCATCGATTGCCCGCCATCGCTGAACCTGCTGACGCTCAACGCCCTGACCGCCGCCAACGGCGTGCTGATTCCGGTGCAGTGCGAATACTTTGCGCTGGAAGGGCTGTCCAGCCTGTTGGAAACGGTCAAGGCCGTACGTCAGAGGCTCAATCCGCAACTGGAGATCGAAGGCCTGCTGCGCACCATGTACGACGTGCGCAACAACCTGGGCAACGAGGTTTCGGCGCAATTGACCCAGCACTTTGGCGACAAGGTGCTGCGCTCGATCATCCCGCGCAACGTGCGCCTGGCCGAGGCGCCAAGTTTCGGCCAGCCAATCCATCTGTACGACCGCAGTTCGCGCGGCGCCATCGCCTACATGGGACTGGCCGGGGAAATGATCCGTCGCCAACGCGGCCACACGCCGGCAACCGGCGCCCGCGCGGCGCACCCTGCCGAGGTCGACAGCCTGCTCAAGGCGCCGGCCGCCAATCATCAGGAATAAGCATGGCTGCAGCGAAAAAACGGGGCTTGGGCCGGGGTCTGGACGCATTGTTGGGCGGCGATGGCGGCCCGAATGTGGCGCCGGCGGCCGACAACGAGCTGCGCACCTTGCCCATTGCCCACATCGTCGCCGGCAAATACCAGCCGCGCCGGCATTGGGACGAGGCCGCGCTGGATGAACTGGCCGCCTCGATCAAGGCCCAGGGCCTGATCCAGCCGGTGGTGGTGCGTGCGCTGGGCAAGGACCGCTACGAGCTGATCGCCGGCGAACGCCGCTGGCGCGCGGCGCAGCGCGCCCAACTCGATGAGTTGCCGGCGCTGGTCAAGCAGGTGGACGAAGCGGCCGTGCCGGCCATGGCGTTGATTGAAAACATCCAGCGCGAGGATCTTTCACCGCTGGAAGAAGCCGATGCGCTCAAGCGCCTGATCGACGATTTCGACCTCACCCACCAGCAAGCCGCCGACGCCGTCGGCCGTTCGCGCGCGGCGGTGTCCAACCTGCTGCGCCTCACGGAGCTGCCGGCCTCCATCAAGCGCCTGCTCGACACACGCCAGCTGGACATGGGCCACGCCCGCTGCCTGCTCACCCTGCCCGCGCCGATGGCCGAGGCGCTGGCGCTGGAAGCCGCACGCGCACATTGGAGCGTGCGCGAGCTGGAAGATGCCGCGCGCCGCGCGCAGACCGGCAATCACGGTCCGGCGCGCGCCAAGGCCGGACGCGATCCCAACATTGCCGACCTGGAGCGCCAGTTGAGCGAGCGTCTGGCCACCCGCGTCGAGCTGGCGCAGGGCCGAGGCGGACGCGGCAAACTGGTGATCCACTATCACAGCAACGACGAGCTGGAAGGCATCCTTGGCAAGCTGCGGTGACACGGTTGCCGTGAAGCCGGCGCGCGCCGTGCCGCATTGCCTCGGTTACCCCATGCGCGCCCTCGTCAACGCCACTTTGTTTGTCTTGCAAGGCCACACGTCCCATGCCTGAGCTTTCCGTCGTCGTCCCGGTATTCAACGAGCGTGACAACATCCCGCCGCTGCTGGCGGAAATTGCCGCGGCGCTGCGCGGTCGCGTCGATTACGAGGTGATCTACATCGACGACGACTCGGCCGACGACAGCCGCGCCGTGCTGGCGGCGCAAAAGGCCGGCCACCCGGAGCTGCGCGTGCTGCATCACCTCAGCCGCAGCGGACAAAGCACGGCGGTGTGGAACGGCGTGCGGGCCGCGCGTGCGCCGTGGATCGCCACGCTCGATGGCGATGGCCAGAACGATCCGGCCGACATCAACAAATTGCTGGCCGCACGCGCCGCCGCGTCTGGCGAGGTCAAGTTGTTTGCCGGCTGGCGCACCACGCGCCGCGACAGCTTCAACAAGCGCATTTCCTCGAAGATCGCCAACGCGGTGCGCTCGCGCATGTTGCGCGACGCCACGCCGGATACCGGCTGCGGGCTGAAGCTGTTCGAGCGCGAGGTGTTCCTGCGCCTGCCCTACTTCGACCACATGCACCGCTACCTGCCCGCGCTGGTCAAGCGCGCCGGCTTTGCCAGCACCAGCGTGCCAGTCGGTCATCGCCCACGCACAGCGGGCGTGTCCAAGTACGGCATGCTCGACCGCTTGTGGGTCGGCCTGGCCGACCTGCGCGGCGTGGCCTGGCTCATGCGCCGGGCCAAGGTGACGCGCGTGGAGGAACTGTAACCATCGGCAGCGCGCCGCCGTATGCTTGCAGGGCAACTGCGGGAGACAAAGCCATGGCCATTGCCATCAAGCGTGTGTATGTAGCACCGGCGGACACCGACGGTTATCGGGTGTTGATCGACCGGCTGTGGGCGCGCGGCCTGAAAAAGGAAGCCGTGCCGTTCGACATCTGGGCCAAGGAGCTGTCGCCTTCGGACGACCTGCGCCATTGGTTCAACCACGACCCGACGCGCTGGGACGGCTTTCGCCACCGCTACGCCACCGAGCTCGACGCCGTGGCCGAACACTGGCAGCCCCTTGCCGAGCGTTCGGTGCGGCACAAGGTGACGCTGCTCTACAGCGCACGCGACGAGGCGCACAACAACGCCGTGGCGCTCAAGGCCTACATGGAAGACTGGTTGCGCACTCACGGTCCGCTCAAAGCGCGCGCCTGAGCCGCAACGGCGTGTCCTACGCCGCCGGCGAGCGTTGCCACTGCGCCAGCATCGCGCGGGCCTGCTCGCGGCCACGCTCGATAAGCTCGGCGGCGCGGTAAAACTCGTACACATTGGCCAGATCGCGCGGCAGCTGGATCAGCAGATCCGGCTCGTACACCGCCAGCCGCAGGCGCGCCAGATGCGACTGCATCAGGTCGATGGATTGGTTGAGCAGCTCGAACGTCCCCGGTGGCGATGCCGCCGTACTACCGTGCGGCACCCAGCGCGCAAGCAGATGGGCAATCCGCCCGCGTGTTGGCGTCGGCACGGATGCGGCGTCAGCGGTCGCCGGCAACTGCGCCGGGCCGTCCAGGCTCACCGCCATCAGGTAATCGGCTGAGACGCCAATCAAGGGCGTGACCGGCACGGGATTGAGCAAGGCGCCGTCGACCAGGGTGTGGCCATCGAGCACATACGGACGAAACACCGTGGGCAGCGCGCTGGAAGCGCGAATGGCGGCAAACAGCGAACCGTGCGTCAGCCACACCTCGCGGCCGCGATCCAGATCCGTCGCCACCGCGGTAAACGCCACGGGCAAGTCCTCGATGGCGACATCACCGGTCAACCGACGCAAGGTGTTCATCACCCGCTCGCCCTTGATGAAGCCGCCACCGGACAAGGTCCAGTCCGCCAGCCGCAGCACATCCAGCCGCGCCAGGCTGCAGACCCAGTCGCGGTACAACGCCAGCTTGCCCATGGCATGGATGCCGCCGATCAGTGCGCCCATGGAACTGCCGGCAATGGCGATGATGGTGTAACCCTGCCGCTCCAGCTCCTCGATGACGCCGATGTGCGCCAGGCCCTTGGCCCCGCCGGCGCCCAGGGCCAGCGCGACCGTGGCCTTGCCTTTGGCTTGATCCACACTCATCACCGCTCCCGTGGCCCGATTCGGCGAGGTTGGCACCGCGCCGCACGCAAGTCACGCGCGGCCGGTGCGCGCACGCCAGCCCGCGCCGTGCCATGCAACCTCGTTATCATGCCGTCGATGTCCACCTTCCGCACCGCTGTCGCCCACTATCTGCCACCAAGGTGCATCCGGCCATGAGCTGGCAAGCCTGGGCCACCGTCGCCGTGGTAATCGGTGCCATGGCGTTGTTTGCCAGCGAGAAGCTGCGCATCGACCTGGTGGCGCTGATCGTGCTGGGCGCCCTGGTGGTGCTGGGCATCGTCACCCCGATGGAAGCGCTGTCGGGCTTCAGCAACGAGGCCACGGTGACGGTGGCGGCGATGTTTGCGCTCAGCCTGGGCATCGAGCGCTCTGGCGTGCTCGACCCGCTGACCCGGCTGCTGATGAAGATCCGCAAGCCGTGGCTGCTGACGCTGGCGATGATGCTGGCCATCGCGCCGCTGGGCGCCTTCGTCAAGAACATCGCGCTGGTCGCCACCTTCCTGCCGCTGGCCCTGCGCGTATGCCAGCGCACCGGCACCTCGCCGGCCCGCGTACTGATGCCAATGGCCTACGCCGCGCAGATGGGCGGCGTGTGCACGTTGATCGGCACCTCGTCCAACCTGCTCACCGACTCGCTGGCACAGGCGCACGGCCTGGCGCCCATCGGCGTGTTCGAATTCACACGCATGGGCGCGGTGCTGGCAGTGGTCGGCATGCTGTACCTGATGCTGATCGGCCGCCATCTGCTGCCCAAGCACATCGACGCCGACCAGCCGCAATCGAGCGAGGTCGGCAAATACGTGGCCGAACTCGAGGTACTGCCCGGCTCCAGCCTGATCGGCACGCGCATCGCCGACGCCAAGCTGGGTGAGCGCTACGGCATCTACCCGCTGGAACTGCTGCGCGGCGAGCAGCGCATGTGGACACCCCGTGCGCAGCACATGGCGCCGGGCGACGTGCTGCTGGTGCGCGGCGACTGGGACAAGATCGAGGAGTTCAGCCGCCGCACGCGACTGGGCAGCGCACCCGAGCGGCGCTACACCGCTGACAGCGACCAGCCACGGTTGCTGGCCGAGATCATGGTGGCCCCGGCCAGCACGGTGGAGGGCCAGCGACTGGACGAAGTAGGGCTGGATTGGCGCTATCGCAGCACGGTGCTGGCCATCCATCGCCGCGGCCAGGTGCTGCGCGACAAGATCAGCGCCACGCAACTGGCGGTCGGCGACGTGCTGCTGGTGCTGGTGGAAGACGGTGCGGCCATCGCCAAGCTGCGCAACGACGACGCGTTCATCGTGCTCAGCGAGCGCCCGGACGCGCGCGGCATGTCGCGCAAGGCGTGGTTGGCGGCGTCGATCATGGCCGGCGTGGTGATCGTCTCCGGCCTGCATTGGATGCCGATCCCGATTGCCGCCATCTGCGGCGCCATCGCCATGGCCCTGACCGGCTGCTTCGGCCGCAAGGACGTGTACGAGGCGATGGACTGGAAGATCATCGTCCTGCTTGGCGCCATCCTGCCGCTGGGCATCGCCATCGAGAAGACCGGGCTGTCCACCATCCTCGTGCAGGAAGCCATGCTGGTGGTCGGCCAACACGGGCCGCTGGCGGCGCTGCTGATGGTGTACCTGCTCACCGCGCTGTTGACTGAGCTGATGGGACACAACCCGTCGGTCGTGCTGATGGTCGGCATTGCCGTCAGCGTCGCGCACGCCATGGGCGTCGATCCGCGGCCGTTCGTGGTCGCCGTGGCCTTTGCCGCTGCCACGTCGTTCGCCACGCCCGTCGGCTATCCGACCAACACCATGGTGTATTACGCCGGCGGCTACCGCTTCACCGATTTCATGAAAGTCGGCATCCCGCTGATCCTGATTTTCTGCGCATTGTCGATGTGGTTGATTCCGCAGCTTTGGCCGTTCTATCCGTAGAGCGGGGAACAGGGAACGGCAAATGCGTGCGTTGCATCGCCACTTGGCCATGCCAACGGACCGCTTTCCTGTTCCCCGCTCCCAGCCCTATCGATAATCGCCGAGCGCCAGCTGCAGCAGGTTTTTCATCTCTTCGCGCAGCGGCAAGGGGGCGACGATTTCGGCGTCGGGGCCGTACTTCAACACGTCCATCAGCAGCTCGCGGGATTTGGCGTACGGCACCTTGAGCTCGTAGCGGCCGTCGGCCAGCCACTCACCTTTTTGCTGTGAGTGCCAATGCTCGTCGGCCACCCAGCGCGCGGCGTGGGCGGAGAACCGGATGGTGGCCCAGGCCTTGGGCACACCGGCGAAGATGCCGTAGCCGGAAGCCAGCAAGGCATTGAGGTCGGCCTCCGGCACATCCACGGCCACCGCCTCCTGCGCATGCGGCTCGACGATGCGATCGACGGCAAAGCTGCGCAGCGCTTCGCGATCGTGGTCCCACACATCCAGATACCAGTTGTCGCGATAGTGGGTCAGGCGCTGCGGCGACACCCGGCGCAGGCTGTCGGCATTGGTGGTGCGCGCGCGATAGCCAAAGCGCAGCTGCCGGCGCTCCAGCACGGCACCGGCGACGATGCGGAACACCTGCTGATCGAGCTTGCGCTCGCCCCACGGGATGACGCGGATGCGTTCCAGCGGCAATGCCTTGCCGCTGCCTTGATCCGACAACAGGCCTTCGATGCGCGACTTGAACGGCGCCAGCGCGCCGGCCAGCACGCCGGGTCCGGAGCGGCCGATAAGTTCATTGAGCGCCAGCAGCGCCGCCAGCTCGTCGGAGGTCAACCACAGGCCGGGCAGTTCGAAGCGTTCGCCTTCGCCGACTGCGTAGCGGAACGCCGCCTGCTCGGTGCCGGCAGCCTCGATCGGCGCGCCCAGCGCGTCGCGCAGGAACGCCACGTCGCGATACAGCGTGGCGCGCGAACATTCCAGTTCGCTCAGCAAACGCGGCAGCGGCAGCGGATAGCGCGCTGCCTTGAGCAAACGATGCAGCGTCAGAATGCGTTCGTAGCGGTCCATGGCCCTGTCCGATGCGGGAACATCGCCGATTGTGCCGCATGCGCCGCGTGGCGGGCGTCAACGCCGCGGGCCGGCCGCTATGCTTGGCGGTACCTGACCGCATCCAATGGAGAACTGCCATGACCAAGGTGATTGTCGAGCGTGCGCGCGGGCATCAGCGCGATCTGGGCGATGGCTTCATGGTCGGCCGCGTGTTGCCGGCAGGGCACGCGCATGCGGTCGGGCCATTCGTGTTCATGGATCACCTGGGGCCGCTGACGGTACCGGCCGGGCAGGCGATGGATGTGCGCCCGCACCCGCACATCGGGCTGGCCACCGTGACCTACCTGTGGCAAGGCCGCATCGAGCACAAGGACGGCCTGGGCCACACGCAGCTGATCGAGCCGGGCGCGGTCAACTGGATGACTGCCGGCAGCGGCATCGTGCATTCCGAGCGTACGCCTGCAGCCGACCGCGGCCAGCCGCAGCCCATGCACGGCCTGCAATTGTGGGTGGCGTTGCCACTGGAGGCCGAGCAGGGCGCGCCGGCGTTTGAACACACCGACGCCAGCGCGCTGCCAACGCTTGAACACGATGGCGTCAACGCCCGTGTCGTCGCCGGCAGCGCGTACGGCCTGCGCTCGCCGGTGACCATTCCCAGCCCGTTGTTTTATGTCGACGCCCACTTGCGCCAGGGTGCGACCCTGCCGCTGCCGGACGAACACGCGCAACGCGCCGCCTACGTGGTGGCCGGCACCGTGCACGCGGGCGATGAGGCGCTGGTACCGGGCGAGCTGGCCAGCTTTGCGCCCGGTGCGGCGGTGACGCTGACGGCCGATGTCGACAGCCACGTCGTGCTGCTGGGCGGCGCGCCGCTGGACGCGCCGCGCTACATGTGGTGGAACTTTGTCGCCAGCTCCGAGGCGCTGCTGGAAGCGGCGCGGCAAGCCTGGCGGCAACAGCGCTATCCGATGGTGGCCGGCGACGGCGAATTCATCCCGCTGCCCGAGCAGCAGCGCGCCGCGTTCAAGGTCAGCGCCGGCTGAAAGGCCGGGCATTCCATTGCCTCGGCCCGGACGTTCACCGGGTGCTGAAGCGGGCCAACATCAGCCCGCCGGTGGCTCGTCCGCCGTCAGCCCGTAACTGGCCAGCAAGGCGTCCGGCCGCGGCTTGCGGCCGCGAAAGGCGATGAAGCTTTCCAGCGCCGGACGACTGGCACCGACGGCGAGGAATTCGCGGCGGAAACGCTCGCCAGTCGAGCGGTCGACGACGCCATGTTCGGCAAAGGCGGCAAACGCATCGGCGCTGAGCAGCTCCGCCCACAGGTAGCTGTAGTAACCCGCCGCATAGCCGCCGGCAAACACGTGCGTGAAGCCATGCGGAAACCGCTGCCACGCCGGTGGATACAACACGGCCACTTGTTTGCGCGCTTCCTCCAGCACCGCCAGCGGCTGCGCGCCGCGTTCCGGGGTGTATTCCAGGTGCAGCAGGAAATCGAACAGCGCGAATTCCAGCTGGCGCACCAGAAACAGGCCGGCGTGATAGTGGCGCGCCGCCAGCATGCGCTGGAACAGGTCCTTGGGCAGCGGTGCACCGGTGACGTAGTGGCGCGCAAACAAGTCCAGCGCCTGCCGGTTCCAGGCAAAGTTCTCCATGAACTGGCTGGGCAGCTCCACCGCATCCCATTCCACGCCGTCGATGCCGCCAATCGAGGGCAGGGTGATCCCCGTCAGCAGGTGATGCAGGGTGTGGCCAAACTCGTGGAACAACGTCTGCACATCGTCGTGGCTGAGCAGGGCCGGGCGTCCGGCCGTCGGCGGCGCGAAGTTGCAGGTGAGGAAGGCCACCGGCAACTGCTGCACCACGCCGTCGTCGAAGCGCGAACGGCATACATCCATCCACGCCCCGCCGCGCTTGCCGTTGCGCGCGTAGAGATCCACATAGACGCCGGCGATGATCCGGTCATCGGTGTCGTGCAGGTCGAAATAGCGCACGTCGGCATGCCACACATCGACATCGTCGCGCGGCGTCAGGCGGATGCCGTAGAGCTTGCCCACCAGCGCAAACAAGCCCTCCAGCACGGCCGGCAGCGGGAAGTACGCCTTGAGCTCCTCCTCGTCCAGCGCGTATTCGCGGCGGCGCAGTTTTTCCGCGGCGTAGGCGACATCCCAGGCTTCCAGATTGGAAAGCCCCAGCGCATCGCGCGCAAAGTCGCGCAGCTGGGCCAGCTCGCGCCGCGCCACCGGGCGGGCGCGGGCGGCCAGATCGTGCAAAAACGCCAACACCTCGGCCGGCGAGGCGGCCATCTTGGTCGCCAGCGATTCCTCGGCGGCATTGGCAAAGCCGAGCAGGTTGGCGGCCTCGTGGCGCAAGGCCATGATCTGCTCGATACGCGCGCTGTTGTCGAACTGGCCGGCATTCGGGCCCTGGTCGGAGGCACGCGTCTGGTAGGCCCAGTACACGCGCTCGCGTAGGCCGCGATTGTCGGCATAGGTGAGCACCGCATGCACGCTGGGCTGCTTGAGCGTGACCAGGTAGCCGGCCAGGTCCTGATCCTTGGCGTACTGGCGCAGCACGCCGCGACCGGAGTCGGGGATGCCGGCCAGGTCGCGCTCGTCGGTGATGTGCTCCTGCCACGCTTCGCTGGCGTCAAGCACGGCGTTGGAAAACCCGGTCTCCAGCCGCGACAGCTCGACGCCGATCTCGCGATAGCGCGAGCGCGCGGGCTCTTCCAGCGCCACGCCGGACAGGCGAAAGTCGCGCAGCGCGTGCTGCACCAGTGCCTGCTGCGGCCGCGACAAGCCGGCAAACTGCGGCGCGTCGGCCACCGCCTGCACGGCGGCGTACAGCTCGCGATTCTGGCCAAGCGCAATGCCGTGTTCGGTCAAGGCTTCCTCGGCCGGGCCATAGACCTCGCGCAATGCCGGCGTATCGGCCACGGCGTGCAGGTGGTTGACCGGTGCAAACGCCGCGGACAGGCGATGCGACAGGCGCTCCTGCGCCAGCATCACGCTGGCAAAGTCGCGCGGCGCCGTGGCGGCAGTCAGCGCATCGATGGCCATCCGGTCGTCGGCCAGCAGCCTGGCGATGGCCGGCGCCACGTGCTCGGGCGTGATCTGCGAAAACGCCGGCAGCGCGGTGTCTGCCAGCAAGGGATTGGACTCGGTCATGCGGACTCCTTTTCTGCGCCGAAGCGTGGCGAGCGACGCGTGCGAAAGCAAGCACCGGCTTGACGCGCGCGGCTATCATCGACGCATGTCAGGACTGCGTACATTTGCCGGGACGGCGCCGACGCTGGGCGCGCGCGTCTACGTCGACCCGGCGGCCACCGTCATCGGTGCCGTGCAACTGGACGACGACGTTTCCATCTGGCCCGGCGCGGTGCTGCGCGGCGACGTGCAGGCCATCACCGTGGGCGCGCGCAGCAATGTGCAGGACGGCGCGATCGTGCATGTCACCCACGATGGCCCGTACACGCCGGGTGGCCACGCCTGCCACATCGGCGCGGACGTCACCATTGGCCACGCCGCCGTGGTCCACGCCTGCACCATCGAAGACGGCTGTCTGATCGGCATGCACGCCACCGTGCTGGATGGTGCCGTGGTGCGCCGGCACGCCTTTATCGGCGCCGGCGCGCTCATCGCCCCCGGCAAGATCGTCGACACGGGCGAGCTGTGGGTCGGCAACCCGGCGCGCTGCGTGCGCCAGTTGTCCGCGCGCGAAATCGAAGCCCTGCATTATTCGGCGCGGCACTACGTCGAGCTCAAGGACGCTTATCTCGCCGCAAAGCCGTAGGCGTGCGGCTTCCGCGCCAAGTGCGCATCTACACGGACCGGGCGTCGAGGCTGCGCAGCACCTGCGCCACGTCCGGCCGCACGCCATGCCAGTGCTGGAACGATGCAGCGGCGGTTTCCACCAGCATGCCCAGGCCATCATGCACACGCCGCGCCTGCGCCATGCGCGCCCAGGCCAGGAAAGGCGCGGCGGCCGGGCCGTAGCTCAGGTCGTAGCACAGCGCCTGTGGCCCGACGAGGGACACCGGCAGTTGCAGCGCCTGCCCGAGCACGCCGGCGGAGGTGGCGTTGACGATCAGGTCGAAACGGCCGGCGGCGGCCAGGTCATCCCAGGCGCAGGTGGATACGTGCGGGCCTTGATCGACAGCGGCCGCCAGGCGCTCGGCCTTGGCGCGCGTGCGATTGGCGATGACCAGGCGATCAAGGCCGGCCTCCAGCAGGTTCCACGCCACACCCCAGGCGGCGCCACCGGCGCCCAGCAACAGGGCGTGGCGACCGCGCAAATCCTCGCCGTGGCGCACGGTGAGATCGCGCACCAGGCCTTCGCCATCGTTGTTGTGTGCGGCCAGGCTGCCATCGGCACGGCGCGTCAGCACGTTGGCAGCGCCGACACGTTGTGCCGCCGGGCTGGCCGACGCGGCCAATGCCAGCGCCGCAGCCTTGTGCGGCAAGGTGACGTTGGCGCCCGTGCCACCGCCGGCAAAAAACGCCTGCACCGCCGCGGCGAAATCCGCGGGCGCGGCATCCACGGCGACAAAGGCCAGATCGATGCCGAACTGCTGCGCCATGGCTTGGTGAATGGCGGGCGACAAGCTGTGGGCAATGGGATGGCCGAATACCGCAAATTGCCGGGTGGGCACGCTGACGCTCCGCAAGACGATGGGCCCGCAGCATTGACGGCGCGCGCGGGGTTTGCAAGCCGTCGCAGACGATGAGACGTGGCGGCGGCAGGCTGATGCTCGTCCCAGCTACCGCCAGGAGATCGCCATGATCCGTACCCCATCGACACCAAACAGCCGCCAGTCCCTATGGGTCGCCACGCTGGGCTGGCTGGCCGCTGGCAGCGTCCTGCTGACCTCGCCGCTGGTACCGGGCTACAGCGCCGTGGCTGGCTGGAGCGGCGCGTTCTGGCTAGTCGTCGCGCCGGCCATCATGATGCTGGCCTTGCGGCCAGCCCTGCCGCGCCAGTGGCTGGCGCCGGGTGCGCGTCGCCGACCGGTACGGCGCGCCGCGTGGCAATGATCGAAGCGCCGCCGATGGCGCCGGGGCTCAACCGCTCAGGCCCTGGCGCTTGCGCTCCATGCGCCGCAGAAATTCCTGCATGACCTGTAGATAAAGTTTCTCGCCCAGATAGCCGTCCTCGACCCCCGAATCGATGGACGGGTTGTCGTTGACCTCGATCACCACCGGACGCTGGCCGGCCAGCTTCAGGTCCACGCCATACAGGCCGTTGCCGATCAGCGCGGTGGCTTTCAGCGCCAGCTTGACCACGTCGGCCGGCGCCTCGCTCACGGCCACCGACTCGTAGCCGCCTACCTTGTCCGCGCCCTTGGCGCCGTGGTTGTAGATCTGCCAGTGGCCGCGCGACATGAAGTATTTGCACGCGTACAGCGGCTGGCGGTTGAGCACGCCGATGCGCCAGTCAAACGCGGTGTAGATGTATTCCTGCGCCAGCAGCAGCGCGCTGTGCTGGAACA
The DNA here is from genome assembly GCA_964568445.1 of uncultured Rhodanobacter sp. Lineage (GTDB taxonomy): Bacteria > Pseudomonadota > Gammaproteobacteria > Xanthomonadales > Rhodanobacteraceae > Rhodanobacter. Next base: position 6,395 of record CAZMPZ010000020.1, on the reverse strand, counting down.
AGCCACTGGCCGCGTGCTCCAGTGCCTCGGCGCTTTCCACCTTGACCACGCCGCGCGAGAACGAGCCGTCGGGAATCTTCAGCACCAGCGGAAAACCAAGCCGCGCCACCACCTCGCGCATGCCGCGCGGATCATCGCGATAGAGAATTTCGGTGTGCGGCACGGCCAGCTTGTGCGACACCATCAGGTCGTTCAAAAAAATCTTGTTGGTGCAACGCAGGATCGAGCTGGGATCGTCGATGACCACCATGCCCTCCTTCTCCGCGCGATGGGCAAAGCGGTAGGTGTGGTTGTCGCTGGCCGTGGTCTCGCGGATGAACAGGCCGTCGTACTCGGCCAGTCGCTGGTAATCGTTCTTGCCGATGGGATCGACCTCGATGCCCAGCTGGCGCCCGGCGGCGATGAAGGACTTCAGCGCCTTTTTGTCTGACGGTGGCAGGTTTTCCTTGGGATCGACCAGCATGGCCACGTCGTAGCGATACAGCTTGCGCGCGCGCGGCTTGCGCCAGAGCTTGCGCGAGAAACGGTCCAGCGCCGCGGCAAAGGCATCCTCCTGCGCGTCATCGAGCGTATGCAGGCCCATCGGCTTGATCGAGCTGACCTGCCACACGCGGTCGCGCTCGAACTCGATGCGCAGCAGCGGGCAGGGGAAGGACTCGAACACCTGTCGCGCCAGGTCCTGCAACGCCGGATAGGCGGTCTCGCCAAAGTAGACGACGATGCCGAAATCGGTGGTGTCGCGCCCGCCGGCCGGCAGGAAGTGCGTCAGCTTCTGGTTGAGGTCATCGATGTCCACGCCGTACAGCGAGCGCCTGCGCAAGTCGTTGACGGTGCGCACCGAAGGCAGCACCTTGTGCCCGCGCGCCTCGGCCAGCAGCGACACGTAATAGCCCGCACCGAGATACTTGTAGCTGCGGCACAGGTTCAACACATGCGTGCGCTCGCCTTCACGGCCCACCGGCTCGCGCAGGTAATCAAGCGCACTCATCACATCTGCCGAGGGGTAGTACGAACCCCAGTCGGAAGTCTTTTCCACAACAATGACCAGGCGCGTCATGACCGGCACTCGATGGGGCGAAGCACGCGCGACGGCAGGCCACCGGGCGGCGCAAAGTCGGCAGTGTGCGCACAGCGCTGGGCGTGCACAAGATCAGCGCCACCACCCGTTCAGCGCGTAGCGCGACAACGCCGCGCCAGTGCGTGCGCAGGCTGCTACAGTCCGCGCGTGCCCAACTTCCCGCTCGCCACGCGCCACCCGGTGCGCCCCGATTCTCCCGCCCCGACGCCAGTCAACAACGGCGCCGGCATCCATGTGCGGCGCGGTGAAAACATTGATCTGGACGAGCTGGTGTCGCTGGAAGAGCGCACGTTCGACAGTGACCGCCTGAGCCGCGCGCAATACCGCCGCCATCTGGACAGTGCCTCGGCACAGGTGCTGGTGGCCAGCGCCAGCCACAACCATTTCCTCGGCGCCGCCGTGCTGTTCTTCCGCAAGCACAGCACGGTGGCCCGCGTGTATTCGCTGGCCACCCAGCCGCTGGCACGCGGGCAGGGCGTCGGCACGGCGCTGCTGGAAGCGGCCGACCGCGCTGCACGCCGGCGCGGCTGCCGGGCGCTGCGGCTGGAGGTCAACGTCGCCAATACCCGCGCCATACGCCTGTACGAACACCTGGGCTACCGGCGCATCGGTCGCTACACGCACTACTACCAGGATGGCGCCGACGCCTGGCGCTACGAGAAAACACTCGACTGAAAGCCGGTTGGATCGAAGGCTTGCCGACAGTTGGTGCGCCATCGCCGCGCACGCACCCTCCCGGTACTCCATCCCCGGGCACTTAATCCCCCAGGGGACGACCGATGCGCTCGGCCGTGGCGGTATCCGGGCGCGCCATCAAGGCGCCGGTGCGCGTCAGGCTGACGTTGTAGTGGCCTTGATCGACCAACGGCAGATACACGCCGCTGCCATACACCGCATCGACCATGCCCAGCCATTGCGGATATTGCCGGCGCAGGTCGAGCACGTCGAAACTGCCGGCGCGCGCAAAATCCACCACCGAACGCGGCGCCGTGCGTTCCTGTCCGGCATCGTCATAGCGCCCGGACAGACGATCCAGCCGATACAGCGGCGGCATGCCGGCCAGCGCCGGCGGCAACTGCCACCTGAGTACCACCGCTTCCAGCCGCCACCCGTCGCCGGACACTGTTTCGTGCCGCGCGCTGCCATCCGGCCAGGTCAGGGTCAATGCCCAGCGCTGCGGCGACAGGATGCGTGCGTCGATTTGCACCACCGGCGCTTCGCTCGGCAGCAATCGATAGCCGCGCAGCGCCAAGCCACTGACCAGCGCCAGTGCCGCCAGCAGCAGGCACACCACGCCCAGCAATCCATGCGCACCGGCAGCCAAGGCACGGCGCTCGCCCATGCGTGCGCGCACGGCAAACAGCTGCACCAGCGTCAGCAATGCCAGCACGCCGGCCACGATCAGCAGGACGGTACTGGGCAGGCGCAGCAATTGACTCCAATCCATGACCTTCCCTCGCGCGCGACGCGCCACGGTGCGCGCATGATAGCCATGGCACACACGACCGGGCATCTATACTCGCCCACGCACGAGTGCGCGCCCGCTGCGCCGCCAGGAATCCCCATGCGCCGATCATTGTGTGTGTTGTTGCTTGCCCTGACCGCGACGGCCCTGACCGGCTGCGGCAACAAGGGGCCGCTGACCCTGCCGGCACGCCCGGCCGCAGCGCCCGCCACGGCGCCAGCGCCGGCGGCCAGCACCGCGTCCACGCCGACGCCGGCGCGGCCCTGATCCGCCAGGCGCATGGAACGCTTGCACTTCAGCAAGATGCACGGGCTGGGCAACGACTTTGTCCTGCTCGATTGCCGCACCCGGCCGATGCCGCTCGATGCCGCGCAAATCCGCGCGCTGGGTGATCGTCACACCGGTGTCGGTTTTGACCAGCTCATCAGTATCGAAGCCGGGCAGGGCGATGCTGCCTACCGCTACGGCATATGGAACCGCGACGGCAGCGGCGCCGGACAATGCGGCAACGGCGTGCGCTGCGTTGCCGCCTGGTTGCATCGCGAGGGCCGGCTCGATATCGGCCAGTCGCTGCGGCTGGCCAGTCCCTCCGCCCCGGTGGAGGTGCAGCTGATCGATGCCACGCAGGTGCGTGTTGACATGGGTATCCCCGATTTCACGCCGGCACACATCCCGTTCGCGGCCCCCACCGCCCAGACCAGCTACCCGCTGGCGTTGGCCGATGGCGTGATCGAGATTGGCGCGGTGTCGATGGGCAACCCGCATGCGGTAGTGATGGTGACGGACCTGGACGACCCGCGATGGCTTGTCCTCGGCCCGCAGCTTTCCGTCGACCCGCACTTTGCTGCTGGCGCCAACGCTGGCTTCGTGCAGGTGCTGGCGCGCGACCACGTAGGCCTGCGCGTGCATGAGCGCGGCGCCGGCTGGACCCGTGCCTGCGGCAGCGGCGCCTGCGCAGCCATGGCCGTGTTGCACCAGCGCGGCGAGGTCGATGCTTCGGTACGCGTCGATCTGCCCGGCGGCGCGCTGCACATCGACTGGCCCGGCGCCGGACACAGGCTGTGGATGACCGGGCCGGCGACCTTCGTGTTCGAGGGCGATTGGCCGGTTCCGCCAACCGCCTGAAGCCCGGCCGGCCAAAGTCCGGCTGCCCCTGGTTGCCGGATGCGCGCCGCCATCGCACACTGCCATGAGCCACGGCACTGCGCCGCCATCTCCGGCCCGAGGACTACGCATGACCGCAACCTTGCTCGACGATGCCACCCAGGCGCGCGTGGTTGCCGCCTATTTGAAGAATCACCCCGGGTTCCTGTCCGATTATCCCGATCTTGCCGCGCGGCTGACCGTGCAGCGCCAGGACGGCCCGGTCGCCTCCTTGGCGGTGTACCAGCTGCAAAGCCTGCGCGACAAGAACGCCGCGCTGGAACGGCGGCTGGCCGAGCTCGTCGCCATTGCAGCCGACAACGAAAAGCTGATGGAGCGCGTGCATGCGCTGACCGTCGCCCTGCTGCGTGCCAACACCATGGAAGTCACCGCGCGCAGCATCGTCGCCCGCCTGAGCGCGGACTTCCAGAGTGAGCAGGTACGGCTGCTGCTGTTTGGCGAACACCCGCGCCTGCCGCGCGCCGAATGGCTGCTGCCGGTGCCGGGCGGGATGGCCGCGTTGCCGGAGTTTGCCGATTTCCTGCGCACCGACCAGCCGGTCTCCGGCCGCCTGTCCACCGATAAGGCCGCGCGACTGTTCGCCGACAAGGCCGACCAGATCAAGTCGGCCGCCGTCATGCGCCTGGGCGACTGCGGCATCCTGGCCATCGGCAGCGCCGACCCGGATCGCTTCCAGCCCGGCATGGGCACGCTGTTCCTGAAAATGATCGCCGCCACCATCACGGCGGCGCTGGCGCGCTCGCGGGATGTCGCCTGAACCGGTGACCGCGCAGCAACACGTCGACGCCTGGCTGGCGCGCCTGGCCACCGAGCGCCACGCCTCGGTGCACACCATCGACGCCTATCGCCGCGACCTGGGCAAGCTTCTGGTCTTCATGCGCGAGCGCGGGTTGGCCGGCTTTGCCGACCTGGACAGCAACGCCATGCGCGCCTTCATCGCCGACCGCCACCGCGCCGGGCTGGCGGCCAAGAGTCTGCAGCGCCTGTTGTCCTCGTGCCGCAGCCTGTTTCATCACTTGACGCGCGAAGGCGTGCTGGACCACGACCCGGCGCAAGGCGTGCGCGGGCCCAAGGTGCATCGCAAGCTGCCGCAGGTGCTGGATGTCGACCAGGCCAGTGCGCTGATGAGCGCCGATGGCGGCGACGCGCTGGCCAGCCGCGACCACGCCATGCTGGAGCTGTTTTATTCCAGCGGACTGCGCCTGTCTGAACTATGCGGCCTGCGTTGGCAGGATCTCGATCTCGACGGCGGCGAGGTGCGCGTGCTGGGCAAGGGCGCCAAGACCCGCATCGTGCCGGTCGGCCGCTACGCCGTCACCGCCCTGCGCGCGCTGGGTGCGGTCGAAGGCATGACCGACGCCGCGCCAGTGTTTCGCGGCCGCGGCGGCGCGGCCATCGCCCCGCGCACGGTGCAAGTGCGGCTGGCCAAGCTGGCGCAGCTGCGAGGTCTGCCGCAGCATCTGCATCCGCATCTGCTGCGCCACACCTTCGCCAGCCACCTGCTGGAATCCTCTGGCGACCTGCGCGCGGTGCAGGAGTTGCTTGGCCACGCCGACATCGCCACCACGCAGATCTACACGCACCTGGATTTCCAATATCTGGCCAAGGTCTACGACGCCGCGCACCCACGCGCCAAGCGCAAACCGTAGCGTGCCGGGTGCGGCGTCCTGTACGGGCGATGCCGGTGCGACGTCCCGTAGGAGCCCGCTGGCGGGCGATGCTTTCGTGAATTCCGAAATGGCAAAAGGGCATCGCCCGCCAACGGGCCCCCACGGACGCACGGCCGACACAACATTGAAGGCGCGCACCGCCGGCCCCACTTCAAGCACTCCAGCCCTCAACGGAACCGCCATGGAATCCTTCCACGCCACAACCATCATTTCCCTGCGCCGCGATGGCCGCGTGGTGATGGGCGGCGACGGCCAGGTCACGCTGGGCAACACCGTGGCCAAGGGCAACGCACGCAAGATTCGCCGCCTGGGCAAACAAGCCGACGTGCTGGCGGGTTTTGCCGGCGCCACCGCCGACGCCTTCACGCTGTTCGAGCTGTTTGAGGCCAAGCTGGACAAACACGGCAACAACCTGACCCGCGCGGCGGTGGAAATGGCCAAGGAATGGCGTACCGACCGGCGCTACGGCAAGCTCGAAGCCATGCTGGCCGTGGCCGACAAAGAGGCCTCGCTGCTGATTTCCGGCAACGGCGACGTGCTTGAACCCGAACACGGCCTGATCGCCATCGGCTCCGGCGGGCCATTTGCGCAATCGGCGGCATTGGCGCTGCTGGAAAACACCACCATGAGCGCGCGCGACATAGTCGAAAAGGCACTGAAGATTGCCGGCGACATTTGCATCTACACCAATCACAACACGACGATCGAGGAGCTGGGGAACGGGGGGCAGGGAACGGGGAGCGGCGGAAGCGCCGCGTAGCCACCCCGTCGTTTCCCGTTCCCTGTTCCCTGTTCCACTCCCGCTCCACCTTCCCCGAGCCCCGCATGTCCGAACTCACTCCGCGCGAAATCGTCAACGAACTCGACCGCTACATCATTGGCCAGCACAACGCCAAGCGTGCGGTGGCGGTGGCGCTGCGCAGCCGCTGGCGGCGCCTGCAGCTGCAGCCGGAGATGCGCAACGAGATCACGCCCAAGAACATCCTGATGATCGGCCCCACCGGCGTGGGCAAGACCG
>CAZMPZ010000019.1:0-49814 GCA_964568445.1 uncultured Rhodanobacter sp. | reverse complement strand
CGGTGACCCCGTCGGACATTTCGTCCGCGGTGAGCCGCCCATTCTACATCGCTTTAACTCGCCGTCAACACCCTTTGCAGATTCTTTTGCAACGTGGAGAAGCCGGCCAATCAGCAGATGCGCTGCAGCGGGAGGCGCATCATACGGCATACAGATTTTTCCGCAAGCCGTGCCGGTCCAATCCTGGTTCGACCGACGGCTATCTGGTCATTCGCTGACTAGTCGCACGCGCACGAAATGGCGCTTGCCCACTTGCAATACGCCCTCGAAACCAGCCCCCAGCACCCGCTGCGGATCCTCCACCACCTGTGCGTCGATGCGCACCGCGCGCTCGCGCAGCTTGCGCCCAGCTTCGGAATTGCTGGCCGTGAGGCCGGTGGCCGTGAGCAGCGCCGCCAGACGAATCCCCTCGGCAGACACGACCACATCGCGCTGGGGCAGGACAGCGGTATCGCCCTGGCCACGTACCACCGCATGCCAGCCGGCGATGGCCTGTTCGGCAACAGCGGCGCCGTGGAAGCGGGTGACCAATTCGCGCGCCAGGCGCAGCTTCGCGTCACGCGGGTTGAGCACGCCGGAAACCACGTCGCGACGCATCTGCTCAAGCGCCGACAACGACACCTCGAAGCTCAACAGCTCGAACCAGCGCCACATCAAGTCATCACCAATCTTCATGGTCTTGGTGACCATGTCGATGGCCGGTTCATTGATGCCGATGTAGTTGCCCAGCGACTTGGACATCTTGTGCACGCCGTCGATGCCTTCCAGCAACGGCATGGTCAGCACGATCTGCGGACTCTGGCCGTGGTGCTCCTGCAGCGCCCGGCCCATCAGCAGGTTGAACTTCTGGTCGGTGCCGCCCAACTCCACGTCGGCGTGCAGAGCCACCGAGTCGTAGCCCTGGATCAGCGGATACAGAAATTCGTGGATGGCGATGGGTTGTTGCGCTGCATAGCGCTTGGCGAAATCGTCGCGCTCCAGCATGCGCGCCACGGTGTGCTGCGCCGCCAGCTTGATGAGGTCGGCGCTGGACATCTGGCCAAACCACTCCGAGTTGAAACGCAACTCGGTGCGCTCGCGATCCAGCACCTTGTAGACCTGAGCCGCGTAGCTCTCGGCGTTCTTCAACACGTCCTCGCGGCTGAGCGGTTTGCGCGTGACGTTCTTGCCCGTAGGGTCGCCGATCATGCCGGTGAAATCGCCGATGAGGAAAATCACCTGATGTCCCAGATCCTGGAACTGGCGCATCTTGTTGAGCAGCACGGTGTGGCCCAGATGTAAATCCGGCGCAGTGGGATCAAACCCGGCCTTGACCCGCAACGGCGTGCCGCGCGTCAGACGCTGGCGCAGTTCGTCGATTTTGATGATTTCGTCGGCGCCGCGCGCAATCAGCGCCAGCGCCTGGTCCAGCTCGCTCATGCGAATCCTTAAAGACGTTGCTCGTGGAAGCGTGCGCACACCGAAACATGCGACGCGGAAGTTAATTGTGCGTTAACCGGCAAACGCCTGCAAACCGTTGATCGGAAAGGCGTTGACGTGATTTACACATGACCGTTATGGTACGCGATGTTTGTCGGTTTGAACGGGGTGGGCAGCGCATGATTGATGGCAAGCGGGGAAAGTCGTGGGCGCGCAAGCGGGCCATTTGCCGCAAGGCGCAACGCCGGCATTCCCGCTTCTACGAGCATTGCGCGCATTGGTCGTTCAATCGCACGGGTGAGGTACAGCCGCTGTGCTGGCACCGTGAGCGCCTGGTACTGGCAGGCACGGCACTGCTGATCGTCCTGTTGTCCGGCTTTCTCATGCCGGCATGGGCCAGCGCCATGCGTCCGGCGACGCTGCCCGAGGCCCACGCGCTGCTGGCCTTGCCGCTGCCGCATGCAGCGCCGGCCGCCATCGCCACCGTGGACGACTGGCAAGTCGTGCGCGTGCAGCCCGGGCAAACCCTGTCAGACATCTTCACCGGTCGCGGCTTGAGCATGAGCGACCTGCAAACCATCATGGACGCAGCCGGCGACGCCAAACCGGCACTGCGCAACATCCGTCCCGGGCAGGAATTTGATTTCCTGCTCGACAACGACGGCACGCTTGCTGGCCTGCGCTTCGACAAGGATGACTCCAGCCGTGCCACGATCCGCCTCGACGGCGCGCATCCGACGCTCGCCATCCAGCAACGCGAGATGGACTTGCGCGAGCAGGTCGCGCACGGCGTCATCCGCAGCAGCCTGTACGCGGCAGGCGACCAGGCCGGCATGAACGCGGCGATGGTCGGCAAGCTGGCGGATTTGTTCAAGTACGACATCGACTTCGTGCAGGATCTGCGCGTCGGCGACAGCTTCACGGTGATCTACGACGACGTCTATCGCGACGGCATGCGCTATGGCCAGGGCGACATCGTTGCCGCCGAGTTCACCAACCAGGGCAAGCGCTACACCGCCTACCGTTTCAAGAAGGCCGATGGCAGCTATGGCTGGTTCAGCGAGGATGGCCGGCCCATCCAGAAATCCTTCCTGCGTATTCCGGTGGACTTCACCCGCATCTCGTCCAAATTCACCACCGCGCGCATGCACCCGATCCTTGGTCGCATGCGCGCGCACAAGGGCGTCGACTACGCCGCGCCAAAGGGCACGCCCATTCACGCTGCTGGCGATGGCGTCATCAAGTACCGCGGCTGGGAGCGCGGCTACGGCAATTTCGTGGTCATCCAGCACAGCGGCGCGATCAGCACCGCCTACGGCCACATGTCGCGCTTTGCCAAGGAAAAGGTCGGACAGCACGTGCGCCAGGGCCAGGTCATCGGCTACGTCGGCATGACCGGGCTGGCCACCGGCCCGCATCTGCATTACGAGTTTCGTGTCAACGGCGTGCAACGCAATCCGCAAACAGTGACCCTGCCCAAGCCCGAAGTCCTGCCGGCGGCACAGCTGGCGCGATTCAAGAGCACGGTCGTGCGTCCGCAACTGGCCCGCCTGATGGAGCTTGACAGCCGCCTGCGGCTGGCCCGCGCCAGCATGCCGCACAACACCGACAACTGAACCCCGTGGACACTGCCGACGGGCTCTATGTCGGACTGATCTCCGGCACCAGCGCGGACGGCATCGACGCCGCGCTGGTCAGTTTCAGCGCTGGCTTGCCGCACCTGCTGGCTGCCCGCAATCATCCATGGCCGGCTGCATTGCGCGAGCAGATACTGGCACTGGCACAAGGCGAGGCGACATTCGACCTCGATACCTTTGGCCGTCTGGACGTCCGGATCGGGCATTGTTTTGCCGATGCCGCATTGCAGCTGCTTGAACACCACGGCACCCCGACCCGGGCCGTGCGCGCCATTGGCTCGCATGGACAAACCGTGCGCCACCGCCCCGGCGGCGCGCATCCGTTCACACTGCAGCTGGGCGATCCCAGCGTGATTGCCGAGCGCTGCGGCATCGACGTGGTGGCCGATTTCCGCCGGGCCGATGTGGCCGCCGGCGGCCAAGGCGCGCCGCTGGTCCCGGCCTTGCATGCCAAGCTGTTCGCCGCGCCGGACCGTACACGGGTGGTACTCAATCTCGGCGGCATCGCCAATATCAGCGTGCTGCAGGCCGACGGCCGCGTGCTCGGCCTGGACACCGGCCCGGCCAGCTGCCTGCTGGATGCGTGGTACGCCAGTCGCTGCAGCCAGCCGTTCGATCACGACGGTGCCTTTGCCGCTAGCGGTCGCGTCGACGCCAAACTGCTGGCTGCACTGCTGGCCGATCCCTATTTCGCGGCACCGGCGCCCAAGAGCACCGGGCGCGAATATTTTCATCTCGCCTGGCTGCGCGGCCGCGCGCGCGTAGACAATCTCGACGCCGCCAGCGTGCAGGCGACGCTCATGGAACTGACCGCCCGCAGCGTGACGCAGGCCGTCGGCGAATATGCCAGCGACGCCGACGACGTCCTGGTGTGTGGCGGCGGCGTGCACAACAGCGCCTTGCTGCGCCGGCTGCGCGAGCTGCTGCAGCCGATCCCCGTGCACAGCACCGCCAGCGCCGGACTGGATCCGGACTTTGTCGAGGCAGTGGCCTTTGCCTGGCTTGCCCATCAGCGGCTGCTCGGCCTGCCGGGCAACCTGCCGGCGGTTACCGGCGCGCGCGGGCCGCGGGTGCTTGGCGCCATTCACGCCGCGCCACATGCGGGCTGATCGCCAGGCGCGTCTCCCGGTAGCATGCGCCGATGAATGACCGCTCCGCGACCAAGTCGCCCCTCATCGACGCCATCCGTCCTTATCTCGAACGCGCGCCGCTTGGCGCCCTGTTGCTCGGCATCTCCTCGGGGTTCCCGTATGCGCTGCTTGGCGCGACGCTGACCACGCGGCTCGCACAGGAAGGCATCGACAAGCGCAGCGTCACCGCATTCTCGCTGGCATTTCTTGCCTACAACCTGAAGTTCCTGTGGGCCCCGGCAATCGACCGGGTGCGCCTGCCGTTCATCGCGCGCTACGGCCAACGCTGTTCGTGGTTGTGGTTTGCCGCATGCTGGGTGGCGCTTTCCGTGGCCTGGCTGGCGACGGTCAATCCAGCGCAAGACCTGATGCTCGCGGCGGCAGCGGCGGTGATGGTCGGTGTCGCCGGCGCCACGTTCGACATCGTGATCGACGCCTATCGCATCGAACTGCTCGAACCACGCCAGCTCGGCATCGGCTCGGGCATGAGCCAGTACGGCTGGCGCATCGGCGCGGTGAGCGCCGGCGCACTCGCGCTGCTGCTGGCCGAACACGTCGGCTGGCAGGCGGCGTACCTGGCCTGCGCGCTGTTCGCACTGCCGGCGGCACTGGTGGCACTGTGGCTGGGCGAACCCGCGCGCCATCGCCCACCGGCACCGCTCAAGGGACTGGCGGCACTGACGGAAACCGTGGCCGGTCCCCTGCGCGAGTTCTTCGCGCGCAGCGGCGCCTGGCTGGTGCTGCTGTTTGTCTTGTTGCACAAAATCGGCGACACGCTGGCCAACCTCACCGTGCGCCTGCTGCTGAACGACCTCGGCTTCAGCAACGACGAAATCGCCACCTACGATGTCGGTTTCGGCTTTATCGCGTTTCTGGTCGGCATCTTCCTCGGCGGCATTCTCTACGCGCGCGTCGGGGTCAAGCGCGCGGTGATGTTGAGCCTGATCCTGATGGCGGTATCGAACATTTCCTTTGCCGTGCTGGCCGCGCTCGGGCACGACAACGCGATGCTGGCCTTCACCATCGGCTTCGAGAATGTCGCCAGCGGCATCGGTGGCGTAGTGGTGGTGGCTTATCTCTCGGCGTTGTGCAACCTGAGCTACACCGCGACGCAATACGCGCTGCTGTCAGCTGCGGCGTCGGTGGTCGGGCGCATCCTCACCGGCACCACGGCCGGCGCCTTGATCGAGGGCGTCGGCTACATCGACTTCTACCTGCTGACCACCCTGGCCGCCGTACCCGGCATTGCGCTGTTCGGCTGGATGATGCGCGCCGGGTTGGTGGACCGCGCCATTACCGAACTGGACGTGCGCAAGACGCTGTAGCACCGGCCTAGTCGGCGTAGTCGACGCAGTAGGGCGCGTGATCGGAAAAGCGCTGCTCGCGATAGATCGAGCAGCCCTTGATGGCGTCGCGCAGCGACGGCGTGCACACCTGGTAATCAATGCGCCACCCCACGTTGTTGGCGCGCGCCTGGCCGCGATTGGACCACCACGTGTATTCCTGCGCGTCGGGTTTGACCGCGCGAAAACTGTCGACCCAGCCACGCTGGTGAAACAGCAGATCCAGCCACGCGCGCTCCTGCGGCAGGCAGCCGGAGTTTTTCTGGTTGGACGCCCAGTTCTTGATGTCCTTTTGCGTATGCACGATGTTCCAGTCGCCGCAGATGATGTAATCGCGGCCGCTGGCCAACCACGCATCGAAGATCGGCGTGATCCATTCCATGGCCTTGAACTTGAACTGCTGGCGCATATCGCCGGACGAACCGGAGGGGAAATACAGCGAGACCACGCTCAGGTTGCCGAAGCGCGCCTCGAGGTAGCGTCCCTCGTCGTCGAACTCGTCCCAGCCCAGCTCGGTCAGCACCGCGTCGGGCTGGCGCCGGGTATAGATGGCCACGCCGCTGTAGCCCTTCTTGCTGCTGGCATCGCGGTAAAAGCAATGGTGCCCCTGCGGATGAAACATCGGCTGCGTCAATTGCGGCGCCTGGGCCTTGGTTTCCTGCAGGCACACGACGTCGGCAGCCTGCGTCGCCAACCAGTCAAACACGCCCTTGGTCGCCGCCGAACGGATGCCGTTGGCATTCAAGCTGATGATGCGCATGTCGCCTCCACGGGAAGGCAACGATCATAGCAACCACCGCGCGACCACCGCCGGCCGCGCGTTACCATGACCGACTGCGGCGCAGCGCCATGTGCGCCGGCACACCGTCCTGAAGTGAGCCACGTCGTGCACGATTACCAACGCGATTTCATCGACCTGACCCTGGCGCGCGGCGTCTTGCGCTTTGGCGAATTCACCTTGAAGTCCGGACGGCAAAGTCCGTATTTCTTCAACCTGGGTCGGATCGATTCGGGCGCGGCGCTGGCGCAACTGGGCCAGGCCTACGCGCAGGCGCTGGTGCGCTCCGGGTTGCAGGTGGACATGCTGTTTGGCCCGGCCTACAAGGGCATCGCACTGGCCGCGACCACCGCCATCGCGCTGGCCACCAGCCATGATCGCGACCTGCCGTGGAGCTACAACCGCAAGGAAGCCAAGGATCACGGCGAAGGCGGCATGCTGGTCGGCGCGCCGCTGGCCGGGCGGGTGCTGATTGTCGATGACGTGATGACCGCCGGCACCGCGGTGCGCGAGTCGCTGGCATTGATTCGTGCGCAAGGCGCGACGCCGGCTGGCGTGCTGATCGCGCTGGATCGGCAGGAGCGTGGACGCGGTGCCCGCTCGGCCGCGCAGGAAGTGGCCGACGACTACGGCATCCCGGTACTGGCCATCGCCAATCTGGACAGCGTGCTCGCCTACGCCGGCGACCGTCCGGAACTGGCGCAGGCCCATGCCGCCTTGCTTGATTACCGCGCGCGCTACGGTTCAGCGGCGAGTTCATCCGGGGCCGGCTAAGCTCCCCGAACTGCCCGCCGGGCGGGATATCTCCCCGGCTATACTCGCCCGCAAGGGGGATACATCATGCGCAAACTGTGGGCTACCGCCGCGGCCATCCTGCTCGCCAGCCAGTGCGTCATGGCGCAGGAGGCCAGCCATGTCCGTTACAAATGGCAGGACGCGCAGGGCCTGGTGCATTTCAGCGACAGCCTGAGCGCGGAGGCCATGAAATTCGGCTACACCGTGGTCAACGACCAAGGCGTGGTCGTCGGCCGCGTCGACCGCCAGCTGACACCGGAGGAGCGTGCCGCCGCCAACCGCGTGGCCGAAGCTCAAGCCAAGCAGGAACGCGCGGCGCGCGAGCAAGCCAACGCTGACATGCAAATGCTCAACGCCTACCCGGACGAAGAGAGCTACCAGCTGTCGCTGAAGCAGACGCTGGACACCTTCGACCAGAAAATCCGCACCACGCAGATCAATCTACGCAGTCAGGAAAAAGCCTTGACCGACCTGCTGGCGCGTGCGGCCGATCTGGAGCGCGCCAAGCAGCCGGTACCGCCGGCCCTGGCCGACAACATCAGCAAGCAGCGCAACGTGGTCACCGGCCAGCGCAACAACCTGACCCGCCAGCGCGCCGAGCGGGTCAAGGCGCAGGCCGAGCAAAAAACGCAGCTGGCGCATTACCGCGAGCTCAAGGCCGCCCGCGACAAGAGCGAATGAGTGCCGCCGAACCGTCCTCCGCCGGCCCCGTCGGCGTGCGCACCCAAGGCGGCAGGCCTTGGGCGGCACCGGGCCATCGTCAAAACGGCAACTTGAGCTTGTAGTCGACCGCCAGCAGCTGCTTGCGAAACACTTGCTGGATGCGCTTGAGCACGTTGGCATCGTCGGCCTCAAAACGCAGCACCAGCACCGGCGTGGTGTTTGACGCCCGTACCAAACCCCAGCCATCGGGCCAATCGGCGCGGATACCGTCGATGGTGGTCAGGGCGGCGCCATCGAATGTCGCCTGCGCGCGAAATTGCTCCATGAAGCGCTGCTGCTCACCCTCGGCCATCGGCACCTTGAGCTCCGGCGTGGACACGCTTTGCGGCAAGGTGGCAAAAATCTCCCCGGGACTACGGCCCTCGATGTCGCCGGCCAGAATTTCCAGCAGTCGCGCCGCGGCGTAGATGCCATCGTCAAAGCCGAACCAGCGCTCCTTGAAGAAAAAGTGGCCGCTCATCTCGCCGGCCAGTTCCGCGCCGGTCTCGCGCATCTTGGCCTTGATCAGCGAATGCCCGGTGCGCCACATCAACGGGCTGCCGCCGGCGTCGAGAATCTGGCCCTTGAGATGGCTGGTGCACTTGACGTCGTAGATGACCGTCGCCCCCGGCTGGCGCGACAGCACGTCGCGCGCAAACAGCATCAGCAGCCGATCGGGATAGATAATCTCGCCGTCGTGGCTGACCACGCCCAGGCGATCACCATCGCCGTCGAAGGCAATGCCCAGGTCGGCGCCGGTCTTTTGCACCGAAACGACGAGATCGTCCAGGTTGGCGGCAACCGTCGGGTCCGGGTGATGGTTGGGAAAGCTGCCGTCGACATCGCAATACAGCGAGATGACTTCGGCGCCGACGCCTTCCAGCAGTGCCGGCGCAATCGCCCCGGCCACGCCATTGCCGGCATCGATCACGATCTTCAGCTGCCGCTCGGCCAGCACGTCGGACACCACGCGCTCGGTGTAATCCGGGGCCACGTCAATCTGGCGCAAGCCGCCTTGACCCTCCGTGGGCAAGCCGCCACGGACGATGCGCTGGTAAAGATCGCGGATGGCGCCCTCGGACAAGGTCTCGCCGCCGATGACGATCTTGAAGCCGTTGTCGTCCGACGGGTTGTGGCTTCCGGTAACCGCCACGCCGCAGCCGGTGTTGTAGCGGAAAGTGGCGTAGTAGACGACCGGCGTCGGCACCGCGCCGACATCAATCACGTCGATG
Organism: uncultured Rhodanobacter sp.; assembly: GCA_964568445.1. Classification (GTDB taxonomy): domain Bacteria; phylum Pseudomonadota; class Gammaproteobacteria; order Xanthomonadales; family Rhodanobacteraceae; genus Rhodanobacter. Next base: position 40,778 of record CAZMPZ010000019.1, on the reverse strand, counting down.
CCGGCGGCGCGCAAGCCATCCGCCAGGCCAGCCACCAGCTCCGGGCCGGACAAGCGCCCATCGCGGCCGACGACGATCTCGCGCAGGCCCTTTTCGGTCATCACCGCGCCAATGGCCTGACCCAGCGCGTGCGCCACCTCGCGACTCAGGTTGCGCCCGACCACGCCGCGAATGTCGTAGGCACGGAAAATATCCGGGTCGATGGCCATGGCCGCACTGCCCGCGGCCACCGGCGCGGTGCCCGGTGCGCCCGCGGATGGCGAGGCCGTCTCCACAGGCGCGCGGGCATCGGCCGCGGTTTCAGCCGCCGCCTCTGCCAATGCCGCATTGCTCACCAGCACCTCAACTTCCCCCACCGTCACGGCGCGCGGCGTGCGCAGGCGCAGGTACAGCAGGAACACACCGCCAAACAGACCCAGCATCGCCAGCAATGCGGTCAACGGTAGCGAGCGCGGCAGCACGATGAAGGCGTCGGGCATGGCCGCTTCGACCATGAACACGCTGCCGGCAACCTTGCTGGCGCCCATCTGCGCCCCCGTCAACGCCCGGCCATTGGTCAGCAGGCGCAGCGCGCCGTACTCATCGCCCTGGCGCAAATCCAGTCGACCACCACCATTGGGCAGGGCCTGGAAGCGGCGCTGCACTTTGGCAAACGGCAGCTCCACCCAGACCCAGGCCTGCGCACTTTGTGCCGGGCCCAGCGGCACGACAAAACTCAAGCGCCGTTCGTTGTCATCGATCACGCTTTGCGCCGGCGGCAAGCCATCGGCATCCTGTGCGGCCAACAGCTGGGCGGCCTTGGCGTAACCAAACTGGCGGTAGTTGGCGTGCAGCACTTCGTCCAGATTGCCGCTGTAAAGCTCGACCTGGGTCGCCTGGGGCAACTGCCGGCGCAAGGCGGCGACGCTGGCGGCGGGATCGGCCAGCGCCGTGGTGACATCGACGTTGTCCAGTACGCGAGTGAGGGTGGCGCGCTCGCCGGCAATTTCCTCGCCCAGTGCACGCGCCGCATGGTCACGCGCGTTTTGCACGCCGTGGACGACCGTGTCCTCGTGATACACGAGCCAGCTTTGCCAGGCACAAAACAGGCCGAGTATCAGCGCCAGCGTACCGAACGCCAACGGCAACAAGCGACGCCAGTCGCGTGCCGCGCCACGCCAAAGCCCGCTCAATTGCCGTCGTGCCATGCCGCTCCCCAGGTTGCATGCCGGCGCCACTCGCGCGCTGGCGTCACGCTATTGAATTCCAGTGGATCCGAAACCGCCCGCGCCACGATCGCTGGGTGCAAACGCGTCAACCACATGCCACCGCGCCTGCGCCACTGGCACCAGCAACAGCTGGGCAATGCGGTCGCCCACCCCAATGGTGACGGCGGCCTGGCCGCGATTCCAGCACGATATCAACAACGGCCCTTGATAATCCGCGTCGATGACGCCCACCGAATTGCCCATCACCAACCCTTGGCGATGGCCAAGGCCCGAACGCGGCACGATCAGCGCGCACCAGGCCGGATCACCAATGTGGATGGCCAGCCCGGTCGGCACCAGGGCCGTGTCGCCCGGCTGCAGGGTCAATGGCGCATCGACGGCGGCCCGCAGGTCCATGCCGGCGCTGCCGCCGGTCGCCGATTGCGGCAGGGCAATCTCGTGGCCCAGACGGGCATCGAGAATCCTGATGGCGATATCCAGCTGTACCCGCGGCGCCGTCATCCGCGGGTGGCCCGGTAACGCGCCGCCACTTGCGCCACCAGCGCCCGCGCCAATGCCAGCTTGGGGGCGCGGGCAAGTGCGTGCGCGCCATCGCGCCAATACAGTTGCAGCGCGTTGTCGGCTGCGTCGAATCCCAGGTTTGCACCCACCTGATTGGCCGCAATCATGTCCAGCCCCTTGCGTTGCAATTTGTCCCGCGCATAGTCGGCGAGGTTTTGTGTCTCGGCGGCAAAGCCGACCAGGAAAGGATGGCCATCGCGCGCCGCAAGGCTGGCGAGGATGTCTGGATTTTCCTCCAGCGCCAGCGTCAGGCCCGCGCCACCCTGCTTCTTCAGCTTGTGCGGCGCGGCCTGCGCCACGCGGTAATCCCCGACGGCCGCCGCGCCAATGTAGATGTCCGTTGCCGCGGCTGCGGACAACACGGCGGCGTGCATCTGCACCGCACTGCGCACATCGGTGCGCACCGCGACGCCGGGCGGCGTCGGCAGCGACACCGGGCCGGCGATCAACGTGACCTCGGCGCCGGCCTCGGCCGCCGCCTGCGCCACGGCAAAGCCCATGCGGCCGGAGCTGCGATTGCCGATGAAGCGCACCGGGTCGATGTCCTCGCACGTCGGACCGGCGCTGACCAGCACCCGCACACCCCGCAGCGTGGCGTCGGCAAAGGTCGCGGCCAGCGCATCGCGCAGGGCTTCCGGCGCCAGCATGCGGCCAGCGCCGACATCACCACAGGCCTGCGCGCCCGCATCCGGACCCAGCACCTGCACGCCGCGTGCACGCAACTGCGCGACGTTGTCCTGTACCGCCGCATGCGCCCACATGTGGCGATTCATCGCCGGTGCCACCAGCAACGGCGCCGCGCTGGCCAGACATAACGTGGTCAGCAGGTCATTGGCCAGGCCATGGGCCAGGCGTGCCAGGATATCGGCACTGGCCGGCGCAATGAGGATGCGCTCGGCCCAGCGCGCCAGCTCGATGTGCCCCATCGCCGCCTCGGCCTGCGCATCCCACAGGCTGTCGCGCACGGGTTGTCCGGACAAGGCCTGAAAGCTGGCGGCGCCGACAAAATGCGCGGCGTGCTCAGTCATGACCACACGTACCTGGGCGTCGCGCTCACGCAGCCGGCGAACAAGTTCGCAGGCTTTGTACGCAGCAATTCCCCCGCTGACCCCGAGCAGAATGCGACGGTTGGCAAGACTCATGTAGGGACGGCCCGACAGACGCGCAGACCGCTAGCTTACCGGATTCATCCATCCACACCGCTTGGCCGCGGACAAGCCGCGGCCGACGCTGCCGTCATGAGTATTCGTGATTGGCCCGAAGGCGAACGACCCCGCGAAAAGCTGCTGGAACGCGGCGCGGATGCACTGTCCGATGCCGAGTTGCTGGCCGTGCTGCTGGGCAGCGGCAGCCGCGGCAAGGACGCCCTGGCACTCGGACGCGAACTGCTGTCGGCGGCCGGCGGGTTGGCGACGCTGCTGGGCAACCCCGGACAATCGCTGCACACGCCGGGCCTGGGGCCGGCCAAGCGCGCACGCATCGCGGCGGCGCTGGAACTGGCACGGCGCAGCCTGGGCGAACAGCTGCGCAGCCAGCCCAGCCTTGCCAACCCACGCGACAGCGGCGACTACCTGCGCGCGCGTTTGCGGCACCTGCCCTACGAGGTATTTGGTTGCCTGTTCCTGGACAATCGCCACCGCGTGCTGGCCTTCGAAGAACTGTTCCGCGGCACGATCGACGGCGCCTCCGTGCACCCGCGGGAAGTGGTGCGCGCTTGTCTGCGCCACAACGCCTGTGCGGTGATTTTTGCCCACAACCATCCCTCCGGCGTGGCCGAACCCAGCGCCGCCGATCGCGCCATCACCCGGCAATTGCGCGACGCCTTGCAGCTGATCGGCGTGCGCGTACTCGATCATCTGGTCATCGGCGCCGGCGAGCCCGTGTCCATGGCCACGCGCGGCCTGATGTAGCGGTAGCGCACGAACGCCCGGGCACGCGCCAGCCGCCGTCGCGCCGCACCACCACGCCAGCCGCGTGGCCATGCGCGGCGATACGTCCGGCCTGCCACGCCACCATCGAGCTGGCGACGCGGCCACCAGCCGACATCTGCTGGACGCCCGAAACTTATACACAATCATGCCGCGGGTGACTTGCAAGCACATCCATGATTGAAATATCACGTTGTTATCGTAGCGTACTGATAATTATCGTGTTTTTTTGCCTTATGGGCTTTGCGGCAGGTTGCCGTCGGTTTTATCGCCAAACTGCCGCCACGTTCCCCACAGACTTATCCACAGCCGGCAACAAATGCGCGCAATGTCAACATGCCCGGTTTCGGCACGGCGCAAACCCGCACGTCTGTTAGGATTGCCGGTTCCGGACGAAGACAAACCCCGACCTTGAAAGCACAGCTGCATGCCCTGATTGGCGACGCGATACAAACCTTGATCCAGCGCGGCGATGTGCCGGCCGATCTGACCCTGCCGGACTTCGTGGTCGAGCGCGCGCGCAGCCGCGAACACGGTGATTTCGCCACCAACGTGGCCATGGCGCTGGCCAAGTTGGCGCACGCCAAGCCGCGCGAGCTGGCACAAAAACTCATCGCCGCCCTGCCGGCCAGTGCCGTGGTCGACAAGGTGGAGATTGCCGGCCCGGGCTTCATCAATTTCTTTCTTGCCGCCGGCGCCAGCCAGATGCAGGTGCGGCGCATCCTGGAGCAGGGCGAGCGTTACGGCCGCAGCACCACCGGTGCCGGGCGCAAGGCAGGCGTGGAGTTTGTCTCGGCCAACCCGACCGGCCCGCTGCATGTCGGCCACGGCCGCGCCGCCGCCATTGGCGATTGCCTGAGCCGGCTGCTGGCCGCCACCGGCTGGGATGTGACGCGCGAGTACTACTACAACGACGCCGGCGTGCAGATCGCCAACCTCGCCATTTCGGTACAGGCCCGCGCCCGCGGCATCACGCCGGCGGACAGCGGCTGGCCGGAAAATGGCTATCGCGGCGACTACATCGCTGACGTTGCACGCGCGTACCTGGATGGCGAAAGTGTCGCGGCCGGCGGCGAAACCATTACCGCCAGCGGCGACGTCGATGATCTGGACGCCATCCGCCGCTTTGCCGTGGCCAGCCTGCGCCACGAGCAAGACCAGGATCTCAAGGCCTTTGGCGTGGCCTTTGACGTCTACTTCCTCGAATCGTCGCTGTACCGCGACGGCAAGGTGGAGGAAACCGTGAATGCGCTGATGGCGCATGGCGCCACCTACGAGGATGCCGGCGCGTTGTGGCTGCGCACCACCGCGTTTGGTGACGACAAGGACCGCGTCATGCGCAAATCCGACGGCACCTACACCTATTTCCTGCCGGACGTGGCTTATCACCTGAGCAAATGGCAGCGCGGTTACCAGCGCGCCATCACCGAGCTGGGCTCCGATCACCACGGTTCGCTGGCACGCGTGCGCGCCGGCCTGCAGGCGCTGAACACCGGCATCCCGCAAGGCTGGCCCGAATACGTGCTGCACCAGATGGTCACCGTGGTGCGTGGCGGCGAGGAGGCGAAGATTTCCAAGCGCGCCGGCAGCTACGTGACGCTGCGCGATCTCATCGACGAAGTCGGCCGCGACGCCACGCGCTATTTCCTGGCCGCGCGCAAGGCCGACTCGCAGCTGGTGTTCGATATCGACCTGGCGCGTTCGCAAAGCAACGACAATCCGGTCTATTACATCCAGTACGCGCATGCGCGCGTGTGCAGCGTGCTGCGCCAGGCTGCCGACAAGGGCATGGCGATGGATTTACCGCTGGGCCTGGCCAACCTGTCGCGCCTGGACACCGAGCACGAACAGCTGCTGCTGACCGAGCTGGCACGCTACCCGGAGCTGGTCGAGACCGCCGCCGCCAATCTGGAACCGCACTTGATTGCCGTCGGGTTGCGCGAACTGGCCAACGCCTTTCACACCTATTACAACTCGCACCAGTTTCTGGTCGATGATGCGGCGCTGCGCAACGCGCGCCTGGCACTGATCAGCGCCACCGCTCAAGTGCTGCGCAACGGCCTGGATCTGTTGGGCCTGACTGCGCCGGAGAAAATGTGATGGCTGCACGCAGGAAAAGCCGGCAAGCCGTACGCAACCGCCAGGGTGGTTTCCCCGGCTGGGGCTACGCGGTGATCGCCTTCATCATCGGCGCCGTACTGATGGCCGTGGTACTGCGCGGCAACCTGTTGCGCAGCATGAGCAAGGATGGCCCGCAGGCCAACCCGCAGGCTACCGCCCAACGCGGCAGCGAACCGGGCGTGGCCGACGCTTCCAGCGCGGACGCCACGGCGAAAAAACCCACCTACGATTTCTATTCGGTACTGCCGGAAAAGGACGTGCGCATCCCCGATGCGCAGATCAGCGCCATGGCCAAGGCCGAGCAGCAGCAAACCGCAGCCGCGCCGACGCCGGCCGTGCCCGCGGCAAGCCCGGACACCATGGCGGCACCGCCAACCCAACCCAGCGCAGCATCGCCTGACGCGTCCAACGCCGTACGCCAGGACATCACGGCGGCACCCGCCGCCGCCGTGCCAGTGCCGGCCGCTGGCGCCGGCTACCTGTTGCAGGTGGGCGCCTTCCCCGACCCGGCAACGGCCGAGTCGCAAAAGGCCAAGCTGGCCATGCAGGGCTTCGTCGCCAACGTGCAAACCGTCACCATCAACGGCCAGGCCTACCATCGCGTGCGATTGGGGCCGTTCCGCTCGGCCACCGAGCTGGAATCGACCAAACAGCGACTGGCTGGCGCCGGCTTCAACGCCATTGCATTGAAGGAAGGCAAGTGAACGCACACCAGACCGTCTGGATCACCGGCGCCACCGCCGGCTTTGGCGCCGCCAGCGTGGAGCGTTTTGTCGCCGGCGGTTGGCGCGTGATTGCCAGCGGCCGGCGGAGTGATCGGCTGCAGCAGCTGGTGGCGCGCCATGGCCCTGACAAGGTGCATGCGGCGGCGTTCGACATGCGCGACGAGGCCGCGATGCGCACGGCATACGCCAGCCTGCCGACAGCGTTTGCGCATGTCGACCTGCTCATCAACAACGCCGGCCTGGCGCTTGGCACCGCGCCGGCGCAACAGGCCGATCTGGCGCAGTGGCGGCAGATGATCGATGTCAATGTCACCGCACTGGTGACGTTGACGCACTTGTTGCTGCCGTCCCTGGTCGAGCGTCGCGGCGGCATCATCAACCTGAGTTCCATCTCCGGTAGCTATGCCTATCGCGGCGGCAACGTCTACGGCGCGACCAAGGCTTTCGTCACCCAGTTCTCGCAAAACCTGCGCACCGACCTGCATGGCACCGGCGTGCGCGTGACCTCGGTCGAGCCGGGCATGGCGCAGACCGAGTTCACCCTGGTGCGCAACGGCGGCGACCAGGCCGCATCCGACCAGCTCTACGCCGGCGCCCACCCGATCACCGCCGACGACATTGCCGATACCTTGTGGTGGATCGCCAACCTGCCCGCACACCTCAACATCAACCGCATCGAAGTGATGCCGGTCAGCCAATCGGCGGCCGGGCTGCAGGTGCATCGCGACCTCTGAAGCGGTTTGCCGCCATGTTGCGGCAAACGGCGGCACCGGGACGCAAGCCCATCATTCACCCACGCCCCTGCGGTGCACATCGTGCGTCACGAACGGGTGCTCGGGGTCGGGCGCGGCCAGCCAGTGCGGATGCGCCAGCGTGTGGCGCATGTCGTCCAGCCCGCTTTGCCAATGACTGCGCATGCTGGCGGCGCTGAACTCGTAATCCTTGAAATGGCCTTCGTGCGACTTGTTCTGGTAGATCAGGTGGATCACGTTGGTCAGCGCCTCGGCCGCACGGGCTTCGGCGTGGCGATACACCGGGTCGTCGTGCCGATCCTCCGGCACCAGCGCCATCACGTCATGCAGCAGGCGTTGCTGCTCTAGCGAGCGGCGCATGAAATCGGTCACCAGCCGGGTGCGGCTGGAATACTGGATCTCCTTGCTGCGCTCGGCCAGTTCGCCCAAGTCGCGCGGCAAGGTTCCATGCGCGCTCCACAAATCGACCTGAAACACCAGCGTGTCGCAGCCGGGTCGCTCGCTGAGCACTTCATACAACGGCGTGTTGGAAACCATGCCGCCGTCCCAGTAAAACTCGCCGTCAATTTCCACGGCCGGGAACCCCGGCGGCAATGCGCCAGAGGCCATGAAGTGTTCGGGTCGCAAGCGCTGCTTGCGGTTGTCGAAGTATGCGAAATTGCCGGTACGCACATTCACCGCGCCCACTGCCAGCCGCAACGCACGTGGATCATTGAGGCGGTCGAAATCGACCAACCGTTCCAGCGTGCTGCGCAGCGGCGCGGTGTCGTACCAGCTCACGCTGCCAGGCGTGGCATGCGCGCCCATGAACGGCGGCGGCAGGCGCGGCCGGAAGAAACCGGCCTGACCTTCGATCATGGCGCGCCAGGCGGCGACGCTGCTCAGCCCGCTGAGCCAGGACGTGGGCCAGGCCACGCGATCGACCCAGGGCGGCGCGGGCAGGCCCGGCCACAGCGGCGAGCGGCAGATGATCTCCCAGAATTCACGCAGACGTTCGACCCGCCGCCCCGGTGCATTGCCGGCGATGATTGCCGCATTCAGCGCGCCAATGGAAATACCGGCGATGCGATTGGGCTGCAGATCGACCTCGTCCAGCGCCTCGAACACGCCGGCCTGATAGGCACCCAGCGCACCGCCACCTTGCAGCACCAGCGCAACGGTGCGGTAGTTGCTGGCCACCATTGCCGCCAGCGATCCCACTGGATCCGGCTTGGTCGCCACTACTGCATGAACCAGCCGTGGCTGACCACGATGGACTGGCCGGTCAATGCCGCTGACGGGAACGCGGCCAGGAATAATGCCGTCTGCGCGATGTCATCGACCGTGGTGAACGTGGCATCGACCGTGTCTTTCAACATCACGTTGCGGATCACCTCGTCCTCGCCGATACCCAGCTCCTTCGCCTGCTCGGGAATCTGCTTCTCGACCAATGGCGTGCGCACGAAGCCGGGGCAGATCACGTGCGAGCGCACATTGTGCGGCGCGCCCTCTTTCGCCAGTGTACGGGCCAGCCCGAGCAAACCGTGCTTGGCGGTGACATAGGCGGACTTGAGCTTGGAGGCTTCGTGCGAGTGCACCGACCCCATGTAGATGACCGTGCCGCCGCGGCTGTGACCGCTGCCGTCGTCGGCATACATGTATTTCAGCGCGGCCTTGGTGGTGAGAAACCCGCCATCCAGGTGGATGGCCAGCATCTTCTTCCAATCGGCAAAGGCAAACTGTTCGATGGGGTTGATGATCTGCACGCCGGCATTGGAAACAAGGATGTCCAGACGGCCAAATGCGTTCACCACCTGCGCAGTGCCGGCATTGACGGCGTCCTCATTGGTGACATCCATCGCCACGCCGATGGCCTTGCCGCCAGCAGCGTTGATCTCCGCCGCCACGGCGTTGGCCGCCTGCTGATTGATGTCGGCAATGGCGACACTGGCGCCATTGCTGGCGTACAGCTGGGCGATGGCCTTGCCGAGACCACTGGCCGCGCCGGTAATGAGGGCAACCTTGCCGTTGAGACTGGTCATGCGTTTCTCCTTTGCTGCGTGAGATCTCTTTGATGCAGGAGCCTGCTCACGGGCAATGCTGTTGTCCCGATGCATCGATGGAAATTCAAAACAACAACATCGCCCGCGAGCGGGCTCCCGCGATTACTGGGTGTCCTCGGCGAGATAGGTGTACGCCGTCAGCCCGCCATCGAGCACGTCGTATAACTGCTCCGCTGCGGCGCCGGTCACGCCGGCGTTGGCAATACGGTCGCGATAGCTCTGGCGCAACACGGCGAGATCGTAGCCAACGTAGTCAAGCATGAGGTCGGCGGTGTCGCCGCTGCGCGAGTGGTCCAGCGCGTAGCTGTCACCGGCGGCGCGCACGTTGACTGCATCGGTGTCGCCAAACAGGTTGTGGATATCGCCAAGCGTTTCCTGATACGCCCCGACCATGAAGATACCGATCCGATAACTCTCGCCCGGCACCAACGCGTGCAGCGGCAGATTGACGTCGACGCCCTGGGCATCGACGTAGTGATCGATGCGGCCGTCCGAATCGCAGGTCAGATCGACGATCACGCCGCGCCGCGTGGGTTCCTCCGCCAGCCGCGCAATGGGCGCGATGGGAAAGATCTGGCCAATCGCCCACACATCGGGAATGGATTCGAACACCGAGAAATTGGCGAAATACTTGTCCACCAGTTTTTCGTCCAACTCGTCCAACGCCTGCCGATGCGCGCGTTCGGCCGGTGCCAGGCGCGCACGCACGGCATTGGCGATGGCGTAGTACATCTGATCCAGCTGCGCGCGGTCGGTGAGCGCGAGCTGGCCCAATGCATACAGCGTCTGGCCCTCGTGCAGGTGGTACTGCGCCTCGTGGAACAGCTCCAGCGCCGGGCGGCGATCCAGCTCCGTCCAGACCTCGCGCAACCGCTTGAGCACCGGCGGCTCGGCGGCGTCCGGCGCGGGCATGGCGCCAGCCGGCACCTGCTCAACCTCGCTGATGTTGACCACCATCACCGCGTGATGGGCGGTCATCGCACGTCCACACTCGGTCAGCACATGCGGCGCCGTCAGCCCCGCGGCCGCCACGGCCTCGGCCAGCGACTGCACGATGGTGCTGGCGTACTGCTCGATGGAATAGTTGATGGAGTTGTAGCTGCGCGAGCGCGAGCCTTCGTAATCCACACCCAGGCCGCCGCCGACATCGACGATCTCCAGTGGCACGCCAAGGTGGCTCAGCTCGACAAAGTAGCGCGTGGCCTCACGCATGCCGTTGGCGATGTCGCGCACATTGGAGATTTGCGAACCCATGTGGAAATGCTGCAGCTTGAGCGTGTGCTTCAAGCCCGCCGCATCCAGCCGCTCGATCAAGGTCAGCACCTGGCTTGGCGACAGACCAAACTTGCCCTTGTCGCCGCCGGTGTTCTGCCATTTGCCGGCGCCAATCGACGCCAGCCGCACGCGCACGCCCAGCAGCGGCTCCACGTCCAGCGCCGTGGCCTCGCTGAATACCAGGTCCAGCTCGGAGAGCTTTTCAATCACGATGAAAACGCGCAGCCCCAGCTTGCGCGCGACCAGTGCCAGGCGAATGTACTGGCGGTCCTTGTAGCCGTTGCAGATGACGATGGAACCGGGCCGCGCCATGCCCAGCACGGCCATCAGCTCGGGCTTGGAACCGGCTTCCAGGCCAAAGCCGTGCGTGCCGGCGGCGACCAGCTCGCCGGCGACGCCACGCTGCTGATTGACCTTGATCGGATAAATGGCCGTATAGCCGCCCGTATAGCCGACATCGGCAATGGCACTGGCGAACGCGCGCTGCAAGTGCGCCAGCCGGTCGGCGAGGATGTCGGGAAAGCGCAGCAGCAGCGGCAGGCGCAAGCCTTGCGCGCGCGCAGCCTCGACGATCTCCGGCAAGGCCCACGCCGGGCCGGCGGCGCCGCGCGGGCGCACCAGCATGTGGCCGGTGGCGTCGATGTCGAAATAGCCGTCGCTCCAATGCGCCACCGCATACGTGCGGCGCGCGTCGTCAATGCTCCAATGGCGAGTCATGGCAGTCTCCAGGATGGCCGTGGCCGCGTGGCCACGGTGCTGACAGTGACGTCGCAGCGGCGGGCCTTGACGGGAAACGCGGCAGGCCAGGGCCGAACAACCGGAAGCCTCGCACGCCGCGGGATCGGTCGGTCCTGCAAACCGCGTCGTCCATGCGCCGCGGGCCATGCCACCGGCGCCATTGTAATGAGCCGCCGTGGGCGCGGCGAACGCTGGCGCCATACGCCTTCGTCCGGCGTAGCCGGTACACTGGCGGCCTTTGTCCATCACGCAAGTCTTGTCAGGGTCGTGCCATGTCGCAGCAGTCCAACTGGTTTACCGAAGCGCACCAGGCTTCAGGTTCCTCCATCGGTTTTCGCATCGAGCAGAAGCTGCACTCCGAGCGCACGCCATTCCAGACCATCGACATCTACAAGACCACCGATTGGGGCAACCTGATGGTGATCGACGGCTGCGTGATGCTGACCAGCCGCGACAATTTCTTCTATCACGAGATGATGACCCACCCGGCGCTGTTCACCCACGCGCGGGCCAAGCGCGTGGTCATCATTGGCGGCGGTGACTGCGGCACCTTGCGCGAGGTCCTGCGCCACGAGGAAGTCGAGCATGTCGTGCAGGTGGAGATCGACGAGCGCGTGACGCGCCTGGCCGAGGAATATTTCCCGGAGTTGTGCGAGAACAACGCCGATCCGCGCGCCGAACTCAAGTTCATCGACGGCATCAAGTACATGGCGGAAATCGAGGCGGATTCGATCGATCTGGTGATCGTCGATTCCACCGACCCGGTGGGCCCAGCCGAGGGTTTGTTCAACACGGCATTCTACGATTCCTGCTTCCGCGCGCTGCGCCATGGCGGCCTGCTGGTGCAGCAAAGCGAGTCGCCGCTGGCGCACCTGGAGCTGATCAAATCCATGCGCTCATCCATGCGCACCAGCGGCTTCGCGGCGGTGCGCACGCTGCCGTTTCCGCAGCCGTGCTACCCCACCGGCTGGTGGAGCTGCACGCTGGCGCGCAAGGACGGGGACTTGTCCGGTTTCCGCGAGCGCGGCGCCATCAGCAAGGGCTTTGCCACCCGCTACTACAACGCCGACGTGCACAAGGCAGCGCTGGCGCAACCCGAGTTCATGCGCGAAGCGCTGGGCGAATAGCACCCGATCGTGCGCGGCAGGCCATGCCCGCACCACTCAAAACAAACGCGAGCGCACCTTCGGCAGCAGCACCAGAACCAGCGTGGCCAGCGGCCCAAACAACAACGACAGGACAAACCACAGCAAGCCGCTGCGGTTCTTGCCTTGCGCCAGGGCCGCATTGATGAGCGCCAGCGTGCCCCAACCAACAAACCACGGCGCACCTTCGGCAAAATTCGACAAGTGGCCCACTGTGCGCCTCCGTGGATCGATGCAAGCGATTGAAGATGGTGCGCGTCCAGGATGATGCATGTCGCGCACGCCTTGCGCATCCTAACAAGGTCGCCGAATACATGCCGTTGGCACGTAAATCGCTGCCGGGCACCATTCAAGTGCTGCCGGGTATGCTTGCCGGCCTGTCGACGAAGGTAAAGCACCATGCGCGGATTGTCCCGGTTGACCTGGTTGTGCGTCCTGCTTGGCCTGGGCCTGCCCGCGCTGGCGGCGAAACCGGCAAGCAGCAAGCCGGCCGTGCAGCCCGTGTCGACCACGATCAAGGCGCTGGACAAGGCGCGCCTGGCCTATCAACGCGACCTGGCCAGCGTACTGGCACCGCAGGTCGAGGCGCGGCCGCTGCTGGCGGCGGCATTGCTGTCGCGACCGCTGCTTAATCCCCCCGAATCGCTGACTTTTCACACCCTGATCACCCGCGCGGCAGCCGCCAACGACGCGGGTCCGGCGGTGACCTGGGCACGATTGGCCGATTGTGCACCGGCCCCCGGCAACTGCCCCAACCCCGCGGCGCTGGCAAAGTTGCAGGAACAAGCTGCCGACAACGCCGCTGTGTGGCTGCTGAAACTCGGCGTCGACACGCGCAACTTGGATCCGCAGGCGGCGCGCGAGGATCTGGCGCGGGCGGCGGCGGCCAAGATCTATGACGACTACACCGGCGCCAGCCTGCAGGCTCTGGCCAGCAACGTCGGCATGTTGCCGCCCCCGCCAGCCACGCTGGACAACGCGCACACCGCGGGTGCCGCCGGCATGCAGGCGGTGCTGGTCTTTGGCCTGGGTGGCGCCCAAGTGCGCCCAGCCTTGCCGATCAGCGCCACCTTGTGCGAGAAAGCCGGTGATGACACAGGCATCCAGGCCGACTGCCGCAAACTCGGCAAACTGCTGGAATGGGGTTCCAGCCCGCTGGCGCGTTCGCTCGGCTTGCATCTGCGCGAAGTGCTGGGCACCGACGCCACCGACCAGGCCCAAGCCAGGGCAGCGCGGCGGGATCTGGTCTGGCAGGTGCAGCAATTTGCACAATTGTCCGCGCGCGTACCCGACGACAAGGCATTGGCCCAGCACCTGCTGGCGCTGGCACGCAGCGGCGGCACGGAAATGAGCCTGCTGCTGGCCGCCCTGCGCGACAACCACCTCAGCACCGAAGCCCCCATCGACTGGAAACCGGCGCCACAGCCGTAGGCCATTGCTGCGGCGACGCGGCTGTTCCACGCGCCTGGTTTCCGGTTAGGCTTGAGCCACCTTCGCGGCCGTGGACTCGATCGATGCTGACGACGCTGGTGGCAAGCAGCAAGGGAGGTTGCGGCAAGAGCACGCTGGTCACCCAGCTGGCCTCGCATTGGGCGCAATCCGGGCAACGCACCGCCATCGTCGATACCGACCGCCAAGGCTCCAGCCTGCGCTGGGCCGCATTGCGCCCGGATCACGTCCCCGGCGTACTTGGCCTGGAGGGCGGCCGCCGGGCACTGGCGCGCTTGCCGGAGGACACGCAACAGCTACTGATTGACAGCCCCGCCGGCGCGACCGTGCGCGATCTGGAGCCGTATCTGGAACTGGCCGACGTGGTGCTGGTGCCAGCCCTGCCTTCCTCGTTCGACCTGCACGCAACGCTGGATTTCCTCGAAGCCCTGCAAGCCGTGCCGCGGATCAAGCGCGGCAAACTGCCGGTGGCGCTGGTCGGCAACCGACTGCGACCGTGGACGCATTCCAGCCAGGACGCCGTGGAACAGCTCAAGGCCAACGCACCGTTTCCCCTGGTGGCGCAACTGCGCGACAGCCAGGCCTATGTGCTGCTGACGAGCCTGGGCAAGGGCATCTTCGACTACCAATCGCAACAAGTACTCAATCAACAACAAGACTGGAAACCGCTACTGCGCTGGATCAAGCGCCAGCACTGACCCTCGCTATCCACCTTTTGCGCTACCGGAGCTTTCCCCATGCACGAACTGATCCTGCTGCGCCATGCCGAGGCCGTTGCGGCGCAAGCGGACACGGCCGACCGGCACCGACCGCTGAGCCCGCATGGCGAGCAGCAGGCGCAAGCCGCCGGCCGCTGGCTGGCCGCGCGACATACGCAATTGGATGAGGCGCTGTGCTCGCCCAGCCAGCGCACCATCGACACCGCGCGCCTGGCGCTGGGGGCACTTGGCGACACGCCGCAGGCGCAGCCAGCGGACGAAATCTACGACGCCTCGCCTGGCGAGCTGCTGGCCCTGCTCGATCAGCACGCCAATGCCGGCACGGTGCTGCTGGTCGGTCACAACCCAGGCATCGAGCGGCTGGTCGCCCTGTTGGTGGAAGGTCGCTCGGATCACTTCCGTGGCATGCCACCCGGCGGGCTGGCGGTGCTGCACTTGAGTGGTGCATTGGAACCGGGCAATGCGCGGCTGGATGCATTCTGGTCGCCCTGACTGGCGTGCCCGCACCAACCGGCGAGTTGTCGACCTATATCATCGACGCATGAATTCGTGCCGCTGGGTGTTGCCGTTGCTGTTGCTGTCGCTGTTGCAGGCATGCACGTTGTCGTCGGCACAAATCCGTCGGGCTGATGCCGTCGTGGCCGCCAACACCGCCGCCATGACGCCCACCTGCCAGCGTGCCGATCATTGCGCCGTGGCCTCGCCGCTGCTGGACGCTGCCAACGCGGCACTCGCCCGGTCCACGCCGCAGCAACCGATGCACTTCGTCAGCCTGCTGGATGCCAGCGAGCCGGCATTGGTGGCGCGGATCAACCTGATCCGTGCCGCCCGGCATGCCATCGACGTGCAAACCTACATCTGGGACGACGACGACATCGGCATGCTGATGCTCGACGAGCTGGTGCGCGCCGCCCGGCGCGGCGTACACGTACGCATCCTGGCCGACCAGCTGGCGGCATTCGGCCAGCTGCCGTTGCTCGATGCGTTGGCACGAGCCAGTCCCCATCTCGAACTGCGCCTGTACAACCCAACCTTTCATGACGCGCACACTTCCACGCTGCAATGGGTGGCCGGCATCACCTGCTGCTTCTTCAAGTTCAACCAGCGCATGCACAACAAAGTGCTGCTGGTGGATGGCGTGGCCGGCATCACCGGCGGGCGCAACTACCAGAACCGCTATTTCGATTGGGACAACGACTTCGACTACGTCGACCGCGACGTGCTGGTCGGCGGCGCGGCGGCACAGGCCATGGCCAACAGCTTCGAGCTGTTCTGGAACCATCGCCGCTCCGTGGCCTTGACCCATCTGCGCGATGTCAACCGGTACATTGTCGACAATCCCGATCCGCCACCCTGGACCACGCCGCACTACCAGCAAGTGGCGCGCGTGTACCGCGTACAGCACGAGGCCGGCGACGACGCGTGGCTGACCGAACACATCCTTGACCACGCGCTGACCGTGGGCAGTGTGGAGTTTTTCTCCGACCTGCCGGCAAAGACCGACCGGCCGCATCGACGCGACGCGCTTGCCTTCACCCGGCACGTCATGCAAATGGTGGCTGATGCCCGGCACGAAGTGGTGTTGCAGACGCCTTATCTCGTGCTGAGCAAGCGTGCGCGCAAGATTTTTGAACACCTGCAGGAACGCGAATCGCCGCCGCGCATCATCGTCTCGACCAACTCGCTGGCCTCGACCGACGCCTTCGCGGTGTACGCCATGTCGTACAAGCATCGCAAGCGCTATCTCACCCGCTACGGCTTCGAGATTCACGAGCTGAAACCGCACGCACCCGGCCCGGCAGCCGCCAATGCGTATGCCAGCGCCGGCACGCTCCCCGTCGAGGCGGATGCTGCCATGACAGGCGGCGGGATCATTGGCTCAGCCAGTGCCGCCGCGACCGGGGTGGAGGCACGCAGCGGGCTGCGTCGGCATGGCCGTGGCCAGCGTCCCGCACCCCTGCACAGCGAGGGCCGGCGTTTCGGCCTGCACGCCAAGTCCATCGTCGTGGACGACCGTTTTGCCATGGTTGGCTCGCACAACTTCGACCCGCGTTCAGATCACTACAACACCGAGGCCGGCGTCATCATCTTCGACAAACGTTTCGCCAGCCAGGTGCGCAGCGCCATCCTGCGCGACACCACACCGGAAAACGCCTGGATCATCGCCCCGCGCCGCCCAGTGATACCGGTGCTGGGCCAGGTCAACCGGACGGTGAGCGAGGTCTCATCCCGCCTGCCGTTGTTCGACCTGTGGCCATTCCGCTACGCCACCAGCTACGACCTCAAGCCGGGTTGCCAACCCCTGCGCATCGACGACCCCGATTTTTACAACTGCTACGTGCCGGTCGGTGACTTTCCCGACGTGGCATTGACCTTCAAGAGCGTCTACACGCGACTCATCACGGCGTTTGGCGTCGGTGCCTCCGGCATCCTGTAACGCGTACTTGCAAGCTTCCGTTGCCGACGCTGTAGAACACGCCGCGGATTGCGGACCCGCCCCGCATTGCATTGCGTGTCGAGCGGTGGACCGACGCCGCAGCTCATGACCGCAGACAAACGAAAGCCCGCTGGCGCGCGGGCTTTCGAAGGGTGCAGGACCTTGCCAGTGCGAATCAATCGCCGCCGGCAAAACCAATCTTGGTCAAGTTGTAGGTCTTCGCGTCAGCCAGCACGCGGGCCACCACTTCGTAAGCCACTGCATCATCGGCCGCGATCTGGATTTCCGGTTGGTTGGTCTGCTGGGCAATCACCGCCAACTGGGCCTTGAGGCCCAACTCATCCACCGGCGTGTCGTTCCAGTACAACGCACCGGCACGATCAATCTTGAGATGAATCGGGTCGAGCGGCGTGCTCATGGGCGGATTGGGATTGGGCTGCGGCAAGTCGACCTTGATCTTGTGTGCCAACACCGGCGCCGTGATCATGAAGATGATGAGCAGGACCAGCAGCACGTCGACCAGCGGCGTGACGTTGATCTCGTTCATCGGGCCGGCAGCTTTGGAGGTATAAGCCATGTCTCACTCCTTGCCGGTAGTCATGAAGCCGACGTGGACCATGCCCTGATCCTTGGCCGAGCCAATGACCTGGCGCACGAGCTTGAACTCGGTGTCCTTGTCGGCACGGATCTGCAACTCCGGCTGTGGCGACTTCTGGGCATTGACCGCAAACTGCGCACGCAGCTCGGCCGCCGTGACCAGATGGTCGTTGAAATACATGCTGCCATCGCGCTTGACCGCCAAATCCAATGGCGGCGCCTTGAGTACGTCTTCCTTGGCGTGCGGATTGGCGATCGGCAGATCGATGGTGATGGAATGAGACATCAACGGTGCGGTGATCATGAAAATGATCAGCAGGACCAACATCACGTCAACCAGTGGCGTGACGTTGATCTCTGACATGGGTCCGCCGTCGTTGCCTCCGGCACTCATGGACATGGGTCAAGCCCTCACTTCTGGCTTTCGACGCGCGAGCCGGTGGCGAAGAAGTCGTGCAGATCGTTCGCGAACTCGTCAAACCGCGCATAGATCAACCGGTTGCCGCGGTTGAAGAAGTTGAACGCCAAGGTTGCCGGGATGGCGGCAAACAGACCAAACGCGGTCATCAACAAGGCTTCACCGACCGGGCCGGCCACGGCATTCATCGAGGCGTTGCCAGATGCGGCAATGCGGATCAAGGCGTGGTAAATGCCCCACACGGTACCAAGCAGACCGACGAACGGTGCAGCCGAACCGACGGTGGCGAGCAGCGTCAAGCCGGTTTCCAGTCGCAGGCTCTCGCGAGCCACGGCCTGGCGCAGGGCACGGTCGATGAACTCGGAGCGGCTGAGCGACTCGGCCAGACGACCCGTGGCACCGGCAGCTGCCTGCTGGTGATGGGCCACCGCAGCGGCGGCGTCCAGTGCGATCTTGGAGAACGGTTCGCTGCGCGGCTGCGATTCCAGCTCGCGGATGGCGTCCTGGGTCGAGGCGTTGCCCCAGAACCCGTCGACCACCTTGTCTGCACGGCGCTTTACCACCGCACCACGAATGGTGTTGGCGACGATGTAGTACCAAGTCAGGAACGACATGACGATCAGGGTGACGAATACCAGCCAACCCAGTGGATCGAAGTTTTGCATCAAGTCGCCGAAGCCCATCTGCTTCATCGCTTCGGCATTGGTATTGCCACCCACCGCCTGTGCGGCATCGGTCGTTGCAGGAGTCTGTAGGAACATAACGCTACCCTGGGGAAGTCAAGCGTGAACGGTAACTGTAATCGGCAGATGTCGACTACGGCGGATTGAAGTCATTACATGTTGTTGAGGTTGAACGTGACGGGTACGCGGGCATAGCCCTCGACCTTCTGCCCGCCGCGAATCGTCGGGTTGAAACGCCACTTCCTGGCCGTGTCCATGGCTGCGCGGTCAAGTTCGCGATAGCCACTGGATTTCTCCACCTTGATGTCCTTGGGCGAGCCATCGACGCCCACCAGGATCATCAGGATGACCGTCCCTTCATGACGCTGGCGCACCGCTTGCGGCGGGTACTTGGGCGTAATGCGGCTGTTGTAGCTCAAGTCCGAGCTGGCCGTGATGTCGGACGGCGGCTGCGGCGGCTGCGGCGGAGAAGGCGGCGGCGCCTGGTAGGCGTTCTGCGAGACCTCTTCGACAGCCGGCGGCGCGGCCGGCGGCGGCGGCGTCACTTGTGGACGGACCACTTGCACGATCTTGGCCGGTGGCTGCTTGGGCGGCTCCGGAGGGGGCGGCGGCGGCGGCGGCGGCGGCGGCGGCGGTTCGATGAAATTCACCTGGACAATGCGCTCTTTCTGCGCCTGGCCCTGCTGCGGTGGCGCCACGGGGGCGACCATCAACAGGAACGCAAACGCATGCAGCCCTACGGCTACAGCCAATGCCCACGTGCGCTTCCAACTGAATCGCCCGATTTCTTCGTTACTAGAGGCCATCTGTCACTGTCTGAAGCTGATCGAACGGAAGAGAACGTTGTTGCAGGGCGTACCCCGGTTACCGCCACCTTCAGGGGCGGTATGTGCCGCTGCAAAAACGCTGGGGAAGGTTTTCAACGTTACAACACGCAAATGCGTTTGTATAGCATGCACGTCGCAGTTCCACGCGACAAATGGACGTCCATTTGCCCTGGACCACGGTTGCAAGCCGGTATCACTTGCCGGCGCCCGCCTGCTTGAGCCATGCCTTGGCCTTGGCCGCGGTCTCCGGCTGCTGCGCCGCCAGCTTCATGGCGGCAATGGCTGCCGGCTTGTTCTTGAGGCCGCGCTCGGCCTGCGCCAACAGCATGTAAGCCGTGCCCTTGTGCGTGACGCCACGATCGATGGCTTGCTGCACGTAGGTCTTGGCCTGGCTGTACTTGCTCTCGGTCATCAACAACTGACCGGCACGCAACGCGGCTTCACCATCCTTGGCTACAGCGGCGGACTTGCCATAGTAATCGACCGCCTTGGTCACATCATCGGCCAGCTCGGCCGCCTGCCCGCGCAGCATGAAGTTGTCGGCATTGTCGGCGACCAGCCCCTTGCTGGCGCCTTCGTCAAGAACCTGCGTGGCTTTCAAGGCGTTGGGCTTGGAGTCGCCGCTTTCCTGGCCAGTGATGAGATACAGCTTGGCCAGATTGACGTAATTCGCCTCGGTGGTCAGGTTGCCGGCGGTGCGCGCCTTTTCCATCATCGCGATGGCTTCCGGATACTTTTGCGCCTGCATGAGGACAGCCACTGCATTGCTCATGGCCGTGGCATCGCCAGGCGCGGCGTCCAGTTGTTTTTGTGCCAACGCAGCGGCCTGATCGTTCTGGCCGGTCTGCGCATAACTGGCCATCAGGATCTGGTTCCAGACCGGATCGGGCTTGTCGCTCAGCGACTGCGCCTTTTTGATGGCGGCGATGGCCTCGGGGTATTTGTCCAGGCGATAGTCGGCATTGCCTTCGAGGGCGTAGGACTCGGCGGTCTCCTTCTTGCCTTCGTTGCGCCACTTGGCCAGCGTGTCCAGACCGGCCTGGTATTGCTCATCGGCAATCTGGAACTGCGCCTGCATGTACAGCAGCTGGAAATAGGTGTCATTGGGCATGATGCCCAGATCAAGCGAACGCTGCAGCGTGGTGATGGCGCCCTTGGTGTCGCCGTCGTTGTACTTGAGGTTGGCCAAGCCCTGTAGTGCCAGCGCCTGCGCGTACTTGCTCTTGCTGTGATCGATCAACGGCTGCAGCAGTTCTTCGGCCTTGGCCTTGTCACCGGCGTTGACCGCGTCCAGACCGGCGGAAAGGTTTTTCTGGTCCTTTTCGCTGGTCAGATCAAGCTTCGGTTCCACGCGGGTGGCATTGGGGTACTGCGCCGGTTCCTTGGTCTTGTCCCCGGATTTGTTTGAACGGCGCGAGTGGCGCTCATCCTGCGCGGCGCTGGCCGATGCCGCGGCCTCGCCTTGGGCGGAGCTGCCGATGGCCATGGCCATCGGCTGCGCCACAGAGGTACCACAAGCCAGTGTCAGGGCGGCGGCAAGTGCGCCCGCCAGCAACGTGATTTTCATGCACTCTCCACAACAACGGCAAAATCAAGAGCGAAAGAGTAAAGGCTGGTCGCGTCAAACCTCAAGTTGCAACGCGGCATGACCCTCAAACGTCCAGGTTGGCGACCTTGAGCGCATTGGTCTCGATAAACTCGCGCCGCGGCTCCACCGCCTCGCCCATCAACATGGAAAACATCTGGTCGGCGACAAACGCGTCCTCGATGCCGACCTGCAGCATGCGGCGCGTGTCGGGGTTGACCGTGGTCTCCCACAGCTGCTCCGGATTCATTTCGCCCAAGCCCTTGAAGCGCTGGATGCTGCGGCCCTTCTTGGCCTCTTCCAGCAGCCAATCACGAGCTTCAGCAAAGTTGCGGATGCCGCGTGAAGCGCTGCCACGGCGGACCACAGCGTCAGGCTTGATGAGGTCGTGAAGCTGCCGGCTGATGGCCTGGATCGGGCGGAATTCGGCACTGGCAAAGAATGCCTGCGGCAGCAGCCAGGCGTGTGTCAGGCCATGTTGCTCGCGCTGCACCTCGATCCCCGGCGGCTGCTCGCCGACAGCCGCGCGCAGGCTGATGCGGTAATGGGCCTTGCCCAGGCCGGTGGCGGCCAGACGCGCGGTGGCACCCTGCAACCATGCCTGCATGCCGTCGGCGTCCGCCCACAAGGCGGGTTCCAGTGGCGTGTGTTCCAGCAGCCCGGTCAACATGACCGGGTCAAAACGGTGTGCCAGCTTGGTCACCTGGTCGAGCGCGTTCTGATAGTCGCGCAGCAGTTTTTCCAGCGCCGGGCCGGAAATGGCCGGCGCCTGCGGGTCGTAGGCCAGGAGCGCATTGTCCACCGCACTGGAAATGAGGTAATCGTTGAGCGCCGCGTCGTCCTTGAGGTAAAGCTCCTGCTTGCCCTGCTTGACCTTGTACAGCGGCGGCAGGCCGATGTAGACGTGGCCGCGCTCGATCAACTCCGGCATCTGCCGGTAGAAGAACGTGAGCAGCAAGGTGCGGATGTGCGAGCCGTCCACGTCGGCATCGGTCATCAAGATGATGCGGTGATAGCGCAGCTTGTCCGGGTTGTAATCCTCCTTGCCGATGCCGGTGCCCAGCGCGGTGATGAGGTTGCCGACCTCGGCTGAAGCCAGCATGCGGTCAAAGCGCGCCTTCTCGACGTTGAGGATCTTGCCCTTGAGCGGCAGCACGGCCTGGGTCTTGCGGTTGCGGCCCTGCTTGGCCGAGCCGCCGGCGGAATCGCCCTCGACCAGGAACAGCTCGCACAAGGCCGGGTCCTTTTCCTGGCAGTCGGCCAGCTTGCCCGGCAGCCCGGCAATGTCCAGCGCGCCCTTGCGCCGCGTCATCTCGCGTGCCTTGCGTGCCGCCTCGCGCGCACGCGCGGCGTCCACCACCTTGGAGGCAATAGC
Source organism: uncultured Rhodanobacter sp. (assembly GCA_964568445.1). Classification (GTDB taxonomy): domain Bacteria; phylum Pseudomonadota; class Gammaproteobacteria; order Xanthomonadales; family Rhodanobacteraceae; genus Rhodanobacter. Next base: position 18,193 of record CAZMPZ010000019.1, on the reverse strand, counting down.
CCGGGCTTCGTTGGGGTGCTCCAGCAGGAACTCGCCAAGCTTCTCGTTGACCACCTGCTCGACCACGGTCTTGACCTCGGACGACACCAGCTTGTCCTTGGTCTGCGAGGAGAATTTCGGGTCCGGCACCTTGACCGAGAGCACGGCGATCAAGCCCTCGCGCATGTCGTCGCCGGAAGGCGAAACCTTGGCCGACTTGGCCAGGCCTTCCTTCTCGATGTAGTTCTGCAGCGATCGCGTCAGTGCGGCGCGGAAGCCGGTCAAATGCGAACCGCCGTCGCGCTGGGGAATGTTGTTGGTGAAGCAATACATGGATTCCTGATAGGAATCAGTCCATTGCATCGCCACCTCCACCGTGATGCCTTCCTGTTGGGCAACCAGGCTGATGACATTGGGATGCAGCGGGGTCTTAAGCTTGGCCAGATATTGGACAAACGAACGAATGCCGCCTTCATAGGCAAAGACCTCGCGCTTGCCTTCGCCGCGCTCGTCGATCAGCTCGATGCGCACGCCCGAGTTGAGAAATGCCAGCTCGCGCAGTCGCTTGACCAGCACCTCGTAGCGAAACTCCACGTTGCCGGCAAACGTCGCCACGCTGGGCAGGAAACGCACCAGCGTGCCGCGCCGGGTGGACGGGCCCACGACCTTGAGCGGATACAGCGGATCGCCGTCGTGATATTCCTGCAGATGCTCGAAACCGTTGCGCCAGATGGACAACCACAGATGGTCGCTGAGCGCGTTCACTACCGAGACGCCGACGCCATGCAGGCCGCCAGAGACCTTGTACGAATTGGCGTCGAACTTGCCGCCGGCATGCAGGATGGTCATCACCACCTCGGCCGTGGAGCGGCCCTCTTCCGGGTGGATGCCCACGGGAATGCCGCGGCCGTTGTCGCCCACGCTGCAGGAGCCATCCTCGTGCAGGGTCACCGTGATGTGGTCGCAATAACCAGCCAATGCCTCGTCGATGGAGTTGTCCACCACCTCGAACACCATGTGGTGCAGGCCGGTGCCATCGTCGGTATCGCCGATGTACATGCCCGGGCGCTTGCGCACGGCTTCCAGGCCATGCAGCACCTTGATGTTGCTTGAATCGTAGGTGGGTTCACTCATGCCGCCGGCTCCTGATGATCAGGCTTCCCGACAGGTCGACACGCGGTGTGCCGGCCGGGAAATCTGGATGATGCAAGTCGTTGATTATAGCAGGCGGGTGATCTGCCCATGTTCCACGTGGAACCGTCGGATCGGTACCTCCAGCAACGCTTCCGGCACGGTCGTCCCGGTCATCAGGATTTGCGCCTGCGCTGCCCGCAGTCGTGACACCAAAGCGCCTTGGTGCGCACGGTCCAGTTCCGAGGCCAGGTCGTCCAGGCACACCACCGGCCATTCGCCGCATGTTTGTGCGTACAGCGCCGCCTGCGCCAGCACGCAGGCCACGGCACTCAGCTTTTCCTGCCCGCGAGAGAGTTGCTCGCGTGTTGGCGCTGCCGCAAACGCCAGAGACCAGTCCGCGCGATGCGCGCCGGTTGTCGTGTGACCGCGCGCAAAGTCCCGCCCACGTTGCGAACGCAGCACCTGCAACAGCTCCCGCTCCTCGGGCCAGCCGCGCCGATAGCGCAGCTCCATCGCCCCAAGCTCGGGCAACAAATCCGCCACGATGGCCTCGAGATGCGGGCGCAATGCGGCAAGGTAGCGTTGGCGGCCCGCCTCAATGTCGTCGGCCGTCGTGGCAAGTTCGGCTTCCCAAGGTTCAAACAGCGCCCCGTCCGCCACATCCCCGGCACGCAACAGGCTGTTGCGCTGCTTAAGCGCACGTTGGTAACGCCGCCAGGTGTCGAGAAAACCCTGTTCCACGTGGAACACGCCCCAATCCAGATAGCGCCGGCGTTCTTCTGCCGCGCCGGCAATCAATGCATGGGTGCCTGGATCGAAACACACCACGGCACACTGGCCAACCAGCTGGCCCAGCGGCACGGTGCTGCCATCCACGCGCGCTTCCCAGCGCGACCCGGATCGCCCCAGGCCCAATCGTCGCGAGCCACCGTTCTCCGCCATGATCTGGGCAAATATGGATAACGCGGACGCACCACGCTGCAACAAGGCGTCACGCGCACCTTGGCGAAACGAGCGCGCGTGCGACAACAAAAAAGCCGCCTCCAACACGCTGGTCTTGCCCGCGCCATTGGCGCCCACCAGTACATTGATCCCTTCGGCAAATGCCAGGCTGACATCGGTCAGGCAGCGCAAGCCCTGGATACGCAGGGTTTCCAATCTCATGGACGGCAACCACGCATGCAAAAACGCCGGGGTGCTGTGCAAGCATCCCGGCGTTGGTCGTGGCACCCAACGACCCTGCCCCGCATGGCGTCAGAGTCGCAGCGGCATGATGACGTGACGGGATTGTTCGTTGTCTTCCTCCTGCACCAGGCAGCTGGACTGCGCGTCACGCAAGCTGAGCCGCGCCTTTTCGCCACGCAAGGCAGCCAGCGCTTCCAGCAGATACCCGACGTTGAAGCCGACGGCGAGTTCCTCGACCTGGGTTTCGGCCTCGACCTCTTCCACGGCCTCTTCCTGCTCCGGGTTGTGGGCAATGATGCGCAGCTTGCCGGGTGAAAGCTCCAGCCGCACACCGCGGTATTTTTCATTGGACAGGATCGCCGCGCGCTGCAAGGCACCACGCAACACCTCGCGATCCAGCGTCGCCTGTTTGTCCGCGCCCAGCGGAATGACCGCTTCGTAATCCGGGAAGCGGCCGTCAATCAATTTGGTGGTGAAGACCACGTCGCCACGGCGCACGCGCAAGTGGTTGCGGCCAAATTCAAGCTCCACTTCGCCATCACCGGCTTCGAGCAAACCAATCAGCTCGTTGACGCCCTTGCGCGGGATGATGATCTGCCGGCGGGTGCTGACGACCGATTGCAGGGCGGTTTCCTTCATTGCCAGGCGATGGCCGTCTGTGGCTACGCAACGCAATGTATGTTCCTGCAGGTCCAGCAACATGCCGTTCAAGTAATAACGCACGTCCTGATTGGCCATGGCAAACGCCGTGCGGTCCATCAAGTCGCGCAGGGCGTCCTCCGGCAAGGCCACTTTCTCCACCAGCTCGATGTTGTCGATGGTGGGAAACTCGCTGGCAGGCAGCGTGGTCAACGTAAAGCGGCTGCGGTTGGCGGCCAGGGCGATGCGGTCGGCATTTTGCTTGATGTCGACGCGCGCGCCATCCGGCAGCGCACGCACGATGTCGAACAGCTTGCGCGCCGGAATGGTGACCTCGCCGTCATCGGCACGCTCGACGTCCACCGAGGCCACCATCTCCACCTCAAGATCGGTTGCCGTCAGGGCCAGGCGTCCCGCAGCGACCTTGACCAGGACGTTGGCCAACACGGGCAACGTCTGTCGTCGTTCCACCACGCCAACCACCTGTTGCAACGGCTTGAGCAGTGCTTCGCGTTGGATGCTGAATTGCATGACCTGGGTCTTCCTCTGCTGTTCTGTCTTTTAAACAGGCTTTGCTGTTGTTGTAGGCTTTGTGGATAACCGGATAACTCCGTTTATCGCTTGATAATCAACTTGTTACGACACCCCGAAACGGCGCTGAAGTGCCTGCCGGAGTTGTGGATGCTTTGTGCGTAACTTTACGGCGTCGTGTTGGCGGGAGTTATCCACAATTTATACGTGGCTTTCACCCCAAACTTGTACAGGTAATGATCGCACTGCTCAACCCGTCAGCGTGCGGATGAGTTGTTCGAAATCCTGACGCATGCGTGGATCGGTTTCGATGAGTTTGTGGATGGTCTTGCACGCGTGCATTACCGTCGTATGGTCACGCCCGCCAAAAGCCTCGCCAATTTCCGGCAGGCTGTGCTCGGTCAGCTCCTTGGCCAGGGTCATGGCGATTTGCCGCGGCCGGGCCAACGAACGTACGCGTCGCCTGGACAGGAGATCCTGCAGCCGCACGTTGAAGTATTCGGCCGTGACTTTCTGGATATTGGCGATGGTGATGGCTTGGGCATGGGTGGCCAGCAGGTCGCGCAGGGTTTCCTCGGCAAACTCCGGCGTGATCGCCTTGCCATAGAAATTGGCGCGGGCGGCCAGGGTGTTGAGTGCCCCTTCCAGGTCACGGACGTTGGAACGGATGCGTTTTGCCAGCAACATGGCAACGTGTTCGTCGACGTTCACCCCTTTCTCGTGGGCTTTCGCCAGCAGAATGGCGGCTCGCGTCTCGAAGTCCGGTGGCTCGATGGCCACCGACAAACCCCAGCCGAGGCGGGATTTCAAACGTGGTTCGAGCTTGTCCACTTCCTTGGGGTAGCGGTCGCAGGTCAGGATGATTTGCTGCTTGGATTCAAACAACGCATTGAAAGTATGGAAAAACTCTTCCTGTGTCGTGTCTTTGCCGGCAAAGAACTGGATGTCGTCGATGAGCAGCGCGTCGACCGAGCGGAAACGGCGCTTGAACTCGTCCATGCTCTTGGCCCGCAGCGCCTCGATCATCGAGCCCACGAACTGCTCCGAGCGCAGATACAGCACCTTGCAGGCGGGGTTGTTTTCCCGCATCAAGTTGCCGGCGGCGTGCATCAGATGGGTTTTGCCCAGCCCGGTGCCGCCATAAAGCAGCAGGGGGTTGTAGGCGCGCCCCGGGTTTTGCGCCACCTGCATGGCCGCGGCCTTGCCCAGCTGGTTGGACTTGCCCTCGACGAAGGTTTCAAACGTGTAATGTGGATCGAGGTTGGGATGAAAGGTGGCGATCGGCGCGGCCGGCCGGTTCGGTACTTGGGCACGGCGTTCCTGCCGCACGGCCGGGGCGCTGGAGCCGACGTCCAGCTGCACGGTGCAGTGGTGGCCGGTCAGCTCGGCCAGGACTTGTTCGATGCGCGGCAGATAGCGCTCGCGCACGGTGTCCAGCGTGTACGGATTGGGTGCAAACAAGTGCAGTTCATCCGCCTCGTCGCGTGCCTGCAGCGGCATCAGCCAGGTGTGGACGTCTTCGGCGTTGAGCTCGCTTTCCAGACGCGCAAGGCAGCGCTGCCACAGATCACTCATGAACTTCATATGCCGGCCGCGGGGAGTGGATGAGTCTAGCAGCAGGCCAGGAGCCGCCCTGCGGCCACCACGGCGATTTGACAGCGCGACAAAAAACCCCGCATACTTTCCAACCTTTTTACGTCCACGCCTTCGGAGCAACCATGAAGCGGACCTTCCAACCCAGCAAGCTCAAACGCGCCCGCACGCACGGTTTCCGCGCCCGCATGGCCACGGCCGATGGCCGCAAAGTCATCAATGCCCGCCGTGCCAAGGGGCGCAAGCGCCTCATCCCGTAATCCGCCAAGTGCCTACATCACCTGTCGGATTGCCGCGCCAGGCGCGACTGCTTCGGGCAGCTGATTTCACCGCACTACGCAGCAGCAGCGGCCGCCTCGGTGGCCGCTGTTTTCATTTGCGGTACGGGCCCAATGGGCTGGATCACGCCCGCTTGGGGCTGGCCATTTCCAAGCGGGTGTCCAAGCGCGCCGTTGACCGCAACCGCCTCAAGCGCCTGGTGCGCGAATCGTTTCGCCGTGTGCGCCAGCAGTTGCCGGCTGTCGACGTGATGGTGACGGCGCGGTCGCAGGCGGTGACGGTCTCCGGCAGCGAGCTGCTGGGCGAGCTGGATACTTTGTGGAAAAGGCTTCTGAGCGCACCGGCCACGAGCGGTTCCGTCGTGGCGCGCCATTGAAGCGTACCGGCGCGACCGTCACAATCGAACGTTGACTTGCCGTTTTTCGCCCTGTCCGCGCCGCACGCATGGCGCGGTGCCACCGGACCTGCCTTGCCGATGAACCAGACCCGCACGTTTCTCATGTTCGCCTTGCTGGCGGTGGCGTACTTCCTGTTTCTGGCTTGGGAAAAGGATTACGTCAAGCCGAGCCCGCCGCCGGTTGCCACGGCGACCAGCGTGGCCAGCGCCAGCACCGCGACCGATGCCAGTGTGCCGGCCGCCATTCCCAGCGAACAACCAGCCCCGCCCGTCGTGACACCCGCATCCGGTTCGCCAGCGGCACCGGCACCGTTGCCGGCGGCGGCGAAAGTGACCGTGCATACCGATGTGCTCGATCTCACGCTGGATACGCGCGGCGGCAACCTGATCGGCGCGAAGCTGCTGGCCTACCCTTCGCGCGCGCCGACCCACAAGGACCCGCATCCGCCGGCGACGATCCTGCTCAACACCACGCCGGAGCGCTACTTCGTCGCGCAAAGCGGCCTGGTCAGCTCCAGCGATACCGCGCGCGCGGATCAGCCCAATCACCTGGCGTTGTTCCAGACCGCACAAACCCATTACGCGCTGGCGCCGGGACAGGACACGCTGCGCGTGGATTTCACCTGGTCGGATGCAGCTGGGCTCAAGGTCACCAAGACCTACACGCTCAAGCGCGGCAGCTATGAAATCGGCCTGACCCAGCACATCGACAACACCGGTACGGTGGCGTGGGCGGGCAACAGCTATCAGCAGTTCCTGCGCGTGCAGCCGCCCAAGCCGACCAGCTGGCTGAAAAGCTACATCGATCCGGAAACGCGCAGCTTCCAGGGTGCGGCGTGGTACACCGGCGAGAAGTTCGAGAAGCTTTCGTTTGCCGATTTTTCCAAACCCAAGGATCGGCTCGACAGCACGATCACCGGTGGCTGGGCAGCCATGCTGCGCCTGTACTTTTTCACTGCGTGGATTCCGCCAGCTGGCCAGGCCACGCATTACGTCACGCAGACTGTGGACGCGACCAGCGCTCAGCCGCGCTACCTGATCCGCGCGGTCAGCCCGACCGTGCATGTGGCGCCGGGGCAGGCGGTGGATACGCAGGCCCGGCTCTACGTCGGTCCCAACCTGCAGGGCAAGCTGGACGCTGTCGCGCCAGGGCTGGATCTGACCATCGACTACGGCATGCTCAAGATCATCGCCGTGCCAATGCACGCGGTGTTGTCCGTGCTGCACGGCATCGTCCCCAACTGGGGCGTGGCCATCGTCTTGCTGGTGCTGCTGATCAAGGGCCTGAGCTGGAAGTTGACGGCCATGCAGTACCGCTCCAGCGCCAAGATGCGCAAGTTGACACCGCGCATCAAGGCGCTCAAGGAGCGTTACGGCGACGACAAGCAGAAGATGCAGCAAGCCACCATGGAGCTGTACAAGAGGGAGAAGGTCAACCCGATGGGCGGCTGCCTGCCGGTGCTGATCACCCTGCCAGTGTTCTACGGCTTGTTCTACGTTCTGTATTACTCGCTGGAACTGCGCCATGCCGCGTTCCTGTGGATACCGGACCTGAGTGCGCCCGATCCGCTGTACATCCTGCCGATCATCTACGCGGTGGTGATGCTGGGTACGCAGTGGCTCAACCCGGTGGCTGCCGGCATGGACCCTACCCAAGCCAAGATGATGAAGGTGATGCCGCTGCTGTTCACGGTGATGTTTGCCTTCTTCCCGGCCGGCTTGTGCCTGTACTACGCCGTCAACGGCATTGTCGGCCTGGGCCAGCAGTGGTGGATCACGCACCACATCGATCGCGAAGATGCCGTTGCCAAGCCGGCATGACGGCGGCTTGATCCGCGCCCCAACTTTGCCGCGCCGCGCGCGCGCCTGACGCATGCGCGGCGCCGACACCATTGCCGCCATTGCCACCGCGCCGGGGGCGGCGGGAGTCGGCGTGGTTCGCGTGTCGGGGCCGGCAGTGCCGGACATTGCCCAAGCCTTGCTTGGGCAGCCGGCGATGCCGCGCCATGCGCATTTCGCCACCTGGCATGACGGCGCGGGCGAGCTGCTGGATCGCGGCCTGACGCTGTATTTCCCCGCGCCGGCCTCATACACCGGCGAACACGTGCTGGAGTTGCAGGCGCATGGCAGCGCCGTCGTGCTCGACGCCCTGCTGCGCCGGGTGTGCGAACTTGGCGCGCGGCTGGCGCGTCCGGGAGAGTTCACCGAGCGCGCATTCCTCAACGGCAAGCTCGACCTGGCCCAGGCCGAAGCCGTGGCCGACCTCATCGCCGCCCGTTCCGCCGCGGGTGCGCGCGCCGCGCTGCGTTCGATGGAAGGCGCGTTTTCGCGCCGAGTCGATACTCTGCTGCAAGCGTTGATCGCGCTGCGGGTGCATATCGAGGCAGCCATTGATTTCCCGGAAGAGGAAATCGATTTTCTTGCCGACCCGGCCATCGCCCGGCAACTACAGGCCTTGCGCATGCAACTGGACACGTTGCTGGCCGCCGCTCAACGCGGCTTGCGTTTGAATGACGGCCTGCGCGTAGCCATCATCGGCCGGCCCAACGCCGGCAAATCCAGCCTGCTCAATGCCCTGACCGGCAGCGATCGCGCCATCGTCACGCCGGTGGCCGGCACCACGCGCGACGTGCTGCGCGAAAACGTGAGCCTGGACGGCATCGCGTTGGAGCTGGCCGACACCGCCGGTTTGCGCGACACCACCGACGAAGTGGAACGCGAAGGCGTTCGCCGCGCCCACGGTGAACTGCAGCGCGCCGACGTCGCGCTGCTGGTCAGCGACGCCGCGCACGTCGACGCCGACCTCGGCTTCTTTGCCGGCCTGGCGCCGACCGTCGCGCGCCTGGTAGTGGTCAACAAGATCGACCTCGACCAACGCGCCGCGCAGCGCCAATCGCGCGACGGCCTGTGCTGGTTGTGGGTTTCAGCCAAGACTGGTGCCGGCCTCGACACGCTGCGCGATGAACTCAAACAGCTGGCCAGCGCCGGCAGCGGCGAAGGCGCCTTCAGCGCCCGCCGCCGCCATGTGCTGGCGCTCGAAACCGTGCGCGACCTGCTCGCCCACACCGCCGCCTCACTGGCCACCGGCGCCGGCGAACTCGCCGCCGAAGACCTGCGTCAGGCACAACAGTCGCTGGGCGAAATCACCGGCAGCTACACCAGTGACGATTTGCTCGGCGCGATCTTCGGTTCGTTCTGCATCGGCAAGTAGCGCCTGTCGACAAGTCCATGGGCTGGTGCAGCATTACGCTATCCTCAGTTGCCTGTTGATATGTGTACGGCAGTGGGGGAAATGGGTGGCTTACAACGAAGAAGAAACCCGCTTCCACCTCATCGATCCGGTGCTGCGCCGAAAGGGTTACTTCGACCCACAGCGCATCAAGCTGGAAACCCCAGCACCGGTAGAGCCGACTGGCCCAAAAGGCCGCCGGCGCAAGGGCGCAGGCCGCACCGACTACCTGCTCTGCGTGCAGGTGGGCGACATGCCCAAGCCCCTGCCCGTAGCCGTGCTTGAGGCCAAGAAGCAAAGCGAGGACCCGCTCAAGGGCATGCAGCAGGCCAAGGGTTACGCCGACTGCGCACGCTTCGACGTGCAGTACGTGTTCTCCAGCAACGGCCACCTCTACGGCGACTACGACAAGCCCAGCGGCCAGCAGACCGGCCCGCATCCGCTCGACGACTTCCCGCCGCACACCGACCTGTGCGCCCGCTATGCCCGCGACAAGGGCATCGACCTGAGCCGGCCCGAAGCCGCCCTGTTGTTCCAGGCCGACAGCCCGGCGTGGAGCCAGAGTCGCTACTACCAGGACGCCGCCATCCGCGCCGCGTTCGAAAAGATCATCACCGAGCGGGAGGCCGGTCATGCTCCGCGCGTGTTGCTCACCCTCGCCACCGGTGCGGGCAAGACCATCATCGCCACCAACCTGTTGTGGCGCATGGCGCAAGCGGGCCTGTTGCCCAAGCCGGCGCTGTTCCTGTGCGATCGCGACGAACTGCGCGAGCAGGCCTACACCAAACTCAAGGCGGCCTTCGGCGGCAACGTGCGCATCGTGCAGACCGTACTTGGGCAGAACGCCGCCGCCAACGCGCGCATCCACATCGCCACTTACCAGACGCTGGGTATCGACGGCGATGACGGCAAGAACGAGGGCGAAGGCAGTTTCCTCACCGAGCACTACGGCGAGAACGCCTTCAGCATCATCATCATCGACGAATGCCACCGTTCGGCCTGGGGCCAGTGGTCGCAGGTGCTCACGCGCAACCCCGACGCGATCCACCTCGGTCTCACCGCCACCCCGCGCAAGCTGAAGGAAAGCCGGCACGCCAGCGCCGAGGAACAGGCCGACCACGAAATCACCGCGCACAACATCCGCTACTTCGGCGAGCCGGTGTACGAATACAGCCTCGCGCAGGCGCAGGAAGACGGCTACCTGGCCGCCTGTGAAATCGTCAAGCGCAAGGCCGACATCGACGCGCGCGTGTTCACCCGCGAAGACATCCTCAAGGCCGGCGTGCGCGACATCAAGACCGGCAAGCCGCTCACCGAGGAAGACCTCAGCAAGAACGAATACACCGGCAAGGACTTCGACGACGAACTGTTCATCGATCTGCGCACACCGGCCATGTGCAAGGACCTGTTCAAGCTGCTGTGCGAAAACGGCGGGCCGGAGCAGAAGGTCATCATCTTCTGCACCCGCGACCTGCACGCCGACCGCGTGGCGATGCAGATGAACAATCTCTACGCCACCTGGTGCAAGGAGCACGGCCAGCCGCGCAAGGACGACTACGCCTTCAAGTGCACCGCCGCTGCCGGCGCGGACAAGATCGACATCATGCGCGGCTCCGGCGAGCGCGCCTTCATCGCCTGCACCGTGGATCTGCTGGAAGCGGGTGTGGACATCGAGCGCCTCAACGCGGTGGTGTTCTTCCGCTACCTGCAGTCGTCCATCAAGTTCTACCAGATGGTCGGACGCGGCACGCGTATCGACGAACCCACGCAGAAATACAAGTTCTGGCTGTACGACTACACCGGCGTCACCGACCTGTTCGGCACCGAGTTCATCACCGCGCCGCTGCGCTCTGGTGGCAGTGGCGGGTACAGCGGTGGCGAGGGTGAAGGCGAAGGTGGCGGCGACCCGCAAGGCAACCCGGTGCCGGTGATGAACGTGGCGGAGGGTGAGCGGGTGATCGTCAATGCACAGGGCCGCTTCATCCTCGTCAACCGCGGCGGCAAGGCTACGCCGATTCCGGTGGACGAATATCGTCGCGAAGTGATCGCCCGCGTGCTCGCCGAGGCGCACAACCTCACCGACTTCCGCACGCTGTGGATTGAGGCGCGCAAACGTCGTCAGCTGATCGACCACCTGCTGGGCGACAACTTCAGCCCGGAAGTCATTCGCGACGCCGAGCACATGGGCGAGTTCGACCTGTTCGACTTCTTCGGCAAATACGGCTACCACGCCCACGCACTCAGGCGGCCGGAACGCGGTGCGGCATACGTAAGCGCCAACGCCGCGTGGTTCGCCGGCATGGCTGACAAGCCGGCCATCGTGCTCAAGGGATTGGGTGCGCAGTTTGCGCAAGGCGGTACCGAGGCACTGGAATCGGAAAACCTGTTCGACGTGCCGGAGATCGCGCAGGCCGGCGGCATCAAGGCGCTGCGGGTGCTGGGCAAGCCGGTGGATGTGATGCGGGACGCGAAGGTGAGGTTGTTTGGGGCATGAGACTTTCTGATTGCTGCGACTTCTACAGCGGCGGTACACCGGAAAAGCACAAGGCCGAGTATTGGAAAGGCAACATTCCATGGTTTTCGCCGAAAGACATCAAGACCTTCGATCTGACGTCTGCGCAGGACTTCATAAGCGAGTCTGCGGTACGTGAGTCGGCTACGCGACTGATCGAATCGGGAACGATTCTGGTGGTTGGCCGTTCCGGCGTACTGGCGCACACGCTGCCGGTCGGTATCGTGCGGCAAAGGTCGGCGTTCAATCAGGACATCAAGGCTCTGGCCCCCAAGGCTGGCCATGACGCGGATTTCATTGCTTTGTACTTGCGCGCCAGGCAGCAAGAGGTGTTGGGAGATGGCGTCAAGCGCGGGCCAACCGTACACAGCCTGATCTCGAACTTCCTCGAAGCACTTGAGGTACCCAACCTGCCCTTTCCGGAACAACATCGCATCGCTGCCCGCCTGAAAGCCCAACTGGCTGAAGTCGAAACCGCGCGGCAGGCGGCGCAAACGCAGTTGCGAGAGATCGCCCATCTGGCCGAAGCGATCATTCTGGACAGCGTACACAATCATTCAGTGACGGAACATTCGTTGGGTGACGTACTGATCGAGGTCAAGCATGGGATCGGCATGGACTGGGCCGATTACCCGGTGCTGGGCGCAACCCGTGATGGTCTTGCTCCGGCGAAGGAGCCGCCAGGAAAGCATGCGGTCAAGTACAAGCCGGTAGTGCCGGGCACGGTGTTCTACAACCCCATGCGCATCCTTATTGGCTCTATCGCCATGGTGGATGATGACGACGAAGCCGGTATCACCAGCCCGGACTACGTGGTACTCAAAGGCAAGCCCGACGTGGTGGATACGCGCTGGTTCTACTACTGGCTACGTTCGCCGCTTGGCGTTGCATGCATCAATTCGCTGGCACGAGGTGCGGTGCGGGAACGCATGTTGTTCAACCGACTTGCGGAAGGCAGTATCGGGTTGCCCGGGTTTTCAGTGCAGCAAAAAGCCGCGCAGGCACTCAAGGGATTGAATCCGCTTCGCTCTTCCGTCGAAACCCAACTGGCCGAGATCGAACGCCTGCCGCAACGCTTGCTGGCGCAAGCTTTCGCCCCACCAACCACACAAGGAAACGTGACATGACCGGCAAGAAGATCGGTGTGCAACCTCAGGCGGCCTTCGATGGCATCCGCCATCTCGACGACAAGGGCAACGCATACTGGCTGGGCCGCCAGTTGGCGCCGTTGCTTGACTACCCACAGTGGCGGAACTTCCTGCCTGTGTTGGAGAAGGCGCGTGAGGCCTGCGACAACAGCGGTCAGCAGGTGGCAGACCATTTTGCGGACATGCGCAAAATGGTCGACATCGGCTCCGGCGCGCAACGCGAAGTGGATGACGTGCGTCTTTCGCGCTACGCCTGCTACCTGATCGTGCAGAACGGCGACCCGTCCAAGCCGGTGATCGCCAACGGCCAGACCTATTTCGCCTACCAGACCCGGCGCCAGGAACTGGCTGACGCGGCACAGCTCGCCCAGCTTTCCGAAGACGACAAACGCCTCGCCATCCGCAATGAGCTGACCACCCATAACAAGCACCTGGCCGCGGCGGCGAAAGATGCGGGTGTGGAAACGCCGCTGGACTATGCGGTGTTCCAGGACCATGGCTACAAGGGCTTGTACGGCGGGCTGGGCGCCAAGGACATCCACGCCCGCAAGGGGCTGAAGAAGAGCCAGAAGATCCTCGACCACATGGGCAGTACGGAGCTGGCGGCCAACCTGTTCCGCGCCACGCAGGCCGAGGACAAGCTGCGCCGTGACGGCGTGCGCGGCAAGGCACAGGCCAACCGCACCCATCACGACGTGGGCAAAAAGGTGCGCCAAACCATTGCTGAACTGGGCGGCACCATGCCGGAAAACCTGCCAGCGCCGGACCAGAGCATCCAGCGACTCGAATCGGCGAAGAAGAAGCAACTCACGAAGAAGACAGACAAGTAATGCCACGCCCCAGGAAAAATGCCGCGGAGAAAGCACCCAAGACCATCGCCAGCACGCAATCGCTGGGGAGTTTTGTCAAGAGCGCGTGCGACATCATGCGCCGCTCCAATTGCGCCAGCGCGCTGCAGTACGTGCCGGAGCTGACCTGGATCCTGTTCCTGCGCATCCTCGACGCGCAGGAAACGCGCGACGCCGAACAGGCCGAGGCGCTGGGTGCGGTGTTTTCGCCTGCGCTGCGCTCGCCGTACCGCTGGCAGGATTGGGCGGCGCCATGGAGCGACCAGCCCGATCACCCGAAAACACCGGAAGGCAAGCCGCAGGGCTGGAAGCGGCAGGAGCTGTTCGCCGCCGGTGACGGCAAGCTGTTCGATTTCATCAACAAGGAGCTGTTGCCGCATCTGCACGGACTGGACATGGATCGGCGCAGCGGCCTGCCCAACCCGGCTGCGTCATCCAAGCAGCGCATCATCGGCCGCATCATGACGGCGGTGGAAAAGGTGCGCGTGGATGCGGAAACCAACCTGCGCGACATCCTCGATCGCGTGCACGAAATCAACATCGAGTACATCGACGACACTCACTTCTTCGCCCTGTCGCAGGTGTACGAAGACCTGCTGTTGAAGATGGGCGAGAAGAACTCCGACGGTGGCCAGTTCTTCACCCCGCGCGAGGTGATCCGCGCAATGGTGCACACGGTGAATCCGTCGCTGGGTCAGACCATCTACGACCCCTGCTGCGGCACCGGTGGCTTTCTCGCGGTGGCTTACGAGCACATCGCCCGCAAGCTGGGCAAGGCGCCGGCCAGCACCGATCTCGAAAAGCTTAAGCACGACAGCTTCTTCGGGCGCGAGAAGGAAAACCTGGTGTTCCCCATCGCGTTGGCCAACCTGGTGCTGCATGGCATCGACCAGCCGAACCTGTGGCATGGCAATGCGCTGACCGGGCGCGCGACCTATGCGGCCTTGTTCGATCGCGCGCCCGCGCAGTTCGACGTGATCCTCACCAACCCACCGTTCGGCGGCAAGGAAGGCAAGGACGCACAGAAAAACTTCGCTTTTGAAACCGGCGCCACCCAGGTGCTGTTCGTGCAGAAGATTCTCGCCGAGTTGGCACCCGGCGGCACCTGCGCCATCGTGCTGGACGAGGGGCTGCTGTTCCGCACCAACGAAAGCGCCTTCGTCGAAACCAAGCGCAAGCTCACCGACGAATGCGGGTTGTGGGCCATCGTCAGCCTGCCCGGCGGCGTGTTTTCCACGGCGGGTGCGGGCGTGAAGACCAACCTGCTGTTCTTCACCAAGGGCCGCAAGACCGAACGCATCTGGTACTACGACCTGTCGTGGGTGAAGGTGGGCAAGAAGACGCCGCTGACGCTGGCGCATTTTGGTTTTGCAGCGGATGGCTCCGTGCTGGAGGATGCTGTCCTGCCTGCCGCCTTGGTGGCCGATTGGAAAGCCGATGAGGGTCATGCGGGCGAGGCTTTCCCGAGCTATGCGCGCATGCTGTCCCAACGCGGCAAGCCAAACGGCGAAAGCCGTTATTCGTGGACCGTGGATTTCACCGCACGTCGCGCCGAAGCGCGCGAGTCGATGCAACCGCTGCAGGATCAGGCCCGCCAGGCCAGGGCCGAGGCGGTCGAATTGAAGGAAAAACTCAAGGGCCTGAAGAAAGAAAAGAAGCCCGGTGCGGAAATCAGCGAGTTGATTTCGGCGCTGGAGCAACGGGTCGGCGAACGCGAGAAAACCTCGCGTGACCTGGAAAGTCAGGCCGCCGTCATCGATGCCGCCACGTTCGACCTCAAAGCGGTCAACCCCAACGCCGTGGTTGTGGTGGATGAACGCACGCCGGCGCAGGTCATTGCTAGCATCGACGCGCAAGCACAAACCGTGGCCGAAGCCCTTGGTCGATTGAGGGCGCTGTTGCAGTAACCGGGGAAAGAACGGAGTGCGATCAGGCCGTCGTGGATGTCAGAAAGACGTCCAGCTCCCGAAGCGAGGGCATGCCGCCTTGTGCGCCGAGCTGCGTGACGGATAGTGCGGCGGCGGCGCAGGCCTTGCGCACGGCTGCGGCCAGGCCTTCGTGCAGGAAGACGGCGAGGGCGGCGTTGAAGGTGTCGCCGGCGCCGGTGCTGTCGACGACGTCGACGGCAAAGCCGGGTTGGTGCAGTGGTTCGCCGTGTTCGCGATACCACGCGCCGTCACCGCCGCGGGTGAGTACCACTGGGCACGGCGCGCGCTGCATCAAGTGGCGAAAATCCTCGGCGGGATCGGCGCCGAGGGCGATGGCCAGCTCGTGCTGGTTGGGCGTGAGATAGCGTGCCAGCGTGAGCCAGTCGGCGGGCAGCTTTTGTGCCGGCGCGGGATTGAGAATCACCGGCACGTCCAGCCGCCGGCCCAGGCGCAGGGTGGCTTCGACAGCTTCCAGCGGGATCTCCATCTGCACCAGCACGGCGTCGGCACGCGCGATCACGTCGCTGGCGCGCTCCACTTGCGCCGGGGTGACGCAGGCGTTGGCGGCAGGTACGACGATGATCTGGTTTTCGCCGCCGGCAATGGTGATCGACGCGGTGCCGCTGGCGCTGTCCTCCCGCTGCGTGACGTGCTCAAGGTTGACGCCTTCGGCGGTGAGACCCTGGCGCAGCTGGCGACCAAAGGCATCGCTGCCGGTGGCACCGACCAAGGCGACTTCGGCGCCCAGGCGCGCGGCGGCCACGGCTTGATTGGCGCCCTTGCCGCCGGGAATGGTGAGAAAACGGGTGCCGAGCAGGGTTTCGCCGGGGCCGGCAAAGCGCGGCGCCTGGGTGACCAAGTCCATGTTGATGCTGCCGACGACGACGACGCGGGTCACGGTGGCCGTCCTTGCCGCTTGCGGCGGCCGTTGTTCAGTCAGTGGGCGTGGCCGACGCCGGAGTCGCTTTGCTGCAGCGCCGGTGCGGGGCCGGCGACGGCCAGCAGCGATTGCGCGTAGCTGTCTTCCATGCTCACCGTGGAAACCTCGTCCCAGGTGAAGAACGACACCTCGCGCATCCATTCAGCATCCGGGCTGAGCTCCTGCATGTAGAAGCCTTCGTCCTCGGTGCTGACCAGGCGACCGATGTAGCACACCTCGGCCTCTTCCTCGCTGTCGACATGCACGCCGATGATGGGCGCGGCCTTGCCGGCGGCCTGCACCACGTCGCGGATGCTGTCCAAGGGGAAGCCCGGCAACGCCCGTGGCGCCAGTTGCTTGAGCGCCAGTGCCTTGGCGAAAAAGGCGTGATGCTTGTCCGGCGCTTCCAGCTCGGTCACGTCGCGGTGGCGCATGACGTACAGGCCGTCATAGGTAATGCCGTCACCCACCACCCACAACACGAAAAACTCACGGCCCACGCCGCCCACATAGCCGCAGAAGCTGCCGTGCTCGAGATCCTCGCGCCACAGACGGACCAAGGTCTGGTGGGCTTGCGCCTCGCGCAACTGCGCGCGCTTGCCGGTGGTTTTCAGTTCGATGACGTTATTCACAACGCGTATTTTAACAGATTGCGGGCGGGCTGGCCGGTCACAGGATATAGCGGCTGAGGTCTTCGTCTTTTACCAGACTTTTGAGGTTTTTATCGACAAGATCGGCGTCGATGACGTAACTTTCGCCCGTCTTGTCGGCGGCCTCGTAGGAGATTTGTTCCAGCAGCCGCTCCATCACGGTATGCAGGCGGCGGGCGCCGATGTTCTCCGTGCGCTCGTTGACCTCGAAAGCCACCTCGGCCAGGCGGTCGATGCCACTGTCGGTGAAGCTCAGGCTCACGCCCTCGGTGCCGAGCAGGGCCGAGTATTGCTTGGTCAGGGCGTTGTGCGGCTCGCGCAGGATGCGTTTGAAATCCTCCACCGACAGCGCGGTGAGCTCCACGCGGATCGGCAGCCGGCCCTGCAGTTCGGGGATCAGGTCGGACGGCTTGGCGAGCGAGAACGCGCCGGAGGCAATGAACAGCATGTGGTCGGTCTTCAGCGGGCCGTACTTGGTCGACACCGTGGAGCCTTCCACCAGCGGTAGCAGGTCGCGCTGCACGCCTTCGCGGGACACGCCGGAATGGCCGTAGTCGCTGCGCTGCGCCACCTTGTCGATTTCGTCGATGAAGACGATGCCGTTCTGTTCGGCCGCTTCCACGGCCTGGGCGCGGACTTCCTCGTCGTTGAGCAATTTGCCGGCTTCTTCGTCGATCAGCAGCGGACGCGCCGTCTTGATCGCCAATTTGCGCCGTTGTGACTTGGCCCCGCCAAGGTTCTGGAACATTTGCCGCAGCTGCGCGCCCATTTCCTCCATGCCCGGCGGCGACATGATTTCCACGCCCACGTTCATGGCAAAGTCCAGCTCGATCTCGCGCTCGTCCAGCGCGCCGTCGTGCAATTGCTTGCGCAGTTTCTGGCGCGTGTCGGAGTCGATGGCGGGCGTGGTCGGCGCGTCGTGACTCCAGTCGCTGGGCGCTTGCCGCCGCGGCAGCAGGGCGTCGAGGATGCGGTCCTCGGCGCGGTCCTCGGCCTGGCTGCGCACGTGCTTGATGGCCTGCTCGCGGGTGAGTTTGTAGGCGACGTCGGCCAGGTCGCGCACGATCGATTCCACGTCCTTGCCGACGTAGCCGACCTCGGTGAACTTGGTGGCCTCGACCTTGACGAACGGCGCGTTGGCCAGTGTCGCCAGTCGCCGCGCAATCTCGGTCTTGCCCACGCCGGTGGGGCCGATCATCAGGATGTTCTTGGGCGTGATCTC
>CAZMPZ010000018.1:0-50824 GCA_964568445.1 uncultured Rhodanobacter sp. | reverse complement strand
CCGTGAAGGCGGCCACACCGTCGGCGCCGGCGTCGTGGCCAAGGTCGTCAAGTAAGGGAAAAACAGGGTAAAAGTTGAACGAAACAGTACGACTTTTACCCGAAAATGATGTAGACTAGGCGGCTCGCCGTTCTCGATGTTGTGGAACGGCGAGTGACAAGACAACGGCCTTGCGGCGAGAAGCTGGAAGGCCTTTACACAACGTTCTTTCGACAACAGGACACGGTTATGGCGAATCAGAAGATCCGGATTCGGTTGAAGGCCTACGATCATCGTTTGATCGATCATTCGGCCAGCGAGATTGTCGAGACGGCCAAGCGCACCGGGGCAACGGTACTTGGGCCGATTCCACTCCCGACCAGGATCGAGCGTTACACCATTCTGACGTCGCCGCACGTCGACAAAGATGCGCGCGACCAGTACGAGACACGCACTCACAAACGCGTGCTCGACATTGTTGATCCCAACGACAAAACCGTGGACGCGCTCATGAAGCTTGACCTCGCCGCCGGCGTGGATGTCCAGATCAAGCTTGGTTGAGCGACAGACAGGATACGAATATGAGTATCGGATTGGTAGGCCGCAAATGCGGCATGAGCCGACTCTTCACTGAAGATGGCCGCTCGATTCCGGTAACGCTGATTGAAGCGATGCCGAACCGCGTGACCCAGGTGAAGACGGACGAGATCGATGGCTACAGTGCCATTCAGGTGACCGCCGGCAGCAAGCGCGCCAACCTGTTGACGCAGCCGCTCAAGGGGCATTACGCCAAGGCCAAGGTTGAGCCGGGCCGTGGCCTCTGGGAGTTCCGTGTTGCGGCCGAGGATTTAGGCAAGTACGCCGTAGGTTCCGAGATCAAGGCCGGTGACGTGTTTTCCGCCGGGCAGATCGTCGACGTTGCTGGCGTGTCCAAGGGCAAGGGTTTCCAGGGCACGATTAAGCGTTGGCACTTCGCCATGGGCGATGCCACGCATGGCAACTCGTTGTCGCATCGTGCGCCGGGTTCCATTGGTCAACGGCAAACGCCGGGACGCGTATTCCCGGGCAAGAAGATGGCTGGCCAGATGGGCAATGTGCGCCGCTCGGCGCAAGGCCTCGAAGTGGTCAAGGTGGATGTCGAACGGCATCTGATCGCGGTCAAGGGTGCCGTGCCGGGTGCAACTGGCGGCGACGTCATCATCCGTCCGACGTTGAAGGGTTGAGGAGACCGCCATGGAACTGAATGTCATTGGCGCAACGTCGGCCGACCAGAACGCGCTCAGCGTGTCCGAGCAGGTGTTTGGCGGTGAGTACAAGCCGGCTTTGGTGCATCAAGTCGTGGTGGCCTATCAGGCCGCCGGACGTGCTGGAACCAAGGCGCAGCTGTCGCGCGGCGAGATGTCGGGTACCACCAAGAAGTTCAAGAAGCAGAAGGGTGGCGGTGCGCGCCACGGCGACTATCGTGCGCCAATCTTCATTGGCGGCGGTGTGACGTTTGCCGCCAAGCCGCGCAGCTACGAGCAAAAGGTCAACCGCAAGGCTTACCGCGTCGCCATTCGTTCGATCTTTGCCGAACTGGTGCGTCAAGGCCGGCTGAAGGTGGTGCAGAGCTTTGGCGTGGATACGCCCAAGACCTCGGCCATGGTGGCCAAGCTGGCGCAGCTGGAGGTGTCCGGTCGGGTGCTGCTGGTTTCGGAAGATGCCGACGAAGCGGTGTATCTCGCTTCGCGCAACATCCCTTATATCAACGTGCTTGACGTCATGGGCTTGAACCCGGTCAGCCTGGTGAGCTCCGATCACGTGGTGGTGACGGTCGACGCGGTCAAGAAGATCGAGGAGTGGCTGGCATGAGCAACGAACGCATTCTCGATACGCTGCGGGCGCCGTACATCTCCGAGAAATCGGCGCGCCTGGCGGAGCACAACCAGTACGTGTTTGTGGTGGCGCCGGCGGCAACCAAGGCCGACGTCAGCGCTGCGGTGGAAAAGCTGTTCGACGTCAAGGTCGAGCAGGTCAACCTCGTCAATATCAAGGGCAAGGTCAAGTCGTTCCGTTTTCGCGCTGGCAGCCGCCAAGGCAAGCGCAAGGCCTATGTACGGCTTGCTGATGGGCAGACCATCGATGTGTCGGCCAAGGCCTGAGCCAGGAGTTTCGTGAGATGGCATTAATTACACACAAGCCGACATCGCCGGGTCGCCGCGATTCGGTTGGCGTGCACACCGAGGGCCTGTACAAGGGCGCACCGGTTGCTGCGTTGACCGAGTCCCAGTCGCGCTCCGGTGGCCGCAACCATCATGGCCGCATCACGGTGCGCCATCGTGGTGGCGGGCACAAACAGCACTACCGCATCATCGATTTCAAGCGCGACAAGGAAGGCATTGCCGCCCGCGTCGAGCGCATTGAATACGATCCCAATCGCACCGCGCATATCGCCTTGTTGTGCTATGCCGATGGCGAGCGGCGCTACATCATCGCGCCGAAGGGCGTGGCGGTGGATGATCGCCTGGTGTCGGGCCGCGATGCGCCGATCAAGGCGGGCAATTGCATGCAATTGCGCTCCATCCCGATGGGCAGCGTCGTGCATTGCATCGAGCTGCGTCCGGGCAAGGGCGCACAGATTGCACGCAGCGCCGGCGCCTCGGTGCAGCTGGTGGCGCGTGAATCGGGTTACGCCACGCTGCGCTTGCGCTCTGGCGAATTGCGGCGCGTGTCGGTGGATTGCCGTGCCACCATCGGTGAAGTCGGCAACGGCGAGCACAGCTTGAAGAAGCTGGGCAAGGCCGGCGTCAAGCGCTGGATGGGTATCCGGCCGACCGTCCGCGGTGTCGTGATGAACCCGGTCGATCATCCGCATGGTGGTGGTGAAGGCAAGACATCAGGTGGTCGTCATCCGGTCAGCCCGTGGGGCACGCCGGCCAAGGGTTACAAGACCCGCAACAACAAGCGTACGCAGCAGTTCATCGTGCGTCGTCGCAGCAAGTAACAGGAAGCCATCATGCCGCGTTCTTTGAAGAAAGGTCCCTTTGTCGACCTTCACCTCGTCAAGAAGGTGGAAGCTGCGGTTTCCGCCCACAACAAGCGCCCGATCAAGACCTGGTCGCGACGCTCGATGATCGTGCCGGAGATGGTCGGCTTGACCATCGCCATCCACAACGGCCACCAGCATGTGCCGGTGTTGATCAACGAGAACATGGTCGGGCACAAGCTCGGCGAGTTCGCGGTGACCCGCACCTTCAAAGGCCATGTCGGCGACAAGAAGGGCAAGTGATGAGCACTGAAGCCAAAGCAATCCTGCGCGGCGCCCGCATTTCGGCGCAAAAGGCGCGGCTGGTGGCTGACATCGTTCGCGGCCTTCCGGTCGGGCGTGCCAGCGACTTGCTGGAGTACACCAACAAGAAGGCTGCAGTGCTGGTACGCAAGGTGCTGCTGTCGGCCGTTGCCAACGCCGAGAACAATCTCGGCGCGGATGTCGACGAGCTCAAGGTGGCACAGATCTTCGTCGACGAAGGTCCGGCCATGAAACGCATGTTTGCCCGCGCCAAAGGCCGCGGTTCGCGCATTCTCAAGCGCACCAGCCACATCACTGTGGTTGTTGGTAACTGACCGGGGACACAAGACGATGGGTCATAAAGTTCACCCCACCGGTATTCGCCTTGGCATTGCCAAGGATTGGAATTCCAAGTGGTACGCCAACAAACGCGACTACGCCGACTATCTGGTGGCGGATATCAAAGTCCGCGACATGTTGAAAAAGAAGCTGGCCCAGGCCGGTGTGTCGAAGATCCTGATCGAGCGTCCGGCCAAGACCGCGCGGGTGACCATTCACACGGCGCGTCCGGGTGTGGTCATTGGCAAGAAGGGCGAGGACATCGAGAAGCTGCGCAAGGAAGTGAGCGACATGATGGGCGTACCGACGCACATCAACGTCAGCGAAGTGCGCAAGCCCGAGATTGACGCCCAGCTGGTGGCCGAGTCGATCGCCCAGCAGCTCGAGCGGCGCATCATGTTCCGTCGCGCCATGAAACGCTCGGTTGGCAACGCCATGCGCCTGGGTGCGCTGGGTATCAAGATCAACGTCTCTGGCCGCCTCAATGGCGCCGAGATTGCACGCTCCGAGTGGAGCCGTGAGGGTCGCGTGCCGCTGCATACGTTGCGCGCCGACATTGATTACGGCTTGGCCGAGGCCCACACCACCTACGGCATCATCGGCATCAAGGTGTGGATCAACAAGGGTGAAATCTTCGACCTGGCAGCATCGCAGGAATCGAAGGACGACGCCTCCCCGTCGCCGCGTCGTGAGGGTGGTGACAATCGGCGCAATGATTCGCGACGCGAGGCCGGTGACGGTCGGCGCGAGCGGTCGGCGAAGTAAGGAGAGTTGCCATGTTGCAACCAAAACGTACCAAGTACCGCAAGCAGTTCAAGGGCCGCAACGATGGCCTGGCGCAGTGCTCCAACCTGGTCAGCTTTGGCGAGTTTGGCCTGAAGTCGACTCAGCACGGCGCGCTGACCGCGCGGCAGATCGAGGCTGGCCGTCGCTGCATCACGCGTTTCGTCAAGCGTGGTGGCAAGTTGTGGATCCGCGTGTTCCCCGACAAGCCGGTCACCAAGAAGCCGATTGAAGTGCGTATGGGCGCCGGCAAGGGCGCGGTCGAGTTCTGGGTGGCCAATGTGCAGCCCGGGCGCATGCTGTTCGAGATCGAAGGCGTGCCCGAGGTAACGGCGCGCGAGGCCTTCCGTCTGGCGTCGGCCAAGTTGTCGGTGCAGACCCAGTTTGTAACCAGGGCGGTGATGTGATGGCCACCAAAGACAAAGCGGTAGACAAGAATCAATCGGTGGAAGAGCTGCAGCAGCATTTGCTGGATCTGCGCAAGGAGCAGTTCAACCTGCGCATGCAAAAGGGTTCCGGCCAGCTCAGCCAACCGCACCAGCTGCGCCGTGTTCGGCGTGACATCGCGCGCACGAAGTTTGTGCTCGGCGGCAAGAAGTAAGGACGGCGGACATGAGCGCAAACACTAATCAAGAGACGGCGCAGGCCGACAGCCACAAGCAGGCACGTACGCTTGAAGGCCGTGTCACCAGCGACAAGATGGGCAAGACCGTGACCGTGCTGGTCGAGCGCCAAGTACAGCATTGGTTGCTGGGCAAGATCGTTCGCCGGTCCACCAAGCTGCATGCCCAGAACGATCTGGGTGCGGCCGAAGGTGACCTGGTGCGGATTGCCGAGTGCCGCCCGCTGTCCAAGACCAAACATCATCGCGTGGTGGAAATCATCACGCGCGCCAACGGTTAACGGGAGGGTGCTGACATGATTCAGACTCAAAGCACGCTTTCAGCTGCGGACAACAGCGGCGCCAAGCAACTGATGTGCATCAAGGTGATCGGCGGCTCCCATCGTCGGTATGCCGGCATCGGTGACGTCATCAAGGTTGCCATCAAGGATGCCATCCCGCGTGGCAAGGTCAAAAAGGGCGAGGTGTACAATGCCGTGGTGGTGCGTACCGCCAAGGGCGTGCGCCGCGCTGATGGTTCGCTGATCCGCTTCGACGGCAATGCAGCGGTACTCCTCAACAACAAGCTTGAGCCAATCGGTACCCGTATCTTCGGGCCGGTGACGCGTGAGCTGCGCAGCGAGCGTTTCATGAAGATCGTCTCGCTCGCGCCCGAAGTGCTCTGAAGCGGAGTCCAGACATGAAACGTATCCGCAAGGGCGACCACGTGGTCGTGATCGCCGGCAAGAACAAGGGTCAACGCGGCGATGTGCTGCGCGTTGCCGAGGACCGTGTGGTCGTCAGCAACGTCAACATCATCAAGCGTCACACCAAGCCGAATCCGCAGGCCAACCAGGCTGGCGGCATCGTCGAACGTGAAGCCCCGATCCATCTCTCCAATGTGCAGCTCTTCAACCCCGCCACGAACAAGGGTGAACGCATCGGCACCAAGACGCTCGAAGATGGGCGCAAGGTGCGTGTGTTCCGTTCGAATGGCGAGGTCGTGGACGCGTAAGGAACACGATCATGACGCGCCTTGAAAGTTTTTATAAAGACCAGGTAGTGGCCAAGCTCACCAAGCAGTTTGGCTACAAGAACGTGATGCAGGTTCCCCGCATCACCAAGATCACGCTGAACATGGGCGTGGGCGAAGCGGCAGCCAACAAGAAGGTCTTGGAGAATGCCGTTGCCGATATGGCCAAGTTGTCCGGGCAAAAGCCGGTGACGACGAAGGCTCGGTTGTCGGTCGCTTCGTTCAAGATCCGCGAAGGTTGGCCCATCGGCTGCATGGTCACCTTGCGACGGGCCCAGATGTTCGAGTTTCTTGATCGTCTGATCAACGTCTCGCTGCCACGCGTACGCGACTTCCGTGGCGTGTCGGGCCGGGCGTTTGATGGTCGCGGCAACTACAACTTCGGCATCAAGGAACAGATCATCTTTCCGGAGATTGATTTCGACCAGGTTGACGCCTTGCGCGGCATGAACATCTCCATCACCACGACCGCGAAGACCGACGAGGAAGCCAAGGCGTTGCTGGCTGCCTTCAGCTTCCCGTTCCGCAACTGACAGGCGACACGCATGGCCAAGACATCAATGGTGAACCGCGATCTCAAGCGGACAAAGCTCGTCAAGAAGTACGCTGCGCGCCGTAGCGAATTGAAGGCGATCGTGCTGAGCCCAGCTTCCTCGTATGAAGAGAAGATGGACGCGCAGGGCAAGCTGCAGAAGTTGCCGCGCGACGCCAGCCCGGTGCGTCAACGTACGCGTTGCGCCTTGACCGGCCGGCCGCGCGCGGTGTACGCCAAGTTTGGCCTGGCCCGCAACAAGCTGCGCGAGGCCACGATGCGTGGTGACGTGCCGGGTCTGCGCAAAGCCAGCTGGTAACACATAACTCGCAGCAGCCCATGGCTGCTGCGATGGTACGACGTGCCGGATTTCCCGACACGGTGTCGCAAGAATAACGATTTGCTGATATAGTCCGCCGTCTGCGCAAGGCAGGCCGACGTTCTGCTCGGCTCACAATTCAACTAGATTTCCGGTTCTACTGGATATCGGTGCACTCTGAAGGACTCCTCATGAGCATGACTGATCCCATCGCCGATCTGTTTACGCGTGTGCGCAATGCCCAAGCCATGGGCAAGCCGGCCGTGCGTATGCCGTCGTCGAAACTCAAGTTGGCCATTGCCAACCTCCTGAAGAACGAGGGCTATGTCCTCGACGCCCAGGCCACCGCAGTCGATGGCAAGCCGGTACTCGAGATCAAGCTCAAGTACTTTGACGGCCAGCCGGCAATCGAAAAGATCGCTCGCGTCAGCCGTTCGGGCTTGCGCGTGTATCGCGGCAAGGATCAGTTGCCCAAGGTATTGGGTGGGCTGGGCATTTCCATCATTTCGACTTCCGCTGGTTTGTTGACCGACGCGCAGGCCCGGGCCAAGGGCCTCGGCGGCGAAGTCATTGGCCAGGTGGCGTAAGGAGCCTTTCATGTCACGTGTAGCCAAACAAGTCATTTCGCTGCCCAAGGGCGTCGAGCTTACCGTTGCGGCCGATGCGATTACCGTCAAGGGCCCCAAGGGCACCTTGCAGATCCATCATCTGCCTGGCGTCACCATCAATACCGAAGCGGGTTCCGCCCATGTGGTGATGGCCGAGGGTGCAGACGACATGTTCGGCGGTACGGCGCGTTCGCTGCTGGCGAACATGGTGCATGGCGTATCCAAGGGTTACGAGCGCAAGCTTGAGCTGGTGGGCGTCGGCTATCGTGCCGCGATGCAGGGCAAGGCGCTAAACCTCAGCCTGGGTTTCTCGCACCCCGTAGTGTTCGAGGCGCCGGCCGGCATCAGCCTGGAAACGCCGAGTCAGACCGAAGTATTGATCAAGGGCGCGGACAAGCAGGCCGTGGGCCAGGTCGCGGCCAAGATTCGCGGTTTCCGCCCGCCTGAACCGTACAAGGGCAAGGGCGTGCGTTATGCGGGTGAACAAATCACGTTGAAGGAAGCCAAGAAGGCCTGAGTGGGCGGGATGGATCCAGGTGCTGGTGCGGGTTGGTGTTTGTGGCCCGAGATCAATGCACCGTTGACCATCCCCTGCATTGCGCCGATCCGCTTCCCCAGGAAACAAGACCATGAACAAGAACGAAAATCGTCTGCGTCGCGCCAAATCCACGCGTTCCCGCATCAGCAAGCAGGGCGTGGCTCGCCTTTCCGTGCACCGTACCGGCCAGCACATCTATGCACAGGTGTTTGATGCTACCGGCGCCAAGGTAGTGGCGGCGGCGTCCACCGTGCAAAAAGCGGTGACCGAGGGCCTCAAGCACACTTGCAATATTGCCGCTGCTGCAGTGGTGGGCAAGATCGTTGCCGAGCGCGCACTGGCGGCCGGTGTGGATTCGGTGGCGTTTGACCGCTCCGGCTTCCGCTATCACGGCCGGGTCAAGGCGCTGGCCGATGCCGCGCGCGAGGCTGGCCTCAAGTTTTGATCGTTGTCGATCACGGGGTCGCGTATTGATTCCGTTCGACAGCGGGTTTGGCAACACCACAACAACAAGCGGCGTCGCCGCAAGCAAAAGTCCCGGGTTGTCTGGGCATACGGATAAAACACATGGCTTCTACCGATCGTGAGAATTCCGACGGCCTGCTGGAAAAGCTGATCGCCGTCAACCGCGTGGCCAAGACCGTCAAGGGTGGCCGCCAAATGAGCTTCACCGCATTGACCGTCGTGGGCGATGGTGAGGGTAAGGTGGGCTTTGGCTATGGCAAGGCGCGCGAAGTGCCGGTGGCCATTTCCAAGGCCATGGATCGTGCGCGCCGGCAGATGGTCAACGTCGAGTTGAACAACGGCACGCTGTGGTATGCGGTCAAGGCCAATCACGGCGCGGCCCGCGTGTACATGCAGCCTGCTGCCGAAGGTACCGGCGTGATCGCTGGCGGTGCCATGCGTGCCGTACTCGAGGTAGTTGGCGTCAAGGATGTGCTGGCCAAGGCGGTGGGCTCGCGCAATCCAATCAATCTGGTGCGGGCGACGATCAAGGGCTTGCAAGCCGTGGCTTCGCCCAAGCAGATCGCCGCCAAGCGTGGCAAGACTCTGGAAGAGGTGTTGGGCAATGGCTAAGGCAGCAGCAAAAGCAACGGTGCGCGTGCGCCTGGTCAAGGGTCTGCGTGGTGTGCAGGCACGTCATCGCCTCAGCGTCAAGGCGCTGGGTTTGGGCAAAGTCAATGATGTTCGTGAGTTGACGGACAGCCCGCAGGTACGGGGTTTGATCAACACCGTGTATTACCTGGTTCGGGTGGAGGAATAATCATGCGTCTGAACACTATTCAGCCGGCAGATGGGGCGCGCAAGGAACGTCTGCGTGTGGGACGTGGTGTGGGTTCGGGCCTGGGTAAGACAGCCGGCCGCGGCCACAAGGGACAACATGCGCGTGCCGGTGGTACGCACAAGTATGGCTTCGAAGGCGGCCAGATGCCGCTTAATCGCCGTATGCCCAAGGTTGGCTTCCGTTCCAAGTTGAAGGCACAGAACCAGGAAGTTTTCCTGTACCAGCTGGCGGGCCTCAAGGCCGATGTGATCGACGTGGTTGCGCTGCACAAGGCGGGCCTGGTCGATTCGAAGGCGCGCAAGGTCAAGGTGGTATTGAAGGGTGAAATCTCCCGTGCAGTGAAGCTGTCCGGATTGCTGGCCACTGCTGGCGCCAAGGCTGCGATTGAAGCGGCCGGCGGCAGCGTGGAGTAATTGACGGTGGCCGCAGCCAAGGGCAACGCACTGAGCAGTCTCGGCAAACTGACCGAGTTGCGTCAGCGCATCATGTTCGTGATTGGCGCGCTGGTGGTGTTCCGCCTGGGCTCGTTCATTCCGGTGCCGGGTGTCAACCCGGACGCCATGAGCAACCTGGTCAACGGCAATGGCTTGATGGACATGTTCAACATGTTCTCCGGCGGTGCCTTGGAACGCTTCTCGGTCTTTGCCTTGGGAGTCATTCCTTACATTTCCGCGTCCATCGTGTTCCAGATGATGGGATCGGTGGTGCCGAGCCTGATGGCCTTGCGCAAGGAAGGCGAAGCCGGCAAGCGCAAGATGACGATGTATACGCGCTATGCCACGGTCGGCTTGGCGTTGCTGCAATCGTTCGGCATTGCCGCCGCGTTGCAGGGCCAGGTCGCCGCCGGTGGTGCGCCGGTGGTGTACACGCCGGGCCCGGGATTCATCCTGTCTTCGGTCATTGGCTTGACTGCCGGTACAATGCTGCTGACGTGGATTGGTGAGCAGATGACCGAGCGCGGTGTCGGCAACGGTATTTCGCTGCTGATTTTTGCCGGCATCATCGCGGGCTTGCCTGGCGCCGTGGTACAGACACTGGGGATGGCCAACAACGGTGAGCTGTCGCTGCTCAAGCTGCTGCTGGTGTTTGCCGTCAGCCTGGGCGTGACCGCTTTCGTGGTGTTTGTCGAGCGGGCGCAGCGGCGCATCACCGTCAACTATGCGCGACGCTCGGGTGGACAGCGGGCGTATCAGAACCAGACCTCAAGCCTGCCGCTGAAGATCAACATGTCGGGCGTCATCCCGCCGATCTTTGCCTCCAGTTTGCTGATGTTCCCGGCTACCGCCATTACCTGGTTCGGTACCGGCAACCCTTCGCGCTGGATGCAGGAGCTGACCCAGCAGTTGAGCCCGGGACAGCCGTTCTATGAGACGGTGTCGGCGGCGTTGGTGTTTGGTTTTGCGTTTTTCTACACCGCCATTGTGTTCAATGCGGATGAGACGGCGGACAACCTCAAGCGTTCCGGTGCATTGATTCCGGGCATTCGTCCGGGCAAGGCCACGGCCTCGTACGTGGATGCCGTCATGACACGGTTGACCTTGGTTGGCGCGATCTATCTGGTCGCAGTCTGCCTGGTGCCCTCGTTCATGCAGGCGTACTGGCATGTGCCGTTTTACTTCGGAGGCACGTCGCTGCTGATCGTGGTGGTGGTGGTGATGGACTTTACGGCGCAGATTCAAGCGCATTTGGTCAGTCACCAGTATGAGAGTTTGCTCAAGAAGGCCAATCTGCGCCGTAGTTGATCGGTTGGGCGCGGGCAAGAGTCTGGATGGTCCAGGCGGCACACAAAGGTCGCAGGGCTTTCCTGGCGACACAATTCAAGTTAAGATTGCGTGTTTACCGCGCAAGAAACGCATTCGGAGAGAATACAGATGGCGCGCATCGCGGGTGTCAATTTGCCGGTCCAGAAGCACGTCTGGGTTGGCCTGCAGAGTATTTTCGGCATTGGCCGCAGTCGCGCCAAGCTGGTGTGTGACGCTGCCGGCGTAGCGCCGACAACGTTGATCAAGTCGTTGAGCGAAGGTGAGGTCGAGAAGCTTCGCCATGAGATCGGCAAGTACACGGTCGAAGGCGATTTGCGCCGCGAAGTGGGTATGTCGATCAAGCGCTTGATGGACCTGGGTTGCTATCGCGGTCTGCGGCATCGTCGTGGTTTGCCGGTACGCGGCCAGCGCACACGTACCAATGCACGTACCCGCAAGGGTCCGCGGCGCGCAATCAAGAAATGATGCATGAGCTGGGGCGATCACTGGTGATCGCGTAGAGCAAGCAGTGGCCTTTGCGGCCGCCCTCATTGAAAGAGTTTCCAAACACATGGCTAAGCCGGTCAAGACCAAGAAGAAGATCAAGCGCGTTGTCACGGATGCCGTGGCCCACGTGCAGGCCTCCTTCAACAACACCATCGTCACCATCACGGATCGCCAGGGCAATGCACTGTCCTGGGCAACGGCCGGTGGTGCCGGGTTCCGTGGTTCGCGCAAGTCCACGCCGTTTGCCGCGCAGGTTGCCGCCGAGAAGGCGGGCCGTGCTGCTGGCGATTACGGCATCAAGACGGTGGAAGTGCGCATCAAGGGACCGGGTCCGGGGCGTGAATCAGCCGTGCGTTCCTTGAACGCGCTGGGCTACAAGGTGCTCAACATCATTGATGTGACGCCGATTCCGCACAACGGTTGCCGGCCGCCCAAGAAGCGCCGCGTCTGACATTCTGTCGCACGGTCGCCAATGGTGGCCGTCAAGACTCAAAACCGGCCGACTGTGGCCGGCCTATTGAAAGAGAACAAACATGGCCCGTTATCGTGGAGCTACTTGCAAACTCGCCCGCCGCGAAGGCGCTGACCTCAGCTTGAAGAGCCCGGCGCGCGCGCTGGATTCCAAGTGCAAGCTGGAGAACAAGCCCGGTCAGCATGGTGCCAACAAGCGCATGCGCATGTCGGACTATGCGGTGCAGTTGCGCGAGAAGCAGAAGGTCAAGCGCATCTACGGCGTACTTGAGCGTCAATTCAGCAACTACTACACCAAGGCGACCACGCTCAAGGGCAACACCGGTGAAAACCTGTTGCGTCTGCTGGAAAGCCGTTTGGACAACGTCGTGTACCGCATGGGCTTTGCTGTCACGCGTGCCCAGGCGCGCCAGTTGGTGGCGCACAAGGCGGTGCTGGTGAATGGCAAGAAGGTGAATATTCCGTCGTTCCAGATTCGCCCGGGCGATGCGGTGGCGCTGACCGAG
Organism: uncultured Rhodanobacter sp.; assembly: GCA_964568445.1. Taxonomy (GTDB): domain Bacteria; phylum Pseudomonadota; class Gammaproteobacteria; order Xanthomonadales; family Rhodanobacteraceae; genus Rhodanobacter. Next base: position 38,313 of record CAZMPZ010000018.1, on the reverse strand, counting down.
AAGGCGCGCAGCCAGCTGCGCGTGCAGGAAGCGGCCACGGTGTTCGACACCATGGATCTGCGGCCGATGTGGGTCGAGGTCGATGCCAAGAAATTCGAAGGTACGTTCAAGTCGGTCCCGGACCGCAGCGACTTGCCCTCCGACATCAACGAAGCGTTGATCGTCGAGCTTTATTCGAAGTAATTATCGGAGCTCTGCATGGCAGTTTCGTCAACTAGTGTGCTGCGGCCAAAAGGGCTCAGCGTCGAACAGCTCGGAGCCAACCACGCCAAGGTGGTGGTCGAGCCGCTCGAGCGCGGCTTTGGCCACACTCTGGGCAACGCGCTGCGGCGCGTGTTGCTGTCCTCGATCCCGGGCAGCGCCATCGTCGAAGTTGAAATCGACGGCGTGCTGCACGAGTACACCACGCTGGAAGGTTTGCAGGAGGACATCATCGATGTGCTGCTGAACCTCAAGGGCGTGGCGATTCGCCAGCACACCGGTGATGAGGTGATGTTGACCTTGTCGCGCAAGGGCAAGGGCGTGGTTACTGCCGGTGACATCGTGGTCGACCATTCGGTCGAGATCGTCAACCCGGAACACGTGATTTGCCACTTGACCAAGGACATCACGCTCAACATGCGGCTCAAAGTGCGTCGCGGTGTCGGTTATCAGCCGGCAACCACGCGCGTGCACCCGGATGACGAGGCGCGTCCCATCGGGCGGCTACAGCTGGATGCGTCGTTTGCACCCGTGTTGCGCGTGGCTTATGAGGTTGACGCCGCTCGTGTCGAGCAGCGCACCAACCTGGACAAGCTGGTGCTGGATATCCAGACCAATGGCACCATTGGCGCCGAGGATGCGGTGCGCAAGGCGGCCGAGATCATCAACGACCAGCTGTCGGTGTTCGGCGATTTCTCGCATCGCGAGAGCGACGCCGGCGAGGCGGAAAAGAGTGGCTTCGAGCCATTGCTGCTGCGTCCGATCGATGATCTTGAATTGACCGTGCGTTCGGCCAATTGCCTCAAGGCCGAGAGCATTTATTACATTGGCGACTTGGTGCAGAAAACGGAAGTCGAGTTGCTCAAGACGCCAAACCTGGGCAAGAAGTCGTTGACTGAAATCAAGGATGTGCTGGGCGCCCGTGGCTTGGCTCTGGGCACGAAGCTGGAGAACTGGCCGCCACCCGGGTTGGCCCACGGCATGCAGCTGGGCTGAGGTCCGGCTGGCGGGATGATGGCGAGCCACCATGGCTCGCCATTGTGTCAGGGTAGAGGTGCGATAGGCGGGCGGTAATGGTTTGACCGTTGTCGACCGCGACAAGGATTCAGGGCAGGTTGGCCACTTTGGCGTGACCTGCGTTGTACAAGCCACCGCTTGCGCGGGGCCATAAATAGCGGGTAACCGCGGGGAGCCGGACACAGGTGCCGGCTTTTCATAACAACAGACTAGAGACTGCCATGCGCCACCAACTTTCCGGACGCAAACTCAACCGCACGACTTCGCATCGCGAAGCCATGTTTCGCAATATGGCGTCATCGCTGATCAAGCATGAGCTGATCCGCACCACGCTGCCCAAGGCCAAGGAGCTGCGGCGCGTGGCCGAGCCGCTGATCACGCTGGCCAAGGTCGATGGCGTCGCCAATCGTCGCCTGGCTTTCGCGCGCATGCGCGACAAGGAAGCGGTAGGCAAGTTGTTTGTCGAGCTGGGGCCGCGCTACCGCGAGCGTGCTGGCGGTTATACGCGCATCCTCAAGTGCGGGTTCCGTCCTGGTGACAATGCGCCCATGGCGTATGTGGAGCTGGTCGATCGCCCGAAGGCGACAACGGCTGAATAAGCCCAGTCTTGCCGCGTCGCGGCATGCTGCAACAACAAGACCCCGGTGCTTCGTCGCCGGGGTTTTTGCATCTGCCATTTGGCGATTCCGTCGCAACAGCTGACAGCGGGCGGGCAGACGGTTAACCTTGAGCTTCCGCATTGCAGCAAACCGCCATGAATCCCTTGTCCTGGTCATTCCGCAGCAACTACCTGCTGGGCTTCGTCGCCTGCGTCGGCTTGTTGGGCTTTGCACTGTATGCGGAGTATTGGCTGGGCATGTCGCCATGTCCGCTGTGCGTGTTCCAGCGCATTGGTTTCGTGCTGATGGGCGTGTTCTTCCTGGTCGGCGCCCTGCACGCGCCGCGCGGTGCCGGGCGCTGGGTGTATGCGGGGCTGGTCGACCTTGCCGCGCTGGCTGGCGCGGCAACGGCGGTACGGCATTTGTGGTTGCAATCGCTGCCGGCTGACCAGGTGCCCTCATGCGGACCAGGGATTGGCTATTTGTTTGACGCCTTCCCGCTGGCGACCGTGCTGCGCAAAGTGTTCACCGGCTCCGGCGAGTGTGCGACAGTCGAGCCGATCCTGGGCTTGCCAATGCCGGCGTGGAGCCTGCTCTGGTTCGTGGCGCTGGGTGGACTGGCTTTGCTGGCGGCATGGCGCTGTCGGCGTCAAACCCCGGCTATCGACCCGTCAGGAGTGCGCGCATGAGCAGCATTTCCCCGGTGGCGCTTGAGCCGGAACATTGGGCGCCGGACAGCTGGCGCCAGCGCGTGGCGCTGCAGCAGCCGGAGTACGACGACGCGACGGAACTTGCGCGCGCCGAGGCCCAGCTTGCCCATCTGCCGCCGCTGGTGACTTCATGGGAGGTGTTGGCACTCAAGCAGGCGCTGGCCGAGGCGCAGCGCGGCGAGCGCTTTGTGCTGCAGGGCGGCGAGTGCGCCGAGAGTTTTGCCGACTGCACCAGTCCGGTCATTTCCAATCGGCTCAAGGTGTTGTTGCAGATGAGCCTGGTGCTGGTGCACGGCCTGCAGAAGCCGGTGTTGCGCGTGGGCCGGTTTGCCGGGCAATACGCCAAGCCACGTTCGTCGTTGGTGGAGACGCGCAACGGCGTGAGCCTGCCCAGTTTCCGTGGCGACCTGGTCAACGGCCAGCAGTTCACTGCGCCGGCGCGGCGTGCTGATCCGCAGCGCATGTTGCGTGCACATGCGTGCTCGGCGTTGACCATGAATTTCGTGCGCGCCCTGGTCGATGGTGGCTTTGCCGACCTGCGCCATCCTGAGTACTGGGATTTGTCGTGGGTCGAGCAATCACCCTTGGCCGCCGAATACCGGCAGATGGTGAGTTCGATCGGCAAATCGCTGCGCTTCATGGAAACCCTGGCCGGGCCGATTGGCGGCTTTTCCAAGGTGGACTTTTTCACTTCGCACGAGGCCCTGCTGCTCAACTACGAGCAGGCGCTGACGCGGCGCGTGCCACGCAATCCGGGCTGGTTCAACCTGTCCACGCATTTCCCGTGGATCGGCATGCGTACGGCGGCGGTCGACGGCGCGCACGTGGAGTATTTCCGCGGCATTCGCAACCCGATTGCGGTCAAGGTCGGGCCGACAGTCACGACCGGACAGCTGCTGCCACTGATCCACGCGCTCAATCCGCTTGACGAGCCGGGCCGGCTGACGCTGATCCATCGCATGGGCCACACCCGCATCGCCAGTGCCCTGCCGCCGCTGCTGGAGGCGGTCAAGCGCAGCGGCCAGCATGTGTTGTGGATGGCCGATCCGATGCACGGCAATACCGAGAATACGTCCAACGGGCACAAGACCCGGCGTTTCGAGAACATCCACAGTGAGCTGGACCAGGCCTTTGACATCCATGCCGCGGCGGGTACGCGGCTGGGCGGTGTGCATCTGGAGCTGACTGGCGAGGATGTGACCGAGTGCATGGGGGGCGCGCGTGATTTGTCGGAGACCGATCTGGACCGCGCGTACAAGTCCATGGTCGATCCGCGGCTCAATTACGAGCAGTCGCTGGAACTGGCCATGCTGATTGTGCGCAAGTCCAACGGGCAGGTTGTCACCGCCTGAGGCGATGACCCGACGGATTGCCGGCGTGCACGCTGTCGTGCGCGCCGGCTCCGGCCACTCATTCGATCGGCGTGGGCTTGCCGCCGGCGGTGTCGATGAATTGCGGTGCGCGCCATGCCCGCGTGCGTTGCTCGAAACCGTAGGCCATGCCGATCAAGCGCGACTCGCTCCACGGGCCGGCAAAGAACAGCAGCCCGATCGGCGCGTCGTGCACGAAACCGGCAGGCACGGTGATCGAGGGATAACCCGCCACCGCTGCCGGACTGTAAGCCGACGGGCCTTCGCGGTCGCCGCCAATGAGATCGATTGGCCAGGCCGGGCCTTGGGCGATGGCGACCAGCGCGTCCAGATGGTGCGCGGCCAGCGCCGCCTCGATGCCTTGTGGTCCGGCCAGTTGCCGCGCCTTGCGCTGTGCGGCGAGATAGGCCTCGTCGGTGAGCGGCCCCTTGGCCTGCGCCTGCTCGAACAACTCTTGTGCAAACCATGGCATTTCATCCGCCGCGTGCGTGCGGTTCCAGGCCATCACGTCGGCCAGCGTGTGTACGGGCAGGTCGGGGCGCGTCGCCAGATAGGCGTTGAGGTCGTGCTTGAACTCGTACAGCAACACGGTTTGCTCGGCATCGCCAAAGTCCTTGGCGTGCGGCAGTGGTACTGGATCGACGATCACCGCGCCGGCCGCGCGCATTGCCGCGACGGCTTGGTCGAGGATGACCTTGACGTCAGCGCGGTCGCCGGAAAGCTCGCGCACCACGCCGATGCGTTTGCCGCGCAAGGCGTCGACGTCGAGCGCGCGGGTGTAGTCGGTGGCGTGGGCATCGGCGGGCGTGGTGGCCGGATCGCGCGGGTCAGTGCCGGCAATAGCCGTCAACACCGTGGCAGCGTCGGTCACCGTGCGCGCCATCGGGCCGGCGGTGTCCTGGCTGTGGCTGATCGGCACGATGCCGGCGCGGCTGACCAGCCCCAGCGTGGGCTTGATGCCGACGATGCCATTCATGGCGGCAGGGCAGATGATCGAGCCGTCGGTTTCGGTACCGATGGCGGCGACGGCGAGGCCGGCCGCCACGGCGGCGCCCGAGCCTGAGCTCGACCCGCACGGGCTGCGGTCGAGGATGTACGGGTTGCGGGTTTGCCCGCCGCGCCCGCTCCAGCCGCTGCTGGAATGCGTGGAGCGGAAGTTGGCCCACTCGCTCAAATTGGTCTTGCCCAGGATGATGGCGCCAGCGTCGTTCAAGCGCGTGATCAGCGTGGCGTCGCGTGCCGCCGGGGCGGCCATCAGTGCCAGCGATCCGGCGCTGGTGTGCATGGGGCCGGTGGTGTCGATGTTGTCCTTGACCAGGATCGGCATGCCGTACAGCGCCGAGCGCGCGGCGGCGGTGGCGCGCTTGGCATCGCGCTGCCGCGCTTGCGTGAGCGCATCCGGGTTGGTCTCGAGCACCGCACGCAAGGTTGGCCCGTGACGATCGATGCGTTCGATGCGATCGAGGAAGTGCCGTGTCAAATCGACGCTGTTCAGTGTGCCGGCATCCATCTCGGCGGCTAGCTGGCGCAGCGTGGCGTAGCTCGGGTCGGCAGGAGGCGGCGCGCCGGCAGCGACGGTGGTCGCCAGAGTCAGGATCGTACCGGCGCAAAACTTGCCGATGGTCGTGTGCATGCTTGATTTCCCCGCAGGACGCCACCGGACAGGCGGCAACTCAAGCTTATAATCAGCGGATGACTGAATACACGACGCGGCGCACCGCATGCCTGTGCGCGCTGGCCTTGATGTTGGGTTTTGCAGCAGGCGAGGTTCTCGCGGCCGACCCGCCGACCGTCCCCGATACCTTGCAACAGCGCATTGCCGCCTGCACGACATGCCATGGCGTGCATGGCGAAGGCCGGCCAGGTAGCAAGTTCTTCCCGCGCCTGGCGGGCAAGCCGGCAGCCTACCTGCTGCGGCAGATGCAGGATTTCCAGCGCGGCCTGCGCAACTACCGGCCGATGGAATACACCGTGCGGCATTTGTCGCCGCAGTACATGCGCGAGATTGCCGAGTATTTTTCCGCCCAGGAAGTGGCCTACACACCCTCGCCGGTCCCGCCGGTCGGTGCTGACACGCTGCGGCGCGGTGAGCAGCTGGTGACCCACGGCGACCCGCAACTGCGGGTGCCGGCGTGCATGGCCTGCCATGGCAAGGCGTTGGTGGGCGTCGAGCCGTCGACGCCGGGCCTGGTGGGCCTGCCGTATGACTACATCAGCTCGCAGCTGGGCTCCTGGCGTACGCACACCCGGGCCACCGTGCAGCCCGATTGCATGGCGACGATTGCCGGCCGCTTGCGCGAAACCGACATCACGGCGGTGGCGGCCTGGCTTGCCAGCCAGCAGCTGCCGGCACAGACGCGCCCGCAACCGGCCGGTTCGGTGCGCCCGCCGCTGGAATGTGGCGTGTTGACTGCCGCGGGAGAAGGCGCATGAAGTGGTTGCTGCGCGGCTGGATCGTGTTGCTGGTGATCGGATTGGGGGCCTTGGGCTGGGTGTTGCTGGGCTCGGCCGGGCAAGGCACGTCATTGTCCGGGGTGACGGCGGCGAGCCCTTCGACGTTGGCCGATCCGGCACTCATCGCCAAGGGGGCGTACCTGGCGCGGGTTGGCGATTGCGCCGGTTGCCACACCGCGCGCGGCGGCGCGGCCTATGCCGGCGGGGTGGTCATTCCCACGCCGTTTGGCGATGTGCCGGCGCCCAACATCACGCCCGATGCCGCCACGGGCATCGGGCAATGGTCGTTTGCTGATTTCTGGCGCGCGCTGCAGCACGGCCAGAGCCGCGACGGCAAGCACTTGTACCCGGCGTTTCCGTTTACCTCGTACACCAAGGTGACAGGTGATGACGCGCTGGCCTTGTTTGCCTATCTGCGTTCGCTGCCGCCGGTACAGCGCGGCCCGGAGCAATCGGGGCTGCGTTTTCCGTGGAACGTGCGCAGCCTCCTGACCGGCTGGCGGGCGCTGTATTTCCGCCCGGGCGTGTTCACGCCCGACCCGGCGCAATCGGCGCAGTGGAACCGCGGCGCGTATCTGGTGGAGGGATTGGGGCATTGCAACGAATGCCACGCCGCGCGCGGCGCACTGGGCGCGGTTGCCGCCGCGCCGCTCACCGGCGGCGAAATCCCGACCCAGGGCTGGTATGCGCCCGATCTGAGTACACGCGAGCACGGCGGCCTTGCCGGTTGGGGTGAGCAGGACATTGTCGATTTGCTGCGTACCGGCGCGTCGGCCAAGGGCGCGGCGTTTGGCCCGATGGCCGATGTCGTGGCGCAAAGCACGCAATACCTGACGCCGGATGACGCGCGTTCCATCGCGGTGTACCTGGCCTCGCTGCCGCCGCGTACCGAGACGGTGGTGCGGCCGTCGGCTTTCAACGTCAAGCGCATTGCCGCTGCTGGCGAGAAGATTTACGTCAAGCAGTGTGCTGATTGCCACGGCCGCGATGGCAACGGCGTGCCGGGCGTGTATCCGCCCCTGCGTGGCAACTCGGCGATGACCGAGCCATCAGGCTTGAACGCCACGCGCATGGTCTTGCTGGGCGGCTTTGCGCCAGCGACGGCGGACAATCCGCGGCCGTATTCGATGCCGCCGTTCGCGCAGCAGTTGAACGACAGCGATGTGGCGCTGGTGGTGAGCTACATACGCCAGGCTTGGGGCAACCAGGGTTCCATCGTGCGCCCGGAGCAGGTCAGCACCTCGCGCCACACGCCGATCCGTTGAATGCGATCAACCTGGCGCCGGGGTGTGCAGCAGGAAATCGGTGAACTGGAAGCGCCCGTCGCGCAGGATGGATTCGCCGCGGCGCAGGTCGAGTGGCGTGGCGAACAGCGGCCCGGCATAGCTCAGCGTGTGGAATTCACCGTGCTCGCCGCAGGGATCGACGCCGGCGGGCAGGCTGTCCAGCAGGGCGGCATCGTAAGCCCGGCCGCAAAACGTGCCGGCCAGTTGCGTGGTGTCGACGCAGCACAGCATCGCGCGATGGCCTTCGCCGATAAAACGCCGCGCCAGTGCCGCCGTGTCCTCGCCCCACAATGGAAACACCGCGCGCCAGTTTTGCTGGCCAAGCTGGCGGATGCGGTAGTCGCGGATGTCTTCCAGGAACAGATCGCCGAACGCGCAATGACGGATGCCCGGCCAGCGCCGGCGCGCCTCGACCAGCGCCGCCGCGTGCGCGGTTTCGTAGGCCGCATTGCTGCCGGGCCAGTCAATGGCCACTTCCAGCAGTTCCAGCCCCAGCGCCGCGGCTTGCGCCAGCAGGATGTCGTGGCGCACGCCGTGCATGGCAATGCGGTCGTGGCTGCGGTTGATGGTGGTGAGCAGGGCCTTGACGTCCCACCGTGGATCCGCGCGCAGTCGCTGCAGCGCCAGCAGACAATCCTTGCCGCCGCTCCACGCCAGCAGCACCGGGCGGCGCTCGGATGTCGCAGGCGGCGCGGATGGTGTGGGCGGAGTCATGCCGGCATGGTACGCGAACCGGGCAGTGGCGTCGGCAGGGAAGCTGCGGCTGCGGCGGGGTGCCGCACTGGCGGCGGGATGAGGGGAATGTGAGCATCGCGCGTCGACACTGCGCCATGGCAACGGCTATAAAGGTTGTCTGATTATCCGGGGTGGGCTGTGAGCGAAGAGATCCTGATCAATGTCACGCCACGCGAGACCCGCGTCAGCGTGGTCGAGAACGGCATGCTGCAGGAAGTGCATGTCGAGCGTGCCTCCAAGCGCGGTTATGTCGGCAACATCTACAAGGGGCGCGTGCAGCGCGTGATGCCCGGCATGCAGGCGGCATTCGTCGAGATTGGCCTGGAGCGCGCGGCATTCCTGCACGCGTCGGACATCGTGCGTCCGCCGGCAGTCGATGGCGTGGAGGAAGCCGGCAACAGCCATGTGCCGTCCATCAGCGAGCTGGTGCACGAAGGCCAGGATATCGTCGTGCAGGTGGTCAAGGACCCGATCAGCACCAAGGGCGCGCGGCTGTCCACGCACTTGTCCATTCCCTCGCGCTATCTGGTGTTGTTGCCGTATGCGCACACGCTGGGCATTTCCGCGCGAATTGAAGACGAGGCCGAGCGTGCCCGGCTGCGCGAGACGCTGGTGTCGCTGGTGGGCGAGGATAGCCCGGAAGGACGCCGCCTGGGCTACATCGTGCGCACCAATGCCGAAGGGCAAAGTGCCGATGCGCTGGCGTTCGACGTCACTTACCTGGGCAAGGTCTGGCGCGTGGTGCAGGAGAACATCGCCAAGGCCAAGGCCGGCGAGCGGGTGTACGAGGAATTGTCCCTGCCGCTGCGCAGCCTGCGCGACATGCTCAATGCCGATATCGAGAAGGTACGCGTCGACTCGCTGCCCATGCATGCGGCAGTGGTCAAGTTCGTGCACAAGTTCATGCCCAAGCTTGACGACCGCATCGAGCACTACGACGGCGAGCGGCCGATTTTCGATCTGTACGGTGTCGAGGACGAAATGCAGCGCGCGCTGCACAAGGAAGTGCCGCTCAAATCCGGCGGCTATCTGGTCGTCGACCAGACCGAGGCGATGACGACGATCGACGTCAACACTGGCGCCTATCTGGGCTCGCGCAATCTGGAGGACACGGTCTATCGCACCAACCTGGAGGCAGCGCAGGCGGCGGCCCGGCAGCTGCGGCTGCGCAACCTGGGCGGCATCATCATCATCGACTTCATCGACATGATGGATGACGAGCACAAGCGCCAGGTGCTGCGCATGCTGAACAAGGGCCTGGCGCGCGATCACGCCCGCACCACGGTGTACCCGATTTCGGCGTTGGGGCTGGTGGAGATGACGCGCAAACGCACCACGGAAAGCCTGGCCCGGCAGTTGTGCGAGCCGTGTGCCGTGTGTGACGGCCGCGGCGTGCTCAAGACTGCCGAAACCGTGACCTACGAGATTTTCCGCGAAATCACCCGCGCGGTGCGCCAGTTCAATGCCGAGAAACTCCTGGTGCTGGCCAGCCCGGCCGTCGTCAACCGCATCCTGGAGGAAGAATCCAGCGCGGTGACTGAGCTGGAGGAGTTCATCTCCAAAAGCATACGCTTCCAAGCCGAAGAGCATTATTCGCAGGAACAATTTGATGTGGTCTTGCTGTAATCGACGCGCTTGAGCGGGTGAACATGCACTGGCATCGACTACTGCCGCACGGCGTACGTGGCGTGGCCTGGATCGCGGGCGTCGTCGTGGTGGCGCTGGCGGTCATGATGTTGCTGGCGCAATTGCTGCTGCCGCTGGCGGCGCGCCAGCCGCAATGGGTGGCGGCGCAGTTGAGTGAACGACTGCAGCGCCCGGTCAGCATTGGTCGCCTGGAAGGCCATTGGCATCCGTCCGGTCCGGGCTTCGTGCTGCACGATGTGGATATTGGCGCCGCACCCGGCGCGACCGGCTCGCTGCTGCGCATCCCGCAGCTGGAACTGCGGCTGGACTTGGGTGCGTGGTTGCTACCGTCGCGGCACCTGCTCAACGTGCGGGTGCGCGATCTGCGTATTGATGCCAGCCGCGAGCGCGATGGCCAGTGGCGCATCAATGGTGTGAACGTGGCCGGTGCCGATCATGCGCAGGCGCTGCCGTTGGGTCGCTTGTCGGCCGACCTGTGGCTGCGCGATGTGCATGTGCGGCTTACCGATGTGCGCAGTGACAAGCGTTATGCCTTGACGGCGACGCAGCTGCGGGTGAGCCGTCGCGCCAACGGCCGCGTGCGCCTGGCCGGCGTGGTGCGACGCGATGGCGCCGGCGCCGCGCTGCGCGTGGTGGCCGATGTGCAACCCGGTGGCGAGGCTGGGCGGGCGTGGATCGGCGTGGACGCGCCGGCGCTGCAAAACGTCCTGGCCGACGTGGTCGTGACGGGGCGCCAGCTCAAGTCCGGCCGCGGCCGCATTGCCGCGTGGGTGGACTGGCGCGACGGCAAGCCGTCGCGGGCCGTGCTGCGATTGGACCTTGACCGGCTTCGGATTGGCGATGCCACCGGTGCCACGCTGGCGTTGGGCGACGTGCATGGGTTGGCAGGGTGGCGCGTCCAACCGACGGGTTATCAGCTGCGCGTCGCTGCCGATGACGGCGGCGGCATGCTGGTCGCTGGCGATCACACCGGTACGCCGCAGTCGCAAGTGCGCCTGCTGGCGCGGCACTGGCAACTGGCGCCGTGGCTGCCGCTGCTGGCTTTGCATAGCGGCACGCCACCGGCGCTGGCGGCGTGGCTGGGACAGGGGCACCCGCGTGCGCTGGTGTCCACCGCTGACGTGCGCTGGCACGCAGCCGGCGGGCTGCAGGCATTGCAGATGGCGTTTACCGATGCCGGCATTGCGCCGGTGGGCAAGTTGCCGGGCGTGGGCAACCTGCACGGGGAGCTGCGCGGCGACGCGCAGTCGCTGGCGCTGTGGCTGCCGGATCAGGCCACCACCTTGCGCCTGCCGACCCTGTTTCGCGCACCGCTGGACTGGGCGCACTTTGGCGGCACGCTGGCCGCATGGCGCCAAGATGGCGATTGGTTGCTGGGGGTCGACGCCCTGGACGTGGCCGGGGCCGACTACGCGGCGCAAGTGCGCGGCCAGCTGCGTTTCCCTGCCGCCGGCGGTGCACCCGTGGCGGATATCCATGCGCTGGTGCCGCACGCGCAGGTTACGGCGGCCAAGGCGTTCTGGCCGCTGGGATCGATGTCGCCGGCCACGGTGACGTGGCTCGATCGCGCCCTGGTGGCCGGGCAGATTGAAAACGCGCAGGTGGTCTTGCGCGGTGATCTGGCGGACTGGCCGTTTCGCGAGCACACGGGCCGCTTCGAGGCGCATGTGCCGATTCGCGACCTGACGCTGGATTACGCGCCGGATTGGCCCGCCGCCGAACACGTCAATGTGCAGGCCGACTTCATCGGCAATGGCTTGCATGCACAGGCCAGCGGTCGCGCGCTTGGCGTGCGTGCCGAGCAGGTGGTGGCGGACATCGCCGATTTTGATGGCGCGCCATTGCAGCTGGCGGTGCGCGGCAGCGGCAGCGGTGGCCAGGTGATGAATTTCGTGCGGCGCAGCCCGATTGGCCGCGATCAGGCGGAGGCCCTGGGCAACCTGACCGTAGGCGGCACGGCCACCTTTGATTTCCAGTTGCAGCTGCCGCTGCACGACGACGGCGAGCCGCAACTGGCCGGCACCGCGCAGTTGCAAGGTGCCGACGTGCGCGCGCCGGCGTGGAACCTGGATTTGCGCCAGCTTGGCGGGCCGCTGCAATTTGACGTGCATGGCGTGCGCGCCGATGCGCTGCGCGCGACCTTTCGCGGCCGCGAGGCGACGCTTGGCCTGGCCCTGGGGCGCGTCGCCGGCCATGAGGACACCCGCGTCTGGGCGCAGATGCACGGCCGCTGGTCATTGGCGCAATTGCTGGCCGACTATCCCAGCCTGGCGTGGATTGGCGATGCCGGGACCGGCAACAGTGATTTCACTATCGCCTATGCGCTGGCCGCTGGCGGCAATTCCTCCGCGTCGATGCAGCAGCTCTCGGTCAGCTCCAGCCTGCGCGGCCTGGCGCTGGATTTGCCGGCGCCGCTGCACAAGGGCGCCGATGCCGCGCTGCGCCTACAGGTGAACCTGGGCCTGCCGATTGCCGGCAGTGATTTGCAGATTGCGCTGGGCGATGCCGCGCGCCTGCGCTTGCGGCTGGCCGATGACCGCCGGCCGTTGGCGGGCGTACTGGCGTTCGGGGCGCACATGCCGCAGGACTTGCCGGCGCAAGGGCTGCTCATCAGCGGCCATGCGCGCACGCTCGATGTCACCGGCTGGGTGGCGCGTACGGCGGGCGACGGCATGAGTGAAGACGACAGCCCCTTGATACGCGGCATACGCGTCAATGCCGATCAAACGCAGTGGTTTGGACGGCCCTTGGGCGCCATGCACTTGTCCGCCACGCTCAATGGTGATGTGCTTGAAGCGGTCGCCGATGGCCCGGCCATGGCCGGGACGATTGCCGTGCCGGGCAAGGCACTGGATCGCCAAGGCGTGACCGCGCGGCTTGATCGCCTGTACTGGCCCAGGACCCCCGCCGCGGCAGAACCCATGACCGCCGCACCGGCCGCTGCGTCGACATCGGCCGCCGTCGCCGCACCCGTCGCGCCAGCGCCGGACCCGGCCGATACCGGCATCAATCCGGCGGCGTTGCCGCCCCTGCATTTGTGGGTTGCCGACTTGCGCATGGGCGATGCGCGCCTCGGCGAGGCGCGGCTGGAAACCTGGCCCACGGCGCAAGGCATGCACATCGAGCAACTGCGCGCGTTGTCGCGCGACGTGCAGATCACCGCCAGCGGCGACTGGACAGGTACGGCGCACGCCAGTCATTCGCGCATGCGCGTGAACTTTGCCGCTGAAGACCTGGGCTCCATGCTTGGCGCGTTTGGCTTCGAGGGCCTGGTCCAGGGCGGGCGTACGCATGATGTGTTGCAGGCGCGCTGGCCCGGCGCGCCCTCGGCGTTCTCGCTGGCCAACATGGACGGCACGCTCAGCATCAAGGTGGAGGACGGGCGCATCCCGGAGGCGGCTTCGCCGGGTGTCGGCCGCCTGCTGGGCCTGGTCTCGCTGGCCGAGTTGCCGCGACGGCTGACGCTGGATTTTGGCGACGTGTTTGGCAAGGGCCTGGCGTTTGATGCCATCACCGGTGATTTCCGCCTGGCCGATGGCAATGCGACCACCGACAATCTGGTCATTGCCGGCCCGTCGGCGCATATCGCCATCACTGGCCGCACCGGGCTGCGTGCGCGCGATTACGATCAGCAACTGGAAGTCGTGCCGCGTGTCGGCAACAGCTTGCCGCTGGTCGGCGCCGTGGTTGGTGGTCCGGTCGGCGCCGCGGCCGGGCTTGCCGTGCAGGGGCTGCTGGGCAAGGGCCTCAACCAGGCCGCCAGCGCGCGCTACCGCATCACCGGGCCGTGGAGCAAGCCGGTGATGACGCTGATCGAGAAAAAGGCGGGCGTCGCGCCGGTTCCAGCATCGCCGCCCGTGCCTCCGGCCGTGCCGGCCAGCGCGGCGTCGACGGGCGACTGATGTCCGTGGCGCCCACGCAAACTTTAATTTGGCCGGTTTGCCCCTATCTCCAAGCCATGGTTGCGCTCATGCGGTGACCTGCGGCAGACAACGGTTTGAACGTATACCCACTCATTGGCAGGTCCCATGGATTCCCTCATCGCACAGGCGCAAAGCAAGTTGCTCACTCCCGGCGGCATTGCCACCGGCGATCTCGATCGCGTGTTTGCGCAACTGATGGGCCCGACCATCGACGCTGCGGATCTGTACTTCCAGCACTCGCGCAGCGAGTCGTGGCTGCTGGAGGAGGGCATCGTCAAGGACGGCAGCCACTCCATCGAGCAGGGCGTGGGCGTGCGCGCGATGAGCGGCGAGAAAACCGGCTTCGCCTATTCCGACGAGATCATCATGCCGCAGCTGCTGCAGGCCTCCAGGGCCGCGCGCGCGATTGCGCATGACGGCAACGGTGCCGGTAAGCCGTTGGCGTTGAACGGTGCGCGGCAGTTGTATCCGGCCATCGACCCGGTGCAAAGCCTGCCCAACCCGGACAAGATCGCGCTGATGCGCGAGGTCGACGCCTATGCGCGCGCGCGCGACCCGCGCATCACGCAGGTCATCGTCAGCCTGGCAGCCACCGTCGACACCATCCTGGTTGCTGCTTCCGACGGCACGCTGGCCGCCGACGTGCGGCCGCTGGTGCGCATGAGCGTGCAGGTCATTGCCGAGCAGGGTGGCCGGCGCGAGCAGGGCCGCTCCGGCGGCGGCGGACGCTACGGCTATCACGAACTTTTGGACAACGGCCGCGCGCTGGCCTTTGCCGACGAAGCAGTGCGCCAGGCCCTGGTCAACCTGGACGCCGTGGACGCGCCGGCCGGCAGCATGACCGTGGTGCTCGGCCCGGGCTGGCCCGGCGTGCTGCTGCACGAGGCGATTGGCCATGGCCTGGAAGGCGACTTCAACCGCAAGGGCAGCTCGGCCTTTGCCGGGCGCATTGGCGAGCGCGTGGCGGCGCGCGGCGTCACCGTGGTCGACGACGGCACGCTGGCCGGCCGGCGCGGCTCGCTCAGCATCGACGACGAGGGCACGCCCACCGAATGCACCACGCTGATCGAGGATGGCATCCTCAAGGGCTACATGCAGGACAAGCTCAACGCGCGATTGATGGGCATGGCGCCGACCGGCAACGGCCGGCGCGAGTCCTTCACCGCGCTGCCGATGCCGCGCATGACCAACACCTACATGCTGGCCGGTCAGCGCGACCCGGCCGAGATCATCGCCTCGGTCAAGCGCGGCCTGTACGCCACCAACTTTGGCGGCGGCCAGGTCGACATCACCAACGGCAAGTTCACCTTTTCCGCCAGCGAGGCCTACCTGATCGAGGACGGCAAGGTCACCCGCCCGGTCAAGGGCGCCACGCTTATCGGCAGCGGCCCGGACGTGCTCAACCGGGTATCCATGATCGGCAACGACCTGCAGCTGGACGCCGGCATCGGCGTCTGCGGCAAGGACGGCCAAAGCGTCCCGGTCGGCGTCGGCCAGCCCACGCTCAAGATCGATGCCATGACCGTCGGTGGTACCGCCGCGTAACCTGGGTCAAGCACGGGGCGGATACGGCCTGTCGCATCACGCCTTCGATATCGCTTTTGATCGTGCTGTACTTGATGGACGATCTGCCAGGGGCCCGGGTGAGGCCGCCCGCTATCGAGGAACCACCATGAATCCCTCCAAGGTCATACGGGCACAAGTCCGGCGGTTTACCGATTTGCCCAACATTGGTCCGGCGATGGCCAGGGATTTCGCGCGGCTGGGATTTGATGTGCCGGCGCAGTTGGTGGGTGCGGATCCTTGGGTGCTGTACGAATCGTTGTGTGCCGTCACCGGCGCACGGCAGGATCCGTGCGTGCTCGACGTGTTCCTGTCGGTGACGGATTTCCTGGCGGGCGCGCCGCCGCAGGCGTGGTGGTGCTACACGGCGCGTCGCAAGCGCGAGTATCCGCAGTTGGTGGCCACCCGGACATGACGAAGGGCGCCGCGGCGCCCTTCGTCATGTCCGGCAGTGGAAAGCGCGGATCAATGCACGCGGAACAGGATCGATGGGCGTGAATTGCGGCTGTAGGATTCCTGACGCTGGCGATGCATGCGCGCGATGGTTTCCATGCGGCGGGTCTCGGCCCACTCGGCGCGGGTCAAGGCCACCTTGGTGGGATCTTCGCCACGACGGCGGGCTTCCGCGTCGCGCCAGAAATGGAAGTCGTTGTAGGCCTCGATTTCGGGCGCCAGCTCACGCGTGCACAGCTCAATCATGATTGCGTCGTCGAGGAAACCCATGATGGGCATGTCGTCGGCAATCGCGTCGTCGGCGCTGACGAAGTAGCTCAAGGCGGACAGCACATTGGCGCGGTCCTGGTCGGGCAGACCGAAGCCCGTGTCCTCCAGCATCGCCACCATGGTTTCCACGGTTTTCAAGCGCGTGGAAATGAATTCCGGCAAGTCGCCCAACTTGATCTCGTGCAGGGCCTTGCGCGCGGCGGCAACCGTGGCGGTTCCGTCAGGGGTGGCGGGAAGGCTTTTGGTGGCTTTTACGGCGGCTGCGAACTGCTCGAGGTCCGAGTCGCTCAGCGTGATATGGACATCCATACTCATGGTGATGGCTCATCGGTTGGGTTGAGAAGATGGCAGCCTATGCCTGCCAAGGCATTGGCGTCAATCGCGGCAAGTACACGGCTGGCGCGGGGCGCCAGCCATCGGGCCGACACCGTCGTTCCGGCGAGCGGAAGTCGGGTACGGCGGCCATAGCGAAGGTAACGTTCACCCATCGGCATCTTGCTGAACGGGCTGCGCAGCAGACTTGATGGCGCCGCGGCCCCGGTACGCGGCACCGTCACGCGCGGCGCATTGCACTGCCTGGGCTCGTTGAGCAGGCAAGATGCAGCCGCGGCTCCCCCCGTGAAATACGCACCCCCGATCTTTGGTCATCTTGGCGGCGATGCGTGTGACGCATCATTCCTCGCCGGGCGGGGACGAAAGATCCTTCAGCAATTGGAAAATCTCGCGGTAGGCACGAGGTGGCTTGCCGGCGTCGCGTTCGCTGCGGGCCTGGCGGATCAGGGCGCGCAGATGTTGGCGATCAAGTTGCGGATGGGTGGTGATGAGTTCCTGCAGCGCGTTGTCGCCGTCTTCCAGCAGGTGTTCGCGCAGGACTTCCAGCCGGTGCATGGCGGCGGTGTCGGCACGCTGTTGGTCGCGGTTGGCGCCCAGCTCGGCGTGTGCCGCGGCAAAGTCGGCATCGTCGTGGCGGCGCATGAGCTTGGCCAGATACGCCAGCTGGCGCTTGTGCGCGACGTGCGAGGTGATGTGGCGCGTGGTCTCGATTTCGCGGCGCACGTCGTCAGGCAGATCGATGCGGGCCAGGCGTGCCGGTGGCAGATCGGCCAGCTGGGCGGCAAACGTGAGCATGGCCAAGGCCTGCCGACGCTGCTCGGTGCGGCTGGGGCCGTCGTCGTCGGGAGCGGCGGCGTCAGTCGGTTCGGTTTGGCGGCGGGTCGGGCTCAAGACGGGGTTCCGGAAAAGTATGGTGGCCGGGCGGCTGGGCAATGACGGCGTACGGGGAACAAGGGCGTGTCATGCTTTGCTTTTGCGCACGACGTCCCCATTCATGGGGCAGCGTGCGAGCGCCGCTGGCAAGCGCGCATTGTACCCGTCACTTTGAGGACCATCCGCCCGTGAGCGAAGTCAGTACCGCCGCTGCAATCCCATCCAACCCCGAGGCCGATCTTGCGCGCCTGGCCGATCTGGCCGAAGACGTCATCCGTCGTGCCCGCGCGGCTGGCGCCAGCCAGGCGGAAGTGGCGGCCAGCATCGAGACCGGACTCAGTGTCAACGTGCGCCTGGGTGAGGTGGAGACAGTCGAGCACACGCGCGACCGTGGTTTTGGCCTGACGGTCTACTTTGGCCAGCGCAAGGGCTCGGCCAGCACCGCCGATTTGCACGCTGATTCCCTCCAGGCCACGCTCGACCAGGCCTGCGCGATTGCGCGCTATACCGAGCCCGACCCGGCGGCCGGCCTGGCCGACGCCGCGCGCATGGCATCGGCATTTCCCGACCTGGATCTGTGGCATCCGTGGGATGTGGACACCGCCGAGGCCATTGCGCTGGGCGTCGCCATTGAAGATGCGGGCCGCGCGCATGCGGGGATCGCCAACTCCGAAGGCGCGACGGTGCAGGCCGGGCAGGGCTTGTCGGTGTACGCCAATTCGCATGGTTTCGTGGGCCACGAGCGGGGTACGCGGCATGCGTTGTCGCTGGCGTTGATTGCCGGCGAAGGCGACGCCATGCAGCGCGACTACTGGTACGACAGCGTGCGCGACGCCGGGGATTTCATCAGCGCGCGCGCCTTGGGCGACAAGGCCGCCGAGCGTGCACTGGCGCGGCTCGGCGCCCGCAGCTTGTCCACGCGCCAATGTCCGGTGTTGTTTGCACCGGAGCTTGCGCGCGGCTTGATCGGACATTTGCTGGGCGCAGTCAGTGGCGGCGCGCTGTATCGGCACGCGAGTTTCCTGCTCGATCATGCCGGCAAGCAAATCATGCCGGGCTGGATGCAGATTGACGAACGGCCGCGGCTGGCGCGCGGACAGGGCTCGGCCAACTTCGATGCCGAAGGCGTGGCCACCGCCGACAGCGCGCTGGTTGAATCCGGCGTGCTGGCGCGCTACGTGCTGGGCAGTTATTCGGCGCGCAAGCTGGGCCTGGCCTCGACCGGCAATGCCGGCGGCATCCACAACCTGGTAGTGCGGCCGGGTGCAGCGGACGTCGCCCCCGGCGCTGCGGGCGACGGTTTTCCCGCCATGCTCCAACGCCTGGACACGGGCCTGCTGCTGACCGAAGTGATGGGGCAGGGCGTGTCGATCCTCACCGGTGACTACTCGCGTGGTGCGGCCGGGTTCTGGGTGGAGCACGGGCAAATTGCCTATCCGGTGGAGGGCATCACCATTGCCGCCAACCTGCGCGACATGTTTTCCGGCATCGTCGCCGTCGGCGCGGACGTGGATCGGCGTGGTGCGGTGCTGACCGGTTCGATCCTGCTCGATCGCATGACAGTGGCGGGTGAGTGAAGTCTGTTGCATGCTGCAGTGACCGGCACCACTTGCCAATCATGAGGACCTGCCCATGAGTACCCCATCGGATCAGATGCCGCCGCCAGTGGCCAGTGACGGTTCGCGCGATGACCGCAATATCGCGATGCTGACGCACTTGTCCGGCTTTTTCCTGAGCTTCCTCGTGCCGCTGATTGTGTGGCTGACGTTCAAGGATCGCGCCGACAAGACCTATCTGGTGAAGGAAGCCCGCGAGGCGCTGAATTTCCAGATCACCATCCTTATCGCCTACGTCGTCAGCGGCATCCTCGTCATCATCTTGATCGGCCTGTTGCTCATCAAGCTGGTGTGGCTGGTCAACCTGGTGTTCTGCATCATCGCCGCCATCCGTGTCAGCAGTGACGGCAGCTACCGCTACCCGTTGGCGTTGCGCCTGGTGAACTGAGGTCGGTGTGACGCCTTGGACGCCGTCGCGGGCCGGGGCGCGTCAATGCGTGCGTTGTGCCGAATAGACGGCCAATTCGCGCAGCAGGGTGGCGCGTTCGCCGAGCGGTGCGATGGCGTCGAGGGCGGCTGTGGTGAGCTGCGCCAGGCGGGCGCGTGAGGCGTCCAGGCCGATGATGGAAGGGAAGGTGGGTTTGTGTTCGGCGGCGTCCTTGCCGGCGGTTTTACCCAGCACGCACGATTCGCCCTCGACATCCAGGATGTCGTCGCGTACCTGGAACGCCAACCCCAGCGCGCTGGCGTATTGGTCCAGCGCCGCCAGCGTGCCGGTGTCGGCGTCGGCGGCCAGCGCTCCCAATTGCACCGCGGCGCGGATCAGCGCACCGGTCTTGCAAGCGTGCATGTGTTCCAGCTGCGCCAGCGACAGGTCCTGGCCAATGGCGCCGAGGTCCAGCGCCTGGCCGCCGGCCATGCCCTCGGCGCCGCAAGCCTGGCCCAGTACGCGCAGCATGCGTACCAGTACCGCCGGGCGGGCGGTCAGGGCCGGGTCGCGAGTTGGCAGTTCAAACGCCAGAGCCTGCAAGGCGTCGCCGGCAAGGATGGCCATGGCCTCGCCAAAGGCGATGTGGCAGGTGGGCCGGCCGCGGCGCAGGGCGTCATTGTCCATGGCCGGCAGGTCATCGTGGATCAACGAGTAGGCGTGGATAAGCTCCACCGCGCAGGCCAGCGTATCCAGTGCCGGCTTGTCGCCGCCCAGCGCCGAGGCGCTGGCGTAGACCAGTAGCGGGCGCAATCGCTTGCCGCCGCCCAGCACGGCGTAGCGCATGGCCTGATGCAATGCCTGTGGCGAGTTTGCGGCGACAGCCGGCAGACAGCGACCCAGCGCATCTTCGGCGCGTTCGATCAGGGCTTGCAGCGCGGGGCCGGGGATCGACTCAGGGTTCAAATGGCTCAGCGCTTTCAGGGGCATCCGGATCCAGCAGCAGGCGTACACGCAGCTCGGCTTGCTCCAGCGATTGCTGGCAGTGGCGGAACAGGCCGATGCCGCGCTCGAACGAAGTGAGCGATTCCTCCAGTGTCATCTCGCCGCCTTCCATGCGCGCCACCAGTTGTTCCAGCTCATCCAGCGCGTGTTCGAAGTCGGCGGGGGCCGGCGCGGCAGGTGCGGGAGTGGGCGCGTGTTTGACCATGGCCCGTAACGCTAGCGCAGCGCCGGTGGGGAATCAATGCGCGATGTCAGGCGTGGCATCGTGCGTGGGCCATGCCGTGGATTCGGCGCCGAATGCGGACCAGCGGGGCGTGGCCTTGACTGCGGCAAACAACGCCGTGCCGCGTTCGTTGCGCCAGCGGTCGGCCACGGCCACCAATTCATCGCCGGTGTAGAGCAGCGGGCAGACGCCGCGTTGCCATGGCGGCACGGCAGCTTGCTGGAACAGGTCACGCAGCTCGCGCGTGTGGCGATCCCCGGCGGGCTTGAGTTTCTCGCCGCCGCGCCGCAGGCGCACGGTAAGCGGCGGATCAAGGCGGGCATGGGCCGGCGCCAGTGACAGCACGCTGCCGTCCGGCAGCGCCAGTGGTGCGCCATCCCATGAGGCGTGCCAGTCCGCAGCGGGTGACGGCGTGATGCGGCGCGCCCACAGTCGACCCTTCCAGATGTGCAGCTCGGTATCCGCCCAACGGATACACGGCTGCTGGCCGGCGCGCGCCCGGCACTGGCGTTCGATCTGCCGGCGTTGTGCACTGGTCGGCGCACGCAGACCGCGGGCGTGCAGCCAGTGATCCAGCAGCGGATGGCGCAGGGCCGGCGCCAGGGCTAGCCAGCCATCGGCGCTCAGGCTGCCGGTATGCGCATCACGCAGGGTGTCCAGCGCCGCGCGCCACTGGCGCTGCAGGATTTCGTCGGCATCGCGGCACAATGTGGCGCTGTGCGTAATGGCATCGACCGCCTGCGGCCAGCGCACCAGCAGCTGCGGCAGCAGGTCGTGGCGCAGATAGTTGCGGGCCAGGGCGGTGTCGCGGTTGGATGGGTCGTCGATGCAATCCAGCGCGTGGGCGGCGACGTAGTCATGCAGCGCCTGGCGCGGCACGTCGAGCAGCGGCCGCCACAACTGGCCGGGGCCGAAGGCGCGCCGTTCGTGCATGCCGCCCAGGCCCTGCGGGCCGGCGCCGCGCAGGAGTTTCAGCAGCACGGTTTCGACTTGATCGTCGCGATGATGGGCGGTCAGCAGGTATTCGCCGGGGCGCAGCGCGCCAGAGAGTGCGGCATAACGGGCGTCACGCGCGGCCGCTTCCAGTCCGTCGCCGCTGCGCCGTGCGACGGCAACCGTGAGCACGGCGCAGCGCACCCCCAGCGTCGTGCAGAACTGCTGGCAGTGGGCCGCCCACGTCGCGCTGTCGGGGTGCAGTCCATGATTGACATGCAGCGCCCGCAAGCCACGTGCACGCGCGGCTGGAAGCTGCGCCAGCGCGTGCAGCAGCGCGGTGGAGTCGGGCCCGCCGCTGAAGGCGACACACAATGGTGCAGTCGGCGTGCCGGCCAGCGCGCGGTCGAGCAGGAGCGCCAGCGGCTCAGTCATCGCTTGCCGCTGCGCGGGCGCACGTACAAGTGTTTGCCGTTGCCGATTTGCCGCTCGTCGGTTTCAAACAGGCCGATGCCGTTGATGAGCCCGCTCAATTTGGCATAGCCGTAATTGCGTGGGTCGAAGTCGGGCGACTGCTTGTTGATGATGCTGCCGACCGCACCCAGCCCGGCCCAGCCGCTGTCGTCCGAGGCCGCCTCGATGGCGTTGCGCAGCAGGTTCATGAGCTGGCTGTCGCCGCGCAGCTCCTTGGCATTGCGACGCTTGACGCCGGCGCTCGGCTCCGCCTCCGTGGCCTGTACCAGTACCTCGGTATAGATGAACTTGTCGCAGGCGGTGCGGAAGGGTTCGGGGGTTTTCTTTTCGCCGAAACCATAGACGGTCAGGCCCGATTCGCGGATGCGCGAGGCCAGGCGCGTGAAGTCGCTGTCGCTGGAGACGATGCAGAAGCCATCGAAGCGTGCCGAGTACAGCAAGTCCATGGCGTCGATGATCATTGCCGAATCGGTGGCGTTCTTGCCCACCGTGTAGCGGAACTGCTGGATCGGCTGGATCGACAACCGCAACAGCACGTCTTTCCAGCCGTTGAGATCAGGCTTGGTCCAGTCGCCGTAGATGCGCTTGACATGTGCCGTGCCGTACTTGGCAATCTCGGCCAGCAGGCCATCGACAATTGCCGGTCGCGCGTTGTCGGCGTCGATCAGGACGGCAAGCTTGGTGGTGTCGTGGGCCATGAGGATTCCCCGCCAATGGTCGAAGACACGATGGTAGCGCGCCCGGGCGGATAGCCGCCGACAGCGTCACGGCAGGACGCCGGCCTCGCGCAGGGAGCGCTTCAGCGTCTCGACGTCGTACCAGCCGCTGAATTTCTTTGCCAGGTGGCCGTGGCGGTACACGTAGAACGTGGGCATGGCCCAACTGTCCAGCATCGACCACTCGCTGTTGCGCCAGGCAAGGTGGATCGGCTGGTCGGGAAACGCGCGATTCCAGTCGGTGACGGCGCTGAAGTGTTCGTTCTCGCTGGCAAGCCATATCGCATCGCTGGTGAAAATGGGACGCAGCTGGGCGTCCGCCGCAATCGCGCGCGCGGCATCCTGCGAGAAGTGGCAGGAGGCGACCACCACGATGCGCAGCGGCGTGGACAGATCGAAGGCCTGGCGCGACATCGTGCCGTTGCGTGCATCGATGGCCAGCGCCGTGGGTTGTCCCGGCGGCAGCGGTGCCGCTTTGCGCAGGGTCGGCACGGCGTCCGTCCCCATGTCGGGATGGCGTCGGGCGAGCGCGCTGGCGGCGTCGAAATCGCGGCGGGCGATCAGGGCTTGATGCAGGCGTGCGTAGTCTTTGTCCCCGACCATGTCACGCCGCTGCATCTCGGCCAGATCCTCCTGCAGTTGGGCAATGTGCGCCGGGCTGGGCAGGTGGAACACGGTCTCCTCAACGGCGCGCCTGAGCAGCCTCAGATCGGTGGCGCTGAGCGAGCGCAGTTGCTCGGGAGTCTGGAACCTGGCGAACAGCTGGTCGTAGCGCTGGCCGGCCAGGGCGGCGCGCTCCGCATCCGGCATGTCCGCCTCCGGCATGGCAACGGACTTGCCCAGGATCAGCTCGTCATAGCGCTGCTCCATGACGCTTTCCGCGCAGGTTGCCGCGGTGCAGCCGCGGGCAGCGGCATCCTGGGCGCGATCATGCTGGCGACGGGCTTGTTCGGCCGGCGCCAGTCCCGCCGGCGCATATTTCTCCGCGCCAAACAAGGCAAGCAGTCGCACGATCTGCGGCCGCGTCAGTTCGTTGTCCAGATCCTGTAGTGGAATGCTGCGCAGCCCCTGCGGTCCAAAGTCGAGTTGACCCAGGAAGCGCTTGCGCCCTCCCGGCGACAAGTCATCCAGTGGCGACGTCCCCGGCGCGGTGTGCTGCAGATAATGGGTCAATGCCGCTTTCGACCGGATCGGCGCCTGTCCTGCCAGCGCGGGTGGCATCAACAGCGCCGAGGAAAGCCAGAGGATCATGGTGGCAAGTGGCAGATGTCGCATGAAGGGCTCCCGGTCCAGCCTGCGTGCGGAACGTCGGCCCATCAACCGGCGCCCAGCCTTTACCTGGCCGACCCAGGTCGACGATGGAATGGGCCGGGGTTATCCCTGGTACGCGCCGTAGCCGCGCAGGCGCTGGTAGCGCTGCGCCAGCAGGTCGTCGACAGGCAGGGCGGCCAGCTCGTCCAGCTGCCTGAGCAGCACGGCTTTCAAGCGTACAGCCATGGCGTGCGGGTTGCGGTGGGCACCGCCCAAAGGCTCGCGCACCACCTTGTCGACCAGGCCCAGCTCCAGCAGGCGCGGCGCGGTCAGGCCCAGCGCCTCGGCCGCATCGCGCGCCTTGTCGGCGCTTTTCCACAGGATCGAGGCGCAGCCTTCGGGCGAGATCACCGAGTAGGTCGAGTACTGCAACATGATGGTGCGATCGCCCAGGCCGATGGCCAGCGCGCCGCCGGAGCCGCCTTCGCCGATGACCGTGCACACGATGGGCACCTTAAGGCTGGCCATTTCCAGCAGGTTGCGGGCAATGGCTTCGCTTTGGCCGCGCTCCTCGGCGCCGACGCCGGGATAGGCTCCCGGGGTGTCGATCAGGGTCAGTATCGGTAGCTTGAAGCGCTCGGCCAGCTGCATCAGGCGCAGGGCCTTGCGGTAGCCTTCGGGGCGCGGCATGCCGAAGTTGCGGCGAACCTTGGTCTTGGTGTCACGGCCTTTCTGGTGGCCGATGATCATGACGCTGCGGCCATTGATGCGCCCCAGGCCGCCGACGATGGCGGCATCCTCGGCATACATGCGGTCGCCGGCCAGCTCGTGGAACTCCTCGCACATCACGCCGATGTAGTCCAGCGTGTACGGGCGCGACGGGTGGCGCGACAGCTGTGTCTTCTGCCAGGCGTTGAGGTTGCGGAAGATGTCGTTGGTCTTGAGCTTGAGTTTCTCGCGCAGGCGACCGACTTCCTCGTCGATATCCAGCGCCTGGCCGTCGCTGGCATGACGCAATTCTTCGATCTTCGCGTCCAGTTCGGCGATCGGTTGTTCGAAATCGAGGAAGTTCGGATTCATTCGCGGCTTTTCTTGCGACTCAAGCAGCCCAGTATACCTTCGTGTGCCGGCCCGGCAGCTGGTCGGGTCGGCGTACACACATACGCTGGCGTACGATCAGGACGACGATTTGCAGCGTGAGACGGCCATGCACGACATCGACAACGCCAAACTCGACCGCATCGTGGCCGAGGCGCGCCGCGCCGCGCAACAGCGCGAGCTGGGCTATCGCGAGCGGGCACTGAAAATGTATCCGTGGGTCTGCGGCCGCTGTGGCCGTGAATTCACGCGGGCGAATCTGCAGCAGTTGACCGTGCATCACCGCAATCACGATCACGACTTCAATCCGCCCGACGGCAGCAACTGGGAGCTGTTGTGCGTGTACTGCCACGACAACGAACACGCCCGGCATGAGGATCACGTGCGCGGCGGCGTGCTGGCAGCCGAGCAGGTGGCGCCGGCCACCGGCCAGCCATTTGCGGATCTGAAGGCGTTGCTGGGGCGCGGCAAGGACTGACGGCCGTGCGCGGTGCGCGATTTCAGCCGTCCAGTTCCGCCCAGCGGGCGTAGGCAGCGTCCAGTTCGGCCTGGCATGCGGCCATTTGCTCGTTGGCCAGCACAATGGCGGCGCTGTCCTGCTGGAAGAAGGCAGGATCGTTCATTGCCTCGCCACGCGCGGCAATGTCGGCTTCCAGCGCCTCGATGCGCGCCGGTAGTCGGGCCAGCTCGCGTTGATCCTTGTAGTTGAGTTTGCGTTTGGACGGCCTGGCATCCGCGCTGTGCGTCGACGGCGCCGGCGTGGGCGGCAATGCCTGGGCGGGCGTGGCGTCCGGCTCGGGCTGCGGGCGTTGGCGCAGCCAGTCGCTGTAACCGCCGACGTATTCGCCGACGCGGCCTTCGCCTTCCAGCACCAGGGTGCTGGATACCACATTGTCCAGAAAGGCGCGGTCGTGCGAGACCAGCAGCAAGGTGCCCTTGTAGCCACCGAGGAGTTCTTCCAGCAGCTCCAGGGTTTCCACGTCCAGATCGTTGGTCGGCTCGTCCATCACCAGCAGGTTGGACGGCTGCGAGAACAGCTTGGCCAGCAGCAGGCGGTTGCGCTCGCCGCCGGACAGGCGGGTGATCGGCGCGCGGGCGCGCTCGGGCGAGAACAGGAAATCCTGCAGGTAGCCAATGATGTGCTTGCGCGCGCCGTTGAGCTCGATGTATTCCAGTCCGCCGGCGACGTTGTCGATGGCGTTCAACGTGTCGTCCAGCTGCAGCCGATGCTGGTCGAAATAGGCCAGTTGCATGCCCGTGCCCAGCTCGGCGCTGCCGTGGTCGGGCGCGAGTTCGCCCAGCATGATCTTGATCAGCGTGCTCTTGCCGGCGCCGTTGGGGCCGATGATGCCGATGCGGTCGCCGCGCATGACCGTGGTGGTGAGGTCATCGATCAACACATGCGCGCCATAGGCGTGGCTGATGTGTTTGAGGTCGATGACCTTCTTGCCCGAGGCATGGCTGGTGGCCGCCGTCATGCGTGCGTTGCCGGTCAGTTCGCGGCGGGCGGCGCGCTCGTTGCGCAGCGCCTTGAGCGCGCGCACGCGACCTTCGTTGCGCGTGCGCCGGGCCTTGATGCCCTGGCGAATCCACACTTCCTCGGCAGCCAGCTTCTTGTCGAACAGCGCGTTGGCCTGGGCTTCGGCATGCGCGCGTTCCTCGCACCGCCGCAGATAGTTGTCGTAGTCGCCGGGCCAGTCGGTCAGTGCGCCGCGGTCGATCTCGACGATGCGCGTGGCCAGCGCGCGCACAAAGGCGCGGTCATGGGTGACAAAGACGATGGCGCCGGAATACTGCTTGAGGAAGGTTTCCAGCCAGTCGATGGCGGCAATATCCAGATGGTTGGTCGGCTCATCCAGCAGCAGTACATCGGGTTTGCGCACCAATGCCTGGGCAAGCAGTACGCGACGCTTCATGCCGCCGGACAGCGCGGCGAAATCCATGTCGCCAGGCAGTTCGAGCTCGGCCAACACCTGGTTGACGCGTTGGTCGAGATCCCAGCCGTGGCGTGCCTCGATGCGCTCCTGCACCTCGCCCAGCGCATCCAGATCATCGGCGGCAAGCAGCGCGTGATACCGCGCCAGCAGTCGACCAAGGTCGCCCAGTCCCGCGGCCACGACGTCGAACACGGAGCCGGCGGTGTCCTGCGGCACTTCCTGTGCCATGCGCGCGATGACGGTGCCGTTTTGCACGCGTACCTCGCCGTCATCGGCATGCAGCTCGCCGCTGATGAGCTTCATCAGCGTGGATTTGCCTTCGCCGTTGCGGCCGACGATGCACACGCGCTCGTCGGCTTCGATGGACAAGTTCACCTGTTCGAGCAGGAGCGGGCCGCCGATGCTGAAGTCGACGCGTTGCAATTGGATAAGGGACATCTGCCCATTGTAGCTGGCGGCATCGACCCGGCTGGGCGGCATGCGGCGTGCCGGGCGAGGGCATGAACGACGACGGGCCGCACCGGGCGGCCCGTCGGGTGGGGTGTCGCGGTTGCCGGTTACTTCAGGCCAGCACCTTTGCGCAGCGCCTCGGCGCGGTCGGTCTGTTCCCACGAAAACGCCATGAAGCTCTGGCCGTGGGCGTCAGTCATCTTGTGCGGCTTGCGGCCGAAATGCCCGTAGCTGGCGGTCTGCTGGTACATCGGATGGATCAGGTCGAGCATCTTCAGGATGCCGTACGGACGCAGGTCGAAGTTGGCGCGGATCAGGCGCTCGATCTTCTCGTCGCTGATCTTGCCGGTGCCGAAGGTGGTGACCGAGATGGAGGTGGGCTGGGCCACGCCGATGGCATAGGACACCTGCACCTCGCAGCGCTCGGCGATGCCGGCGGCGACGATGTTCTTGGCCACGTAGCGCGCGGCATAGGCGGCCGAGCGGTCGACCTTGGACGGATCCTTGCCGCTGAATGCGCCACCACCGTGACGGGCCCAGCCGCCGTAGGTGTCGACGATGATCTTGCGCCCGGTCAGGCCGCAGTCGCCCACCGGCCCGCCGATGACGAACTTGCCGGTCGGGTTGATGTGGAACTTGGTGCCCTTGTGCAGCAGCTTGGCCGGCAGCACAGGCTTCAGAATCAGCTCGCGCACGGCCTCGACCAGATCCTTCTGCTTGACGCTCGGGTCGTGCTGGGTCGACAGCACCACGGCGTCGATGGCCACGGCCTTGTCGTTTTCGTAGCGCAGGGTGACCTGGCTCTTGGCATCCGGGCGCAGCCACGGCAGCGGTGACTTCTTAGCCTTGCGCACCTTGGCTTGCTGCTCGACCAGGCGATGCGCGTAGTAGATCGCCGCCGGCATCATCTCGGCCGTCTCATTGGTGGCGTAGCCAAACATCAGGCCCTGGTCACCGGCGCCCTGGTCCTCGGGATTCTTGCGGTCGACGCCGCGATTGATGTCCGGCGACTGCTTGCCAATGAGGTTGAGCACGCCGCAGGTGGCGCCGTCGAAACCGACGTCGCTGGAGTCGTAGCCGATGTCGAGGATCACCTTGCGCGTGATCGCTTCCAGGTCGATCCAGTGATTGGTGGTGATCTCGCCGGCAACGATGGCCACGCCGGTCTTGACCATGGTCTCGCAGGCCACGCGCGCGGCCGGGTCGTCGACGATGATCGCGTCCAGCACGGCGTCGGAGATCTGGTCGGCGACCTTGTCCGGATGGCCTTCGGAGACCGACTCGGAAGTGAACAGGTAGTTGGACATCGCGGTTGTATATCCCTGTGTGCGGATAAGACGATAAAGGCAGCCAGGCATGTTACATCGCCGGACGGCATTTGGGCAGCTGCGGCGGCATGATAGTCGCCGATACGTCGGGATGTGTTCAGCCGTTTGGATGGCTGCGGCGCATGGCCGCAGCGGCTGTTCAGGTGATCAGCACCACGCAGCGGTTGCGGCCTTCGCGCTTGGCCTGGTACAGGGCGCGGTCGGCGCGCTCGAACACGCTTTCCGGCGTGTCGCCGGCGTACAGTGGCGCCACGCCGGCCGAGAGCGTGATGGACACCGGTACTTCCTTGCAGCGAAAGCTGGTGCGTTCCACCCGCTGGCGCAGCGCCTCGGCAATGCGCTGGCCGGTCTGCGCGTTGGTGTCCATCAGCACCACGGCAAACTCTTCGCCGCCGTAGCGCGCCAGCAGGTCACCCGTGCGCAGCGCGTCGCGCAGCTGTTCGGCGACGATGCGCAGCGCGCGGTCGCCGGCAGCGTGGCCAAAGCGGTCGTTGATCAGCTTGAAATGGTCGATGTCGAGCACGATCAGGCAGGCCGGCATGGTGTCGTCGGCCGGCTGGGCGCAAATGCGCGCCATGTGCTGGTCGAACACCATGCGGTTGGCAATGCCGGTGAGCTGGTCGGTCGAGGCCAGTTGGTGTTCCTGGCGTAAGCTGGCCTGCATGGTGTGCGCTGAGCGCTCAAGCTCGTGGATGCGCTGGCTCATTTGTTCCGAGCGCGTTTGCCAATTGCGCGTGCGTTCCTCTTCGCGTGCGTGAAAGCCCTTGAGGTGCGTCGTGATGGCGCTCAGCCGGGCCTGGATCTCGCGCTGCAGCGAGCCGACATCGGCTGCCGATTGCAGGTGATTGCCCAGCGCGTCGATTTCACTGTGCAGCTGTTGATCGAGCTGTCGCCGGGCGGTGGCGCCGTCGCGGTGGTCGGCACTGTCGCGGGTGAGGTAGCGGGTCAGTTCGTCCAGCTGCCAAGTGACCTGCGTCAGCAACTCGCGGGCCGCCGCCTGTTGTGCGGCTACTTGCTGCAGATCGCGACAGATCAGGTCGGCCAGCGACCGGGCGGGTGCCGCCAGTGTGTCGGCATCGGTGGCGCGGTTGATGGCGTCGCGGATAGCCACCAGTTCGGTGGTGGCGATTTGATCCATGCGCAGGCGATCGATCAGCACGAGCAATGGCGCACGGATGGCGTCCAGTGCAGGCGCGATGGTCGTGGCGGCTGGCGGTGGCGTGCCCACGGGCGGCGACACGGGTGGGATTCCGGTGTCGAGCAGGCGTACGGCATCGGTCAGTGCCGTTAACAGCACTTGCAGGTCGGCTTCGCCCAGTGGCGCGCGCAAGTGGTTGCGCAGATGATGCAGCGTGCCGTCCAGTACGGAACCGCGGCCCTCGGCGGCGTAGGTGAGGCGCGTCGCCAAGCGACGCAGCAGCCCCTCGATGCGCGCCCACTCCGCTTGTGCCGGCTCGGAGGGGGCGTCGACTTCTTGCATGGAAAGTGTTGCCGGATCGGTGTCCATGCGCAGCCTCACCCTGTTGCACGCTGACAATGGTTTCGCGCAGTTTAGCCTAGCTACGCCGGCCAAAGCTCTGACCCGTGCCCGCCCCTTGCATGGACTCGTCCCTGCAGGAGGCTGCCGGCGGGCGATGCTTTTGCTACGCCACCAAGACCAAGGCAATGCATCGCCGCGCAGGCGGGTTCCTATCGAGACACGGGGCATGACATGCGTGGTAGGTGAGGTGTGCTACGCCGGCACCGCCAGCTCGCTGCGCAGTTGCCGCGCGCTGGCCACCATGTTGCGCAATGCCGGTTCCACTTCCGGCCAGGCGCGGGTTTTCAGGCCGCAATCGGGGTTGATCCACAGCTGCTGCGGCCGGAGCACGGCCAGTGCGCGGTGCAGCAGGTCGCTGATTTCCGCCGGACCCGGTACGCGCGGCGAGTGGATGTCGTAGACGCCGGGGCCAATGCCGTTGGGATAGTGGAACTTGGCGAAAGCATCGAGCAATTCCATGCGCGAGCGACTGGTTTCCATGGAAATGACATCGGCGTCCATGGCCGCGACGGATTCGATGATGTCGTTGAACTCGCTGTAGCACATGTGGGTGTGGATCTGCGTGGCATCGTGCACGCCACCGGCCGTGATGCGGAAACATTCCACTGCCCACGCCAGGTAACCGGCCCAGTCGGCGCGGCGCAGCGGCAGGCCTTCGCGCAGTGCCGGTTCGTCGATCTGGATCACGCCGATGCCGGCTGCTTCCAGATCGTGCACTTCGTCGCGCAGGGCCAGGGCCATTTGCCGGCATACGGTTTCGCGCGACAGGTCATCGCGCACGAAAGACCATTGCAGCATGGTGACCGGGCCGGTGAGCATGCCCTTCATCGGCTTGCTGGTGAGCGATTGAGCGTAGGTCGACCAGCGCACGGTCATCGGCGCGGGACGGGCAATGTCGCCCCAGATCACCGGCGGCTTGACGCAGCGCGAGCCGTAGCTTTGCACCCAGCCGAGCTTGGTGAACAAATAGCCGTCCAGTTGCTCGCCAAAGTATTCGACCATGTCGTTGCGTTCAGGCTCGCCATGCACCAGCACGTCCAGTCCGATGGACTCCTGGAAGCGCACGGTGCGGGCAATTTCCGCCTGCAGCAGCTGCTCGTAGGCGGCGGCGTCCAGCTTGCCGGCACGATGCGCCGCGCGTGCCTTGCGCAGCTCGGTGGTCTGCGGGAATGAGCCGATCGTGGTGGTGGGCAGCAGCGGCAGCGGGCGGGCCTTGGCCTGCGCCAGTGCACGGGTCGGGTAGCCGGAACGGCGCAGCGTGCTTTGCGGGCTGAGGGCATGCAGGCGGGCACGCACCGCCGGATTCAACACGCCTGGTGCGCGTGCCTGCGCGGACAAGTGCGCCTGCTGCCGGGTCAGTGCCGCTGCGGCCTGCGGATCGCCGCACAGGGCGTCGGCGTACAGCCGCAGTTCCTCGAGCTTTTGCCGGGCAAAGGCCATGGATGCGCGGCGGTCGGGATCGAGCGCGGTTTCGGCAGCCAGGTCGATCGGCACATGCAGCAGTGAGCACGAGGGGGCCAGCCACAGCCGCGCATCACCGATCCTGTCCAGCGCCTGCTTGAGTTGCGGCAGGACGCGATCAGGATGGCTGCGCCAGACGTTGCGTCCGTCGATGACGCCCAGGCTCAGGACGGTTTGCGGCGCCAGCGCGTCCAGCACGGCATCCAGTTGTTGCGGTGCACGCACCAGGTCGATGTGCAGGCCGTGTACGGGCAGGTGGGTCGCAAGCTGCAGATTGCTGCCCAACGCGCCGAAATACGTGGCCAGCAGAATGTTGGGCCCGGGTGCGGCCGACAACGTGGCATAGGCATGCTGGTAGGCAGCCTGGCCGGCGGCATCCAGATCCAGCACCAGGCACGGTTCGTCCAATTGCACCCACGCCGCACCGGCGTCCGCCAGTTGTTCGAGCAGCTGGCGATATGCCGGAAGCAGCGCGTCAAGCAGGGCCAGGCGATCGCTGCCGTCGACCGTCTTGCTGAGCAGCAGGAAGGAGACCGGGCCGAGGATGACCGGGCGGGCGCGATGGCCCAGCGCCAGCGCCTCACGGAATTCGGCCAGCGGCTTGTCGCCGCGCAGGGCGAAGCGCTGCCCGGCGGCCAGCTCGGGCACGAGGTAGTGGTAGTTGGTGTCGAACCATTTGGTCATTTCCAGCGCGTGCAGGTCGGTGCCGTCGCGCTTGTGGCCGCGCGCCATGGCGAAATAGCCATCCAGCGCATCGCGCTCGAACAGCGGCCGGTAGCGGTCGGGGATGGCGTCGAACAGCACGGCGGTGTCGAGCACGTGGTCGTACAGGCTGAAGTCGTTGCAGGCGACGGTGTCGGCGCCGGCATCCGCCGCCAGCTGCCAGTGGCGCTGGCGCAAGGTTCGCGCCGTGTCCTGCAGTTGTGTTGCCGTGCCGGTGCCGGCCCAGAACGCTTCCAGTACGCGCTTGAGCTCGCGTTTCAGGCCAATGCGGGGGGAGCCGGAAAAGGTGACTTGAGGCATGGGTGACTCCTTGGATAAACGGGTTGTGGCAATCGCATTGCGGCCTGTTATCGCTATATCGCAATACGAAGATATGATGGTTGGTGGCGTGAAGATAGACGTCCAAATCCCTGACGTCAATGCCTGCTTGCGGACTCCGGCACGTACGTTGGCGTCGGGCACGGCCTGTCGGCCGCTGGTGTGCGAGTCGGACCGGGGCGACGCTTACCGTCGGCCGATGGGCGATTTGCTGCGGGGACGTTTTGGGTGCGGGCAACATGGCGCTTGCATTGTGGGTATTGCTGCGTTTAGCATACGGCCGTCTAAACGTTTAGACGTCTATATTACGAGCACTCAAATGCCACGTATCACCATCCAGACCATCGACAGCGCCCAGGCCGAGGCCGGCGCCCGCCTGGCGGCAGCCGGGAAACAAAGCGGCTTTGTCCCCAACCTGCTGGGCGTGCTGGCCAATGCACCCACGGCCATCGAGACGTACCAGACCGTCAGCGCCATCAATGCGCGCAACAGCCTGACGCCGACCGAGCGCGAGGTGATCCAGATCACCGCCGCCGCGCGCAATGGCTGCGGCTTTTGCGTGGCCGGTCATTCGGCCGCCTCGCACAAGAAGCTCAAGATGCCCGCGGCATTGCTGCAGGCGCTGCGCCATCAACAGGTGCTGCCGGATGCCAGGCTCGATGCGCTGGCGGTGTTCACGCTGGCGGTGCTGGAGGAAAAGGGCCGCGTCAGCGATGCCCAGCTGCGCGATTTCCGCGCCGCCGGCTATTCCGAGGCCAATGCGCTGGAAGTGGTGCTGGGGGTCAGCCTGTCGACCTTGTGCAATTACGCCAACAACCTGGCGCAGACGCCGATCAACCCGGAGTTGCAGCCCTTTGCGCTGCCGCCCGCGACTGCCGGCACGCCATCGCGCCAGCAAGTGGCCTGATGGCTGGCAAATCCGGACAGGAATGACACAGTGAATCAAGTGCAATCGAATGACCCGGTGGGGCAGGCGGTCATCGCGCATGCCGCGGCGACGCTGCCACTGCTGGCTGACAAGATCGATCGCGAAGGTTTCTACCCGCAGGCGCTGCTGCATGAGCTGGGCCGCCTCGGCGGGTTCGGAGCGAGCGCGGGCGGGGAGGCCGGAATCGACCTGACGCAGCAGATCGCGATCACCACGCAGGTGGGCAGCTTCTGCGGCTCGACGGCGTTTCTGCTGTGGTGCCAGTCCACGTGCGTGTGGTATCTGCAGTACGCGCCGGAGTCCGCCGTGCGCAAACGCTACCTGCGCGACGTGGCCAGCACCGCGTTGCTGGCCGGGTCGGGGATGTCCAACGCGCTCAAGCATCTGGCCGGTATCGAGAAGATTCGCCTGCACGCGTGGCGGGACGACGCCGGCTTTGTCATCAATGGCGTCCTGCCGTGGGTATCCAACCTCGGGCCGGGGCATTTGCTCATCGCTGCGGCGGCCGTCGAAGGCGGCGGCTACGTGATGTTTGCGGTGCCGGGCAGCGCGCCGGGCCTGTCGTTGCATGACTGCCCGGCGTTTGCCGGCATGGAGGGCACGCGGACCTTCAACGTGCGTTTGCACGACGTGGCCATTGGCCGTGATGCCGTGCTGGCGCATCCAGCGCAATTTGCCGCCTTCATGCAGCGGATCAAGCCGGGCTTCGTGCTGGGCCAGGCGGCAATGGCCTTTGGCGTGGTCCATGGCAGCTTGAAGACGATCCGTGAAAGCAACGTCACGCTGGCCCACGTCAACATGTACTTGCGTGACCAGGAAGCGGATTTGCGTGCGGCACTGGATGGCCTGCAGGCCGAAGCGCTGGCGTTGGCGCAGCAGGCGCAGGAAGGAGCGGCGCCGTTGCTGCCGGTGCTCAGGCTGCGTGCGCGTGCATCGGGCCTGGCGCTGCGTGCGGCCAATTCGGCGGTGCTGCATGCCGGCGCGCGTGGCTACGTCATGCGCCACCCGGCGCAGCGGCAACTGCGCGAGGCGGTGTTTGCCGCCATCGTCACGCCGGCGCTCAAGCATCTGCGCAAGGAGATTGCCGATCTTGAAGGCGCCACGCGCAAGACCGAGGCGGCGTGATGGCGCGATGGACGTGTGGCCCGTGCGGTTTTGTGTATGACGAGGCGGCGGGTTTGCCCGAGGACGGCATCGCGCCCGGGACGGCATTTGCGGCGATTCCCGATGACTGGACCTGTCCGGATTGCGGCGTTTCCAAAGACGACTTCTTTCTCGTACCGGACTGAAAACCTCATGGCTATTTCCGCGCTCGGCTGGCGCCGTGCCGATTCCGCCACGCACGTCGATGATGTGCCGACCGTGCCCACTGCGGCATGCGCGGCGTCGTCGGGGGTGCTGGTCGCCGAGCACCTGGCGCTTGGTTATGGCCGCCCCGGTGCAGCAGCGCACCCTGTACTGCATGACTTTTCCCTGCAGCTGGCGGCGGGTGAGGTAGTGGCGGTGCTTGGCCCCAGTGGCGTGGGCAAGTCATCCCTGCTGCGCGTGCTGGCCGGCTTGCAGCGCGCCGACGCCGGTGTCGTGCGCGTGCGGGGTGAAGTCAGCCATGGGCCGCAGCCACAGGTGGCCACGGTGTTCCAGGATCCCTGCCTGCTGCCGTGGCTGACGCTGGAGGAGAACGTCGGTTTCGGTCTCGGCTTCAAGCGCCAAGTCACGCTGGATCGATCGACGCGGCGCCAGCGTATTGCCGCGGCCATTGCCGAGGTGAATCTGGGTCACGCACGCGGCAGCTATCCGGCACAGCTATCCGGCGGCATGGCGCAGCGCGCGGCGCTGGCGCGGGCGGTGGCGCGCCGGCCGCGGGTTTTGCTGCTGGACGAGCCTTTCAGTGCGCTGGACGCCATCACCCGCGCCGAGATGCAGGCCTTGCTGCAGCGGATCGTTGCCACCCATCGCAGCGCGGCGGTGCTGGTGACGCATGACATCGACGAGGCCTTGATCCTGGCCGATCGGGTCGTGCTGCTGGGTGGTCATCCGGCCACCACGCTGGGGCAGTGGCGGGTGGACCCACCGCATCCGCGCGAGGCGGTGGCCGGGACGTTGTCGGTGGTACGGGCGGACATTGTGCAGACCTTGCGTCGGGCGCGTGGCGGGGACATGCCCTGTCGACCCCGGACGCCAGTCGCCGCACATCACGCCGGCGTTTCGCGCCCGGCACCGCTTTCCACTGCAACGGATTCCTGACCTGCCATGACCCATCCTGTCGATACGCCTGCTGGCGCCGTCTCCCGGCGCCGGTTTCTCCAGCTGTCCGCGTTGTTTACCGCCGCCGGCGCGCTGCCGGCCCTGACGCGTTTCAATCAAGCGGTGGCCGCCGAACCCGACGCGCCGGTGCGCATCGGCTACCTGCCCATTACCGACGCCACGCCGCTGCTGGTGGCCCATCAGCGGCAGTTGTTCCAGCGCCAGGGGCTGGCGGTGGAGCGGCCGCGGCTGTTTCGCAGCTGGGCGCAGATCGTCGAGGCATTCCTGAGCGGCCAGGTCAACGTGGTGCACATGCTGTCGCCAATAACGGTGTGGGCGCGCTACGGCAGCCGATCACCCTCGAAGGTGGTGGCGTGGAACCATGTGTGCGGCTCGGCCGTGGCAATGACGGTCAAGCATGGCGTCGGCACGCTGGATGATCTGGCCGGTACCACGGTGGGTATTCCGTTCTGGTATTCGGTGCACAACGTGGTGCTGCAGCACTTGCTCAAGAGTCGCGGCCTGGTCGTGGTCGGCAGCGGCACGCCCAGCCCCCGCCAGGTCAAGCTGGTGGTGATGGCGCCATCGGACATGTTGCCGGCGCTGGCCGGCGGGCGTATTTCGGCCTACATCGTGGCCGAGCCGTTTGTCGCGCTGGCAGAGATCCTCAAGGTTGGCAAGGTGCTGCGCTTCACCGGCGACGTGTGGAAGGACCATGCCTGTTGCGTGGTGCAGATGCACGAGCGCGACCTCACCGCGCGCCCGGACTGGTCGCAGAAAGTGGTCAACGCCATCGTCCAGGCGCAGGCGTGGACGCGGGGCCATCGCACGGAAGCGGTGCGCCTGCTGGCCAAGGACGGCGCGGGCCATTACACGCCGCATACGCGCGAAACGCTGGCCAAGGTGCTGGCGCCGGCGGCGGGCGACGCGGCGGCGTACGTGGCTTCCGGTGCCATCCGCCATCCGCAGTGGAAGCAGCAGCGCATCGATTTCCAGCCGTACCCGTTCCCGAGCTACACCGAAACCCTGGTGCGCATGCTCAAGACCACGTATATCGAAGGCCGCAATGATTTCCTGCCAACGCTTGATCCCGCCTTCGCCGCGCGGGATCTGGTGGATGACCGCTTCGTCAAGCGCGCGATTGCCGAAGAAGGCGGCATGGCGGCGTTTGGCCTGCCCGAGAGCTACCACCGGCATGAGGACATCACGACATGAGCGCCGCCACGGCCTGGCGCCAGGGTGGCGTGCGGTTGGGACTGGGGACGTGCGGGCTGGCGGTGCTGCTGCTGTTGTGGGCGCTCGGCATACGCTTGGTTGGCACCAGCGTGCCCTTGGCATCGTCGCTCAGCCCGCGCGACACGATGGCCAGTCTGCAGGCGCTGCTTGCACACAATGCATTGACCGCACACACCCTTGCCAGCCTGCGCCGCGTGCTGGTCAGTTTGCTGGCGGCGCTGGTGATCGGCGTGCCGGTGGGCATCGCGGTCGGCGCCTCGCGTCTGCTGCATTTCGGTACCAGCGGCGCGTTCCAATTCCTGCGCATGATCTCGCCACTGTCGTGGATGCCGATTGCGGTGATGGCGTTCGGCATTGGCGATGCGCCGATCTACTTTTTGCTGACCATCACCGCGGTGTGGCCCATCATCCTCAGCACCAGCGCCGGCGTACGCCAGCTTGATCCACGCTGGTTGCTGCTGGCCAGGAGCCTCAGCGCGACACGCCGCGAGATGCTCGTTGGCGTGGTGCTGCCGGGCATCCTTGGCCATGTGCTGACCGGCGCGCGCGTAGCCATCGGCATGATCTGGATACTGCTGATCCCGTGCGAAATGCTGGGTGTCAGTTCCGGCCTGGGCTATTTCATCCTGGATACGCGTGATCGCCTGGCGTATTCGGAATTGATGGCGGCCATCGTCGTGATCGGCGCCCTGGGTTTTGCGCTGGACGGTCTGGCACAGTGGCTGCACCGATGCTGCACGCGCGGCAGTTGATGCGCTGGCTGCACTCAGGCGCATTGAGCGCGGTGCATTCCCTCCCTTCTCCCGCTTGCCCCTCTCCCCGTAGGAGCGCGCTGGCGCGCGATGCTCTTGCACTGGTATTGGGAACGGCAAGAGCGTTTCGAGCGCCTGCGGCGCGCGAGCCACCTTCTCTCGATTCCCCACCTGTAGGAGCGCGCTGGCGCGCGATGCTCCTGCACTGGTGTTCGGGAACGGCAAGAGCTTTCGAGCGCCTGCGGCGCCCGAGTCACTTTTCTCTGAGTGGCCAGAGAA
>CAZMPZ010000017.1:0-59237 GCA_964568445.1 uncultured Rhodanobacter sp. | reverse complement strand
CTCTCTCTTTGGTGACTTTCTCTCGGGCAAGCGAGAGAAAGTTACTCGGGCGCCGTAGGCGCTCGAAAGCTTCTAGTCGCCCTCGGACACCAGTGCAAAAGCATCACGCGCCAGCGCGCCCCTACAGATGGAAGCGCGCGAAAGCTCTGGCTGTTCCAACTCACTTGAGCAAGAGCATCGCGCCCGAGTGCGCGCTTACGCGGCGATGACGCACTTGACCGCATCCATCACTGCCGTGACGGTGATGCCGAAATGCTCGAACAGCTGTGCGGCCGGCGCCGAGGCACCGAACGAATCCATGCCTACGACATCGCCATCCAGGCCAACGTATTTGCGCCAGTAATCCCTGCTGGCCGCTTCCACCGCCACGCGTGCGCGGCACCACCCGGGCAGGATGCCCTCGCGGTATTCGAGCGGCTGCGCATCAAAGATCTCGGCACAGGGCATGGATACCACGCGCACCGCCACACCCTGCTGGGCCAGCGCACGCGCCGCTTCCATGGCCAGCTCCACCTCGGAGCCGGTGGCCAGCACGATGGCGTCGAACTTGAGATCCAGCGGATCAAGCAGCACGTAGCCGCCGCGGCGGATGGCTGCCACCTGCTGCGCATCGCGCGGCTGATGCTTGAGCGTTTGCCGCGAAAACACCAGACACGCCGGCGCCGCCTTGGCTTCGATGGCCGATTGCCACGCCACGGCCGACTCCACCGCATCGCACGGCCGCCAAACGCGGTTGCCGGGAATGGCGCGCAAGCTCGCCAGGTGCTCCACCGGCTGATGTGTCGGCCCGTCTTCGCCCAAGCCGATGGAATCGTGGGTGTAGACGTGGATGACGTGCGCCGGGATCAGCGCGCTCATGCGCACGGCATTGCGCGCGTAGTCGGAAAACACCAGGAACGTCGCGTCGTAGGGGATGAAGCCGCCATGCAGGGCCAGGCCGTTGCTGATGGCGCTCATGGCAAATTCGCGCACGCCGTAGGGCACGTAATTGCCGCGTGCATCGGCCTGGCCGCCAGCCACCACATCCACGCTGCCACTCCAGCGCGTCAGGTTGGAGCCGGCCAGATCCGCCGAGCCCCCCAGCAGCTCCGGCAGCAGCGGGGCAAACGCTTCCAGTGCCATCTGCGAGGCCTTGCGCGAGGCCACACTGGGGCCATCGGCTTGCACCTT
This sequence comes from uncultured Rhodanobacter sp., assembly GCA_964568445.1. Taxonomy (GTDB): domain Bacteria; phylum Pseudomonadota; class Gammaproteobacteria; order Xanthomonadales; family Rhodanobacteraceae; genus Rhodanobacter. Next base: position 58,067 of record CAZMPZ010000017.1, on the reverse strand, counting down.
GTCGACATACGCTTGCGCTTGCGCGGCCCAGTCGGCGGGCAGATCGCCGGCCAGCCGCCGGGTGAACTCGGCAGCGAGCGCGGGATAGGCCGCGGCGTAGTCAGTAAACGCGGCATCCCACGCCTGTTCGTGCGCGGCGCCGGCCACGCGCGCATCCCATGCCGCGTAGATTTCGGCGGGGATATCGAAGGGCGCATGCGGCCAGCCCAGCTGCACGCGCGCGGCGGCAACTTCATCCGCACCCAGGGGTGCGCCGTGACTGTGCTCGCTGCCCTGCTTGTGCGGTGCGCCGAAACCAATGACGGTCCTGGCGCAGATCAGCGTCGGCCGATGCGCCTCCGCCGTGGCCGCCGCCAGCGCGCGGGCAATGGCGTCGGCATCATGGCCATCGACATCGCGCAGCACATGCCAGCCGTAGGCCTCGAAACGCGCGGCGGTGTCGTCGGTGAACCAGCCGCTGACCTTGCCGTCAATGGAAATGCCGTTGTCGTCGTAGATCGCCACCAGCTTGCCCAGCTGCCAGGTGCCGGCCAGCGACGCCGCCTCGTGCGAGATGCCTTCCATCAGGCAGCCGTCACCCAGGAAAACAAAGGTGCGGTGATCGACGATGGCATGTCCCGGCCGGTTGAATTGCGCGGCAAGACATTTCTCGGCCAGCGCAAAACCCACCGCATTGGCCAGGCCCTGGCCCAGCGGGCCGGTGGTGGTTTCCACGCCGGGCGTGTGTCCGAATTCGGGATGGCCGGCGGTGCGCGAATGCAGCTGGCGAAAGTGCTTGAGCTCGGCCAATGGCAAGTCGTAGCCCGCCAGATGCAGCAGCGCGTAATGCAGCATCGAGCCATGCCCGTTGGAGAGCACGAAGCGATCGCGATTGCACCAGCGCGGATTGGCCGGGTTGTGGCGCAGGACATCGTTCCACAGCACTTCGGCAATGTCGGCCATGCCCATCGGCATGCCGGGGTGCCCGGACTTGGCCGCCTCTACGGCATCCATGGCAAGCGCTCGCACGGCATTGGCAAGGTCGCGGCGGGTGGTCATCAGGCTGTCTCCGGGGCAGGCAAAGGCGGCATTGTCGCCGATCCGGCGCCCAGCCTGCCACGCAGCGGCGCCCGCCTCGACGCCCGGTCCGCGCCGGTACCCGCATTAATTCAGCCTTAATTGCGCCCGCGCCGATATCGGCGGGCTTCAGGCGCCACCTTGTTGAATGATCCGGCGCCAAAGCCACGGCGCGCCGGCATCAACACTTTTCTTAACTCTGTATTAATACTGTACTCATTGGTATTGAATTATCCGTGCCGGCCACCATCCAAGTGCTGCACGTTCTGCTGCCGGGCCGTTTTGTGGCGCAACCCGGGCAGCTTTCCAACCACCGGTCGTCCCCGCCTGGTGGTCATGACAACAGGAGAATCTCCACATGAAGAACAAGACCTTGCTCGCCCTCGCCCTGTCCGCTGCCGGCATCCTTGCCACCAGCGGTGCCATTGCCCAAAGCGCCCCCACCGGGAGCGACGGCTGGTTTATCAACGGCAACGTCGGTCGCACCTCCATTGACCACGGCGCCTACGACGACCACGCCACTGGCTACGCCATCAACGGCGGCTATCGCTGGGCCATGAATCCATCGGCGTCGCTCGGCGTGGAACTGGGCTACAACGACTTGGGCAACATCCACGCCAAGAACATTTTCAACAGTGACCCGGTGGTGCAAAACCACAAGTCCGAGCTGCACGGCTGGACCGTCGGTGGCAATGGCCACTTCAACCTGAGCCCGAACTGGTACGTCAGCACGCGCGCCGGGCTGTACAGCTGGAAGGGCCATGGCATGAGCAACGACATCGCTCCCATCCGCCGCGGCCTGGACGACATCAGCTGGTATGCCGGTGCCGGCGTGGGCTATGACTTCAGCAATAACGTCAGCGTCGGGATCAACTACGACTACTACGACGCGTCGAAGAACCGCGTGGACCTCAGCACCGACATGGTGTCGATCGGCGCCGAAGTGCGCTTCTGACCCCGTCGCGCCAGCCGGTCACCATGCCGGTTGACTGGGGCACAAACACGACGGGCGCCCGCGGGCGCCCGTCGTTTTGCGCAAGATCATGCGAGAGCGCGTGCCAGCGGCCTACAATCCGCATGCCGCGCTCGCGGCTCAACGGATTGACGGGCCACCAGGAGGGCCCCTCGCATGATCAAGCAACGACTCATCCCCGCACTCGCCGCCCTCGGCCTGCTGGCCACCGCCAGCGCCTATGCCGATCAGCCCAACGGCTGGTTCGCCAACGCCAGCGTCGGCAGCGCGCATTACACTGCGGACGCCGACGGCCTGGGCTCAGGCACGGAGACCGGCACGGCGTTCATCGTCAACGCCGGCTGGCGCGACCAGCGCATCCTCGGCTTCGAGCTCGGCTACACCGATCTTGGCAGTGTCAGCGCGCATGACGGCGCCGGCAGTCGCGCCAAGCTCTCGGTCGACGGCTGGACACTCGGCCTCAACAGCCACTTCAACCCCACCAACCATTGGTTCATCTCCGCCCGCGGTGGTGCCTTCCAGTGGAAGGCGCACGCCAGGGCAACCATCGTCGACGTCAACGGCACCGAGACCTTCCGTGGCAGCGAGCAGTCGTTGGACTGGTACGCCGGCGTCGGCACCGGCTACGACATCAATCGTCATTGGGGCATCGGCGCAAACTTCGACTACTACAAGGCAGCCAAGCAAGGCGCCGATGTCGGCACGCGAATCTTCTCCGTCACTGCCGAGTACCGGTTCTGACCTGCACTGCCGCGGGCAGCACTTCGCTGTTTGCAAAAAGGGCGCCTCGCGGCGCCCTTTTTGTTTGCCACCCGCTGGTCGCCGCGATCAACCCTTCCATTGCCCCAGTGCCGCCAGGCCATTGGCCTTGGCACGCGCGTGCACGGTTTTCTGCGCCTCGGCAACATTGGCCTTGACGTCCTTGGACCACAGCTCCAGCGCCGCGCTGACCATGGCCCGGCCGTAGGAAAAGCTCAGCGGCCACGGATGCGGACCAAGCTGATTCATGGCGTTGAGATGCGCCGTGGCCTGCGTGTCGCTTTGTCCGCCAGACAGGAACACGATGCCCGGCAACGCCGCCGGCACGGTGGTCTTGAGTACACGCACGGTGGCCTCGGCCACTTCCTCGACATCCGCCTTCTCGCTGGCATCCTTGCCCGGGATGACCATGCTGACCTTGAGGATCACGCCCTCCAGCATGACGTTCTGCTCGTACAGCGCACCGAACAAGCTGCGCAGGACCGCCTCGTGCACCTCATAGCTGACGCCCAGATCGTGGTCGCCATCCATCAGCACCTCGGGCTCGACCATCGGTACCAGGCCCGCCTCCTGGCACAGCGCGGCGTAGCGTGCCAGTACGTGGCAGTTCGCTTCAATGGCGGTGGAGCTGGGCGTGTCCTCGCTGATCTTGATCACCGCGCGCCACTTGGCAAACTGCGCGCCAAGCTTGGCGTATTCCTGCAGGCGCGGACGCAAGCCATCCAGGCCCTCGGTGACGACATCGCCGGGGAAGCCCGCCAGCGGCTGCGGCCCCTTGTCCACCTTGATACCGGGAATGATGCCGGCCTTCTTCAGCAGCGTCGGGAACGGCACGCCGTCGCTGGTGGACTGGCGCAGGGTTTCGTCAAAAAGAATGGCACCGGAGATGTGCTCGCTCAGACCCGGCGTGGTCAACAGCATTTGCCGATAGGCGCGGCGCGTGTCCTCGTTGCTGTCCAACCCGACCGCATTCAAGCGCTTGGTGATGGTGCCGGTCGATTCATCGGCAGCGATGATGCCTTTGCCGGGCGCAACCATGGCCAGGGCGATGCTCTCGAGATCTTCAATACTCATTGGCGACTCCGTTGGCCAGACCTGACGATGCGGCCGATGGTGAGGGTTGTGCGGCACCGCGCCGCAAACTGGCCATTATACGGATGCCGCGCGATAGCGCCCAGTTGCGGCGGCTGGCTGCGGCGACTCGTCGCGGCTACTGGCCGTAGCCGGTCAGCTGGCACGGCTTGAGCAGCGCCGCGCGCTGGGCCGGATCCTCCGGCGCGTTGAACGGCACCACGTAGAAAGTCGACACCGGCTGGCCGACACGATTGCTGAGTGACGGGCCATAGCGGAACTTGCTGACGGCCTGCTTGGCCAACGGACCCAGGTCGCTCTTGGGTATCAGGCGCGCCACTTCGATGTCACGCGGCACGCCGTCGGAGCCGACCACGTAGGTCACCGTCGCGCATCCGGGCTTTTCCAGATTGAGCCCGCTGTTGGGCGCATCGAGCGTGACCGAGGTATTGAGCAGGATCCAGTAGCGGTACAGATTGGCCTCATCGACCTGCCGCGCCTGCGCAAACACCGGCAGGCTGAAGGCGGCGCCCATCATCACGAGTACGGCCAGATACAGCGAACGCTTGGTCGAGTGCATGGCGAACTCCTGCAGATCAGTGGCGGGCTTTGAGTGTAGGACACGGCGCCCGGCACTCGCTGAATCGCCATATGCTTCAGACGTCACGCAGTCCTTCCACCACACCGTCGACGCCCACCGACAGCACCTTGAGCGTATTGGTGCTGCCACCCTGACCCATGCGATCGCCGTGGGTCAGGATGACGCGGTCGCCTTCGGCCAGGCGACCATGGGCAAACAGCTGCCGCACCGCGGCCAGGGCCGTGTCCGCCGAGCCCTCGCCGGCATGCTCGAACGCGACCGGCTGCACGTCGCGCAGCAGCAGCATGCGCCGGCGCGCATCGGCATATGGCGACAGGGCATAAATGGGAATGGCCGTGCGGTAACGCGACAACCACTGCGCCGTGCCGCCGGATTCGGTCAACGCAATGATGGCGCGCACGCCCAGCTTGCCGGCCAGCATGACCGCCGCCAACGCGATGCCTTGATCGATGCCGTCCATGCGATGGCCGGACGATTCGGGGTCCTCCTTGGGCTCGAACTGGCGTTCGGCACCCAGGCAAATCTCGCGCAGCGCCGCCACCGCCTTGTCCGGATGTGCACCGGCGGCCGACTCCTCCGACAGCATCACCGCGTCGGTGCCGTCAATCACCGCATTGGCCACATCCAGCACTTCGGCCCGTGTCGGGATCGGCGAACGCACCATCGACTGCAGCATTTGCGTGGCGGTGATCACGGCGCGATTGCGCTCGACCGATTCGCGGATGATCTTCTTCTGCAAACCCGGCAATTGGGCGTAGCCGATCTCCACACCCAGATCGCCGCGAGCAACCATCACCGCATCGGAAGCATCGATGATCTCACCCAGTACCGGCAGTGCATCGGCGCGCTCGATCTTGGCCACCAGCGCGGCATTGCCGCCGGCCTCGCGCAGGCGCCGCCGGGCCTCGTGGATATCCGCCGCCGAACGCACGAACGACACGGCAAGGAAGTCGGCGCCAAGCTCGGCAGCCAACCGGATATCGGCCTTGTCCTTGTCCGACAACGCGGTGACCGACAAGCCGCCGCCCTGGCGATTGAGTCCCTTGCGATTGGACAGCCGCCCGCCCACCAGCACGCGGCAACGCACCTCGCTGCCGACCACCGCCAGCACGGTCAGCGCCACCAGGCCATCGTCGAGCATCAGCACATCGCCGGCGTGCACGTCAGCGGGCAGGCCGAGGTAACTCACACCAACCCGCGTGGCATCACCGGGCGGCGCGTCGGCGCGACAATCAAGCACGAACGGCGCGCCTTCGACCAGCTGCACCGGGCCGTCGGCAAAGGTCTCGATGCGAATCTTGGGACCTTGCAAGTCCGCCAGCAAGCCCACTTCACGGCCGCAGGCGATGGCCGCCTTGCGCACCGCCACGGCCCGTGCACGATGGTCGTCGGCCGTGCCGTGCGACAAGTTGAGCCGCACCACGTCGACGCCTTCGGCGATCAACTTTTCCAGCATGCCGGGAGCATCGCTGGCCGGACCCAGCGTGGCGACGATACGGGTGCGCCGAATAGCAGTCTGAACAGTCATACGGCCAGCCTAGCAGAAGGTATCGGGCACGCTGCCGACGCGGCGCAATACACCCACACCACCGGCTGCCGAGCGGCCATCACGGCGCCAGCGCGACATTCAACACCTCGGCCAGGCGGCGCCCGGCCAGGCGCAGGCGCTGCTCGGCCACCGGCAGCTCGGCCTTGACGTAGGCCGGGCTGATCTTGTGGTTGGGCGGATAAAAACCCGGCCGCGCGGTGATGGCACACGACTCACTCGCCCAGCCCACCCAGGTGGCATTGTCCAGCCGCACTGGCGAAAGTGCCTGCCGCGTGCCGTGCGCGCTGAGCCAATCGGCATAGGCCACCGCATCCAGGCCGCGACGGCCGATCAGGCCCGAATCCCACACCCGATGCAGGTTGCTGCCACGACCATCGAACTGCACCTGGTACAGATTGCCGCCGCGATCATCGCGGTAGCCGGCGTGCAGCGGCTGGTGTACATCGCCAACAAAGTGCACGACGAACTTGAGCGCCTGCAGCCGCTCGGCATCGCTGCGCTGATGATTGGCCAACACCGCCACCTGCTGTGCCAGGCCGCCCACCACGCATTGCCCGTCGCGGCAATCGCGCGGCGGCACATAGTTGCAATCCGGGCCGCGGAAGTTGATGTAATGCTGCTTGCGCGTGGCGCGCCACAGCGCGTCCAGCCGCGGATCGTCCTGCATCTGGTCCGGCCAGTTGGCGACGGCGCGCAAGCGCGTTTCGCCTTCGCCGCCCAGCAAATGCTGCACCTCCTGCGCCGCCGCCGGGTTCAATTGACGCTGCGCCAGCTCCGCAACCACCTCGTGACCCAACGGTCCCCATGCCCACGCGCCCGTGGTCAGCAAACACGCCAGGACAGCAAATACCGCGCGACGGGGAAAGGTCATGCACACTCCGGAGAAACCTCGGAAAGAGGCCACAGTACATCGCTGGCGCCACGTCGGGCGCCCAGTCGGGCTCTGATGGTAAAATCAAAGGCTCATGCGCCGCATGCCGCGGCTTGTCGTCACTTTATCTGGAGGGCGTCACCCCATGGCCATCAAGGTCGCCATCAACGGTTACGGTCGCATCGGCCGCAACATCCTGCGCGCGCTGTATGAAGCCGGTCGCACGAACGAGGTCAAGGTTGTCGCCATCAATGATCTGGGCGACGCCGAAACCAATGCCCACCTGACGCAATACGACAGCGCGCACGGCAAGTTCCCCGGCACGGTGTCCGCCGAGGGCGGTTTCCTGGTGGTCAACGGCGACAAGATCCGGGTCTGCGCCGAGCGCGATCCATCCAAGCTGCCGTGGGGCGAGCTGGGCGTCGACGTGGTGCTGGAATGCACCGGCCTGTTCAGGAGCAAGGCCAAGGCCAGTGCCCACCTGACCGCCGGCGCAAAGAAAGTGATCATCTCCGCCCCCGGCGAAAACGACATCGACGGCACCTTCGTCTATGGCGTCAACAGCGACACGCTCAGCTCGAAGCTGCAGGTCATCTCCAACGCCAGCTGCACCACCAATTGCCTGGCGCCGCTGGCCAAGGTGCTGCACGAGAAGATCGGCATCGTGCATGGCTTGATGACCACCATCCACGCCTACACCAACGACCAGGTGCTTTCGGACGTCTATCACAAGGATCTGCGCCGCGCCCGCTCGGCGACGATGAGCCAGATCCCGACCAAGACCGGCGCCGCCGCCGCCGTGGGCCTGGTACTGCCGGAGTTGAACGGCCGCCTGGACGGCTTCTCCATGCGCATCCCGACGGTCAACGTGTCCGCCGTCGACCTGACCTTCGTCGCCAAGCGCGACACCACCAAGGAGGAAGTCGACGCCGTCATCAAGGCTGCCTCCACCGGCGCGATGAAGGGCATCCTGGACGTCAACACCAAGCCGCTGGTGTCCATCGACTTCAACCACAACCCGGCCTCGTCCACTTACGACGCCACGCAAACCCGCGTCATGGGCGGCACGCTGGTCAAGGTGCTGAGCTGGTACGACAACGAGTGGGGCTTCTCCAACCGCATGCTGGACATGACGGTGGCGCTGATGGCCGCCAAGTAAATCCACGCTGGCTTGCGACGGAAAAAGCCGGGCATGTCCCGGCTTTTTCGTGTCCGGCGTGCCGGGCAGTACCCGCCCCGCGCCCGCCGACTCTACGGTGCAGGGTCGGTACGTGGTTGGGCCACGCCGGCAAGCTGGGCCATGCGCTGGGCATCGGCAAGGATGCCGTGCAGGATGCGCAACTCCCGCTCATCCAGCTGCGCGCGCTGGAACAGCTTGTGCAGCCGCAGCAGGATGGTGCCGGCCGTGCGGCCCTTGTGGAAATCAATGTCTTCCAGCGTCTGTGCCAAGTGCATGTAGAAACGCTCCATCTGCACGGCATCGGCCGGCGGCTCGGCCATCGTCGGCGCCACTGCCGGCACGTCTTCGATCAGTGCCAGGCGCATTTCATAAGCCATCACCTGCACCGCCTGGGCCAGGTTGAGCGAGCTGAAATCATCGACGCTGGGAATGCGCACCATGCCATGGCAGTGCGCCAGCTCGGTGTTCTCCAGCCCTGTGCGTTCATTGCCAAACACCAGCGCCACCTGCTGGCCCTGGGCCAGCGCCTGCAGCACGCGTTGGGCGCCTTCGCGCGGTGACCACTCCGGCAGATGCACGCCGCGCCGCCGCGCCGACAGGCCCAGCGCCAGGCTGGTGCCGGCCAGCGCCGGGATCATGTCGTCGTGAATACCAGCCGCGTCCAGCACGGCATCGGCGCCAGCGGCCAGGGCCGTGGCCTGCGGGTCGGGAAAGCGCGCCGGCAGTACCAATTCCAGGCGGGTGAAACCCATGGTGCGGATGGCCCGCGCGGTGCTGCCGATATTGCCCGGATGTGAGGTGCGCACCAGCACGAAACGCAACCGGGAAGCCAGATCATCAGCGGTGGACATGGATGGCAATGCACGGGCCCAAAGCGCCCAAGGATAGTCGATGCCACGCGGACCGGCCGGGTCGCCGCCGCCCGTCTGCTAGAATCGGCCGCTGCAACCCGCTCTTTATCCAAGTCCAGACCATGCCCAGACCACACGTCACGATCGCGGCGCGCGCCGCGCGTTCCGCAGGCAACGTGATCCTGCGTTACATGAACCGCATCGAAGGCCTGCATGTCGTCGAAAAGCAGCAGCTGGACTTCGTCTCGGAAGTGGATCGGCTGGCCGAGGCGGAGATCGTCAAGGAGCTGCGCCGCGCCTATCCCGATCACGCCATCCTCGCCGAGGAAAGCGGTGCCACCGGCAAAGGCCCGCTGACCTGGGTGATCGACCCGCTGGATGGCACGCACAACTACCTGCGCCGCATCCCGCATTTTTGCGTGTCCATCGCCCTGCTCGATCGCGGCGTGCCGGTGCATGCGGTGGTGTTCGATCCGCTGCGCGATGAGCTCTTCACCGCCAGCAAGGGCGATGGCGCATTCCTCAATGATCGCCGTCTACGCGTGAGCAAACGCGAAGGTCTGGGTGGGGCGATGATTGCCACCGGCTTCCCGTTCCGCCAGCGTGCGCACCTCGGTCCGCAGCTGGACATGACGCGCGCCATCCTCGGTCAGGCCGAGGACATTCGCCGCACCGGTTCGGCCGCGCTGGATCTGGCCTATACCGCGGCCGGCCGTTTCGACGGCTATTTCGAGATTGGCCTCAAGCCGTGGGATCTGGCCGCCGGCGTACTGCTGGTGCACGAAGCCGGCGGCCAATACTGCGACTTTGCCGGTCGCGAAGGCATCCCCGCCAGCGGCAACATCATTGCCGGCAACCTCACCGTGGCACGCGCCATGGTCGACGCCATCGGTGCCCAAGCCACACCGGAACTGCTCAAGGCCTGAAGGCCGTCAGCGCCGCGCCGAGTCGAAAAACATCAAGTACACCAGCCGGCCATTCTCGATGCTGTCGCCGAATGCCGGGCCGGCGGTGTGCCACAGCCACGGCCGCAGCAACAGCAGGCGGTTGAAGCGCATCGGCACCTGCATGGACAGCTCCCACTTGGTGTCGTCGTTGCTGTCCTTCTCGATGATTTCCTGGTGCACCTGCCGCAGCGAAGTGCAGCCCATCGCTGCCATCTGCTGATCGTTGAGCGGCAGATGATCGGTGCCGGTTCGCCGGTGGCGGAAAAACTGCGTACCGCCACGGCAATCCTCGTCGCGACTCAGGTACAGCACGCCCGACCAGTGCGAGCGATCTACATGCACCTTGGCCCGGCCCACGTCCGCCGCCAAGGTGATCCGGCACTTGGCATGCGACTGCGGCGGCGAAAGCAGCGCCAACGGCTCGCCGACAATGCGCGAGACCGCCTCGGTCAAGCCGCTGACGTTGATTCGCTGCAGTGAATTGCGCCCCGGAAACGCCCCGTCCTGCTCCGGATAGGTAAGCTTCAGCGCCGCCGCGCGCAGCTCCTGCGGGTCATCCAGAAAATCGTCGACGATGATGATTGAAGTAGGCATGCGTGCAAGCCTAGGAGCCTGGACGGAAGAAACTCAAGGGGTTGCGACCACGACCGAACACGGCACGCGGTCACTTACAATGCGCGCATGCGCATTGGCCCCTATCTGATTGATCCGCCAGTGGCGTTGGCACCGATGGCCGGCGTCACCGACAAGCCGTTTCGGCAGCTGTGCAAGCGGCTCGGTGCCGGACTGGCGGTGTCGGAGATGACCACGGCCGATCCCCGGCTGTGGCACACGGCCAAGTCGCTGCACCGCATGGATCACACCGGCGAGCCGGAGCCGGTCAGCGTGCAGATTGCCGGCTACGACCCGGCCATGCTGGCCGACGCGGCGCGCTTCAATGTCGACAACGGCGCGCAGCTGATCGACATCAACATGGGCTGTCCGGCAAAGAAAGTGTGCAACGTCTGGTCCGGCTCCGCGCTGTTGCAGGATGAGCCGCTGGTGGCGCGCATCCTCAAGGCGGTGGTCGACGCCGTCGACGTGCCGGTGACACTGAAGATGCGCACCGGCTGGGATCGCGAGCACCGCAACGCGCTCACCATCGCCCACCTGGCCGAGGACGCCGGTATCGCCGCGCTGGCGGTACATGGGCGCACGCGCGCTGACCGCTACGCCGGTGAGGCCGAGTACGCCACCATTGCCGCAGTCAAGGCGGCCGTGCGCATCCCGGTATTTGCCAACGGCGATGTCACCACGCCGCAACAGGCGCGCGAGGTGCTGGAACGCACCGGCGCCGATGCGTTGATGATCGGTCGCGGCGCGCAGGGTCGGCCGTGGATCTTCCGCGAGATCGCGCACTACCTGGCTACCGGCACCACCTTGCCGGAGCCCACGCCGGACGAGGTCGGCGCCATCCTCATCGGCCACCTTGAACATCTGTACGCGTTTTACGGCGAGCTTTCCGGCGTGCGCATCGCGCGCAAGCACCTGGGCTGGTATGCCAAGGACCGCCCGGAAAACGCCGCCTTCCGCCAAGTTGCCAATCGCGCCGAAACCGCCAGCGAGCAACTGCGCCTGACCCGCGACTACTTTGCCGCCCTGACTGCCGGCGAACGCCTCGCAGCCTGAGCAGCGCCCAGCCATTCCCTCTCCCGACCTGTCGGGCACGCCCTCCTTCGAGAGAAGGACAAATCACACGCTCCTGGTCGCCACGACGGGCGGCACGCGCGCCGCGCGTAGCGCAGGCCCAAGCACGGCAAACTGCCCGAGCAGCAGCATCAACACCGCGCCTATTGGCAGATAGATCCACGGCAAATGCTGCAGCTCGTAATGCCGCATCAGCAGCAGATTGCCCACATAGGCCAGCACCATGCCCAAGGCAATGCCCAGGCTGACGATCAAGGCGTTCTCGGCCAGGAAATAACGCAGGATGTCGGCGCGCCGCGCACCCAATGCACGGCGGATGCCGATCTGCCGCGTACGCTTCTGCACCCAGAAACCGGTCAAGCCCATGATGCCAATCACGGTGACGATGACCACGGTGAGCGCCACGCCGGCAAACAGCCACAATGCGGCGCGGCGGTGCTTGAAAGCTGCGTCGCGGCGTTCGCTGTACGAGCTGACCCGTGGCTTCGATCCCACCGGCATCAAACCGCCAAACTCGCGCTGGACGACGTTGCGAACGCCGCGAAGCGCCACCTCGCGCATGGCTGGATCGACCCGCACGGCATAGAACAACTGCCAGGTGTCAGCCACCCTGCCCGGCAACAGCACGGTGTCGTCGGCGCGACCATTGCCCGCCATGCCGAGCTGATTGCGCAACAGGTGGCGGACGATACCCACGACCCGGTAACCGGGGTCGGCCTTGTCGTCACCAACATTGTGAAGCATGCCACCCAGTGCCTCCGCCTCGCCAAACAGCTTGCGCGCCAGGGCTTGCGTGATGATGACCGGCTGTACCGTGCCCTTGCCTTGGCCGCTGTCGATATCGCGATACTCGGCCGGCAGAAAATCGCGTCCTTGCACCATCTGCGCACCCAACGTACCGGCCAGATCCAACCCCTGATAGGCATTGACGCCGACCTTGGCCCCGGTCGGGCCCTGCACGGCCAATACATAAAGGTAGGCCGTCACCATCGGCAAGCCATTGGCGGCGGAAACCGCACGCACGCCCGGCACCCTGCGCAACGCTTCCGCGCCAGCGCGCACCTCGGGCGCCGTCCACGCACGCTTGGGCGCATCCAACTGGTCGACCAACACCAGGTTGTCGCTATCCACGCCGCTGGTCGCCAGCATGGGGTCCAGTTGCTGCCAGGTGAGAAACAGCACGTTGCACAGGATGGCGCAGGCCAGCGCCACCTGAAGAAACACCAGCAGCGGCATCAGGCTGTGCCGGCGCATGGTGGAGAAAAGAATGCGGATGGACATGGCAAACCTCCCTATTCGCTTTTGACCTGCAGGCCCGGCTCGACCCGCGCCACCCGCCATGCCGGCAACAGCCCCACCAGCACACCCACCAGCAGTGTCAGCGCCACCAGCGCGCCGAACATCACCGGATCGAGTCGTGCCAGCCCGGAAAAGTCATTGCCTTGCTGGCGCAATATCCACAAGCCGAACAAGGTCAACGGCAACGCCAGCATGCCGCCCAGCGCACACACCAGCCCCGACTCCAGCACATGCTGCTGGAATACCGACCGCCGCGGCGCACCCAAGGCACGGCGAATTCCCACCTCACCACTACTGCGCAAAAACCGCGCCGACAGCAACCCCGCCACGTTGACCATGCACAACAACAGGAACGAGCCGGCCAGCCATACATTCAAATGCACGCTGTCGGGCACCACCTGCTTGTGCTTCAACCAGTCGGATACGCCGACCAGTTCCGACCGCGGCGGCTTGCCGAACCCAGCCAGGGCCTCCTGCTGCGACACGTAGTTGTGCAGATAGGCGCGATAGTCCGTCACCTGTTGCGGCGTATCCAACTGCACCCACAAACCCAGCGAGGCGCAATGCACGGGATCGGTCGACGGGTTTTGAGCCGAGTTCTGGTCCGAAGCATCACAAGTATCCGAGGTCAACGGCTGCAGCCCCGCATCCAGCGCGGCCGTATAAGGCACGTAGAGATTTTCCCCACCCTCGCCCGTGAACGTCGCCAGATCCAGACCGAAGAAATGTGGCTGCGGCGCGAACGGCTCGAACACACCCACCACCCGAAACACCGTGTCCTTCAGCCGCACGCCGCGCCCCACCGCATCGGTGGTATCGAACAGCTTCTGTGCCAGTTCCGTGTCGATCACCACCACCGGCGTGCGCGCCGCATCCTCCGCTGGCGTCCAGTTGCGCCCGTGACGCAAGCTCACCCCGAACATGGGCATGAAATCTGACGTAGTCGCCAGGATCACGTTCGCGTTCTGCGCACGCTTGCCATCGTCGGACACTTCATCCGCCAACATGTCCGCCACCACCGTTTGCCGCGCCGCCCGGTTCGCTGCCAGCAGCGCCTGCGCATCTGCCAGCTTGATTCGGTGGTAGCCGCTGTTCACGTTGATCCGGTTCAAGCGCATCGCCGCCGAATCACCATCCACCGGCTTGGCCTGCACTGTATCCACCCACGCCAGATACAGATGCTGGCTGCGCCCCGGCAAGGGATCGGCACTGAGCACATGCAGCAGTGCCAGCGTGGTCATGCACGCGGCCAACCCCAGTGCCACCGTCAGCACCACCAGCAGCGTGCTCTTGGGAAAGCGCTGCAAGCCATGCAAAGCCAGTTCAAGGTTGTAGCGAAACATGCCTTAACTCCTTCCGTGCCGCCGCATCTTCATACCGACCTTGTCGCCACCACCGGCGGCACCCTGGCTGCACGCAGCGCCGGACCGAGTACGGCCAGTTGACCCAGCGTCCACAGCACCAGTGCACCAATCGGCAGGTAGAGCAGCGGCAACCGCGGCAGCTCGTAATGCTTCATCAACAGCAAATTGAGCGCGACGGCCAACAGCAATCCCAGCGCAATGCCGGCGCTGACGATCAGGAAGTTCTCGATCTGGAAGTAGCGAAGAATGTCGCGCCGGGTAGCGCCGATGGCACGGCGGATGCCGATTTGATGCGTGCGTTGCTGCACCCAGAAACTGGACAGTCCGACCACGCCCAGCGCGGTCAGGGCGAGCAGGCAGCCGATCACCACCAGCAGCAGCCAGATCAGCGCGCGGTCATTGTGGAAATAGTCCTGCACGGTCTGCGCATAGTTGTGGTTGTCGGTGATGATGCGCTGGTCGTCGATACCGTCCAGCACCTTGGGCAGGTCGCGCTGCACGGCATCGCGGGCATCGGGCGCGACGCGCAGCACCATCATGCCGCCCATCACCGCGCGCACCGGCAACAGGAACCCGGATTCGCTGCCTTGGTTTTTGTTGATGACGGGATTGAGCAGATGCGCGACGACACCGATCACATGCACGACATGCTCGCCCTTGTCGCCGAAGAAAACCGGCTGTCCCAGCGCCGGCTGACCCGGCCACAAGCGGTCGGCCAGCACCCGCGTGATCATCATCACCGGCGGCGGCGCGTCGTTGAACCCGGTGTAGTCGGCATATTCCGACGGCAGGAAATCGCGGCCGGCGGCAAGCCGCATGCCCAGCGTGCGCACGTAATCCGGCGTGCCGGCATATTGGACAACATTGCAGACCGCGGTCGGCTTGTTGCCGCCGGGACGCGTGTTGAGGCAGGTGCTCCAGTAATTGTTGCTGAGCGGCAGCGAATTGACCGTGGCCACCGACTTGACGCCCGGCATGGCGCGCAAGGCGGCGAGGTCGGCCGCAGCGCGGCTGGCCCGACCGGCGGGCGTCGCGTCGTCATCCAGCCCACTGCTTCTAGCCCAGACCAGTTCGTTGTCGGCCACGCCGGTGGTCACCTGCATGGCGCCGAGGCGATCGCCAATCAGGAACATCGCATTGGTGACGATGGCGCAGCTCAGTGCGATCTCCAGCACCACCAGGATGACGGTGGTCTTGTGGTGTTTCAGTGCGGCGACAATCGGATGCATGGTCATGGCCTTACTGGATTTTCAACAGGCTGGCCGGCATCTGGCGACAGGCGCGCCAGGCCGGGAAGACCGCGGCCAGCACCGTCGCGCACACCGCCAGCACGAAGGTCACCGCCAGCATCGTCGTGTCCAGATGCGCCACGCTGGCGTACTGCGCCGGCTGCTGGCGCACGATCCACAAGCCGAAGGCCGCCAGCAACAGACCGGCCACGCCACCGCCCAGCCCCACCAGCAAGGCTTCCATCAACAGCTGCGCAAACACCGCCCGCTTGGAGGCGCCCATGGCCCGGCGCACGCTCAACTCCCCGCTGCGGCGCAAGAACTTCACCAGCAGCAAGGCCACGGTATTGAGCAGGCACACCAGCATGAAGCCCAGCGCCAGCAGGCTTTGCAGTTGCACGCTGCCGGGCACCACATGGTTGTAGTCCAGCCAGCCCATCACGTCGCGCAAGCGCGTGTTGGGCGGCCGCGTGAAACGCCCCAGCACCTTCTGTTCCTGCGAGTAATGCGTCAAAAACTCACGATAGGCCGCGACTTGCGCTGGTGAATCGAGCTGCACCCAAAACTGCGTCCACACGCAATCCGACTTGCGCATGTCGCCATCATCGGGCGGACGACCCCAGCAGCTCATGCTCCCGGCAGTGCCCTGCTTGAGCGCGATCGCGGTCTCCAACGGCAGGAAGACGTCCTCGGAATGGCCGTAACTGCCGTGCGTCAGGTCGTAGTAATGCGGCACCGGATCCCACGGGTCGATCACGCCAATGACGCGAAAACTGTCCTTGCCCAGCTGCAGCATCTGCCCTACCGCATGCCCGGCGCCATACAGCTTGTCGGCCAGTTTGCGCGAGAGCACCGCGACGCGCGCCTGGCTTTGGTCGTCCGCCGCCGTCCAGCCATTGCCGTACGCGAACGGCACATCGAACATGCCGAAGAAATCCGCTGACGCGTATCGCGCGTCCGCAAAGAAAGCGCGCGCCTTGCCCTGCGCCGGACGCACAGTGACCTGGCCGCCGGTCATCGCCACCTGGCGCACGCCCTTGTGTGCATGCAGCAGGTTCATCGCATCGATCCAGGTCAACTGATCGGGCGGGTCCTCGCCCGCCTTGTAGCCTTCCATGCTCTGCGGGTCGATCTGCGGATAGAACAGCTGCGCACTGCGCTCCGGTATCGGATCGGCCGTCATCACATGCAGGATGGACAGCATGGTCATGCTGGCACCAATGCCCAACCCGATGGCCAGCACCATCAACGCCGTGAGTACCGGCGTGCGCTTCAGGCTGCGCAAAGCGAGATCGAGGTAGTAAGCAAACATCCCATGTCTCCTTGGATTGCACTCCCCCTAAGGGGGAATCTCACACCGACCTCGTCGCCACCACTGGCGGCACCTTGGCTGCACGCAATGCCGGTCCAAGCACCGACAGCTGACCCAACGCCCACAGCGCCAACGCGCCGACCGGCAGGTAGACCAGCGGCAGCCGTGGCAATTCGTAGTGCGTCATCAGCACCAGGTTCAGCGCATACGCCAGCGCCATGCCCAGCGCGATGCCGAACGTGACGATCAGGAAGTTCTCGATCTGGAAGTAACGCAGGATGTCGACCCGGCGCGCGCCGATGGCACGGCGAATGCCGATCTGCCGTCGCCGCTGCGCCACCCAGAAACTGGCCAGGCCGACGATGCCCAGTGCGGTGACGCCGAGCAACGCGGCGATCACCCCCACCATCATCCCGGCCATCACGCGGTCGTTGCGAAAGTAGCGTTCGCGCAGGTCGCTGATGCTGCGGCTGGCGTCGTGGTCGAGCACCACGTCGGGGGCGATGGTCGCCACCGCCGTCTTGGCGTCGCGCAGCACGCGCGGCAGGTCGCCCGGATCGGCGCGCAGCAAGTAGGTGCCGGCCAGGTTGTGTCCCGGCAGAGTGGGCACGAACACCGACCACTCGATGGTGCCGGTGCCGCCCTCGCCCGCGCCGGGGCGCGCCATGTGCGCCACCACGCCAGTCACGCGAAAATGCAGGCCGCCGCTCCAGAACTCCCGACCCAGCGGGTTCTGCCCTGGCCACAGGTGCTCGGCCAGGGTGCGGCTCACCACCACCTGCGAGTCCTTCGGCGCGAAGGTGTCCATCGGTCGGAAATCCCCGGCCTGCGGCGCGCGGCCGGCCACCAGTTTCAGGCCCAGCGCCTCGAAGCTGCCGGGCCCATCCAGATACAGGCCCACCACGCCGCCAAAGTGCTCGCCGACGGCATCCAGAGTGACGCCGGTGTTGCCGTACGCCATGCCGAAGGGCACGGTGTTGACCACGCTCACCGACTGCATGCCGGGAATGGCGCGCAGCCCCGCGACCATGCGCGCATTGAGGTCTTCGGACTGCGCCGGGTCGTAGCCGTCCACCTGCAGCACGGCCAGCGCGGCTTCGTCCACGCCGCTTTGCACGCGGGTGAGTTCGAGGCGGTTCGCGATCAGGAAGCAGGCATTGCACAGCACTGCGCAGGCCAGCGCAATCTCCATCGTGATCAGCAAGGTGGCGAGGCGATGCTTGCGCAGGGCGGCGAGAATCAATCGAATCTGCATGGTCATCTCCTCACAGGACTTTGAGTTGGATGCCCGGCGCCACGCGGCTGGCACGCAGCGCAGGCAAGGCACCGGCGACGAGGCTCACCGCCACGGCCAGCGCAAAGGTGACGAGAAACATCGCGACATCCAGGTGCGCCAGGCTGGCGTATTCCACCGGTTGCCGGCGCACCAGCCACAGGCCGAACAGCGACAGCAGCCAACCACCCACGCCGCCGAGCAGGCCGATCAGACCCGCTTCCACCAGGCATTGCGCAAACACTGCGCCGCGCGTGGCGCCCAGCGCGCGGCGCACGCCGATCTCGCCGCTGCGGCGCAGGAACTTGGCCAACAGCAGGCCCACCGTGTTGCACAGGCAAATCAACAGGAACGCGAACGCCAGCCAGGTCTGCAAGCGCACGTCACTGGGTACCACGCGGTTGAAGTCCAGCCACTGCATCAGGCTCATCATCTGCGTGTTGCCGGCGTTGGCGATGCGACCAAGCTGCTTCTGCTGCGCCGCATAACTGGTGACGAAGTGGCGGTAATCGGCAACCTTGGCCGCGCTGTCCAGCTCCACCCACAGCGTCACCCACAGGCAGGGCGAGTTCGCGAGCGGCTGGTTGCTGACGTCCCATTCGCCCCAGCAGGTGAACCAGCGCAGGTCGGTGGGCGCGATGTCCTGGGCGCTGCCCAGCGGCAGGAAGACGTCTTCCGTCTTGCCGTAGAAACGGGCGGTGTCGCCGTTGCTGAAGCGCCCGCCGACCACGTTGAAGAACAGCGGCGACGGCCGCCACGGCTCGAGCACGCCAACGATGCGCACGTCGCTGTCCTTCAATCGCAGCGTGCGGCCCACGCTGTTTTCGCCGCCGAACAGCTTGCGGTTGAGGTCATCGGAAATCACCGCCACGCGCGCGTGCTTCGCGTCGTCATCCGCACTCCAGCCTCGGCCGTAGGCAAACGGCACGCCGAACATCGGAAAGAAATCGCCGGTGGTGGCCAGCGTCTGCATCATCAGCGGCGGCTGGTTCACCGCCGGCGCGCGCAGCTTGAGCGCGGCGTGCGCCACCAGCGCCTGGCGATCGGCGCGGTGGGCGCTCCACAAATCCATCGCCGAACGATAGTCCAGCATGTCCCACGGCCGATGCTTCGGATTAGGGTCGGGCGAAGGATCCACCTGCGGGTAATAAATGTGCGCGCTGCGCCCCGGCAGCGGATCGCCGGACAACAAGTGCATCACCGTCAGTGTCGTCATCGACGCCCCAATGCCCACGGCAATGGCCAGCACCATCAACGCGGTGAGCACCCTGTTGCGCTTCAGGCTGCGCAGGGCCAGATCAAAGTAATACGCAAACATCCCATGTCTCCTTGGATTGCACTCCCGCTCTCGCGAGAAGGGTTCGTACTTCTCCCCTCTCCTGCTGGCGGGAGAGGGGTTGGGGGAGAGGGTTAGGCCAGCCCAGACATCACGCTTCGCCCGTACCCTCATCCGCCCTCCGGGCACCTTCTCCCGGAGGGAGAAGGAAAAATCACACGCTCCTCGTCGCCACCACGGGCGGCACGGCTGCCGCGCGCAGCGCGGGACCGAGTACGGCGAGCTGGCCGAGCAGCCACAGCGCGATCGCACCAACCGGGAAATAGATGGCCGGCAAACGCGGCAATTCGTAATGCAGCATCAGGAACAGGTTGATGCCATAGGCCAGCACCATGCCCAAGGCGATACCGATCGTGGCAATCAGGAAGTTCTCGGCCTGGAAGTAGCGCAGGATGTCGCCGCGTGTCGCGCCGATGGCGCGGCGGATGCCGATCTGCCGGCGCCGCTGGGCCACCCAGAAACTGGTCAGGCCGGCGATGCCCACCGCAGTGACGGTCAACAGCAGCAGGCATACACCCACCAGCAGCCAGGCCATGGCGCGATCGTTGCGGTAGTACTTGTCGCGTGCCGCTTCCAGCGTGGTGGCGGCCTTCGGCGACACCAGCCGCAACGGACCATCGGCCTTCAGCGTGCGCAGTGCCGCCTGGATCACCGCCTGCCGTTGCGCGGCATCTTTCACGCGCAGCAAATAGGTGCCTTCCGGGTACGGCATGTCGACCGGAAACAGCATGGCGTAGTCGTAGTACTCCGGCGGCCCGAAGTCATGCGGCTGCACCAGCCGATCCACCACGCCCACCACGCGGTTGGCGCCGAAGGCGTGGATGGTCTTGCCCACGGCCGGCTGGTCGGAGAAGAAATGCCTGGCCATGGCACGGGTGATGACGACGGGTACGCTGGCACCCTGCCCTTCCAGCTGATCGTTGGTGACGAACTCGTCCGGATTGAACCAGCGCCCGTCCGCCAGCTTCAGGCCCAGCGTGTCGGCCAACGTGGCGTCGCCAAAGTACTGTGTGATCGGGATGCTCGGCGCATTCGCGTCGGCGCTGAGGCTGACGCCGCTGGCGCTGAGCGAATTGCCGAACAGCGGCTGGTTGACGATGGCCACATTGGCCACGCCGGGGATGGCGCGCAGCGCCGCCAGGTCCGTGCGTGTCTGCGCCATGATCGCCTCGGCCGAGCCAGGCACGGCACTGCGTACCGCCACCTGCACCAGGTGCGTCTCGTCGACGCCGGTGGGACGCTGCATGCGCTCCAGCCGCGCGCTGATCAGGAACAAGGTGTTGCAGACCACGGCGCAGGAGAACGCGATCTCCAGCACCAGCAGCAGCATGGCGATGCGATGGCGGAACAGTGCGCTGAGGATATGGCGAAAATGCATGGACGTTCTCCGGCCTAGTTCGACTTGATCGCCATGGCAGGCGCCACCAGCATCGCCCGCCATGCCGGCAGCAACCCGGCCAGCAGGCTGCTCAGCAAGGCCAGCACAAAGGTGGCCAGCAACATGCGCAAGTCCATGTGGATGAAGGCCGCGTAATCGGTGGGCTGATGGCGCACCAGCTGCAAGCCAAGGCCAGCCAGTGCCAGCCCGAACACGCCGCCGACCAGCCCCACCACGCCGGCCTCCACCAGGCATTGCAGGAAGATCGCGCGGCGCGAGGCGCCCAGCGCACGGCGCACGCCCAGTTCGTTCGCGCGACGCAGGAACTTGGCCAGCAGCAGGCCGATCGCGTTGAGCAGGCAGATGCCGAGGAAGCCCAGCGCCAGCCACATCTGCAGCCGCACGTCGGCAGGCACCACATGCTTGGCATCCAGCCACTGCATCACGTCCTGCAGTTCGAGTTGACCGGCGTGCCGGAAGCGCCCCGCCTGTTGCTGCATGGCGATGTAGTTGGCGAGGTACTGCCGGTAGGTCGCTGCCTTGGCCGGCGTGTCCAGCTCAGCCCAGTACTGCAGCCAGATGCAGGGCGCATCCGCGGCATGCGGATCGCTCGCGCTGTCCCAGCAGTTCGTGCTGCCGCTGGTGGCCAGCTTCATGTCCAGGGCGGTGGTGATGGGCAGGAACACCTGTTCGCTGTCGCCGAACTTGCCGTTGCTGAGGTCGTAGAAGCGCGGATTCATGTCCCACTCGCCCAGCACGCCGACGATGCGCAAACCCTGGCCACCCACCTGCAAGGTCTGGCCCACGCTGTCCTTGCCGCCAAAGAGCTGCTCATTGAGTGCACTGGAGATCACCGCGACACGCGCGTGGTCCGCGTCGTCGGCCCGGCTCCAGGCCTGGCCGTAGCGCAGCGGCACCTTGAACATGGGAAAGAAATCCGCGCCGGTGTAGCGCGCATCCACGTTCAATGGCTCGCCCTGCGTCGACATTGCCACCAGCGAGCCGGCCGACATCATCGCCTGGCGATCTGCCCGCGCATCGCGCAGCAGCGCCTCGGCATCGCGCCGGGTCAGGTTGTCGGGCACCTTGTCACCCGGCTTGAAGTTGTCATCGGGGAACACGTTCATCCGCACGCGGAACAACTGCCCGCTCTTGCCGGGAATCGGGTCGCCCGACAGCACATGCAGCACCGTCAGCGTGGTCATCGACGTGCCGATGCCCAGCGCGATGGTCAGCACCATCAGCGTGGTAAGCACCTTGTTGCGCTTCAGGCTGCGCAGGGCGAGGTCGAGGTAGTAGGCGAACATTGCAAACCTCCGAATTGAACTCCCCTCGCCCACTGGCGAGAGAGGGGTTGGGGGAGAGGATTCGGCCAGCCCAGACATCGCACTCGCCCCGAACCCTCATCCGCCCTCCGGGCACCTTCCCCCCGAGGGAGAAGGAAAAATCACACACTCCGCGTTGCCACCACCGGCGGAACGGCCGCCGCGCGCAGCGCGGGACCCAGCACGGCAAGCTGACCGATCACCCACAGCGCGATCGCACCGACCGGGAAATAGACCGCTGGAAGTCTGGGCAACTCGTAATGCAACATCAGAAAAAGATTGATGCCGTAAGCCAGCACCATACCCAGGGCAATGCCGATGGTCGCCAGCAGGAAGTTTTCGGTCTGGAAGTAGTTGAGGATGTTGCGGCGGGTGGCGCCCAGCGCGCGGCGCACGCCGATGGTGCGGCGGCGTTGCGCCACCCAGAAGCTGGCCAGACCGACGATACCAAGCGCGGTCACGACGAGCAGCGCGATGATGACGCCGACGAGGATGCCGGCCATGGCGCGATCGTTCTGGAAGAAATCGCTGCGGATGCCATCGAGTGTCTTCTTGTCGATGAGGATGCGGTGCGGGTCGGCCTTGCGCAGTGCCTTGGCCGCGTTTGCCAGCACGCTCTCGCGTTGCCCGGGCGCCGTGCGCAGTACATAGCGTGAGGCGCTGGCGCTGCTCATGCGCAGTGGGAAGATCATCGTCCACTGGGCCGCGTCGTCGCCCATGAACAGCGACGGACGGATCAGCGCCTGCACCACACCGATCACGCGCACCGAGGTTTCGCCAAGATAGATGTTCTTGCCCAGCGCGCTCTGGCCGGGCCACAGCCGCTCGCCCAGCGCCTGCGTGATCACCGTCGAGCCCACCTTGTTCTGCAGGTTGGGATCGCTGCGCATGGCATCGAAGTCCATGTATTCGTCGGCATTGAAATCGCGCCCTGCCACCAGCCGGACGCCAAGGGTCTTGATGACGCCTTCGCCCATGTACATAGTGGCGTTGAGCGTGGGCAGTTTCTGTGTCGGGTCGAGCTTGATGCTGGTGTTCGACGAGCTGTTGGTAAACGGCACCTGATTGAGCAGCGCCGCTGCGGTCACGCCGGGAATCCGTCGCAGCCGCGCCAAGTCTTCCTGCGTGCGCGCCTTGGCATCGGCAGGCTTGCCGATGTTGGCAGCCTGGATCTGCACCAGTTCGTGCTCGGCCACACCGCTGACCATCTCGGTGCGCTGCAGGCGCTGGCCGATCAGGAACACCGCATTGCAGACGATGGCGCAGGTCAGCGCAATCTCCAACACCAGCAACATGGAGGGAATCTTGTGTCGGCGCAAGGTGACAAGAATGGGGCGGATATCCATGTCAGTTGCTCTTCAGTTGCAACGCAGGGGTGATCAGACAGGCGCGCCAGGCAGGCAGCAGGCCGGCCAACAAGGTAGCCACGACGGCAGCGGCAAAGGTCGCCAGCAACATCGGCAGATCCAAGTGCGCCAGCGCGGCGTAATCGGAAGGCTGCCTGCGCACCAGCCACAGACCGAGCAGCGCCAGCAGCAGGCCACCGCTACCGCCGACCAGGCCGACCACCCCGGCTTCGACCAGCAGTTGCGCGAACAATGAACGGCGCGAAGCGCCTAGCGCGCGGCGCACGCCGAGTTCACCCGAGCGGCGCAAAAACTTGGCCAGCATCAGCCCGACCGTATTGACCAGGCACACCAGCAGGAAACCGAACGCCAGCCACGCCTGCAGACGCACGTCGCTGGGCACCACCTTGTTGAAATCCAGCCAGCCCATCAGGTCGCGCAGGCGCACATTGGGCGGTCGCTGGAAACGGCCCAGGGTTTTCTGTTCCTGCGAGTAGTTCAGCAGGAACGCCTTGTACGCGACCGCCTGCGCCGGCGTGTCCAGTTGCACCCAAAATTGCAGCCAGGTGCAGGTGGCGGTTTTCATGTCGTCGCTGGTGCCCTTGGCCCAGCAGTCGGTCGAGCCATTGCGGGGGAATTTCAGATCCGTCGCCGTGGTCAGCGGCACGAACACGTCTTCGTCGGAGGAGTAGCTGCCGGTGTTGAGATCGTAGAAGTGCGGCGTCGGTCGCCAGCTGTCCAGCACGCCGACGATGCGGAACGCCTCGTCGTTCATGCGCAGCGTCTGCCCGGTACTATCCTTGCCGCCGAACAGCTTGTCGTTGAGTTCACGGGTAAGCACGACCATGCGCGCACTGGCTTCGTCGTCGGCTGCGCTCCAGCCGCGCCCGTAGAGAAACGGCACGTCGAACATCGGAAAAAAGTCGGCCGTGGTGTAGCGCGCGCTCTCGAAGAACGGATCGATCACGGACTGTGCCGGCTGGATCGGCACGGCGCCGCCGGTCATCAGCGCCTGGTGGCGGGCGCGCCTGGCATGCAGCAGCGCCATGCCGTCGATCCAGGTGACCTGTTCCGGCGGCTCATCCTGCGGCTTGTAGCCATCCATATCCTGCGGATCCATCTGCGGGTAGAACAGCTTGTCGCTCTTGCCCGGCAATGGATCGCCCGACAACACATGCAGCACCGTCAACGTGGTCATCGACGCGCCGATGCCCAGAGCGATCGCCAGCACCATCAGCGCGGTAAGCGCCTTGTTGCGCTTCAGGCTGCGCAGGGCAAGATCGAGGTAGTAGGCAAACATCCCATGTCTCCTTGATTGAACTCCCCTCCTCCGTCGGAGGAGGGGAAAATCACACCGCCCGCGTCGCCACCACCGGCGGCACATTCGACGCCCGCCGCGCCGGCACGAACACGGCAGCCTGGCCGATGGCGAGCATCGCCAGCACGCCGGTGATCACGTACAGCAGCGGCATGCGCGCCATTTCGTAATGGCTCATCAGCCATGCGTTGAGACCGACCGCCAGCAGCACGCCGGTGACGACGCCGGCGCCGGCAATCATCAGGTTCTCGATCTGGAAGTAACGCAGGATGTCGACCTTGCGTGCGCCCAATGCACGGCGCACGCCGATCTGGCGATGGCGCTGGCCGACCCAGAAGCTGGTCAACCCGACGATGCCGGCGGCGGTGACGCACAGCAGGATCAGGCACACCACGCCCATCAGGATCGCCATGCCGCGATCGGCCCGGTAAGCCTTGTCGCGCAGGTCGGTAAACGAACGCACGCTGTCGTCGTCGAGCACGCGCATCGGGTTGACCTTGTACAGCGTCGGCGTCACCGCCTGCATTGCCGCGTCGAGCCGGCCCGGCTTGGCGCGCACGGCATAGCGCGAGAAGTTGGCGTTCAAGCGAGCCGGGATCAGCGTGGAATTCCAGGCCACCTCGTCACCGCCGCCGGCGTAGGGCACCTGCATGCGTTCGATGACGCCGATGACGGTAACCGGCTTGTTTCCACCATTGAGGTAGACCAGCTTGCCGACCGCGCCACCGTCGGGGAACAGCTTGTCGGCAAGCGCCTTGGTCAGGATCACGATGTCCGGATCATGCTGCTCGCGAAAGCCCTGGTGCTGGATGTCGCCCGCGTTGAATGCACGCCCGGCCACCAGGCGCACGCCAAGGGTGGAGAACACTTGCTCGTCACTGAAGTAGTAGGTGGTGCGGGTGAAACTCCTGCCACCACCGCGGGTATCACCGGGCTTGTTGCCGATGGCGCCGTTCCAGGACGAGTCGAGCAGGGGCATGGAATTGACCGGCGCCACCGACGCCACGTCGGGCAACTGGCGCAGCGCGGCGAGATCCTCCTGCTGCATGGCGTCGAGCTTGTCCACGCCACCGGGGACGTCCTCGCCGGGCGCGCCCACCCATTGCTGGGAAATCAGGAACAGGTTGCTTTCGTCCAGCCCGGTCGGCCGGTTCACCCGTTCGACGCGCTGGCCGATGATGAAGATCGCGTTGCAGACGATCGCCAGCGTCAACGCAATCTGCAGCGCAATCAGCACGACGCCGGCCTTGTGCTTGCGTAGCGCCGCGAGGATGGGATGCATGGTCATGGGCATAACCCTCAGTTCGATTTCAGCTGCCACGCGGGTTGCACGCGTGACGCCCGGAAGGTGGGATAAAGCCCGGCCAGCAAGGTCGCCACCACGGCGACCAGCAGCGCGAGCGCCAGCAGCGAGAAGTCGACCCGCGCCAGCGTGGCAATACTCTTGGGCAGTACCAGCCCCACGCTGGCCACGCCGACGCCGGTCAGCAGCAGACCGAGCACGCCGCCGGCCACACCAACCACACCGGCCTCGGTGAGGAACTGCAGGTAGATCGCCTTGCGCGGCGCACCCAGCGCACGGCGCACGCCAATCTCGCCGCTGCGGCGCAGGAACTTGGCCAGCAGCAGGCCGACGGTATTCACCAGGCACACCAGCAACAGGCCCAGCGCCACCAGCAGCGAAACCTTGGTGTCGCTGGGCACCACGTGCTCATGCTCAAGGAACGCCGGCAGATCGCGCAGGCGGTTGTTCGGCGGCCAGCCGAAGCGTCCGGCTTTTTGCTGATCGCGCGCATAGCCGTCCAGATACTGACGATAGGCGGTGACTGCGGCGGCATCGTCCAGCTCGGCCATGTAGGCAATCCACACGCAACTGGAGCGCTGCAGGCCGACGAACCCGGACTCCTCCGGCGTGGCGTTGCAGTTGGTGTTGCCGTCGTTGGGAATGCCCACGGCGATGGCGCGCTCGAACGGCAGGAACACGTCCTCGACACCCTCGTTGAAGCCGCCGCTGTTGACCACGTCGTAGAAGCGCGGTTGCGGATTCCAGTGGTCCAGCACGCCGACCACGCGGTAATCCTTGCCTTCGATATTCAGGGTTCGACCGACGCTGTCGATGTCGCCAAACAGTTTCTCGCTGAGCTTGCTGCTGATCACCACCACCGCTGCACGCTGCGCATCGTCCTGCGCGCTCCAGCCGCTGCCGTACAGGAACGGCACGTCGAGCATCGGGAAAAATTCGCTGTACACCGCGTGGCCGCTGACGTTGAGTGGATGCTTGCCAGCCTGCGCCGGCACCACCGACGGCGAGATCTGGTACATCGCCGACTGGCGCCTGGCGCGGTGGTCGCGCATCAAGGCCATCGCATCGGTGTAGTTCATCGCGTTCGACGGTTCGCCATCGTCACTGCGCCCGCGTGGCCCCCACGCATCGATCTGCGGCACGAACAGCTGCGCGGATTTCCACGGGATCGGATCGCCCGACACCGCACGGAACACCGACCAGGTGGTCATCGACGCGGCCACGCCAAAGCCGATCGCCAGCACCATCAGCACGGTCAGGCCAAAGCTGCGCCTCAAGCTGCGCAGGGCCAATTCGAGATAGTAGGAAAACATGCCACGTACTCCATCTGCCTGTCCCTCCCCCGCCCACGGGGAAGGGAGAAATCAAAATCACACCGACCGGGTCGCCTCCACCGGCGGCACGCGCGAAGCACGCAACGCCGGCGCCAACACCGCGCCCTGGCCCAGCAACAACAGCACGATCACGCCGATGCCCACGTAGGCCATTGACATGCGATCCAGCTCGAAACGGGCCACCGTCCACAGGTTGAACGCCATCGCCAGCACGACACCCAGCACCACGCCGGCCGTGCTGATGAGGAAATTCTCAGTGAGGAAATACGCCAGGATGTCGCGCTTGCGCGCACCCAGCGCACGGCGCACGCCGATCTGCCGGCGGCGCTGGCCGACCCAGAAACTGGTCAGGCCCACGATGCCGGCGGCGGTGATCGCCAGCAGCACGCTGCAGATGATGCCCATGAGGATGGCCATGCCGCGGTCGCGGTCGTAGGCGCGGTGGCGGATTTCGGCGTAATCCTGGATGCCGTCCTTCGCGTCGATGATGCGCAGGCGGCTTTGCGCATACAGCGCCTTGGGCGCTTCGCGCATCGCGTCGGCAAGCTGGCCGGGCTTGGCGCGCACGATGTAGTTGATGCCGCGCGAATCGGCCGGACGCAGCGGCCAGATCAGCGACTGCCCGGCATAGGGCTTGTTCCACGGCGTCGTGCCCTGCCGGTGCAGCGGATCGACGATGCCGATGATGGTGCTGGGCGTGGTGCCCATGGCGTAGAAGCTCTTGCCCAGCGCCTTGCCGCCGGGAAACAGCCGGTCGGCCAGGGCCTGGCTCACGATGACCGTCGGCGGGACAACCGCCTGCTGGGTGCCCATCACCAGCACGTCTTCCGGACGGAAGTTGCGCCCGGCAACCAGCTTCAATCCCAGCGTGCCGATGAAATGCTCGTCACCCACATACACCGCCGAATCGGTGACTGGGTGGGTCTGGTCGGACGTCAGCGAGATGAAGTTGTCCCAGCCACCGCCCGACAGCGGGTAGCCGTTGCCGGTGGCGGGCGTGGCATCGCGCACGGCAGGCAACTGCCGCAGCGCCAGCAGGTCGGCCTGCACCTGCGCATCGACCTGCGGCGTCGGCCGCTCGACCGCCCACTGGTTGCGGATCACGAACACGCTGGACTCGTCCACGCCGCTGACCTCGGCCAGGTTGGCCAGCCGCGAGTGGATGATGAACAGCGCGTTGCACACGATGGCCAGGGTCAACGCAATCTGCACCGCGATCAGCACGGTGCCCGCCTTGTGCCGGCGCAACGCGACGAGGATGGGGCGAATCTGCAGGTTCATCATCGCCTCCTCAGCTCGACTTCAATTGCCAGGCCGGCTGCACGTGGGCCGCGCGCCAGGCCGGATAAAAGGCCGCCAGCACGGTGGCGACGATCGCCACGGCCAGGGTCAGCCCCAGCAGCGAGAGATCCAGTTGCGCCAACTTGGCGATCTGCGGCTGAAACAGCACACCCACGCCAGCCACGCCCAGTGCAGTGAGCAGCAAGCCCAGCACCCCACCAGCCAGGCCCGTCATGCCCGCTTCGATCAGGTACTGCTTGTAGATCTCGCCTCGCGTGGCACCGAGGGCGCGGCGCACGCCGATCTCGCCGGCGCGGCGCATGAACTTGGCCAACAGCAGGCCAATGGTGTTGACCAGGCAGATCAGGAAAAAGCCCAGCGCCACGGCCAACGCGATGCGGCTTTCCGGCGGCACCACACGCTGGTAATCCAGCCACTGCACCACGTCGCGCAGGCGCACGTTAGGCGCCCAGGCGAAACGGCCGGCACGCTGTTGATCGGCAGCGTAGTTGGCAAGGAACTGGCGGTAGCGCGCCACCTCCGCCGCGCTGTCCAGCTCCACCCACGGCGTGATCCACACGCAGTTGCTTTGCGTGTAATCCGCCCAGTTGGTAAAGCTGAGCTGGCCACGGCAACTGTTGCGGCCGCCGGGATACATTTGCAGCGCCACGGCACGGGTGAACGGCAGGTAGAAGTCCGGCTCGTCGGCAAAGCCGCTGGTGCTGAACAGGTCGTAGAAGCGCGGGCGTGGATTCCAGTGGCTGGTGACGCCAACCACGCGGTAATCATGGCCGCCGAGATTGACCGTACGCCCCACGCTGTCGGCGCCGGCAAACAGCTTCTGGTTGAGCTCGCCGCCAAGCACCACATCGGTGGCGCGCGCCGCGTCATCCTGCGCGCTCCAGCCGCTGCCGTAGCGGAACGGCACCTCGAACATCGGGAAGAAATCGCTGCCCACGGCGTAGCCGCTGGCATTCAACGGCAGGTCGCGATTGCCCTCCGGCAGCACGGCAAGCTCCACCACATACAACAGGGTCTGGCGCTTCGCCTCGCCCGCCCGCAACAGCGCTGTCGCGTCCACGTAGCTCAGCGCATCGGCCGGCTCGCCCTTCACGTTTTGCTGTGGGCCCCAGTTGTCGATCTGCGGCGTGAACAGCTGCGCGGACTTGTCCGGAATCGGGTTGCCCGACACTGCGCGAAACACCGACCAGGTGATCATCGATGCCGCCACACCAAACCCGATCGCCATCACCATCAACGCGGTCAGCGCCGGGTTGCGGCGCAGGCTGTTGAGACCGAGTTGGAGGTAGTAGGCGAACATGCCGGTTCCTGCCGATGAGGATGTCGTCGCTGGTAGGAGCCCGCTAGCCCACAAGGGGCTCCCTTCGGTCGCGGGCGATGCTGTTGTTTTGATGCTCGAACGGAGATCCGGGACAAAAGCATCGCCCGCGAGCGGGCTCCTACCAGCGGCGCGCTGTCTCAGCCGTGTACTTCGTCGGTACCACTGGCCTGCAAGCTGTGAAACCGCGGTTCCTCGGTCAGGTCGACCACCTGACCGTCGATGATGTGCACGTTGCGTTGCGCGCGCGCGGCCAGTTCCGGGTCATGCGTGACCATGACGATGGTGGCGCCGTCGCGGTGGATGTCTTCAATCAGTTCCAGCACGCCGCGCGCCATTTGTGTGTCGAGGTTACCGGTCGGTTCATCGGCCAGCAGCAGGCGCGGCGAGCCGGCCAGCGCGCGGGCGATGGCCACGCGTTGCTGCTGGCCGCCGGACAACTCGGCCGGGTAGTGCTTGGCGCGCGAGGCCAGGCCCACGCGCTCCAGCGAATCCATGATGCGTTGCTTGCGCTCGGCTGATTTCATGCCGCGATAGCGCAGCGGCACCTCGATGTTGTCGAACACGTTGAGATCGGGAATCAGGTTGAACGCCTGGAAGATGAAGCCGATCTTCTCGTTGCGGATCTTCGAGCGGGCGTTGTCGTTCAAGTTGCTGACCTCGACGCCATCGAGGTGATACTCGCCACCACTGAAGGTTTCCAACAGGCCGGCAATGGTCAGGAAGGTGGTCTTGCCCGAACCCGACGGGCCGGTGACGGCGACAAACTCGCCCTCCTTCACGTCAATGTTGAAATCGCGCAGCGCATAGGTCTCCACCACTTCGGTGCGGTAGACCTTGGACAGGTGGGTCATCTTGAGCATGGTGCTTCCTTCGTAGTGGTGATCGATTCAAACCCATCTCCCTCTGGGAGAAGGTTGGGGTTGGGGTGAGGGTTCGGGTTCGCCGCAATACATGGGCAACCCGTACCCCCATCCGCCCTGCGGGCACCTTCTCCCACAGGGAGAAGGGAAAATCTCAGTTGCTGATCGCGACTTTCGCCGCCCCTTTGAAGTTGTCGGTACCGGAAATCACGATGCGGTCGCCCTGCTTCAGGCCTTCCAGGATTTCCACCTTGTCGATGCTGGAAGCGCCCAGCCGGACCGGGGTTTTCGTAGCCAGGCCATCGCGCACGACATAGGCGTAGCTGCCGCCGGATTCGTCGACAAACGAACCGCGCTGCACAGTCAGCACGTCGGCGCGCTTGTCCAGCAACACGCGCACCGACAGGCGCTGGTTCTGGCGCAGCTGCTTCGGCGTCGTGCCGTCGAAGCGCAGCCGCGCCGCGACCTGGCCATTGACCACCTCAGGCGAGATCGCGCTGACCAGGCCTTTCCAGGTCTTGCCGTTGCCGCTGATTTCGCCGCCCATGCCAATACCCAGGTCGCGGGCAAAACTCTCCGGCACCTGCATTTCCACTTGCAGCGCCGACAGGTCGATCACGCTGAGCAGTTGCGCGTCTTTTGCCACAGTGGCGCGTTCGGCAATGAACAACTGGCCGACCTGGCCGTCCACCGGCGATTTCACGTTGAGGTCATCGACCTGGCGCTGCAGGTCGGCCACCAGCAGCAGCTGGCGCTCATGCGCAAGTTTCTTGGACTGGATGTCGAAGTTGAGGCTGGCGTTGTCCATGCCGAGGTCGGCGCGCGCATGCTGCAGGGTGATCTTGGCCTTCTGCAACGTGTCCTTGGAGCGATCCACATCCATGCTGGGCACCGCACCCATGGTGAACGCCCGCTGGTTGCGGTCGAGGTCGCGTGCCGCCGCCTGCTGGTCGATCTGCGCGTTGTCGTAGGCTTTTTGCAGCTCGCCGCGTTTCTTGCGCGCATCGATCTGCGCACGCTGGTATTCCACTTCCATCGCGTCGGCGTTGCTTTGTTCCTGCGCCAGCTTGTTGGTCAGCTCCGGGCTGACGATGGTGGCCAGCACCTGGCCGATCCTGACCGTGTCGCCAGCGTGCACCTTGAGCGTGACCGCGCCGCCAGAGGTGGCATACAAGGTGGGACTGACGGCGGCGACGACCTTGCCCTCGGCGGCGATATCGCGCACAAACGGGCCACGCTCGACGGTGGCGAAGGAAAGCCGCGAGGCACTGACCGACGACGAGGCGGAAAACATGCGCCCGATGCCCGGTGCCAGCCATGCCAGCACGCCTACCACCACCACGCCGGCCGCGGCCAGGATCAGCCGACGGCGGCGATCGGGTTTGATTTCTACCAGGCGGTCCTGGGCGGAGGTGTCACGAATCATCCAGCGCATCCCCTGCCGCGTTCAGTGCGGCGACGAGATACGTCTGCAATGCTTGTGCCAGCGCTTGGTGCAGGCGAATTGACTTGCGCTTCAACGTGTTGCGCGCTCCCCGTCCGCCGCGACCAGTGTCCGCGGACACTGGCGCGGACGCGCGGACAGGCCCAGGAGCCTACGGCGCGGCAATCACCTGCTGGATACGCCGCGCCGCGTTGCCGTCGAGCTTGGGCAGCACGTCCAGCGCGGCAAGGTTTTCCTCCAGCTGCGCCCGCGTGCTGGCGCCAAGCATGACCGTCGATACATTCGGATTGAGCAGGCACCAGGCAATGGCCAGCTGCGTCAGGCTGATGTCCAGCTCATCGGCAATCGGCGCCAGCGCGCGCACCGTGGCCACGCGTGCGCCATCCTCGCCGAGCACGCTCTTGCGCAGCCACTCGAATCCCGGTTGCGACAGGCGCGAACCGGCCGGCACGCCATCGTTGTACTTGCCGGTCAACAGGCCCGATGCCAGCGGCGACCAGATCGTGGTGCCCATGCCGTAGCGCTTGTACAGCGACGCGTATTCCACCTCCACCCGCTCGCGATGCAGCAGGTTGTACTGCGGCTGCTCCATGGTCGGCGCAGTCAGATGATTTTCGCGCGCGACGTTGTGCGCCTCGGCAATCGCCTCGGCCGACCACTCGCTGGTACCCCAATACAGCACCTTGCCCTGGCGCACCAGCAAGTCCATGGCCGCGACGGTTTCGGCAACAGGCGTGTCCGGATCGGGGCGATGGCAAAAGTACAGGTCGAGATAGTCGACCTGGAGCCGGTGCAAGGCCTGATGGCAGGCCTCGATGACATGCTTGCGCGACAACCCGTGCTGGGTCGGCAGCGGGTTTTCCACCGCGCCGAAGAAGACCTTGCTGGAGACGCAATAGCTGTCGCGAGGAAACCGCAAATCGGCCAGCGCCTCGCCCATGACCTGCTCGGCCATGCCGTTGTTGTAGGTCTCCGAATTGTCGAAGTAATTGACGCCACGCTCGTGCGCCAACGCCAGCAAGTCACGCGCCAAGGCTCGATCGACCTGGCGCCCAAACGTCACCCACGCTCCCAGCGACAACGCCGAAAGCTGCAAACCGGAACTGCCAAGACGGCGGTATTGCATGGTTCAACCCTCCAGGGCACAAATCTCCGTCAAGCGTAGCGCTACCGGCCGGACGAAATGCATGACAATGCACTCACGTCGACGCGCCCACGCTGGCCGCCGTCCGCGCCCCCTGCATGAGGTATTGCCGATGTCATCTGTTACCGGTTGGACTGCCACCGCCCCCGACCAGCCCTTGTCGCTGCAAACCACCGACCTTGGCGCGCTGGGAGATGAGGAAGTGGAGGTGACCGTCGATTACTGCGGCGTGTGCCACTCCGATTTGTCCATGGTCGGCAACGAATGGGGCAACGCCAGCTACCCGTTCATTCCCGGCCATGAGGTGATCGGCACGGTCAGCGCGCTTGGGCCGCACGCCAAGGGCTTGCGCATCGGCCAGCGCGTCGGCATCGGCTGGACCAATGCCAGCTGCATGCATTGCCAGGCCTGCCTGGGCGGCGATCAGCACCTGTGCGCGGAGTCGATCGCCACCATCGTGCACCACAACGGCGGCTTTGCCGACAAGCTGCGCGCGCATTGGGCATGGACCATTCCGCTGCCCGACGGCATCGACCTGGCCAGCGCCGGCCCGCTGTTGTGCGGCGGCATGACCGTGTTCAAACCTTTCGTCGAATACGCCATCGCGCCAACGGCGCGCGTCGGCGTGGTCGGCATCGGCGGCCTTGGCCACATGGCGCTGAAGTTTGCCGCGGCGTGGGGCTGCGAGGTCACCGCCTTCACCTCCAGCCCGGACAAGGCCGAACAGGCGCGCGGCTTTGGCGCGCATCACGTGGTGTCCAGCCGCGATGCCGAGGCGCTCAAGGCCATCGCCGGCTCACTCGACCTTTTGATCGTCACCGTCAACGTGGCGATGGACTGGAACGCCCTGCTCGGCACGCTGGCGAAGAAAGGCCGCATGCATGTGGTTGGCGTGGTCACGGCGCCGATCCCGGTGCCGGCCTTCACCTTGATCTCCGGCCAGCGCGACGTCTCCGGTTCACCCACCGGCTCACCGGTGGACATCGCGCGCATGCTGGCGTTTGCCGCCCGCCACGATATCCGCCCGCAGGTCGAGCACTTCCCGATGTCCGAGGTCAACGCCGCCCTGGCACACCTTGCCGCCGGCAAGGCCCGCTACCGTATCGTGCTGGATGCGCGCAGCTGAGCCACACCCGCTTGAACCATGGGAGCCCGCAAGCGGGCTCCTACCACAGGAAATGCAGAACCAGCACTAGCGCGACAGCTGCAAACACGCCCGCCAGCACGTCGTCGATCATCACGCCCAAGCCGCCCTTGACGCGCCGGTCCAGCCAGCGGATCGGCCATGGTTTCCACACATCAAACAGGCGGAACAAACCGAACCCGGCGGCCATCGCCAACACCAACCGGGCACCGCCCAGTGCCGACCACGGCGCCAGCAGCAACGGCAGCAGGGTTATCCACTGGCCGACAAATTCATCCCAGACCAGCGACCGGTGATCGGCCGTGCCAATGGCACGGCCAGCCACGCCGCAAGCCCATACGCCAAGTGCAAAGGCGAGTGCCAGCACCGCCGCGTACAGCGGCAGCGACAGCTGCCGCAATGCCAGCCACGGCAGCAGCGACGCCAAGGAACCTGCCGTGCCCTGCGCCAGCGGCACCAGGCCGGAACCCAGGCCACACGCGATCCAGCCGGCGGCCGAGCCGGTCAGGGTGCGGCGTTGCGCGGTACTCAGCGGCGTCCTCAAGCCCATGCGAAAAGCCCCGCATGGCGTGCGCAAGGATTCATGCGAAATGCTCCCAGCCACTGGTCGGCAAGTCGATCCACGCGCCTTGCGCATCACGCACGCGTACGCCATCGCCGGCGACGATGCGGCCAATCCAGGTGACGCCGCAGCCGACGCGGCCAAGATCGGCCAGCACCTGTTCCAGATGGTGCGGCGGCACGGTGAAGCACAGCTCGTAGTTGTCGCCGCCAACCAAGGCAAACTCCAGCGCCTGCGCCTGGCCATGCAATTCGCGCAGTGCCGGCGAGCGCGGCAGCAGCTTGGCGTCGAGCTCGGCGCCCACGCCGCTGGCGGCGCAAACATGCCCCAGATCGGCCAGCAAACCATCGGAAACATCGACGCAGGCGCTGGCCAACCCACGCAAGGCCAGGCCGGCGCGCACGCGCGGCACCGGCCGATTCAAGCGCTCGATCAACGTGCGCCGCAAGGCGCCGCGTGCCGGGTCATCCAGCGGCAACTCGCGCAGCGCATGCAGCCCGGCCGTGGCATCGCCCAGCCAGCCGGTCACCAGCACCAGGTCGCCGATGTGGGCGCCATCGCGCCGCAGCGCCGCACCGGGTGGCACGAAACCCTGCACCGCCACGCTGACGGCCAGCGGCCCGGCGGTGGTGTCGCCGCCAACCAGCGCCACATGATGCTCACGGGCCAATTGCGCAAAGCCCTCGGCAAAGCCGCGTACGAACGCGGCATCGGCCTTGGGCAGGGTCAGGCTGAGCAGCGCCCATGCCGGCTCGGCGCCCATGGCGGCCAGGTCGGACAGGTTGACCGCCAGCGACTTCCAGCCAAGGTCCTCGCTGGCCGTGCCGGGGAGAAAATGCACGCCTTCGACCATGGTGTCGATGGCCGCGACCAGCTCCTGGCCCGCCGGCGGCATGAGCACCGCGCCATCATCGCCAATGCCCACGCGCACATCTTCGCGCGGCTCGTGCACGCGCTGGCGCAGCAACTCGATCAGGTCAAATTCCATCCGATTTGTCCGTCATCCTGGCGCGTTCGCTGCGCCTGCCAACTGCGCGGCTGCCGTCAACCGTGCTTTTCCACTGTCCGCAAGTCCCCGGCCAGCTTGTCCAGCACGCCGTTGACGTAACTGTGGCCGTGGTCGGCGCCAAAGCGCTTGGTGACCTCGATGGCTTCGTTGATCACGACCCGATACGGCACGTCCAGCCGGTACTTGAGCTCGTAGGCGGCCAGGCGCAGCACCGCACGTTCGATGGGATCAACCTGCTCCACGTCGCGATCCAGATGCGGGCGCAGCGCGGCATCCAGCGCGGCGAGATGGTGCTCGACCCCGTGCAGCAGATCCTCGAAGTAGTCGAGATCGGCCACTTCCATGTCCTGCTCATGCTGGAACTGGGCAATGACGCCAGCCATGCCGTTGCCGCTCATCTGCCACGCGTACAACGCCTGCAGCGCGCGTCGCCGCGAGCGCGAACGGGCGACCAGGTCCAGCCGTTGCGGCTGCTGGCTCATGCGAGTTGCTCGTACAGGCTGGCCATTTCCAGCGCCGCCAACGCCGCATCGGCGCCCTTGTTGCCGGCCTTGGTGCCGGCGCGCTCGATCGCCTGCTCGATGCTGTCGGTGGTCAGCACGCCAAATGCGACCGGCACACCGGAGGCCTGCGCCGCCTGCGCCAGGCCCTTGGCGCATTCGCCGGCCACGTAGTCGAAATGCGGCGTCGCACCGCGAATCACTGCACCGACGGCAATGATGGCGGCGTACTCGCCGGCATGCGCCAGCTTGCTGGCGACCAGGGCAATCTCCCATGCACCGGGCACACGGATGAGGTCGATAGCGTCCTCGGCCACACCATGGCGCAGCAGCGCATCACGCGCACCGGCCACCAGCGGCTCGACGACGAAGCCGTTGAAACGCCCGGCGACGATGGCAAAGCGTCCACGCGGGGCGGTGAAATCACCTTGGATGGTTTTCATGCGCGGCATTCCTTGTGAGGCCTTGCGAACGCGCCATTTTACGGGTTTGCGCCCATCGCCGCTTGCACGGCCGCCGGCGCCGCGGCGGTACACGCCGGGTGCGCATAACCGGTGCATTCCAGCAGCGCTTGGCCGGCGTCCACGCGCAAGCGTGCGTCGGCGCCAAACGGCAGGGTCAATTGCCGCCGAGCGTGTCCGTGCGGCAAGCCGCGCAGCAGCGGGATGCCGGCCACGCCTGCCAATTGCGCAAACGCGGCGGACAGGTCGTAGCCGTTGTCGCGCGGGCCGGTCCGGCAATCGGCAAAATCGCCCAGCAGCAGCGCACGCTGGCGCTTGAGCACGCCCGCCAGCAGCAACTGATACAGCAGGCGCTCGATGCGAAACGGCGGCTCGCCCACGTCCTCGACAAACAAGATGCCGCCGTCGATGCGCGGGAAATACGCGCTGCCCAGCAGGCTGCACAGCACCGCCAGGTTGCCGCCCCACAGCGGGCCGGACACGTTCAGCGGCGCAGCGTCTTCAGCGGCCCACGTCACCCGCATGTGCGACGCGCTCAAGGTCTGCCAAAAACCATCCCAGGTCGGCTGGTCCAGCGTCTCGGCGCCAAGATTGGCCAGCAGCGGGCCAGCGAAACTGCGCACGCCGCTCTTGGCATACAGCGCCAGTTGCAGCGCGGTGAAATCGCTGTGCCCGACCAGCGCCACATGGCCATCGGCCAGCCGCTCGCGCAATGGGCCGTAGGCCAGATGCGGCAGCAGGCGCGTCGCGCCGTAAC
The DNA here is from genome assembly GCA_964568445.1 of uncultured Rhodanobacter sp. Lineage (GTDB taxonomy): Bacteria > Pseudomonadota > Gammaproteobacteria > Xanthomonadales > Rhodanobacteraceae > Rhodanobacter. Next base: position 20,202 of record CAZMPZ010000017.1, on the reverse strand, counting down.
CGCCGCGGGTAGCCAGCACGATGTCAGGCAGGTGCCCGGCCTGCGCCAGGGCATTGATGTCGGCGGCACGCTCGGCATCGCTGCCGGCAAAGCGCAGCTGTGTGCGCTCAAGCACTTGCAGGCCATCGACCGTACAGCCGACCGCCCGCAGGCGCGCCACGCCACGGGCCATGGCCGCGGCATCGTGCATGTGACCGGACGGCGCGATCAGGCGGACGTGCGGCGCGGACGCGGGCAAAGGGTTCATCGCGTGATCGTAATGCACCGGCATCAGGCGACGTACTCGGCCACTTCCAGGCCAAAGCCGGCCAGGCCGACCAGCTTGCGCGGCGTCCCCAGCACGCGCAGCTGATGCACGCCCAGGTCGGCCAGGATCTGCGCCCCCAGACCCAGCTGGCGCCATTCCTGCTGGCGCGCCTCGTCTGCCGGCTGCGCGACGGGCGCATGCGTCAGGCGCGCCAGCACAGCCTCGGGCGGCTCCACTTCGGACAGCACCACCAGCACGCCGCGGTCGGCGTCGGCAATGCGCTGCAGCGCCTGCGGGATGCCCAGGCCCAGGTCATCGCGCTTGAGATGCAGCACATCGCCCAGCGTGTTGCGCACATGCACGCGCGACAACACTGGCGCGCCGTCATCGACGGTGCCGCGCACCAGGGCAAAATGCAGCGCCTGGCGGATCGCATCCTGATAGGTCACCAGCCGGAACACGCCAAAGTCGGTCTGCACCGATTCCTCATGCACGCGGTGCACGGTCTGCTCGGTCTGCAATCGATAGCGGATGAGGTCGGCAATGGAACCGATCTTCAGGCCATGCGTGGCGGCAAATACTTCCAGATCCGGTCGCCGCGCCATGGTGCCGTCGTCGCGCAGGATCTCGATCAGCACGGCCGCCGGTTCCAGCCCGGCCAGCGCCGCCAGGTCGCAGCCGGTCTCGGTGTGGCCGGCACGGGTCAACACGCCGCCGGGCTGCGCCGTCAACGGGAACACATGCCCCGGCTGGGTCAGGTCGCGCGCGCTGGCATCGGCCTGTACCGCGGCCTGGATGGTGCGCGCCCGGTCGTGCGCGGAGATGCCGGTGGTAACGCCCACCGCCGCCTCGATGGAGACGGTGAAGTTGGTGTGGTAGGCCGAGGTGTTGTCGGCCACCATCGGCCGCAAGCCGAGCTGCTGCGTGCGCTGCCGGGTCAAGGTCAGGCACAGCAGGCCGCGTGCCTCGCGCACCATGAAGTTGACATCCTCGGCACGCACCTTCTGCGCGGCCATGATGAGGTCGCCCTCGTTCTCGCGGCCCTCGTCATCGAGCATGACCACCATGTGGCCGGCACGGATGGCATCGATGATTTCAGGAATGGTGTTGAAAGGCATGGTGTGGGTCCGAAGTGGGATTTCCCTTCGCCCCGTCGGGGAGAAGGTGCCCCGAAGGGGCGGATAAGGGGCGGCGGAGCGAAGGGGACGGTGACTACAGCCCCTCACCCCGCAAGGGAGAGCAGGCGAAGTCAGGCAAAACCATGGCGCTGCAAAAACGCCGCATCCAGCGTCGACGCCTCGTCGCGGGTGAGCAGGCGTTCGAGGTAGCGGGCCAGCAGGTCGACCTCGATGTTCACCGCCTCACCCACGCGCCGCGCGCGAAACGCGGTGTGCGCCACCGTGTGCGGAATCAGGTTGACGTCGAAACGCGTACCGTCGACGGCATTGACCGTGAGGCTGGTGCCGTCGATGCACACCGAGCCCTTGGCGGCGATGTAATGCGCGATCGACGCCGGCACGTCAAACGACCAGCGCTGCGAGCGCGCATCGGCCGTTATCGAGCGCACCGTACCCAGGCCATCGACATGCCCGGACACCAAATGGCCGCCCAGACGATCGGCCAGCCGCAACGCCTTTTCCAGATTGACCGGCGCGCCCACCTTGAGCGCGCCCAGCGTGGTGCGCGACAAGGTTTCGTTGGATACATCGGCGGCAAAACCATGCGGCTGCAGGCTCACGGCCGTCAGGCACACGCCGGACACGGCAATGGAATCGCCCACCCGCACATCGGCCAGGTTCAGCGCCCCGGTATCGATTTGCAGGCGCACATCGCCGCCGCGCACGTCCTGCGCGGCCAGCGTGCCGACGGCCTGGATGATCCCGGTAAACATCAGCGCACCACCGGGTCAGGACGCGCGCGCGACACGGAGATTTCCGGCTTTATGGCAACTGGCTTCATTGAAAACGTTTCCCGCGTCAAGTCATGCGAAAAACGCCTCAAGGCATGAGGCCGACGCGCCATCACGTCGCGCGTCGAACCGTCTTCTTGCATCCGGACTGTGGGCCGCCGCGCACTGCGCGATGGCTTGACCGTCGGCTCCGGCATCGGACCGGATCTGCTGACCCTTTGCCGGGCGGCAAAGGCGCTCGCGGGCTTGTTGAGCGAATCGATCGTCCAACCTACCGCCGGTGGGGAATTTCACCCCGCCCTGAAGACGCTTGCCGGCAAGCCGGCCCACGCATCGTAGCACGCTGGTGGCTCGCGCCTTGCCGCTCAGAGTCTGTGCAGAAATCCACAGGAAGTGGTTTTCTGCACAAGCTCCGTGATGGCAGCGAACCCCACACGCACCCGCACACGCATGAGCCACTGACGCACTTTCACTCGCACTATCCCGACATTCACCACCAGCACGGCCACCATTGAAGGCGATTACAGCTCGCTTGGTGTGGCCCGCGCGGGCCAGCCCGCGAAGTCCGTGCGGCGTGCGTACCTACGCGGGACGCAATCGCAAGCGCCAGTCCGCGCCGACGCTGCGCTGCTCGATCGCGCGCAGGTGCCAGCGCTGCGCCATGTCGGCCAGCGGCGGCAAGTGCAGCAAGGGACGCGCCGCGTCACCCAGCAACACCGGCGCGATGTAGAGCAGCAGCTCGTCCACCAGGCCGGCGGCAAACAATGCGCCGCACAGGGTCGGACCGGCTTCGACTTGCACCTCGTTGCAGCCACGCTGCGCCAGCAGGGCCAGCACGGCGGGCAAGTCGAGTGCGCCGTCGCGCTCAGGCACGGCGAGGTACTCAGGCGCGATCAGGGCACTCGCCGCGGCGGCGCCGCGCCTGCTTCCGCCTTCGGCACCTTCCCCCGCAGGCGGGGTAAGGGTGTGCGCCGTGTCATCGACGGCGGCATGCAGCATCAGGGTTGGCGCCGTGCCGTCGAGCACATGGTGCGACAGCGGTACGCGACGGCGCCGATCCAGCACGACGCGCAGCGGCGGCACAAACGGCACCCCTGCCGGCAGGCGCACCGTCAGGTGCGGGTTATCGGCCAGCACGGTGCCGGCGCCGGTGAGGATGGCCGAGCTGCGTGCGCGCCAGCGCTGGACATCGGCCCGCGCGGCCTCGCCGGTGATCCACGCAGACTGGCCATTGGCCAAGGCGGTACGGCCGTCCAGACTCATGGCCAGTTTCACCCGCAGCCATGGCCGGCGGCGTTCGATGCGGCTGAAGAAACCGATATTGAGCTCGCGCGCGGCGTCGTGCATCAGCCCGGTGTCCACCACGATGCCGGCGGCGCGCAGCTTGTCCAGGCCGCGGCCATTGACGTGCGGATTGGGGTCTTCGCTGGCCACCACCACGCGTGCAACGCCGGCCGCGACCAGTGCATCGGCACATGGCGGCGTACGGCCGAAATGCGCACACGGCTCCAGCGTCACGTACGCCGTCGCGCCACGCGCCTGCGTCCCCGCTGCGCGCAGCGCAAAGACTTCGGCATGCGGCTCGCCGGCGCGCTGATGGAATCCCGTGCCGACGACTTGCGCATCGTGTGCGATCACGCAGCCCACGCGTGGATTGGGCTGGGTGGTGTACGCGCCGCGTGCCGCCAGACGCAGCGCCTGCGCCATGCAGGCGTGATCGAGCACGGGAAAATCCGTCACGGCTTGTCGTCCCGCGTGCCGCCACCCAGCAGCGGCAATTGCAATTCATCCAGGCCAGGCAAGTCGCGTTCCAATTTTTCAATTTCCTCGCGAAACGCCTGCATGTCCTCGAACCGGCGGTACACCGAGGCAAAACGCACATAAGCCACTTGATCGAGCTTCTTCAACTCGCGCATGACCAGCTCGCCAATCTGCCGCGAAGCCACTTCGCGCTCGCCGCTGCGGCGCAGGTCGTTGGCCACCGCCAGCACGGCCGTATCCACGGCCTCGCTGCTCACCGGCCGTTTTTGCAATGCGCGCTCGAAACTGATGCGCAGCTTGCGCTCGTCGAACGGCTCGCGCCGCTCGCCGCTCTTGATGACTGCCGGCAACTTGAGCTCGGCCGTCTCGAAGGTGTTGAAGCGTTCACCACATTGCGGACACTCGCGCCGCCGCCGCACGCTGGCCCCGTCGTCCACCAGCCGCGAGTCGATGACGCGTGTGTCTTCGTGCTGACAAAAGGGGCAGTGCATCAGATCAAGCGCGGGAGTCGAGGCACGAGGGATAGACGCGATATGGATTCACGCTGCCCATCCCCCCCCGCTCTCACCCATACACCGGGAACTGGCGGCATTGTGCGACGACCTTGTCGCGCACGCTGGCAATGATGGCCGCATCGGTGGGGGCATCCAGCACGTCGCAGATCCAGCCGGCCAGCGCGGTCACGTCCGCCTCCTGGTAGCCACGCGTGGTGACGGCCGGGGTGCCGACGCGCAGGCCGGAGGTGATGAACGGCTTGCGTGGATCGTTGGGCACGGCGTTCTTGTTGACAGTGATGTTGGCCGCGCCAAGGGCAGCCTCGGCATCCTTGCCGGTGATTTCGCGGCCGATCAAATCCACCAGCATCAAGTGATCCTCGGTGCCGCCGGAGACGATCTTGTAGCCGCGTGCCATGAAGGCCTTGGCCATGGCCTTGGCGTTTTTCACCACCTGGGTTTGATAGGTCTTGAACGCCGGCTCCAGCGCTTCCTTGAAGGCCACGGCCTTGGCTGCGATCACGTGCATCAGCGGGCCGCCCTGGATGCCGGGGAAGACGATGGACTGCAGCTTCTTCTGGATCTCCTCGGCCTTGTCGCCCATGCCCTGGGCGCTGGCGACAATGAAGCCGCCGCGCGGCCCGCGCAGGGTCTTGTGCGTGGTGGAAGTGACCACGTGCGCATGCGGCAGCGGGCTGGGATAGACGCCGGCGGCAACCAGGCCAGCGACGTGCGCCATGTCGACAAACAGATAAGCGCCAACCTTGTCGGCAATGGCGCGGAAGCGCGCCCAGTCCATCACCTGCGAATAGGCGCTGAAGCCGGCCACGATCATCTTCGGCTTGTGCTCGAGCGCAAGGCGCTCGACTTCGTCGTAATCGACCAGGCCGTGCTCGTTGACGCCGTACTGCACGGCGTGGAACAGCTTGCCGGAGATGTTGGGCTTGGCGCCGTGCGTGAGATGGCCGCCGTGAGCCAGGCTCATGCCCAGGATGGTGTCGCCGGCCGCAAGCAGGGCAAAGTACACGGCCTGATTGGCCTGCGAACCCGAATGCGGCTGCACGTTGGCGTAGACCGCGCCAAACAGCTGCTTGCAGCGCTCGATGGCAAGGCGCTCGGCAACGTCGACATAGTCGCAACCGCCGTAATAGCGATGGCCGGGATAACCCTCGGCGTACTTGTTGGTGAGCTTGGAACCTTGCGCCTCCATGACCCGCGGACTGGCGTAGTTCTCCGAGGCGATCAATTCCACGTGATCTTCCTGGCGCCGACCCTCGTCGGCAATGGCGCGTGCCAGTTCGTCATCGTAACCGGCAATGGAGCAGTCCTTGGGGTACATCGCGACCTCGGCAAGTAGTGAGCGGAAAGCCGGGAAAGTGTAGCCCTGATGCGGCTTTGCGGCCACCGATGGCCCGTGGCGAAGACCGCGCAGCGTGGCCGCTGGCGCGGCGTCGACACCGGGATGGCGCAGCCGACCGGCTATAATGCGCAGTTCGCCGCGCGGCGTATCGCGCCGGCGCCAGCATCTCACCCGGAGTTCCGCATGCAGTACATCTACACCATGAACGGCGTGAGCAAGATCGTCCCGCCCAAGCGCCACATCATCAAGGACATCTCGCTCAGCTTCTTCCCTGGCGCCAAGATCGGCCTGCTTGGCGTCAACGGCGCGGGCAAGTCCACGGTGCTCAAGATCATGGCTGGCGTCGACACCGACTTCCAAGGCGAGGCACGCGCGCAGCCGGGCATCAAGGTCGGCTATCTGGCACAGGAGCCGCACCTGGACCCGGAAAAGACCGTGCGCGAGGCGGTGGAAGAAGGCGTCAGTGAAATCCTCGACGCGCAAAAGCGCCTGGAGGCGGTGTACGTCGCCTATGCCGAGGACGGTGCCGACTTCGACAAGCTGGCCGAGGAACAGCAGCGGCTGGAGAATTTCCTTGCCGCCAACGACGCCAGCGCACTGGATCGCCAGCTGGAAGTGGCCGCCGACGCGCTGCGCCTGCCGCCGTGGGACGCGAAGATCGGGCCGTTGTCCGGCGGTGAAAAGCGCCGCGTCGCGCTGTGCCGCCTGCTGTTGTCCAAGCCCGACATGCTGCTGCTGGACGAGCCGACCAACCATCTCGACGCCGAGTCGGTGGACTGGCTGGAAACCTTCCTGCACGGCTACCCCGGCACCGTCGTCGCCGTCACCCATGACCGCTACTTCCTGGACAACGCGGCGGAGTGGATCCTGGAGCTCGACCGCGGCCGCGGCATTCCGTGGAAAGGCAACTACACGGAGTGGCTGGAACAAAAGAGCGCGCGACTGGCGCACGAAGAGGCCGCCGAGAAGGGCCGGCAGAAGGCGCTGGCACGCGAGCTGGAGTGGGTGCGCTCGGCCGCCAAGGGCCGCCAGTCCAAGGGCAAGGCGCGCATCAACCGCTTCGAGGAGTTGAACTCCGTCGAATACCAGAAGCGCAACGAAACCAATGAGCTGTACATCCCGCCTGGCGAGCGCCTGGGCCAGGAAGTGATCGAGTTCAAGAACGTCAGCAAGTCCTTTGGCGACCGGCTGCTGATCGACGACCTGTCGTTCAAGGTGCCGCCCGGCGCCATCGTCGGCGTGATCGGCCCCAACGGCGCCGGCAAGTCCACGCTGTTCAAGATGATCATCGGCCAGGAGACGCCCGACACGGGCGAGGTCAAGCTGGGCCTCACGGTGAAGCTCGCCTACGTCGACCAGTCGCGCGACCACCTGGACCCGAAGAACAACGTCTGGCAGGAAGTCTCCGGCGGCGCCGACATCATCACCATCGGCCGCTACGAGTTGCAGTCGCGCGCGTACATCGGCCGCTTCAACTTCAAGGGCACCGATCAGCAAAAGCTGGTCGGCAACCTGTCCGGCGGTGAACGCGGCCGATTGCACCTGGCCAAGACGCTGATGCAGGGCGGCAACGTGTTGCTGCTGGATGAACCGTCCAACGACCTGGATGTGGAAACCCTGCGCGCGCTGGAAGACGCCATGCTGGAGTTCCCCGGCTGCGTCATGGTCATCAGCCATGACCGCTGGTTCCTCGACCGCGTGGCCACGCACATCCTGGCCTACGAAGGCGACTCGCATGTGGAGTTCTTCCCCGGCAACTACAACCAGTACGAGGCCGACAAGAAGCGCCGCCTTGGCGAGGAAGGTGCGCGGCCGCAGCGGGTGAAGTACAAGAAGCTGGCTTGAGGGCGCTCACCGCCCGATCTTCCGCTGGCGAACGAAGGTCTCTCCATGCGGGAGCGAGGGTTTGGCCTCGGCGCAAACTTCACGCAAGCCCGAACCCTCATCCGCCCCTTCGGGGCACCTTCTCCCGCAGGGAGAAGGGAATCCGCCATGGAGACTCCCCATGCACTTCATGCAATCCCTGCAATCGGCGTGGCAGCGCAACCACTCGCTGGTGTGCATCGGGCTGGATCCCACGCCGGCCCGGTTTCCGCCTCACCTGCGTGACGATGCCGACGCGGTGTTCACTTTTTGCGCGGCGATTGTCGACGCCACCGCCGATCTGGCGTGCGCGTACAAGCCACAGATTGCCCACTTCGCCGCTTTGCGCGCCGAGGACACGCTGGAACGGTTGATCGCGCACATCCATGCGCGCCATCCCGGCGTGCCGGTGATCCTCGACGCCAAGCGCGGCGACATCGGCAGCACGGCGCAGCATTACGCCAGCGAGGCCTTCGACCGCTATCAGGCCGACGCCGTCACCGTGAACCCATACCTCGGCCGCGACAGCGTGCAGGCATTCCTGGATCGCGCCGACAAGGGCGTGATCATCCTCTGCCACACGTCCAATCCCGGCGCCGCCGACCTGCAGGATCTCGTCGTCGCCTCGACCGACGGCGCGCCGCTGCCGCTGTACCAGCACCTGGCACGCGCCATTGCCCGCGACTGGAATGCCAACGGCAACTGCGTGCTGGTGACCGGTGCCACCTGGCCCGAGCAACTGAAGCAGGTACGCGCCCTGGTCGGTGACATGCCGCTGCTGGTGCCCGGCGTCGGCGCGCAAGGCGGCGACGTCCAGGCCGTGGTGCACAACGGCCAGACCGCGCGCGGCGACGGCCTGCTGGTCAGTTCCTCCCGCGCCATCCTCTACGCCGGCAACGACACCGGCTTCGCCGATGCCGCCCGCCAGGCGGCGCAGGATCTGCGCGACGCCATCAACCGCTGCCGCGCATAACCACTGATCCCGCCGCGATTCCTGCAAAAGCGGGAATCGCGTGCCTTGCACGTAAAGCGCATGCCGCAAAGGCCCGGCCAATCGCCCCACCCTGCGTGGCAGGGCAGTGCGGATTTGCGCATAGCGATCGACGCCGAATGCCTACCGCGCCGCGCTGGCCGATTGCGCCGCCTGCAGGGCCTTGGACTTCAAATCCATGGTATCGGCGGCGTCGATCAAGGCCCGGGCGAAGCTGCGCGCCTCGGTGGGACGCAAGGCATACCAACTGCCGGTCTTGGTCGTGCCAACCGAGCCACTGCCGACGCAGCTGAGGTAATGCGGCCGGAAAATCACCGTGCCCGCAAGCGACTCGGCGCTGATATCCGCAGAGACAATCTGCCGGTGCGTCTCGTTATCTTTTTTCATGCCAAGCCTCCACGACGGGAATCCCCGCTGTCCGAGCCTACGCCCATGCAGGTTCACGCCATGTTGCGTCGTCACGCACGGCACCAGGAAAGCTTCGCCGGCACCTCTGTCAGCGTGGGACGGAAACTCCCCGCCGATCCTCGCGCAAGAGGCCACGGGCAGCGACCGGGCATGGCCAGCGAGTCGCTGCGCGGTTTCAAGCGATGACGCTGACGCCCTTCCAGAACGCCACGCGGTCGGCAATCTGCGCCGCGGCGGCCTTGGGCTGCGGGTAGTACCACGCCGCCTGCGCATTGACTGCGCCGGCAACCACCACGTCGAAATAGCTGGCCGTGCCTTTCCACGGGCATTCGCTGCGGTGGTCGCTGTCGCGGAAATACTCGCGATGCAACGCCGCGGCCGGAAAATAATGGTTGCCTTCCACCACCACCGTGTCGTCACTCTCGGCCAGCACGACGCCGCGCCAGAGGGCCTTCATGCCTCGCTGCCCTCAGCCTGCTCGGGAAACAGCACATCGGTGTAGCCAAACTTGCCGAAGTCGGTGATGCGCGAGGGGTACAGCCGGCCGATCAGGTGGTCGCACTCGTGCTGCACGACGCGGGCATGGAAGCCTTCGGCCGTGCGGTTGATGGCCACGCCCTGCGGATCGACACCCTGGTAGCGGATCAGCGAATAGCGGCTTACCGCGCCGCGCAAGCCGGGCACCGACAGGCAGCCTTCCCAGCCTTCCTCCATGTCCTTGGACAGTGGCGTGATCAGCGGATTGAGCAGGATCGTGCGCGGTACGGCGGTCGCATCCGGGTAACGGTCGCTGCTGTCGAAACCAAACACCACCAGCTGCAGGTCGACCCCAATCTGCGGCGCCGCCAGGCCGACGCCGTCGGCCAGCTCCATGGTGTCGAACATGTCGGCAATGAGGGTTTCCAATGCCTCGCTGCCAAACATCGAGCGCGGCACCGGCGGCGCGACGCGCAGCAAGCGCGGATCGCCCATTTTCAGAATTTCACGAATCATCGTCGCCTCGCTATCGCGGACCCGGAGCCGCAGGATCAAGCGCCGCGGCGGCACGGCCGCAAAGGTTGAAGCCAGTGCCGCTCAGGGTAATCGACTGCATGTGAATACTCACGCGATATTGGCCGGCCGCGCGCGGCTACAGCTCGTGGCGCACCGCCTCGACCGGCGCCGTGGCGGCCGGTCCGCGCGGCGCAGGCGCCAGCTCCACCAGATACATCGCCGCCAGGATCAGCGCGCCACCAACGACCATGCGCCAGCCCAGCACGTCCACGCCCAGCGCAATGGCAAAGCCGGCGGCAAACACCGGCTCGGTGGTCATGACGATGGCCGCGCGGGTGGCCGGCAAATGCGCCTGCGCCCAGGTCTGCATGAGCATGGCGCCGGCGCCGGCAATCAGCGCCATGTACAACACCGCCAGCCAAGCGGCGCGGTCGGGCGGCAGCATCGGCCCGTGCGGCGCGGTGGCCAGCGTGCACACCAGCGCAATGGCGACCACCTGCACGCAGGCCAGGCCGGAAGCCTCGCCCGGTCGCGACCATTGCGCCAGGCCGACGATCTGCAGCGCGTAAAACACCGCCGAGGCCAGCGTCAGCCACACGCCCAGGTCCACCGAGAATCCGCGCAACGACATCAAGGCCAGCCCGACGGTCGCCAGCATCACCGCCAACCAGCCGCTCATCGCCATCTTCTGGCGCAGCACCAGCCAGGCAAGGACCGGCGTGAACACGACATACATGCCGGTGACAAAGCCGCTGACGCTGGGCGAAATCAGCGCCAATCCCCACGTCTGCAGCAGCTGCGCGATGCCATACAGCACGCCCAGCGCCGCACCACGCAGCAACTGGATTCGTGGCAGGCGGGCGGCCTGGCGACCAAACAAGGCCAACATGGCCAGCGCCGCCACGACAAAGCGCACGGCGAGGAAATCAGCTACCGGCATGCGCGCGACGACGTCCTTGATGAGGACAAAGGTCGAGCCCCACACCGCCGTCATCGCCAGCAGGCCGAGCGTCGCCAGCGTCGTGATGCGCGGCGCGATCATGGCTTGGCGACGACGATGGGCATGGCTCGGTCCACGCCGGTCAGCGGTCGGCACTGGCCACGCGGCGGGCAATCAGCGCACGCCACCACAACCACGGTGCCTGCACGCAAAAATGCAGCCAGATGCCCAGCCATACCGCGGCAGCCAGCAGCGGCTGGCGCGCCGCCGGATCAAACTTGCGAAACCAGCGCCACATGCCGCGATGCTTGTGGCGGCTGACGAAGACTGGCCGATGCGCGCTGGAGCCGCCCCGACCATGCAGCACGCGCACGTCGCCGGCCAGCAGCACGCGGTAGCCGGCGTCGCGCACGCGGCGGCACAGGTCAAGATCCTCACAATGCAGGAAATAACCCTCGTCAAACCCGCGCAGGCGCTCGAATACCGCGCGCGGCAGCAGCATCAGCGCCCCGGAAACGGCTTCGACCTCCACCACGCGATCAGGCATCGGGCCGTCCACGTTGATGGCATCGTGCGTCAGGCCGCGCAGGCTGTTGAGCGCGCGGCGCAGCAGCGGATCGCGCCGCCGCGAGGCCGGATCGATCACGCCGGCAGCGTCGTGCATCACCGCGCCAATCAACCCGGCATGCGGGTCGTCGGCAAGGATTTCCAGCAGCCGGCGCATGGCCGCTTCGTCCAGCACGCAATCGGGATTGAGCACCACGAACACATCGCTGCGCGCGGAGGCCACGGCGCGATTGACCGCCGGGCCGAAGCCGAGATTGGCGTGGTTGTAGATGACCGCAAGCCGCGGATCCCCGTGGCAGGCGCGATCCAGCGCCTGCGGCACGCCATCGGCCGAGGCATTGTCGATCAGCAGCAGCTGCACCGGCAGCGACCAGGCCAGGACGGCATTCACGCATTCGCGCAAACTCTCGCCACTGTCGGCAGCAACCACGACAACGGTGACGATGGGAACCACAGGATTGAATGGAGACACGGCACCGGCCAAAGACGCGCAACACAGCCGACCGATGATAGCCGACCGGCATCACTCCGCGGACGGGCTGTCCTCGCCATCGCCCAGCACATGCGCCAGCGGGCGTGGCACCGCATCGACATGGCGCTGCAGCCAGGGCTGCTCGTCGTGCCACCCCGCCAACTGCCACGTGCGCAGACGATGCAGCCGGTCATGGCGCCGATCCCACAGCACGATGCCGCGATCGCGCGTCAAGCCCGCCGCAAACCAGCGGCCGTCCGGGCTGAAGCAAGCCAGCGCCTGCACGCCGTCGATACACCGCCGGCCGGCAAACGCATAGGCGCCGTCGTGCCAGGCCACCGCGCCGCCCCACGGGTCGGCCAGTTCGTCGCCATCGGCATACCACTGCGGCGGGTCCAGCACGATGATTTCCGCCGGCGGGCCCATGGCCGAACCCATGACCTTCTCCGGCCACTCGCTGGCCGCGGTGCGGCGCGGCGCCGGCTCGTCGGTGGCAGACAAGACCAGGGTGGTCATGCCCGGCGACGATGCACGCGCGGCATCGCGATCCAGCCACGCTTCAAGGCCCACCAGCAACATGTAGCCGGCCAGCGCACCGAGCAGCGCCGCACCCCAGGCCACGGCGTCGCCGCCCAACGCACGCTGCAGCGCCCACAACATGCCGGGCAGGCCAAAGCGCAACCCGCGGCGCAGCGCCCGCGCGTAGTTCTCGTCCAGCCGCGTGCCAAGGACCAGCAGGAACGCCACCTGCGCCAGCAGCAACGACAACCCCAGCCACCACGGCAAGACCGCCAGCACCAGCGGCCACGCCAGCAGCGCGGCCATCGCGCGCCACGGCGGCAGCTGCGTCAGGTTCATGCGCGGCCCGCTCCCGGCGCCACGTCCGCGCCCGTCTCGGCCAATGCCGGTACGCGACGCGGGTGGCGGCCGCCCCTCATCGCCGGCCTCAGCCGCACCACACGCGGGCGTTGCGGAACATGCGCAGCCACGGCGAGTCCTCGCCCCAGTCGCGTGGATGCCAGCTCAGCTGCACGCTGCGGAACACGCGCTCGGGGTGCGGCATCATGATCGTCACCCGGCCATCGGCCGCGGTGAAGCCGGCCAGGCCACCAGGCGAGCCATTGGTGTTGAGCGGGAAGTTCTCGGTCGGCTTGCCGTGGTTGTCGACAAAGCGCACCGCCGCGCCGGACTTGGCTGGACTGCACGCTTGCGGAAAGCTCACGCGGCCCTCGCCATGGGCCACCGCCACCGGCAGCCGCGAACCGGCCATGCCGGCAAACAGGATGCTGGGCGAGTCGAGGATCTCCAGCGTCACCAACCGCGACTCGTACTGCTCCGAGGCATTGCGCAGGAACTGCGGCCAATGCGCTGCACCGGGAATGATCTCCTTGATCTGCGAGAGCATCTGGCAGCCGTTGCACACGCCCAGCGCAAATTTGCTGGGGTCGGCGAAGAACGCGCTGAACTGCTCGCGCAACATCGGGTTGTACAGGATCGACGTCGCCCAGCCGCGCCCGGCACCCAGCACATCGCCATAGGAAAACCCGCCACAGGCCGCCAGGCCGCGGAAGTCCGCCAGCGTCACGCGGCCTTCGGCCAGGTCGGACATGTGCACGTCCACGGCATCGAAGCCGGCCCGGGTGAACGCGGCGGCCATTTCCACCTGGCCGTTGACACCCTGCTCGCGCAGGATGGCCACGCGCGGACGCGGACCGGCGGCCAGGGCCGCGGTGATGTCCGCCGCCGGATCAAAACCAAGCCGCGGGCTGATGCCCGGATCGTTGTCGTCCAGTCGCCATTCCAGCTCGGCGTCGGCGCTGAGCGGGTTGTCGCGCAACCGCTGCATGGCGTGGCTGGTTTCGCTCCACGCGCCAAACAGCGTGCGCCAGTGCCACTTGCACAAGGTGTCGCTGCCGAGAAACAGCTTGATGCCGAGTTTCTCCTTGGGCCGGCCGATGCGGTGGCACATGTCGGCCAGGCCGTGGCTGGCGGCCAGCTCAGCAAACGCCTCGCGCTGCGCCGCCGGCACCTGCAGCACCGCGCCCAACTCCTCGTTGAACAGCGCGCGCAAGGTCGCCTCGGCCCAGCCGTCCAGATGAATCTCCAGTCCGCAATGGCCGGCAAAGGCCATCTCCAGCAGGCTGACGATGACGCCGCCATCGGCGCGGTCGTGATAGGCCAGCAGCAGATTGGCGGCATTGGCCGCCTGCACCAGGGCAAACAGCGATTTCAGCCGCGCGGCATCTTCCAGATCCGGCGGCAGGCCGCCGGAGCGGTTGAAGACCTGGGTCAACGCCGAGCCGCCGAGCCGGTCGCGGCCGCCGCCCAGGTCGATCAACCACAGGTCGGAGTCGCCGGCATCGAGGCGCAACTGCGGCGTCAGCGTGCGCCGCACGTCAGCCACGCGGGCAAAGCCGCTGATGACCAGCGACACCGGCGAGATGGTGCGCTGGCTTTGTCCGCCGTCGTGCCACACGGTCTGCATCGACAGCGAGTCCTTGCCCACCGGGATGGAAATATCCAGCTGCGGGCACAGCGCCATGCCCACGGCCTTGACCGCGTCGAACAGCGCCGCATCCTCGCCGGGATGATTGACCGCGGCCATCCAGTTGGCGGACAAGCGGATATCGCCCAGCGCGGCAATCGGCGCGGCAGCCAGATTGGTGATGGCCTCGCCCACCGCCATGCGCGCGGCACTGGCGCTGTCCAGCAGCGCCACCGGCGCGCGTTCGCCGATGGCCATGGCTTCGCCCGCGTAGCCATCGAAATCGTTGAGCATCACCGCGCAATCGGCCACCGGCACCTGCCACGGGCCGACCATCGGGTCGCGATGATTGAGCCCGCCCACGGTGCGGTCGCCAATGGTGATGAGGAAACTCTTGCTGCCCACGCCCGGCAGGCGCAACACGCGCAGCAAGGCTTCGTCCATGCCGATGCCATTGAGATCCGGCAGCAGTTCGACCCGTGGCGGCAGGCGGTGCGTGTCGCGATGCATTTTGGGTGGCTTGCCGAAAAGCACATCCATCGGCAGGTCGATGGCCACCGCCTCGGGCGTGACCGCGCGCACCGCGTCGTCACCCGACCAGCGCTCGACCGCATCGGGCAAGGCACCGCGTGCCAGCAACAGGCGGCGCTCGACGGTGGCCACGCCGACCACGGCGTACGGGCAGCGCTCGCGTTGGCACAGGCTTTCAAACTGCGCCAGATCGTCCATGCCGATGGCGAGCACGTAGCGCTCCTGCGCCTCGTTGCTCCACACCTGCATCGGCGACAGCGACGGGTCGTCGCAGGGGATGCGCGCCAGGTCGATCACGCCGCCGACGCCGGCGTCGTTGAGCAGCTCGGGGATGGCATTGGACAGCCCGCCGGCACCCACGTCGTGAATGCTGACGATGGGCGTGGCCGTGCCGCGTGCGCAGCAGGCGTCAATCACCTCCTGGCAACGCCGCTCCATCTCGGCGTTGTCGCGCTGCACCGAGGCGAAATCCAGCGCCGCGCTGGAGGCGCCGGAAGCCAGCGACGAGGCCGCGCCGCCGCCCAGGCCGATGAGCATGGCCGGCCCGCCCAGCACCACCACCGCATTGCCGGCGCGCACCTTGTGCTTGAGCACCAGATCCTGGCGCAGGTTGGCCAGGCCGCCGGCCAGCATGATCGGCTTGTCGTAGCCGCGGCGCAGCCCCGGTTCACCGGTTTCGTGCTCGAAGCTGCGGAAATAGCCGCCCAGGCACGGACGGCCAAACTCGTTGTTGAACGCGGCCGCGCCAAGCGGGCCGTCGCGCATGATCTCGAACGCACTGGCCACGCGCGGCGGCAACGGGCGGTCGGTTTCCCACGGCTGCGGATGACCGGGAATGCGCAAGTCGGACACGGAGAACCCGGTCAGGCCAGCCTTGGGCTTGCCGCCGCGACCGGTCGCGCCCTCGTCGCGGATTTCCCCGCCTGCGCCGGTGGCCGCGCCGGGCCATGGCGCAATGGCCGTCGGGTGATTGTGCGTCTCGACCTTGATGGCAAAGTCGATGCGCTCGGCCTGCTTGTGCCACACGCCACTGACTGGATCGACCAGCAGGCGCGCACCGGTGCTGCCGGCAATCACGGCGGCGTTATCCGAATAGGCCGACAGCGTGTGCTGCGGCGAGCACGCGTGCGTGTGCCGGATCATGCCGAACAGCGTGTGCTCCTGCGCGACGTCGTCGATGCGCCAGGTGGCGTTGAACACCTTGTGCCGGCAATGCTCGGAATTGGCCTGGGCAAACATGAACAGCTCGGCGTCGGTCGGATCGCGCCCCAGCTCGGCATAGCGCTGGGCCAGATAAGTCATTTCCCCGTCATCCAGCGCCAGCCCCAGGCGCTGGTTGGCCGCCGCCAGCGCCGCCAGCGGCTCGGCGCCCAGCGCAATGTGCACCAGCGCACCGGGCGTACCGCCGAGGAACAGGCCTTGCGCGGCATCAAGGTGGTCCAGCACCGACTGCGTCATGGCGTCATGCAGCACGGCGGCCACGGCCGCCCAGATCGGATCCCCGGCGGCGCCCAGGCCGGCGACCTGCCAGGCCGTGCCGCGCTCGATCCGGCGCAGGTCGAGGCCCGCGCGACGCGCGATATCCGTGGCCTTGCTTGACCACGGCGAGATCGTGCCCAGTCGCGGCACGACCCACAGCGTGGCCGATTCCGGCGCCGCGTCTTTCGCCTGCAGGATGCGCAGCAGGCGCGCGCGCAATTCCCCGGCCGGCGCCACGTCGGCATCGAGAAAATACACATGCCAGGCGGCCTGCACCCACACCCTGGGCTGCAACTGCGCCAGGGTGGCGTTCAAACGTTCGAGACGAAACGGCGAAAGGGCGCTTTGCCCGTCAAATGCGATCATGCGGGAACGGCGCTTTGGCGAAAACGCCTATTCTAACCGATGCACCACGGCCAGCCGCGGGACCGGCCTCCGGGATCAGCCGCCATGGCGCAGCGCCGCCAGCAGCTGCGCGGGCGTCAGGTAGCCGCCCAGCACGCGCCCGTCCGGGCCAATGATGGTTGGCGTGCCGCTGACACCCAGCTTGACGCCAAGATTGAACTGATCGGCCACCGGGTTGGCGCACGTCGCGGGCTTAACGTCATCGCGCACGGCGGCCGCAAACGCGGCCTGGCGATCGGCGGCACACCACACCGATACCATCTGCGTGTAGGTTGGCGTCGGCCGGCCAGCCGTGGTGGTCAGCCCTTCCCGCGGCCAGGCCAGGTATTCCACGGCAATGCCCGCGGCGTTGAGCTCCGCCATGTGCGCATGCAGCGCGCGGCAAAAGCTGCAATTGACGTCGGTGAACACCGTCACCGTGTAACGCGGATTCTTCGGCGCATAGACGATGCGCGCGGCGACCGGCACTTTGGGCAGCTCGCGCTGGCGAAACGCCGCCCACGCTGCCGCGCTCTCATTGCGCCGCGTCGCCAGGTCAAACAGTTCGCCGTTGAAGACATAGCGCCCGTCCGCGCTCACATACAGCAACTGGCCGGACGCCAGCACCTGGTAAAACCCGGGCAACGCCGAGCGCGCAATGGCATCGACCTCGACCTTGGATGAAAGCTTGGCCATGGCCGCGCGCACGGTCGCCTGCGCCTGCGGCGAGACGGCCGTGTCTGCCGTCGGTGCCGGCGTCAACAGCGGCGCCATCGTCGGCACCGCCGCCGATACCGACAAGCTCGCCAGCGCCATTCCCGCAGCCGCCATCCACGCCATCCACCGCCCCGACCTTGCCATCACCCACCTCGAAGCCTGCCGCCGCGCGGCACGAACCCGGCATTCTGGCACAGGCTCCGGACGTGACCGGGTACGCAGTCCGGCGCACGGAAGCTCAAGTCGACTCCCTGCGGGCCGATCAGGACACATGAATGCCGCGCGCCAAGGCGCGGCCGGTAGCGCCTACCCCATGTGGAAACTTGTCCTGACATCGTGCCTGTGCCTGCTGTGGCTTTCGCCGCGGCCGGCACCCGCTGCCACGCCGCCACCCACGGTGCAAGGCGTCTGGGATGATCTGCGCACGCACGGCTATCCCTCCTTGTCGGTGGCGATCAGTCGTCTGCAAGGCGCCACCGACGTGCCGGGCGCAACGGCGCCCCTGGCGCAGCGTCACGCCTATTACAGCAAGCTGTTGCAGCTGGCCGACAGCGGGCGCCACGAAGCCCTGGCCAAAGCCAGCGTTGCGGCCCTGCAGCACATGGCCGAGCGCGAGAACTGCGCGCCGTGCCGCTTCGACCTGCTGCTGCATCGGGCCGCGAGCGTGCGCGACAGCCAGTCCGCGACAGCGGCGGAACCGTTTTTGCAGCAGGCGCAAGCCATGGTTGGATCGCTGCATGACGACGAAGCCACGCAACGCCTCCTTGCCGCACGCGCTGCAACCGCGGAAATGGCCGGCCGGCACAACGTCGCCATCGAGCTTGCGCTGAAAGCCAGCGCCATGGCCCACGCGCGCGGCACTGCCGCCGAGGAACTCACGCTGCTCGTTTCCATGATCGGCATGAACGCGGATCTGGGCGATCCCAAGCGGGCTATCGCGCTGGGCAATGAGGCCCGAAGCCGCGCCCGCGCCATGGGCTTTTTGCCGATCCTGAGCCAGATCCACCTGGACATGGGTCACGCCTGGTCGCTGCTGGGCGACCGCCCCAACCAGCGCCACGCGCTCGAACGTGCGCTGGCACTGGCCGAGTCCGATCCGGATCTGCTGGACATCAAGGAGATCAGCCTCAACAACCTGTCCGATTACTACCTGTCGCAATCCGGACAATCCCGACTGGCGCTGGACTATGCACAGCGCGCAGACGACCTGGCGCGCTCGATGCAGACCGAACAGACGCGCCCGCCGCCGCTGGCCAACATCGGCTTGGCGCTGGCGCAACTGGGCGACGCCCAGGGTGGCATCGCCAAGCTGCACGAAGCCATGGACATCGCCCAACGCCACGGCCAGACCACCTACATCATCGGTATCGCCGATGCGTTGGTGGACGTGCTGCAAGGCGAGGGACGTTATCGCGAAGCGCTGGAAACCCTGCAGCAAGCCAACACCCTGCGCGCCAATGTCACCGCGCAAGAACGTGAAAAAGCCCTGCTGGACCTGCAGGAGAAATACGCCTCCGAACGCAAGGCCCAGGAAATTACCCGGCTGTCGACGGAAAACGCCCTCAGCCAGGCCAAGCTGGAAGCCTTGTCGCTGCGCCGCAGCGTGTGGGGACTGCTCGCCGTGGCCATGGCGTTTGGCCTGGTCCTGCTGGGCCTGGTCATTCGCCGTATCTACCGCGCCAACCGGCGACTGGCCGGCAGCAACGTCGAGCTGGCCTGGCAATCGACCATCGACCCGCTGACCGGCGTGTTCAACCGGCGGCATGCACCAGCCTTGTTCGACCCGATCCAGAGGGCATCGCCCGACCGGCACGACATGGCATCCGGCCACGCCGGTACGGCAGGCACCGGCATCCTCATGCTGGATCTGGACGCGTTCAAGCGCGTCAACGACACCTGGGGCCACGCAGCCGGCGATGCCGTGCTGGTTGCCGTCGCCCAGCGCCTGCGCGCCCTGCTGCGCGAGGGCGACGCGGTGGTGCGCTGGGGCGGCGAGGAATTTGTGCTGGTGCTGCCGCAGACCAAACCCGGCACCCTGTCCATCGTCGCGCGCAAGGTGCTCAACGCCATTGGCGGTGCACCCATCGCCGCTGGCACGCCAGCGGTGGCACTGAGCGTCACCGTGTCCATCGGCGCGGCTTGCTTCACCGCCCAGCCGGGGCAGACCTGGCAGGCGGCGGTGGCGCTGGCCGACCGGCTGCTGTATCAAGCCAAGGCGGCCGGACGCAACCGCGCGGTATGCGTGCGCCGGACTGCCGCCGGCCTCGATCCCACGCAGGTGCTCAACGACCTGCAGGCGGCGCAAGCAAGTGGCGATCTTGAACTGGTCACGGTTTGCGGCCCGACAACGGCGCCGCTCGCGCCCATGCCGCTGCCGGCATGACGCCCGCAGCGCACGTGGATCACATCAGGTTGCGGCCGTGGAACAGCTCCTCGATCTCGCGGCTGACCAGCGATTCGATGCGCTGGCGATCCTTGAATGACAAGTCGTCGGCGTGCGACTCGAACAGATAGGTGTCGAGGTCGAAGTCCTTGATGTGCATCTTCGTGTGGAACATGTTTTCCTGATACACGTTGACGTCGAACATCTCGTACTTCTGG
>CAZMPZ010000016.1:0-59918 GCA_964568445.1 uncultured Rhodanobacter sp. | reverse complement strand
ACCTGCGACTTCTACGTCCCGAACGTAGCGCTCTACCAGGCTGAGCTACACCCCGTGGGAGCCGCGTATGGTAGTCGGGGCATGGGCGCTTGGCAACTGTGGCATGCCGGAAATGCCGGTCGGCGGGCATGCGCATCTGCTAACCTTGGCGGCTGCCGTGGCGCGTCGCGTACGCGGCCATCGTTGCCGCGCAAATGAGGATGCCATGGCGCTTACCCCGGCCCGCACCATGCCTGGTGTGCTCGAACTGCTGCCGCTGGACCAGATTGCGCTGCAGCGCATGCTGGACGTGATCCGTCGCAATTACGAGCGCTTTGGTTTCCTCCCGGTCGATACGCCGGCCATCGAGTACTCCGATGTGCTGCTGACCAAGAGTGGTGGCGAGACCGAGCGGCAGGTGTATTTCGTCGAGTCCACCGGTGCCTTGGGCAAGGCCGCTGCAGGCGTGCCGGAGCTGGCGCTGCGCTTTGACCTGACCGTGCCGCTGGCGCGCTACGTCGCCGAGCATGAGCGCGAACTGGGCTTTCCGTTCCGCCGCTACCAGATGCAGAAGGTGTATCGCGGCGAGCGCGCGCAGCGCGGCCGGTTCCGCGAGTTTTACCAGTGCGACATCGACGTCATCGGCAAGGACAAGCTGTCGCTGCGCCACGACGCGGAAATTCCGGCGGTCATCTACGCGGTGTTTCGCGAGCTGGACATTGGCGCGTTCACCATCGCGCTCAACAACCGCAAGCTGATGCGCGGTTTTTTCGAGGGCCTGGGCATCGTCGAGGGCGAGCGGCAGATGCTGGTGTTGCGCGAGGTCGACAAGCTGGACAAGCGCGGTGCCGAGGCCGTGCGTGCGACCTTGATCGGCCCGGCGTTTGGCCTGGATGCCGCGGTGGTCGGGCGAATACTGGATTTCGTCGAGGTGCGTTCGACCTCGCTGCGCGATGCACTGGACAAGCTCGATGCGCTTGGTGCCGGCTCGCCATTGATGGACGAGGGCCGGGACGAGCTCAAGCAGGTGCTGCAACTCATGCGCGACTTTGGCGTGCCCGAGTCGGCCTTTGCGCTCAACCTGTCCATTGCCCGCGGCCTGGATTACTACACCGGCACCGTGTACGAAACCACGCTCAATGATCATCCGGGTATCGGCTCGGTGTGTTCGGGCGGTCGCTATGAAAACCTGGCCGGGCAGTACACCAAGTCGCACTTGCCGGGCGTCGGCATTTCCATCGGCTTGACGCGCTTGTACTGGCAGCTGCGCGAGGCCGGGTTGATCGAGCGTGCGCGCAGCAGCGTGGAGGTGCTGGTGGCACAGATGGACCCGGCCGGCTTGCCCGATTATCTGGCGCTGGCGACACAGCTGCGCGCGGCCGGCATCGCCACCGAAGTCGTGCTGGAGGAGGGCAAGCTGGCGCGGCAGTTCAAGCATGCCGATCGCACCGGCATCCGCTTCGTCGTCATCCTGGGCGAGGCGGAGCTGGCCAAGGGTGTGGTGACGGTGAAGGACTTGCGTGATGGCGCGCAGTTCGAAGTGGCGCGCGATGCGCTGGTGGCGACCTTGCGCACGCATGGCGCGCGCGCGATCGCGGTTTGAATTTGTTGCGCGTCGAGGTCACGCGACCGCACTGGGGAAACACACAATCCGAGGTGGCACAAGGTGAGTGAATCGGTTCTTCTGGACGGCAGCAGCCTGACGCGGGCGCAGCTGGTGGCGGTGGCGCGCGAAGGCGCCACGGTGACGCTGGATGCAGCGCAGTTGCAGCATGTGCAGCGCGCTGCGGAATTCCTTGCCAGCAAGGTCAGTTGCGGCGAGCCGACCTATGGCGTGACGACGGGGTTTGGCAGCAATGCGGACAAGCTGCTGGGCGCGCACCGCGTGCGTCAGGCGTTGTCGGGCGACGATGCATCGGCGGCCGCAAGCGATGGCACGCTGCTGGAGGAATTGCAGCGCAACCTGATCATCACCCACGCCGTATGCGTGGGCAAACCGTTCAGCGCCGAGGTGGTGCGGGCGATGCTGGTGATCCGCATCAACACGCTGATGCGCGGGCATTCCGGCATCCGTGTCAGCATCTTGCAGGCGCTGGCGGCCATGCTCAATGCCGGCGTGGTGCCGGTGGTGCCGGAGAAAGGCTCGGTCGGCGCCAGCGGCGAGCTGGCCCCGCTGTCGCACCTGGCCATCGTGCTGCTGGGCGGCGGCGAGGCGTTCTATCGCGGCGAGCGCATGGGCGGCGCGCAGGCGCTGGAACGCGCCGGGCTGACGCCGGTGCGGCTGTCGTTCAAGGAAGGCTTGGCGCTCAACAACGGCACCGCGCAAATGCTGGCCACCTCGGCGCTGGCGCTGGAGGCACTGGGGCATCTGCTGGATACCGCCGACCTTGCCGCGGCGATGACGCTGGATGCGGTTGCCGGGCGCAGCGGCGCGCTGCGTGCCGATGTGCATGCCCTGCGTCCGCATCCGGGCCAGGTGCAAACCGCGGCCCATGTGCGCGCCTTGCTCCATGATTCGGCACTGCTGGATATTCCCTATCACCTGGTGCCGCGCTTCCAGCCGTGGACACCGGGCGCATGGCGCGAGGCGGACGACCAGGCGCTGAGTTTCGACATTGCCTGGAGTTGGGTGAGCGCCGATCAGCGTCATGGCCGCGAAGCGTTCTACCGGCGATTCCTGCCATTTCGCGGTGGCAAGAAGTTGCAGCCGCAGGATGCCTACAGCCTGCGCTGCATGCCGCAGGTGCACGGCGCCGTGCGCGATGCGTGGATGCAGGCGTGCCGCGTCATCGACATCGAGCTCAACGCCGTCACCGACAACCCGCTGGTGTTCCCGGAAAACGCCGACGCGCCGTTCATCGAGGATCAGGTCGTGTCGGCCGGACATTTCCACGGCATGCCGCTGGCGTTGGTGATGAGCTACGTCAAGGCGTCCATCCCGGTGCTGGCGTCGATCTCCGAGCGGCGCTTGAACAAGCTGGTCGACCCGGCCACCAACGACGGCCTGCCGGCGTTCCTGACTGGCAACGAGGACGGGACGGATTCGGGCTTCATGATTATCCAGTACACCGCCGCCGCCCTGGTCAACGATTTGGCCACGCGCGCGCATCCGGCATGCGTGTATTCCATCCCGACCAGCGCCAACGCCGAGGACCACGTGTCCATGGGCGCCAATGAGGCGCGTCAGGTGCTGGAGATGATCGACGACCTGCAGCATGTGCTGGCGCTGGAAATCCTTACTGCTGGCCAGGCGCTGGAGTATCGCCAGACCATGCTCCATGCCGCGCAACGCCTGGCGCGCCGTGGTGGCTGGCAGGCGTTGGCGACGAAGGTGGACAACGCCCCGCGCGATGGCGATGCGCATTACGCGCAGTTTGTCGAGGAGATCAAGGCCTTGGCCAAGGCGTTGGTCGACGCCGGGGAGTTCCGCGCCGGCGCAAGCGTGCGGGCGGCGCAGGCGCGGCTGCGCGAAGCGGTGGCCTTCTTGCATCGTGACCGTGCGCTGGATGGCGACGTGCGCGCCGCCTGTGCCCTGGTCGAGGATGGTGCGTTCAATTTCATCGCCGGCAGCGGCGCAGCGCAGGGACAACCGACATGAGCCTGATCCAGACCCCGGTGTCGCATGGCGAGCTGATCGACAAGATCACCATCCTGGAGATCAAGTCCCGCCGCATTGGCGACGCGGCCAAGTTGGCCAATGTGCGCCACGAGCTGCAGCTGCTCAACGCCATCTGGGCCGACTCCGGCGCCGCGCGAACCGACATCGACGCCGAGCGCGCCCAGCTCCTGGCAGTCAACGAAGCGCTGTGGGATATCGAGGACAAGCTGCGCCTGAAGGAACGCGCGCAGGCGTTTGACGACGAGTTCATCGCCCTGGCGCGGGCGGTGTATTTCCGCAACGACGAGCGCGCGGCGTTCAAGCGCGCCATCAACCTCAAGCTTGGCTCCACCCTGGTCGAGGAAAAGTCCTACCAGGATTACCGCACGCCTTGATGGGCCGGCACGGAGCGAGCTGCCCTTGTAGGAGCCCACTCGCGGGCGATGCTTTTGGGATGCGTCACCAAAATGCTTGTGTCACCAAGGCAAGGCATCGCCCGCGAGCGGGCTCCTACAGGACCGGGGACGTAACGCGCCTTACGCTAAATGCATGTCTTGTGCGCAGGCATCGAAGCGTTCGATCACATCCTCGATGTGGATCAAATCCATGACGCCGGGACGCTCGATCTTGGTGCCCCAGGCCAGTGCGCATGCCGGCTTGCCGAGGTACTGGCGTGCCGCGGCGTCATAGCGGTTCACGCACCAGCGGCGGTCGGAATAAGGGCCGGAGCGGTCCGGATTGCTTGCCGCGTGCAGGCCGAGCACGCGCGTGCCCACGGCGTTGGCCATGTGCATCGGGCCGGAGTCGGGCGTCAGCAGCAGGTCGGCACGTGCCAGCAGCGCCAGTAGCTTCTTCAGCGTGTCCTTGCCGGTGAGGTCGAGCGGCGGTACATGGCAGGCGGCCAGCACGGCGTCGGCCATGGCGCGCTCGAAAGCGGAGGGACCGCCGACCAGCGCCACGCGCCAGCCGCGCGCGGTGGCGTGATCCATCACCGCCGCGTAGCGTTCCGGCCGCCAGTTGCGCAAGGCGTGGCTGGACGTGGGACTGACCAGCAGCGTGGGCGTGTCGCCAGGCAGCTGCCCGGCTGCCCATGCGCGCGCTGCATCTGGCAGCGGAATGTCCCAGCGCACCCGCGTCTGGCGCAGGCCAAGCGGTTCGCAGAAGCTGCCGATGGCGTCGAGCACATGCTGGCCGGGACGGGCGGCGATGCGCTCGCCGACAAACAGGCCATGCAGATCGCGCGAACGCGCGCGGTCATAGCCGATGCGTCGGTCGGCATGGACGGCCAGGCTCAGTGCATTGGCGCGCAGCGCCACCTGCATGTGCAGCAGTGCGGCGAAACGGCGCCCGTGCAGTGCGCGGCGCACTTGCTGCCAGCCAGCGAAGCCGGCGGCCTTGTCGAAGGTAATGAACTCCACGCCCGGCAAGTCGCCGACCAGGCGCCGTTCCAGCTTGCCGATCAGCCACGTCAGCGACGTTTGCGGCAGCGCGTCCTGCAGCGTATGCACCAGCGGCAGCACATGCGTGACATCGCCAATGGCAGACGTGCGCAGCAGGCAAATCGAGTCGAGGGCAGTCACGGGCGTAGGCTAGAATCCATGCGAAGCGGCAATGGAACGGACGGATGCAGGAACAGACCCACAGCGACGCCGCCGGAGCCATTGTGTTCGATGCCGGGGTCTGCCGACAAATCACCGCAGACTGGTTTGAACCGCGCCACTGGCGCGAACACGGTGCCCTGCATGCTTTGAGTGGTGGCCGCGGTGGCGTGGCCGTCATCGACACCGCCGCCGGCGAATGTGTCTTGCGCCATTACCGGCGCGGCGGCATGGTCGCGCGCTTGTTTGGCGACCGCTATATGTGGACCGGATCGGCGCGTACCCGCAGTTTCCGGGAGTGGCGATTGCTGGCGCGCATCGTCGCGCTGGGGTTGCCGACGGCGCAGCCGGTCGCCGCGCGCTACGTGCGCCACGGCATGTTCTATACGGCCGGCTTGATCACGCGGCGCATACCCGATGCGTACACCCTCGCGCAGCGTCTGCATGCGCGCACACTGGACGCTTCGCTGCTGCAAACGGTCGGCGCCACCGTGGCACGGTTTCATCGCGCAGGTATCTGGCACGCCGATTTGAATGCGCACAACATCCTGCTCAATGCCGCCGGCGTGCATGTGATTGATTTCGATCGTGGCCGCCAGCGTCGGCCAGCCGCGTCGTGGCGTCGGGCGAATTTGCACCGACTGCGCCGCTCCCTGCTCAAGCTGGGGGCCGGCGCGGATGGCGAGGCTGCGTTTGCCACGCACATCTGGGAGCCCTTGCTTGAGGGCTACGCCGAGGCATGGCGCACATGAGCTGGTCACTGCGTTTCCTTGGCGTTGGCAGCGCGCAGGCGGCAGCGCTGGGCGCTTCGGCGGCAGTCATCGAGCGTGACGGCCAGCCGGTGCTGCTGATCGACTGCGGCCCCGGCACGGTCGGTCACTACTGGCGCCTTTATGGCGCGCCGCCGCCAGCGCTCTATATCACGCATACGCATCTCGACCATGTGGGCGACATGGAGCAGCTCTTCGTCCGCCTGTGGTTTGATCCGGCCTGGCGCGGCCGGACCAAGGTATTTGCCCATGCCGCACTGGTGCCGTGGCTGCATGCGCGGGTAGGCGATTATCCGGGCGCGCTGGCCGAAGGTGGCGTCAATTTCTGGCAGGCGTTCCAGCTGCTGCCATGCAGTCGCGGCTTCTGGCTGGACGGTCTGTGGTTTGACGTTTTCGCCAGCCGCCATCACGCGCCCGGTACATCCTGGGGCGTGGCGTTGGCCGGGGCCTTGGTTTACACCGGTGACACCCGGCCGATTCCCGAAGCCCTCACGCGCTGGGCCGGACAGGGCGAGCTGGTGGCACATGACTGCGCGCTGGCGGGCAATCCGTCACACACCGGACTGGAGGATCTCGTGCGCGAGTACCCGCCGCCGCTGCGCGCACGCCTGTTGCTGTACCACTACGGCAGCGCCGCCGAGCGCGATGCCCTGGCGGCGGCGGGCTATCGTGTGGCTGTTGCCGACGAAGCGGTCGCGCTGCCTGACCCGCTGCCGCCACGCGCGGATGCCGGCTGAAAACCCCGCTTTCGGCTTGCCGGCAACGGTGGCTGCAGTTATCCTTCCGCTTCTTTGCCGACGTGTTGCGGCGGCAAAGTGAGTCATGCGGTGAGGTGTCCGAGTGGTTGAAGGAGCACGCCTGGAAAGTGTGTATACGGTAAAACGTATCGCGGGTTCGAATCCCGCTCTCTCCGCCAGTTATTGAGTGACGCGACGGAACGGAATCTGGCGCGGAAGTTGGATGTCACGGATGGGCGAGTGGGTGAGGACCCGCGTGGTTCGACAAATTCGTCGGGAACGAATTTGGACAGCCGCAGGCTGGCCCCGAGCGTGAGCGAGGGGTGAGGCCCAGGATTGGCCGAACAATCCCGCTCTTTCCGCCAATTGATCAAGTGAGCCACGGTTTCGGCCGTGCAACGTCCATGGTGGCCCCGTCGGTCCCCCCGCGACGATAGTTCGCAAACTCCGCCAGGTCCGGAAGGAAGCAACGGTAGCGAATGACTCGGGTGCCGGGGTGTGGCTGGCGGGGCCGCCACCATTTTGGGGCCTGCCGCCGGACCGTCGCCCTATCGCGGCCGGTCCCGCCTTGGCACAATGCACTGTCGCCCCAAGGTACAAGAGATGTCCTACCAAGTCCTCGCGCGCAAGTGGCGTCCCCGCAAGTTCTCCGAGCTGGTCGGCCAGGAACATGTCGTGCGTGCGCTGACCAATGCGCTGGATACCGGGCGCATGCATCACGCCTACCTCTTCACCGGTACGCGTGGCGTGGGCAAGACCACCATCGCGCGCATCTTTGCCAAGTCGCTCAATTGCGAGCGCGGCCAGTCCGCCGAACCCTGCGGCGAGTGCGCGGTGTGCACGGCGGTCGATGAGGGGCGCTTCGTCGATCTGCTGGAAATCGATGCGGCCAGCAACACCGGCGTGGACGACGTGCGCGAACTGATCGAGAACGCGCAGTACGCGCCCACGCGCGGGCGCTTCAAGGTGTACCTGATCGACGAAGTGCACATGCTTTCCAAGAGCGCCTTCAACGCCCTGCTCAAGACGCTGGAGGAGCCGCCGGCGCATGTGAAGTTCTTGCTGGCCACCACCGACCCGCAGAAATTGCCGGTGACGGTGTTGTCGCGTTGCCTGAAATTCGACCTGAAGCGCCTGCTGCCGGAACAAATCAGCGGTCAGCTGCGACACATTCTGGGCGCCGAGGCGATTGCCTTTGACGATGAGGCCCTGGTCGATCTGGCGCGTGCGGCCGATGGCTCCCTGCGCGACGCGCTGTCGCTGCTCGACCAGGCCATTGCCTATGGCGGCGGCGCGGTGCACGGCGCGGATGTGCGCACCATGCTGGGCAGCGTCGCGCGTTCGCAGGTGCTGGATGTGCTGGAGGCGATCGCGGCCGGTGACGGCCCGCGCCTGCTGGCGGCATGCGCGCAGATGGCTTCCTATGCGCCGGACTTTGGTGGCGTGCTCAATGACCTGGCCAGCACCCTGCATCGCATTCAGCTGCTGCAGCTGATCCCCGGCGTCGCCGCTGCCGATGGCGCGGACGTCGGGCCGGCCATGATTGCGCTGGCCGAGCGCATGGCGGCCGAGGATGTGCAGCTTTACTACCAGATTGCCGTATCCGGGCATCGCGATCTGGCGCTGGCGCCGGATGCGCGTACCGGGTTCGAGATGACGCTGCTGCGCATGCTGGCGTTTCGACCCGAAGGCGGGCGTCCGGCGCCGTCAGCCGAACGCGGCACGGGCGCCCCATCGCGGCCGGCGAGTGCCGACGAACGGACGGTGGCGTCCGCATCGGTACCGGCCGCGGCACCACGGCGTGCTGCGGCGCCGGCGCCGGCACTGGCCCGCGTCGCGCCGGGTGAGGCCGCGATGGCAACGGAGCGTGCACCGTCGGCCGAACCTTCGATGGCCGCCGTGACCGTGCCTGCACCGATGGCGAAAGTCGCAGTGGACGCCCACGGCCTGCCGGATTGGGAAGCGTTGATCCGCAGCGCGCAATTGCACGGCCCGTTGGCCATGCTGGCGCAAAACGCCGTGCTGCGCGCCCGCGAAGGGCGGACCCTGGTGCTGGCGTTGCAGCCGGCGCACTTGCCCATGGCGGTCGAGCCGATGGTCAGCCAGATGGCCGAGCATCTCAGCCAGGCGCTGGGTGAGGACATCCATCTGCGCTTCGTCAGCTTGTCCAGCCCGGCGGCAGCCGCGCAGACGCCGGCTGCGCGTGCGGCGCAGGCCCAGGCGATGGCGCAGGCCGACGCCGTGGCAGCGATCGATGCCGATCCGCTGGTGCAATCGCTCAAGCGCGAGTTCGGCGCGCAGGTCGTACCCGAATCAGTCAAACCCTTGCCCAGACAAACGGGAGCCCAGTGATGCGTGGACAGATTGGACAATTGATGCAGCAGGCGCAGCGCATGCAGGAAGACATGCAGCGCGCGCAGGAGGAAATCGCCAAGCTCGAGGTCACCGGCAGTGCTGGCGGCGGTTTGGTCAGCGTGGTCATGACCGGCACGCACGAAGTACGCCGCGTGCAGATTGATCGCCAGACCTTTGCCGATGATCCGGAAATGGCCGAAGACCTGGTGGCCGCGGCCGTCAACGACGCCGTCAACAAGGTGGCTGCCGCCAGCAAGGAGCGGTTGGGTGGCGTCACCGCCGGCATGAATTTGCCGGCCGGTTTCAAGCTGCCGTTTTGATTCCCGGCAAGCGCCCCGGCGCGTGCGTTGGCGCGAGCCATCGACGACCGTCGCCGATGCAGCCGAGCTGGATGCCATGAGCACGTCGCCGTTGCTGGATCAGCTGATCGAGTCCTTGCGCTGCCTGCCAGGGGTAGGGGCCAAGAGCGCCCAACGCATGGCGTTCCAGTTGCTTGAGCGTGATCGCGAGCGCGGCTTGAAGCTGGCCGAGGTACTGCGCGCGGCCATGCAGCGCATAGGCCGCTGCCAGCGTTGTCGCAATTTCAGCGAGGATGCGTTGTGCACCCTGTGCAGCGGCACTGCGCGCGATCGCCACAGCCTGTGCGTGGTCGAGTCACCCACTGACCTGGCGGCAATCGAGCAGGCGACGGGCTATCGCGGCTTGTATTTCGTGCTGATGGGCCACCTGTCGCCGCTGGACGGCATGGGGCCGGATGAGCTTGGCTTGCCGCAACTCAGCGCGCGCCTGGGCGAGGGCGAGGTGGAAGAGTTGATCATCGCCACCAATCCCACGGTGGAGGGTGAGGCCACCGCGCATTACCTGGCCCAGCTGGCGCAGGCTGGCGGCGTGCGTGCGACGCGGCTGGCCCACGGCGTACCGTTGGGTGGCGAGCTGGAATACGTCGATCGCAGCACCCTGGCGCACGCCTTTGGCAGCCGGCTCAGCGCCGACTGACGCTCCGCGTGGAAGCTTTGCCGGCGCATGTGCTGCCGGCGCGCGCGTGACCATGGCTATGATGCGGGTACGTCATTGCAGCCGCTGGAGGAGCCGACGCATGGGCGACACGTTGTTTGGCAAGATTATTCGCCGCGAGATTCCGGCCGACATCGTCTACGAGGATGATGACGTCCTGGCCTTTCGCGACATCAATCCGCAGGCGCCGCTGCACGTCCTGTTCATCCCCAAGGCGCCGATGCCGACCTTGAATGACGCCACGGCGGCCGATGCGCCGTTGCTGGGGAAATTGCTGTTGGCGGCGGCGGCCTACGCCAAGCGCGAGGGGGTTGCCGAGCGTGGCTATCGCACCGTCATCAATTGCAACGAAGACGGCGGGCAAACCGTGTTTCACCTGCATGTGCATTTGCTGGCCGGCCGTGTCCTGCACTGGCCGCCCGGCTGATCGGCTGACCTGTTGCGCAGCCATCCCGCGCGAAGCGTGAGCGGCAGATGCAACAACGCCGACACGGTGGTCGGCGTTGTGTGTACTTCACTTGTGCGGCGCGGGTGGTGGTTGCGGCGGTGGCGGGCGCACGATGATCACGCGCGGCTGGCGCCAGTAATAGCCCGGGCCAAAGCCGGGACCCCAGAACGGGTCATACCAGCCCGGCCCCCAGAATGGGTCGTACATGCCTGGCGGGTAGCGCACGGCGGGCAGGCGCTTGGGCCACAGGTACACCACGTCGGCCTCCACGCGCGGATAGGCGTAGTCGTATTCGCCTACCTTGCGCGTCACCGTGCCATGCAGGGTGCCGGTCACGGTCAGTTCGCGGCCGCGCACGAAAACCTCCGGGTCGTAGAATCCGGCGCGGCAGGCGACGAAGCGGCCTTCGTTTTCGCCGCTGTTGCCGGCGCGCGGACGGGCCTGCTTGTCCAGTGGACGCGACAATAAATAGAAGCAGGTCTGGCTGGCTTCCGGTTCGGTCTTGATGATCTCGCCGCCCCAGCGTACGTGCTGGCCACCGGCACCGCCTTGCTGGGCGCTGGCGGTAGAAATGTCGGTGTAGGTGCCTTGCAGCGGTTGCGGCATGGTGGCGCAACCGCCAACCAAGGCCAATGCGGCAGCAAGTCCCAGTGGGCGATACATGGACATGGATGGGTCCTCCGTTTCAGCGTGCTATCAATGACGCTGCATGGGTTCTATTTGACCACATGCCCGGGCCGGAAATTCCGCACCGCCCGGTGGAAGGCGCGCAGTGGTTCAGCTGGCGGCGCGTCGTGTGCGTAGCGCAAGGTGAGATACGTGGCCGCCAGCGCCTGCAGGGCCGCGCGTTGTGCAGGCAGCGCCCGGGCGGCGCGGGACAAGTAGCGTTGCGGCCCTTCGCCGGTGCGGCGCGGTGTCACGCCGGCACGGGTCAGCTTGCCCTCGAGTGCGCGCAGGGCAAGCAGCAGTTCGTCGTCACGGCGGCGGCGCCACAGTGCCCAAGCCAGGCCGATGGCCATGAACAATGCGCTGCTGACGGCGATCAATACGGCGAGCGTGCGCGTGTCGGTGTCGCGCACGCCAAACGGTGTCAGCAGGCTGCGCTGGCGCAGGGCGTTGAATCCCATCACGCCTTGATCCCACCAGCGGTTGACGATGTCCCAGTGGTTGCGCAGGCCTTGCATCCAGTCGCTGTGATACCAGCCGCGCTCATCGCCGATGGCGGCCGCGGCGCCCAGCGTGACCCGTTCCGGCCGCGCTGCCGCAGTGGGATCGATGCGTACCCAGCCGCGCCCGGCCAGCCATGCCTCGGTCCAGGCGTGGGCGTCGGAATTGCGCACCAGGAGGTAATGCGCCTGTGTATTCCAGTAGCCGCCCTGGTAGCCGGTGACCACCCGTGCCGGGATGCCGGCCGCGCGCAGCAGCACGGTGAATGACGAGGCATAGTGCTCGCAGAAGCCCTCGCGCGTGTTGAACAGGAAATCATCCACCGCGTTGTGGCCCAGTGGCGCCGGCGCCAGCGTGTAGCGGTAATGTCCGTTGCGCAGCATGCGCAATCCGGCATCGATGATGGCGGTGTCGTCCGTACCGTATTGCGTACGCCACTTTTCGCCGAGCGCATGGGTGCGTGGATTGAAGCCGACGGGCAAGTGCAGCGTACGTGCCCGCGTGGCCGCATCCAGGGTCGGCTGCAGGTGATAGCGCAGGGCCGAGCGCAGGGTATAGCTCCGCGACTGGGTGACGTTGTGCCGGGCCAGGATCTCGTGCGTGGTAGTGAGCACCGCGTCGGAGGGTGCCGCCAGGGGCACGTCCAGTGCCGGCAGGACACGTTGTTGGCTGGGCTCCAGCGTGATGCGATAGCCAACTGTCGCCGCCACTGCGATGGGTGCGGGGCCGGCCTTGGCATGTGCCGGTGTGAAGGGACGCCGCCAGCGTCGTCCGTCATAGCCGGACATGACATAAGCGCGAAAGTAGCGCCGGTCTGGTGGCGGTGGCGCACCGGTGAAGGTGACGCGCATGGCTGGGCTGTCATCGGTGAGCAATTCGGTGAAATTGCCGGGTGCCATGCTGTCGCTCAAGCCGGTGCGGGCCTGGGTGTCACCCGGCGCACCCCACAACGGCGAGCTCAAGCGTGGAATCAGGAGGAATGCCGTCAGCGTCAATGGCACGGCCGCCAGCAACAGCAGTGCGCCGGGGGCCAATTGCCGCCACCAGCTGCGTGGCGGTTGCGCCGGCTGCAGGGCGCGCAGCGTCGCCAGCGCCGGCAGCAGGCCGGCGGCGACGGTGAGCGTGCTGACCAGGCCTTGGTCAAACAACAAGGCCGCCATCAACGCGAAGCAGGCGAAACTGGCGCCCACGCGGACATCGCGCGCGGTTTCGGTTTCCAGCAGCTTGAGCGCCAGCAAGCCGACGGCCAAGGCCGAACCCGGCTCGCGGCCAAACAGGTTGCCCCAGGTGACGATGATGGCAAGGGTCAGCATCGCCAGCAGCGGCAGTTTCAGCCAGCGGGGGGTGTGTCCGCCATGCTGCCGGCGTTGCCACCAGCGTCCAACCAGCACCAGGGCCAAGGTCGCGCCCAGCCACCACGGCAGATGCGGGGCGTGGATGCCCAGCACCACGGCCATGGTCAGGCACAGCAGGTCGAACGCGGCAGTGCTGACGGGCGCGTTGCGTGGCGGCAGGGAGATGGCCGTACTCATGGCAGCGTGCTCATGACGACGTGTTCATGGCAGCTTGGCCAGGGCATCCATGCAGCGCGCGTAGTGGCGGGCGCCGAGTCCGGCCGGGATGGTCTCGTCGGGCAAATGCAGGCTGCAGGCGATACGTTGCGCGCTGGCTTCGTCCAGCCATCGTGCCAGGCGCGCAATGCGCGATTCATTGTCCAGTCCCGTCAGCTGGCGCCAGTCCAGGTGCCATTGCTGCTGGCTTTGCGGCTGGGCAAAACTCTTGACCAACAGGCCTTCGTGGTGCGCGCTGACCTTCCACGCAATGTGCCGCCGCGGGTCGCCGGCGCGATAGTCGCGTAGCGCCGCCAGCTCGTCGCCCATCCGCCGCATGGTGCGTGCGGCTTCATGGCCACGACCACGTGGCGCCGGCCCGGCTACTTCCGCACGCGGCCAGACCAGCACCGTTTGCTGCGGGTGCAGCCAGCTCCATGCGCGAAACAGGCCAAGTGGCCAGGTGCTCCACACGCGCAATCGCGGCAGCGGCTGCCAACCGCGGTGCGCAGTGGATATGTTGACGACGACATTGCAGCTGGCGCCATCCGGAGACAGCGAAAACGCCATGCGTGTCGTGTCCAGGTCCAGGCCGATGGCTAGGTGCGCACGCGTCGCATCAAAGCGCAGCGCCAGTTCCATGGGTTGGCCGGCGACGGCGCGCCCGGCGCGAATCTCGCGCAAGGTGACGCCATTGAGGTTGCGAAACGCCATCAGCATGCTGGTGGCGCCGGCCGCTCCCAGCAGGCAGGTCAACATCAGCGCTGCGTTGTTGGCGTAGTTGAGTGATCCGGTCAGCATCACCAGCAACAGGGCGGCAAAACCAAGACCGAAGCCGGTCGGAAGAATGTAGATGCGCTTGCGGTGCAGCTGGATGGGCAGCGCTTCGGCGCGGCGGTAGCGGGTCAGCGCTGGCAGTCGCCGTTCGGCCAGACGCACCATCGCCTGCAGTGCTCCGGGCATCAATCCACTGCCACCTCGGCCAGCAATTGCCGCGCCAGCAGGTCGCCGTTGCCGCCGCGCACGGGAATCAAGCGGTGGCCGGCAACGGCAACGAAGATGGCTTGGATGTCGGTCGGCAACACATAACTGCGATCGCTCAGCAGTGCCCACGCGCGTGCGGCCGAAAGCAGTGCGAGGCCAGCGCGCGGCGAGAGTCCCATGCGGATTTCGGCATGTCGCCGGCTGGCGCCAAGCAAGGCCTGCAGGTAGTCGAGCAGGGCGCTGCTGGCGGTGATGGCCTGCGCGCGTCGATGCAGCTCAAGCAGGGCGGCGCCGTCCAGTTGCGGCGTCAATTGCGCCAGCAGATCGCGCCGGTCGCTGCCCAGCAGCAGGGCGCGTTCGGCGGCCGCGTCCGGGTAATCCAGTGACAATCGCAGCATGAAGCGGTCAAGCTGGGAATCGGGCAGGGCGAAGGTGCCGTTGAGATCCAGCGGGTTTTGTGTGGCCACCACGAAGAAAGGCTGGCTCAACGCGTGGGTCTGGCCATCGACGGTGACTTGCGATTCAGCCATCGCTTCCAGCAGCGCGCTTTGCGTCTTCGGGCTGGCGCGGTTGATCTCGTCGGCCAGCAGCAGGCCGGTGAAGATGGGGCCGGGATGGAAGCGGAATTGCGCGGTTTCGCGCTCGTAGACGCTGACGCCGAGGATGTCCGAGGGCAACAGGTCGCTGGTGAATTGCACGCGCTGGAAGTCCAGCGCAAACGTGGCGGCCAGCGCGTGCGCCAATGTGGTTTTGCCCACGCCCGGCACGTCTTCAAGCAACAAGTGGCCACCGGCGATCAGGCAGGTGAAGGCGCGCTTGATCTGGCCGGGTTTGCCCAGCACCACCTGATTGACTTGCGCCATGGCCGAGCGCAGCTGCTGCGGCAGCGGATCGGCGGCAAGCTCGGTTACAGCCATGGTTGTGGATACCTTCAGTGCAATGCCTTGGAAGTGTAGCGGCATGCCCGTACGCGCCGGCCGAGCGTGGCAATGATGGCGTGCGCTGGTTGGCAGATTAATCGTGCTGGCTGAGGGCGACGCTTGCGATCAGGGCAGCTCGATGCCGCATTCGCGCAGCAGGCGGGCGACGGCGATCAGCGGCAGGCCGATCAACGCCGTCGGGTCAGTGCTGTCGATGTGTTCAAACAGCGCGATGCCCAGCCCTTCGCATTTGAAACTGCCGGCGCAATCCAGCGGGCGTTCGCGCTGCACGTAGCGGCGAATGGTGTTCGCGTCGAGCTGGCGCAGATGCGCCGTGGTCACATCGACGTACGTGTGGCGTTGCTGGCTGCGGGTGTCGAGCAGGCATACGGCAGTATGAAAGGTCACCGCATGGCCGGAACTTGCTTGCAGTTGTGCCCGCGCGTTGGCGACCGTGCCTGGCTTGTGCAGGATGCGTCCGTCGCACGTGGCCACCTGATCCGAACCGATGACGAGGGCGTGTTTGAAGGTCATCGCCACCGCTTCGGCCTTGGCGATGGCCAGACACAATGCGCGTGCGGCAGGTTCTTCACCGGGTTGCCCGGCTTCATCCACCTCGGGCGCGCGTTGACTGAAAGGCAGGCCCAGGCGCCGCAGGAGATCGGCGCGGTAAGACGAGGTTGAGGCGAGCACCAATAGCGCGGCAGTGCGGCTCATGGCTCGCCTTCGTGCCGGATGTGTTCGCGCATGGCGGTATCCAGTGCGTTTTGTGCCTGGGCGAGACCCTGCATCAGCGGTTCGAGCCGGCCGCGCACGTGGCGCATGGAGGCTGCCGCCATGGCAAATTCCTGGACGCTGGCGTGATCTGACTGGTCGCGAATCCACAGCCGCTGCTGCAACAGCGCGCGCAGGCCGGCGTCGACGGCGTGCTGCGCATCCTGCTCACTGGCGGCCGGGGCGTCGGGATTGGCGGACATTACCGCGTGCGCCTGCGCCAGGCCGCTGCGGCAGGTTTTCAAGTCCCGTTCCAGCGCATCGGCAAGATCCAGCAGATCGCGCAATCGGGCCATGTGCCGGCGTTGCCGCTGTCGCCGCCACGCCACCACCACGATGGCAAGCAGTGCGACGGCAAGCAAGACGGCAAGGATGATGGGCAGGAAGGTGTTCAAGGCAGAGACAGGCCGGACCGGGTCCTCAAGATATCGCACTCGTCGTCGCCCCTGTACGCCGCGATGGCCTTGTCGTCGGCGTGATCCCGGTTGACTTGCGCGGCGCACAACCATAACATTCCGCGATTATGTCCGGGACATTGCCAGAGTCGGTGGACGCTTGGCGCATGGTTTCGGCGCAGCGTTCGTTTGCAGGAACGTTGCCGGTGGCAAGTCTTGGGCGTCTGTGCGAAGCCTTGGCGGCGACCGGCGGCGAGGTGGCCTACACATTGGATTTTGGCCGGAGCCCCTTGCTGGCGGGCTTTGTCGATGTCCACGCGCAGGTGCCGCTTACGTTGACATGTCAGCGCACGCTGGAGCCGTTTGTCCTGCCGGTCACGGTCGATACGCGCCTTGGCCTGCTGCGGGATGAGGGCCAGGAGGCGTCGCTACCGGCTGATTGCGAGCCACTATTGCTGAATGCGGATGGGCAGTTGAGCCTGTCCGATGTGATTGAGGATGAGTTGCTGCTGGCCTTGCCATTGGTGGCGATCAACCCTGACAGCCGGTTGCCGGATGCAGCGCTTGATGCTGCGGCCGGGGATGAGGTGGCAGACGAGCCCAACCCGTTTGCGGTGTTGCGTGAACTGAAAAAATCCTGAGTGGACGGCGGCTGAAGCCGGTCACTTGTTTCTTAATTGAAGTTATTGCTGGAGATACCCCATGGCCGTTGCCAAGAGCCGCCGCACCCCGTCCACCCGTGGCATGCGTCGCGCCCACGACGTGTTGAGCACCGCGCAGTTGTCGACCGATCCGACCAGTGGCGAGGTGCATTTGCGCCACCACGTCACCAAGGACGGCTACTACCGTGGCAAGAAGATGATCGAGACCAAGGACGCGGTCACGGTTGACGACTGAGTCGCCAGGTCGCTGATGCCGCATGGCGCAGCGATCTTACAGCCTGGAGAAGACGGCGCGGCGACGCGCCGTCTTGCGTTGCGGCCTGGGCCACCCGCGGCCGTGGCATGGTACAAAGACGCGTTGCGCGTCAAAATCCCGAAGTTTCTGCTGATGGATAGTTGAATGCCTGAAATCCATGCCCGTATCGTGGCCACCGGCAGTGCGCTGCCGGAACGCGTGGTGACCAACGCCGAACTGGAAAAGATGGTCGACACCAGTGACGAATGGATACGCACGCGTACCGGCATCAGCCAGCGCCATATTGCCGCTGATGGCCAGACCACGGGCGACCTGGCGTGGCAGGCGGCAGTCAATGCGCTGACCGCTGCCGGAGTCAAGGCCAGTGAGCTGGATCTCATCATCCTCGGCACGACCACGCCGGACATCATCTTTCCCTCGACGGCCTGCCTGATCCAGCATCGCCTGGGGGCCAATGGCTGCGCCGCGTTCGACGTCAATGCAGCTTGTTCGGGCTTCATGTATGCCCTGGGCATCGCCGACAAGTTCATCCGCACCGGCCAGGCGAAGAAGGCCCTGGTCATGGGCGCGGAAACCCTGACCCGCATGGTGGATTGGAAAGATCGCCAGACCTGCGTGCTGTTCGGCGATGGCGCCGGCGCCGTGGTGCTGGAGGCGTCGACCGAGCCGGGCATTCTCGCCACCTGCCTGCATGCCGATGGCGGCTACAAGGATCTGCTGTACAACCCGGTGGGCGTGTCGGCGGGTTTCAACGACGAGCCCAATCACGGCGTGCGCATCAACATGTCCGGCCGCGAAGTGTTCAAGATGGCGGTCAAGACCCTCGATTCGCTGGTGGTGGAAACGCTGGCCGTGGCCGGCATGCAGGAGTCGCAGGTCGATTGGCTGATCCCGCATCAAGCCAACCTGCGCATCATCGAAGCCACGGCCAAGCGGCTGTCGATGCCGATGGAGCGCGTCATCGTCACCGTCGACAAGCACGCCAATACGTCGTCCGGCTCGGTGCCGCTGGCGCTCGATTACGCCGTGCGCTCGGGCAAGGTCCAGCGTGGGCAAAACCTGTTGCTGGAAGCCTTTGGCGGCGGCTTCACCTGGGCTTCGGCGCTGCTGCGGTATTGAAAAGCGCAACAGGTGCACGGGCGGGTGGTACCCGCCGTCAGCGCATGGCATGAGCGGTGGCAGGTATCGCCTGATCTGCAATACATCGCCTGATCTGCAATACGCGGATGACTCGGGCCATGGCTGGCGAGTGACGGTGTGCCGGGTGTTCTCAACCTTGTGTGGGGTGTGTCATGAGTACGTTGCAACCGCATCTCGCGTTTGTATTTCCGGGCCAGGGCGCGCAATCGGTCGGCATGCTGGCCGAGTTGGCCGCTGCCTATCCGGTGGTGCGCGAGACCTTTGACGAAGCATCTGCCGGCGCCGGTGCCGACCTGTGGACGTTGAGCCAGAACGGGCCGGAGGACGAGCTCAATCGCACCGAACATACGCAACCGGCCCTGCTGGCGGCGAGCGTCGCGGTATGGCGCGTGTGGCAGCAGTTGGGCGGTGTGCAGCCGACGCAGCTTTCCGGCCATAGTCTGGGCGAATACAGCGCCCTGGTGTGCGCCGGTGCGCTGTCGCTGCACGATGGCGCGGCGCTGGTGGCCACGCGCGGCAAGTTGATGCAGACGGCAGTGCCTGAGGGCGTCGGCGCGATGGCGGCCATCATCGGTGGCGACGATGCGCACATCGCACAGGTATGTGTGGACATGGCGCAAGGTCAGGTGGTGGCGCCAGCCAACTACAACTCGCCGGGGCAGCTGGTGATTTCCGGGCATGCCGAGGCTGTCGACCGTGTGCTGGCCGTGCTCTCCGGCGAAGGCGTTAAGCGTGCCATCAAGCTGGCCGTTTCGGTGCCGTCGCATTGTGCGCTGATGCGCGAGGCAGCCAATCGGCTGGGCGAGCGCATGGCGACCATGCACTGGCAGGTGCCGGCCATTCCGGTCATCCAGAATGCGGACGCGCGCAGTTTTGCCACGGTGGGGGAAATTTGCCGTGCCTTGCAGCGCCAGCTTTACCAACCAGTGCGCTGGACCGAGTGCGTGCAGGCGCTGGCGGCCGGCGGCGCGACGCAGCTGTTTGAATGCGGGCCAGGCAAGGTGCTCAGCGGCTTGATCCGCCGCATCGACAAATCCCTCGCCACGCATCCGCTGGGGACGCCGGCGGATATCACTGGCGCGCAGACGGCTGCGGCCTGACGTTCGTCGCCCCTATCTCCATTCATGCTTCGAGGTTGCAATGACTCCATCCCTGCAAGGTGAAATCGCGCTGGTCACCGGTGCCAGCCGTGGCATTGGCGCGGCCATTGCCGATCATCTGGCTGCGCTGGGCGCGACGGTCATCGGCACCGCGACCACCGACAAGGGCGCCGCGGCCATCGGTGAACGGCTGGGTGCCAGCGGCGGCCACGGCCGCGTGCTGGATGTCACCGATGCGGCGATGGTCGAGGCGTTGGTGGCGGGCATCGGCAAGGAATTCGGCGCGGTGTCGATCCTGGTCAA
This sequence comes from uncultured Rhodanobacter sp., assembly GCA_964568445.1. Classification (GTDB taxonomy): domain Bacteria; phylum Pseudomonadota; class Gammaproteobacteria; order Xanthomonadales; family Rhodanobacteraceae; genus Rhodanobacter. The sequence continues at coordinate 40,168 of CAZMPZ010000016.1, read as the reverse complement.
CAACGCCGGCATCACCCGTGACCAGCTTCTGCTGCGCATGTCCGAGGACGATTGGGACACCATCCTCAATACCAATTTGAGCTCGGTCTATCGCCTGTCCAAGGCGGTGCTGCGCGGCATGATGAAAGCGCGCAAGGGCCGTATCGTTTCCATCGCCTCGGTGGTCGGCTTGATCGGCAACCCGGGGCAGGCCAACTATGCGGCCGCCAAGGCGGGCATCATCGCGTTTTCCAAGTCCCTGGCGCGCGAAATCGGCTCGCGCGGCATCACGGTGAACGTGGTCGCGCCGGGTTTCATCGACACCGACATGACCCGCGCGCTGGCGCCCGAGTCGCGCGAGTCGCTGGTGACGCAAATCGCACTGGGCAAGCTCGGCGCGCCGCAGGATATTGCCGCCGCGGTGGGGTTTCTCGCCTCATCGGCGGCGGCGTACATCACCGGCGAGACCTTGCACGTCAACGGCGGCATGTACATGGCGTGATGAGCATGGTCGCGGCAGTCGCCAGCGCAACGTTTTTGCAGGATAATCACCACTTCATGCCGGCGATTACGTCCGGCTCCCGGGTTTGGCCGGCCCAGCATGGCGGGCGCGCGGCATAGCCACTACAATGCGCCGTCGTTTTGTTCCGCGCCTTGCGGACAAGCAACCACTACTCCTTGAGAGGTATGGGCAACATGAGCACCATCGAAGAGCGCGTCAAGAAAATCGTCATCGAGCAGTTGGGCGTGAAAGAAGATGAAGTCACGGCGAACGCTTCGTTCGTGGACGACCTGGGCGCAGATTCGCTGGACACAGTGGAACTGGTGATGGCTCTGGAAGAGGAGTTTGAGACCGAGATCCCCGACGAGGACGCCGAGAAGATCACGACCGTGCAGCAGGCGGTCGATTACATCAAGGCGCACGCCAAGAGCTGACCGGTTGCCCGATGGCGCAGCAGCGCATGCGGCGCCGATTCCGGCGACTGCATGTGCCGGCGGCTTCGCAACCTCATCGAACGCTGCGCCCACGGGCGCAGTTTTCGTTTGTGCAATCCGTAACGTCCGTCACCGTATGGTGTGGCGTCGCGCCGTGGGGCGCGGCCACTGCCGATGGCAGGTTAGATAGTGACTGGTCGCTCAACAGGTAGGGAACATGAACATGGGCAAGCGACGCGTGGTAGTGACTGGCATGGGCCTCATCTCGCCGGTAGGCAATGATGTGTCCAGTGCCTGGGCCAATGTCCTGGCCGGGGTCAGCGGCATTGGTCCGGTCACCCATTTTGATGCCAGCGCCTATGCCACGCGCATTGCCGGCCAAGTCCGCGACTTCGATCCGGCACAGTGGATGGCGGCCAAGGACGTCAAGAAGATGGATCCGTTCATCCATTACGGCGTGGCGGCGGGAACGCAGGCGTTGCGCGATTCCGGGTTGGAGATCACCGAGGCCAATGCACCGCGCGTTGGCGTGGCGGTCGGTGCCGGCATCGGCGGCCTGCACACCATCGAGTCGACGACGCTGGAGCTGGCCGCCAAGGGGCCGCGCCGGGTGTCGCCGTTCTACGTGCCCAGCTCCATCATCAACATGGTTTCCGGCCAGCTGTCGATCATGTTTGGCCTCAAGGGGCCGAACATCGCCTGTGTCACTGCCTGCACCACGGCCACGCACAACATTGGCCTGGCCATGCGCATGATCCAGTACGGCGACGCCGACGCCATGCTTGCCGGCGGTGCGGAATTTGCCACCACGGGCACAGCCATGGCGGGCTTTTGCTCGGCCAAGGCAATGTCCACGCGCAATGACGATCCGACGCGGGCCAGCCGGCCGTGGGACAAGGATCGCGATGGCTTCGTGCTGTCCGATGGTGCCGGCATCCTCATGCTTGAGGAATACGAACACGCCAAGGCGCGTGGCGCACGCATCTACGCCGAGCTGATCGGTTTCGGCATGAGTGGCGACGCGTTTCACATGACCGCGCCCAGCACGGGTGGCGAGGGTGCGGCGCGTTGCATGCGCAATGCGCTGGCGGATGCCCGGTTGAACCCGACGGACGTGCAGTACGTCAACGCCCACGGCACATCCACGCCATTGGGTGACCTGGGCGAGGTGATGGCCGCCAAGGCGGTGTTTGGCGATCATGCCCATCATCTGGCCATGAGCTCGACCAAGTCCACGACCGGCCATCTGCTCGGTGCCGCCGGCGGCGTCGAGGCCATCTTCACCATCCTCGCCCTGCGTGACCAGCGCTTGCCGCCGACGATCAACCTGGAGGCGCCAAGCGAGGACTGCGACCTGGATTTCGTGCCCAACACGGCGCGTGATGCCAGGGTCGATGTGGCCATCTCCAACTCCTTCGGCTTTGGCGGCACCAACGGCACGCTGGCTTTCCGCCGCGCCGACGCGTGATTTGCCGGCGTGAACTGGCTGGCGTGCAGGATCTGCTGGCGCCGGCAGCGGCGTTCCCCGCGCGCTATCCATGCTTGTTGCAAAGTGTGTTGCACGGCACGCCAACCTCGCGCTACGACATCCTGTTTGCGTTTCCTGGTGCCTGCCTGACGCTGGACGCACATGGGCAGGTGCGCGACGGCAATGGCCGTTTGCATGCCGGCAGCTTTCTGGATGTGCTGGACGCCGCGTGGCGCACCGAGCGCGTCGACCATGCCGATGACGACTTGCCGTTCCATGGCGGCTGGGCGCTGTTCCTGGCCTACGAATTGGCCATGCAGATTGAGCCGAGCCTGACCTTGCCCACAGGCGCCCATGGCATACCGGTGGCCTTGGCCCTGCGTTGTCCGGCGGCGATGATCGTCGATCACCTGCGCGCGCGCACCGTACTGGTGGCGGAGGATGGCGCGCTGCTGGATCGGTTGCAGGCCGATCTGGCAGCGGTCGCACGCGTGCCGGCATTGGCGGCGGCCAGCGCCTGTGTCGAGGACCCGTCGCAAGACTTTGTCGACGGTGTGGCGCATGTGCACGGGCATTTGCATGCCGGCGATGTGTTCCAGGTCAACCTGTCGCGGGCCTGGCGCGTGCACTACGCCACGCCACCGCATCCGGCGGCACTGTATGCAGCCTTGCGCCGGGCCAATCCGGCGCCGTTTGCCGGCTTGCTGCAACAGGCCGATTGGTCGCTGGCCAGCTCTTCGCCCGAGCGGTTGGTACGGGTGCATGCCGGCGCCGTGGAAACCCGGCCCATTGCCGGCACCCGGCCGCGGCTGCCTGGGGATGACGACGTGGCGCGCATTGGCGAGTTGCGTGCCAACGCCAAGGAGCAGGCCGAACACGTCATGCTGATCGACCTGGAGCGCAACGACCTGGGACGCGTGTGCGAACCGGGTAGCGTGCGCGTCGATGAGCTGATGAGCGTGGAAAGCTACGCGCATGTGCATCACATCGTGTCCAACATCCGCGGCACACTGCGTGCCGGCGTGACGCCGGGGCAGGTGATTGCCGCGACTTTCCCCGGCGGCACCATCACCGGTTGCCCCAAGGTGCGCTGCATGCAGATCATTGCCGACCTGGAGCGCACCCCGCGCGGCGCCTACACCGGCGCGCTGGGTTATCTGGACCGCAATGGCGACATGGACTTGAACATCCTGATCCGCAGCCTGACCCAGGTCGGCACCGAGGTGAGCCTGCGCGCCGGCGCCGGGATCGTCGCCGACTCGGTGGCCAGCAACGAGCTGGAGGAGACCCGGGCCAAGGCGCGCGGCCTGCTGCGGGCGCTTGGAGTCGCACCGTGATCGCGCGCATGTGGGTCAACGGGGTTGCCGGCGCGCAGGTGTCGGCACTGGATCGCGGCCTGAGCTACGGCGACGGTTTGTTCGAAACCCTTCGTGTGCTGGATGGCGCGGCGCCGTTGTGGGCGCGGCACATGCGTCGACTGGCTGAAGGCTGCACGCGCCTGCGTCTGCCGCTGCCCGATGCCGAAATGTTGTGGCGCGAAACCGCCGCCGTCAGTGCCGCCATGCCTGATGCCGTGGTGCGCATCACCTTGACGCGTGGCGTCGGCCATCGCGGCTACGCGCCGCCAGCCGTGGCCGCGCCAAGCCGCGTGGTGGCAGCGTTTGCCGCGCCAGTACCGGATCGGCTGACGTATCGTGATGGCATCCGGGTGCGCATGTGCGACCTGCGCCTGGCCGATCAGCCATTGCTGGCCGGCATCAAGCATCTCAATCGTCTGGAGCAGGTATTGGCGCGTGCGGAGTGGGACGATCCGGCCATTGCCGAAGGCCTGTTGCGCGATACCCGCGGCGACGTGATTTCAGCCACGGCGGCCAATGTCTTTGCCGTGGTGGCTGGCGTGCTGCGCACCAGTGCGGTGGATCGCTGTGGCGTGGCCGGCGTCGGCCGTGCCGAGGTGCTGGCGGTGCGACCGGCGGCACAGGTCGGGCCACTGGGTCTGGAGGCACTGCGGGCGGCCAGCGAGGTGTTTCTGGTTTCCAGCGTGCGCGGCGTGGTACCGGTGCAATCCGTGGCCGGAGTCCGGCTGCAACCGGGCCCGGTTACGCGCCAGTTGCAGCAACACTGGCATGATCTGGGCTTTCCGCCGGAGTTTGCCGCATGAGTCGATCGCCACGAGCCTGGCTGCGCAGCCACGGCGCCACGCCCATGCGCGCGGTGTGGCTGGTGTTTGGCTTGGCGGTCGTGCTTGCGCTGGCGTGGGGCTGGTTTGACTACAGCCGGTTTGTCGCCACGCCGCTCAACGTTCCGCCAGGCGGCAGCAGTCTTGACGTCGAGCGCGGCTCGGGCCTGCGCAGCATCGTCGGTGGCCTGCGCCAGCGTGACGTCACGCGTGCCAATGCGTGGTATTGGCGCGTGCTGGCCGAGCAGCTGCGGGTGGCCAGCAAGCTGCATGCTGGCGAATATGCACTCACGCCCGGATTGACACCGCGCCAGTTGCTGCTGAACATCGCCGCGGGCAAGGTGTTGCAACGCAATTTCACCATTGTCGACGGCTGGACCTTTGCGCAGCTGCGCACGGCGCTGGCCGCGACCCCGTTGCTGGTGCAAGCCGGAGCGGCGTTGGACGACGCGGCGCTGATGCGTCGTATCGGCGCCGGCGGCGAAGCGCCGGAAGGCCGCTTCCTGCCGGAGACCTATGCCTGGGTCAAGGGCGACAGCGATCTGGACCTGTTGCGCCGCGCGCATCACGCCATGACGCAAACGCTGACTGGACTGTGGCGCGAACGTGCTGCCGACCTGCCGTTGGCCAGCCCGTACGAGGCGCTGATCCTGGCCTCGATCGTGGAAAAGGAAACCGGTCGCGCCGACGAGCGCGCGCGCATCGCCGGCGTGTTCGTGCGTCGGTTGCGGTTGCACATGCTGCTGCAAACCGACCCCAGCGTCATCTATGGCATGGGTAGTACCTACGCCGGCAACATCCGCAAGAGCGACCTGGAAATGGACACTCCGTACAACACCTATACCCGCGCCGGATTGCCGCCGACCCCCATTGCCCTACCGGGCAAGGCGGCGCTGCAGGCAACCTTGCATCCGGCCGACGGCACGGCGCTGTATTTCGTGGCGCGCGGTGATGGCGGTCATGTGTTTGCCAGCACGCTGGCCGAGCACAATCGCAACGTCGATTGCTACCAGCGCAGGCGCTGCTGATGGTTGGACCCGGGCAACAGCCGCATTCCGCGCGCGGCAGGTTCATCAGCCTTGAAGGCGGTGAGGGCGCCGGCAAGAGCACCTTGCTGGCCGGCTTGCACGAGGCGCTGGCCGCGCATGGCGTGCGCGTAGTGCAGACGCGCGAGCCGGGTGGCACGGCCTTGGGCGAAGCGATTCGCAGCCTGGTGCTGGATCGCGACCAGCACGACATGTGTGCCGAGGCGGAGCTGCTGCTGATGTTTGCCTCGCGCGCGCAACTGGTGCGCGGCGTCATCGAGCCGGCGTTGCGCGCCGGTGAGTGGGTCCTGTGCGACCGCTTTGTCGATGCCAGCTTTGCCTATCAGGGCGGCGGTCGGGGCCAGCCGCCGGCACGCATTGCCGAGCTTGAACGCTGGGCGTGTGCGGGCGTTCGACCCGACCTGACCCTGCTGCTGGATTTGCCGGTGGCGATGGGGCGCGAGCGTGCCGCCGGGCGCGGCACGGTGGACCGTATCGAAGTCGAGGCGGACGCCTTTTTCGAGCGTGTGCGCGCAACGTACCGGGCACGGGCGCAGGCCGAGCCGGCGCGGTTTTGCATCATTGATTCCAGCCAGCCGCCAGCCGCCGTGCTGCAGGCGGCCACAGCGGCCGTCGATCGCCTGGTGGGTACCGCATCGTGACGCCGCAGCCCTGGCATGCGCCGGACTGGGCGCGCCTGCAGGCGCGGCGCGAACGTGGCGCGCTGCCGCACGCCATGCTTTTGTCTGGTGCGGCCGGGCTTGGCAAGCGCGGTTTTGCGCAGCGATTCGTACGTGGCCTGTTGTGCGAATCGCCGGTGTCGGGTGAAGCCTGTGGCCGCTGCCGGGCCTGCCTCCTGCTCGATGCCGGCACGCATCCGGACTGGACCACCGTGGGCTTTGCCGAGCGCAAGGACCACACGCTGCGGACCGAGATCATCGTCGACCAGATTCGCGCGCTTTCCGCACGATTGGCGCTGAGCAGCCAATTTGGCGGCTGGCAGGTGGCGTGCATCGATCCGGCCGATGCGATGAACGCGGCAGCTGCCAACGCCTTGCTGAAGACGCTGGAGGAACCGTCGGCGCAGACCCTGTTGATCCTGCTGGCCGATGCGCCGTGGCGCCTGCCGCAGACCATTCGCAGCCGCTGCCAGCGCGTGGACTTTGTCGTGCCTCCGGCCGAGCAGGCCTTGGCGTGGCTGCACGCGCAGGGCGTGGATGATCCCGCGACAGCGCTGACTGCGGCCGGCGGCAATCCCGGGTTGGCGCTGGCATGGTCGCATGATGGCGCCCTGGCGCGCCGGCGTGCCACGCGGGACGATCTGCAGGCCTTGGCCGATGGTCGCGGCGAAGCGTTGTCCATGGCCGATCGCTGGCTGGCCGACGAGCCAGCGCAGCGTCTGTGGTTTGCTGCCCAGGCGGTGGCCGACGAGCGCAAGGCGCGGGTCGCCGCGACTGCACCGCCGCTGGGCAGCGCGCTGGACGATGTCGGGTTGAGCCATTGGTATGCCGCCGCCAATCGCGCCCGCGAACACCTGCGTGGTCCGCTGCGCGGCGATCTGCTGTTGCTGGATTTGCTGACGCGCTGGCGCTGATGGCCACCCCGCCGCGCGACGCACCCGTGGGCCGGCATACGCGGCTGCTGGTGGTGGCGCCGCACCCGGATGACGAGACGCTCGGGGCCGGCGTGCTGATCCAGCAAGTGCTTGCCGCCGGTGGTGCGGTGGAGGTGCTGCTGCTCACCCTTGGTGAGGCCAACCCGTGGCCGCAGCGCGCGCTGGAGCGGCGGCTCTGGCTTGGTGTCGGCGCCCGCCAGCGTTGGGCACGACGCCGCGACGCCGAGGTGCGGGCGGCGCTGGCCTGTCTCGGCGTGCCGCGTGCGGGGCTGCATGTCCTGGGGTGGCCGGATCTTGGGCTGGTCGCTGGCCTGCTGCGACCAGGCGGCGATGCCGTGGCGGTCATGCGCGATACCTTGGCCCGCCTGCGCCCCAATCTGCTGGTGATGCCGGCACTTGCCGATCGTCATCCCGATCACGCCGCCGCCCATGTCCTGTTGCGGCTGGCGTTGCGGGGTTTTGCCGATCCCCCGGTACTGTGGTCGTACCTGGTGCATGGCGCGATGACCGGCCAGCCGCCGTTGCAGCTGGCGGCCACGGCGGAGCAGCAGGCCGCCAAGCTGGCGGCATTGGCGGCGCACGCCAGCCAGACGGCATTGAGCGGGCATCGCTTGCGCCGGATGGCCGTCAGTCCGGAATGCTTCGCGGCGGTTGCAGCCGAGCCGATGGTCAAGATCTTGCCGTGGCGTCCGCCAGCGTGGCTGCGGTCGCTGCTGTGGATCAGCATCGTGGATGGCGCAGGCGCCCGCAGCTGGCAATTCAACCATGCGCCGCTGCAGGGTGACAGGCAGGTTGGCTATCGCCTGGACCCGGCGGCGTGTCGCGACGTCGCCCCGGCCTTCGTGCGGCTGGCCACGCGGCTGCCGACGCCGTGGATATTCGATAACTGGGGTTGGTGCGCGGTCGCCGAAGGCGCTGATGTCGTTGCCGCGGCACCCCGCGACGCCACGGGGCATCGCGAGTACCATCGCTGAACGGGCGTCGGATGCCGTGCGCCTTGCGCCATTGACCGGATGACGTCATGCAGGCAAGTGACGAAAAGCAGGGGGCGGAGGCGCGGACATTGGCGACTGCGGCAGTTGCGGACAGTCTTCCCCCGGCGTTGTGCATGCTTGACCAGGTGCTGGCCCTGGTTGGCAAGGCGCCGGATGAATCCGCGTTGCTGGAGGGCGCCTGTCGCCTGGTTTGCGCCCATGACCGGTTTGTCTGCGCGGCGGTCACCATGCGCGATGCGGACGACGCGCCGCTGCGCCTGGCCGCACGGCACATGCCCGCGGCCGGTCATTCGCCGGTCCTGCCCGATGCGCCGGCATGCGAGGTGGCTGATGTCGTCGAATTGGCGCTGCACGACGGCTGCCCGCATTGCGCCGCGGCCGGCGCCGCGCACTGGCCGTTGCCGGTGCAGATTGCCGGTGTACTGACGCTGTGCGCGTGGCCACTGTCGATCGGTGGCGCGACGGTAGGCGTGTTGTTGCTGGGAACGAGTGCGGCATCGGGCCTGACCCGTCTGGATGCCCACGCCATGGCGGATGTGGCAGCAACCGTCAGCCTGGGGCTGGCGCGATTGCGCGACCGCGAGGCGCGGCATGTGGCCGAGCAGGCACTGGATTTGCGCGTCCTGCAGCTGCAGGCGGCCCTATCCACGCCGCATGTCGGCGTACTGGTGCTTTGCGCTGCACGTACCGTGCGCTTCGCCAATGCGGCGTTTTGCGCCTTGTTTCACTTGTCGGCGGCACCCGAAGCCCTGGCGGGGCTGACGCTGGAGGCATTGCGCGGCATGCTGCCGGCGGATCGTGCGTTGCCGACGCGCGAATGGCGGCGTATCGCCCGCGGGATGGCCGATGACCGCGTCGTGCCGGGCAGCGAAGTGCGGCTGGCGGACGGGCGCGTCCTGTTGTGCGATTTCACGCCGATTCGCATCGATGGCGCGGATCACGGCGCGTTGTGGCAGTGGCGCGACATTACGGCGCAGAAGCTGCACGAAAAGCGCATCGAGCAATTGGCGTACTACGACGAGGTCAGCGGCCTGCCCAACCGCCGGCGCTTGTTTGAGTTGCTGGAAGACGCCCACGCTGCGGCGACCGTGCGGCACACCGTGCTGGCCGTGGGCGTGCTGGATCTGGATCGCTTCAAGAACGTCAACGACGCGGTCGGCCGCGACGGTGGTGACCGCGTGTTGACCGAGGCTGCGGCACGCATTCTCGGCATGCTGCGCCCGGACGATATCCTGGCCCGGTTTGGCGGCGACGAGTTCGCGCTGGTGATTTTCGGCGTGGACAGCCAGCCCCAGCTCGATGCCATCAGCCGTTTCATCCTGCAGGCCTTGCGCGCGCCGTTTGCCGTCAGCGGCGAGCAGCTGCAGCTCTCGGCCAGTGTGGGTTGGACCTTGTTCCCGCGTGACGATGCGGACGCCGAAGGGCTGGTGCGCCACGCCGAGCTGGCGTTGTTTGCCGCCAAAGAGCAGGGCCGGGACTGCGGCTTGTTGTACGAGCCGACCATGGAGGCCGAGCAGCTGCGGCTGCGTGCCATGCGCGAGCGTATCGCGCGGGCGCTCAAGACCTCGCGCCTGCAGATGCTGTTCCAGCCGATCGTCTACATCGACGGTTTGCCCGGACGCAATGGCGTGGCCGGCATGGAGGCGCTGGTGCGCCTGGACGATACCGGCAGCGAGCTGGTGGAACCGGTCAAGTTCATGCACGTGCTTGACGATTCGCAACTGGCGCGGCCGATTGGCCGCTACGTGCTGGATGCCGCCTTGCGTGAATGCCGCGCGTGGATGCTGGCCGGTGTGTCGATTCCGGTATCGGTCAACATCAGCACGCGGCACCTGCTGCATCCGGCGTTCTTCGGGGATGTCGAATCGGTGCTGGAGAATTACCCCGAGGTGATGGATGTCGGCTTCGGCATCGAAATCACCGAGACCGGTCCGCGCATGGATCATGACCGGGCCAAGGCCGTCATCGAGGAATGCCGGCGCCGCGGCATCCGCGTCGGGCTGGACGACTTTGGTACCGGCAGCGCCTCGCTCAGTCACATCCAGCAACTGGATATCGAGCACATCAAGCTTGACCAGAGCTTCGTGCGCGACATCCTGGTCGACGAGCGCAACATGGCCATTGCCGCCGGCGTCATCACCACCGCGCGCATGTTGGCGCGCACCGTCATAGCCGAAGGTGTCGAAACTTCGGCGCAAGGTGACCTGCTGGCGTCACTGGGTTGCCACCAGCTGCAGGGTTATTCCATCTCGCGGCCCATGCCGTCGTCGGCGGTACCGGGCTGGGTGATGCGCTGGACGCCGCCGGCGTCGTGGGCGCACCTGGTCGATGAGCGCCATGCCTTGCTGGCCGGGCGCGACGCGGGGGCTGACGATGCGCCGCTGCCCTAGATTGCCGGTGGCAGCGGTTGCCGTGGTACGTTGCATGCATGCGAGGTTTGATTCAGCCGTGAGGCCCGCATACGGGAGGACGCCATGAAACCCACCATTGCCCGCCAGGGCATCGTATCGCTGCGCATCAAGGATGCCGCAGCGTTGTACAGCGCATATATGCCGTTTCTCAAGCGCGGCGGCTTGTTCGCGCCCACGGCCCAGCGCCATGCGTTGGGCGACGAAGTGGTGATACTGGTGACGCTGGCCGAGGAAACCGAGCGCATGTCGGTGGTCGGCACCGTGGTCTGGATCAGCCCGCCGGGCGCGCAGGGCAACCGGCCGGCCGGCGTGGGCATCCATTTCAACGAGTCCGGGGATGCCGAGGCGGCACGCAGCCGGATCGAGAACATCCTCGCCGGCACGCTCAGCTCTGATCGGCCCACGCACACCATGTAACCATCCCGACACGCGGCGCGGACCGTCTTGCCGGCGCACCGCGCCTGTCGCGTTATGCGTCCGCGCTGATACAATGGGCAGATTCCAAAAGTCATCTGTCGCGGATCACGGACGTCCGCGTTGCCCACTGATGCGATGCATGACCGGTCACTGGCCTGTATCCCCCGTCGAAGCTGCCGGAGCGCCCTTCACGGTCTCTATGCGCCTTGGTGCGCGAGGTACGTTGCATCGTGCTTGCCGAATACTGGCCCGTCCTGTTGTTCATCGTCGTTGCCGCCGGCCTTGGCGTGGTGTTGCTGGTGATCGGCCTGCTGGCCGGACCGCGCCGCCCGGAGGCGGAAAAACTCGCGCCGTACGAATGCGGCTTCGAGGCATTCGAAGATGCGCGCATGCGCTTCGACGTGCATTACTACCTGCTGGCCATCCTGTTCATCATCTTTGATCTGGAGATTGCCTTCCTGTTTCCGTGGGCCGTGGTGTTCAAGCAGATCGGCATGATCGCGATGATCGAGATGGGGCTGTTCCTGCTGCTGCTGATCGTCGGCTTTGCCTATGTGTGGAAGAAAGGAGCACTCGAATGGGAGTGATGGATGCCGTCAGCGGCATGCTGCACAATCCCGACCCGGTCAACATGGTCGACGACATCCTGCGTCCGGCAGCCGAGAATCCGGTCGTGCAGCGTGGCTTTGCCACGGCGCGCATGGATGAGCTGGTCAACTGGGCACGCACCGGCTCCATGTGGCCGATGACGTTCGGCCTGGCCTGCTGCGCGGTGGAGATGATGCACGCCGGCGCCGCCCGGTTGGACCTGGACCGCTACGGCGTGATCTTCCGCCCCAGTCCGCGCCAGAGCGACGTGATGATCGTCGCCGGTACGCTGGTCAACAAGATGGCGCCGGCATTGCGCAAGGTCTACGACCAGATGCCGGAGCCGAAGTGGGTCATTTCCATGGGCAGCTGCGCCAACGGCGGTGGCTACTACCACTATTCGTATTCGGTGGTGCGCGGCTGCGACCGCATCGTGCCGGTGGACATCTACGTGCCCGGCTGCCCGCCGACGGCCGAGGCGTTGATCCACGGCATTCTGCAACTGCAGAAGAAAATTCGCCGCACCAGCACCATCGCGCGTTCGTAGAGGTTTGGTCATGTCTGATACTGCTCCGACCTCGCTGGCCGAACGCCTTGTTGCGCGGTTTGGCGACACGCTCGCCGTCACCAGCACCCATCGCGAAACGTTTGCCGAGCTGGCGCCGGCTGACTTGGTCACGGTGGCAGCCGCGCTGCGTGATGAGCCGGAATTCCGCTTTGGCGTATTGATCGACCTGTGCGGCGTGGACTACCTGGGCTACGGCCAGGATGAGTGGAAGACCGATGCCGCGACCTCTACCGGGTTTTCGCGCGGCGTACAGGGCCAGGCCGTGGGCCGCTTCAGCTGGGACGAGCGCCCGCAGGCGGCCGGCGTAGTGGATGCGCCGCGCCGCTTTGCCGTGTCCATCGCCTTGCTGTCGCTGGAGCGCAACCAACGTTTGCGTCTGCACATGTACTGCGCCGATGACAGCCTGCCGATCGTGCCGTCACTGACGACGGTGTGGGCCGGCGCCAACTGGTATGAGCGCGAAGCGTTTGATCTGTACGGCATCATTTTTGATGGCCACCCGGATTTGCGCCGCATCCTTACCGACTACGGTTTTGTCGGCCACCCGTTCCGCAAGGATTTCCCGCTGATCGGCAATGTCGAGGTGCGTTACGACGCCGAGCAAAAGCGGGTGGTGTACGAGCCGGTGTCCATCGTGCCGCGCGTGGGCGTGGCCCGCGTGATCCGCGATGACGTCGATCTCATGCAGTCGCGGGCGGAAGACGCCGACGACTGGCGCGACAACTGAAGGCCGCACACATGCAGGAAATTCGCAATTACACGATGAACTTCGGCCCGCAGCATCCAGCTGCGCATGGCGTGCTGCGTCTGGTGCTGGAGATGGATGGCGAGACCGTCGTACGCGCCGATCCGCATATCGGACTGTTGCATCGCGGCACGGAGAAACTGGCCGAGTCCAAGCCGTTCAACCAGTCCATCGGCTACATGGATCGGCTCGACTACGTGTCGATGATGTGCAGCGAGCATGCCTATGTGCGCGCCATCGAAACCCTGCTGGGCATCGAGGCGCCGGCGCGCGCGCAATACATCCGCACGATGTTCGACGAGATCACACGCATCCTCAACCACCTGATGTGGCTTGGTTCCAACGGCCTCGATCTGGGGGCGATGGCGGTGTTCCTGTACGCGTTCCGCGAGCGCGAGGAATTGATGGACGTCTACGAGGCGGTGTCGGGCGCGCGCCTGCATGCCACCTATTACCGCCCCGGCGGCGTGTATCGCGACTTGCCGGCGCAGATGTCCAAGTATCGCGAATCGCCGTGGCACAAAGGCAAGGACCTCAAGCGCATCAACAGCTGGCGCGATGGCTCGCTGCTGGACTACCTGGATGCGTTCACCGCCGATTTCCCGCACAAGGTCGACGAGTACGAAGAGCTTCTGACCAACAATCGCATCTGGAAGCAGCGCACCGTCGGCATCGGCGTCATCAGCCCGGAGCTGGCCCAGCAGTGGGGCATGTCCGGCGTGATGTTGCGCGGCTCCGGCATCGAGTGGGATCTGCGCAAAAAGCAGCCGTATGCCAAGTATGCGCAGATGGACTTTGACGTCCCGGTCGGTACCCAGGGCGATTGCTACGACCGCTATCTGGTGCGTGTAGCCGAGATGCGTCAGTCCAACCGCATCATTCGCCAGTGCGTGGAATGGCTGCGCGCCAATCCCGGCCCGGTGATTGTCAAGAATTTCAAGGTGGCGCCACCTTCGCGCATGGAGATGAAGGAGGACATGGAAGCCATGATCCATCACTTCAAGCTCTTCACCGAAGGCTACTGCGTGCCCGCCGGCGAAACCTATGCGGCGGTCGAGGCGCCGAAGGGCGAGTTTGGCTGCTACCTCATTTCCGATGGCGCCAACAAGCCGTTCCGCGTGCATCTGCGCGCGCCCGGGTTTGCCCATCTTTCCTCCATGGATACCGTCGTGCGCGGGCACATGCTTGCCGACGTGGTGGCCATGATTGGCACTTACGACCTCGTGTTCGGCGAAGTGGATCGCTGAGTCGACGCAGGGAGATCAAACGATGAAAGCCACCGGCCATTATCAGCAGGTAAAGAACGTCGACCCGCTTGTTGCGCTGAGCGATGAAACCCGCCAGCACATCGACCATTGGGCGGCCAAGTTTCCCCCCGAGCGCAAGCGCTCGGCGCTGATCCAGGCGTTGTTCGCGGCGCAGGAGCAGAACCAGGGGTTCCTCACCGACGAGTTGATCACGGCGGTTGCCAAGTACCTCGGCTTGCACCCGATCTGGGCGTACGAAGTTGCCAGCTTCTATTCGATGCTGGAGACCCGGCCGGTGGGGCGCAACAACGTCGCCATCTGCACCAACATTTCGTGCTGGCTGAATGGCGCCGAGGATCTGGTACGCCATTGCGAGGCCAAGCTCGGCATCAAGCTTGGCGAGAGCACGGCCGACGGACGCGTCTACCTCAAGCGTGAAGAGGAATGCATTGCCGCCTGCGCCCACGCGCCGGTGATGGCGGTCAATGGCCACTATCACGAGCATCTGACGATTGCCAAAATCGACGCCATTCTGGATGAACTGAAGTGATGGGGAGCCTCGTTGTGAATGACCGCCTGCATGACCTGTTTGCCCGGTTTGCGCGCGTTGATGCGCGCCCGGTCGGCGCGTGCGCGCATTGCAGCGAAATCGGAGGCACGCACTGATGGCATACGGACCCGCACCGAAGGAACACCAGGTTGTCTACACCACGCTGCATTTCGACAAGCCGTGGGCGCTGGACAATTACCTCCAGATCGGCGGCTATGAGGCGTGGAAAAAGATCCTGGCTGAAAAGCCCGATCCCAAGACCCTGATTGACGAGATCAAGAAGAGCAACCTGCGCGGGCGCGGTGGCGCGGGTTTCCCGACCGGCCTGAAGTGGTCGTTCATGCCGCATGGCGACATGCAGAAGTACATCCTATGCAATTCCGACGAGTCCGAGCCGGGTACCTGCAAGGATCGCGACATCCTGCGCTTCAACCCGCATGCGGTGATCGAAGGCATCGCCATTGCGTGCTACTGCACCGGCTCGACCGTGGGCTACAACTACCTGCGCGGCGAGTTTCATTGCGAGCCGTTCGAACACTGCGAAGAGGCGCTGGCCGAGGCCTATGCGGCCGGCCTGCTCGGTGACGACATCCAGGGCAGCGGCATCACCGTCAACATCCACAACGCATTGGGTGCTGGGGCTTACATCTGCGGTGAGGAAACCGCGTTGATGGAATCGCTGGAAGGCAAGAAGGGCATGCCGCGCTTCAAGCCGCCGTTCCCGGCCGGATTTGGCCTGTACGGCAAGCCGACCACCATCAACAACACCGAGACCTATGCCTCGGTGCCGTCGATCCTGCGCAAGGGCGCAGATTGGTTCCTCGCGCAAAGCAAGACCAAGAACGGCGGGCCGAAGGTGTTTTCAGTCTCCGGCTGCGTGCAGCATGGCGGCAATTTCGAGGTGCCGCTGGGTACGACGTTTGACGAGTTGCTGGCGATGGCCGGCGGCCTGCGTCCGGGGCGCACGCTCAAGGGGGCCATTCCCGGTGGCGCGTCGATGCCGGTGCTCAACGCCGAGCAGCTCAAGGGCCTGCAGATGGATTACGACACCTTGAAGGCGCTGCATACCGGCCTGGGGTCGGGCGCCATCATGGTGCTGGACGACAGTGTGTGCTGCGTCAAGCTGACTTGCCGCATCTCGCGCTTCTATCACAAGGAATCCTGCGGCCAGTGCACGCCGTGCCGCGAAGGCACCGGCTGGATGCATCGCGTGCTGCAGCGCATCGTCGATGGCCAAGGTACGGTCGAGGACCTGCATCGTCTCAAGGCGGTTGCCGGGCAGATCGAGGGCCACACCATTTGTGCCTTTGGCGAGGCCGCGGCGTGGCCGGTGCAAGGGTTCCTGCGCCAGTTCTGGAACGAGTTCGAGTATTACGTCGCCAATGGCCGTTCGCTGGCCGAGGACCATATGGCCGAAGTCAACCGCGGAGTCGAGGCATGAGTGCGCAACCGACGACCACGGCGCCCGACCTGGTCAATATTGAAATCGATGGCAAGCCCATGGCGGTACGCAAGGGTTCGATGATCATCGAGGCGGCCGACACCGCCGGTATCAAGATTCCGCGCTTCTGCTATCACCGCAAGCTGCCCATTGCTGCCAATTGCCGCATGTGCATGGTCGAAGTGGAAATGGGCGGGCGGCCGGTGATGAAGGGTTTGCCGGCTTGCGCCACGCCGGTGGCTGACGGCATGAAGGTGCAGACCCGCTCCAAGCTCGCGTTGCAGTATCAGCGTGATGTCATGGAGTTTCTGCTCATCAACCATCCGCTGGATTGCCCTGTGTGCGATCAGGGCGGCGAATGCGAGTTGCAGGATCTGGCGCTGGGCTTTGGCCGCAGCGTGTCGCGCTACACCGAAGGCAAGCGCGCCGTGGCCGACGAAAACATCGGGCCGCTGGTTGCCACCAAGATGACGCGCTGCATCCATTGCACGCGTTGCGTGCGTTTCACCAGCGAGATTGCCGGCAGCTACGAGCTCGGCATGATGAGCCGCAACGACGATGCACAGATCGGCACCTACATCGGCAAGGTGGTGGAGACCGAGCTGTCGGGCAACATCATCGACGTCTGCCCGGTTGGCGCGCTGACCGACAAGGTGTTCCAGTTCAAGGCGCGGGCGTGGGAATTGATCGCCAAGCCGTCCATTGGCTATCACGACGCGTTGGGCTCCAACCTGTGGCTGCATACGCGCCGCGGCCAGGTGTTGCGCGTGGTGCCGCGTGACAACGAGGCCATCAACGAGTGCTGGTTGGCCGATCGCGACCGCTACAGCCATCAAGGCATGTATGCGCCCGATCGCATCACGGCCCCCGAGATCAAGCGCGACGGCAAGTGGCAGGTGGTGGGCTGGGAAGAGGCGTTGGAAGCCACGGCCACGGCGCTGCAACAGCATGCCGGCGACGATCTGGGCATCCTGGTGCATCCGGCCACGTCCAGTGAGGAAGGCGACCTGCTGGTACGCCTGGCCCAGGGGCTGGGCACGGCGCATGTCGACCACCGCCTGCGTCAACTGGACTTTGCCGACCGCGCCACGGCGACCGCCTTCGGCATGCCGGTGGCGGATGTGCCCAAGGCAACGGCAGTGCTGCTGGTCGGTTCCGACTTGCGCTACGAGATGCCGCTGCTCAACCACCGCGTGCACGAAGCCAGCAAGCATGGTGCGCACATTTACGCGGTCAATCCGGTGCATTTCAACTTCAATTACACCTTGGCTGGTGAAACCGTCATGGCGCCTTCGGCGCTGCCGATGGCGCTGCTTGCGCTTGCCAAGGCGGCGGTGGCAGCGGGTGCGGCGGCACCGGCGGAGTGGGCCGGTGTCATCGAGGCAGCTGGCGGTGATGCCGGGGATGCCGAGGCCATTGCCCGTCTCAAGGCTGCGGGTGCCGATGGCCACGCCTTGGTCATACTTGGCGAAGTGGCCGTCACGCATCCGCAGGCGGCGCAGCTGCGTGCCTTGGCGCGTTTCATCGCCACGGCGACGGGGGCGGCGCTGAACGAACTGCCGGTCGGCGCCAATGCCATGGGCCTGGGGCAGGTTGGCGTCGTACCGACAGGTGATGGGCTCGACGCGCAGGCGATGCTGGCCCAGCCACGCAAGGCGTATGTCCTGTATGGCGCCGAGCCACCGTATGACTTTGCCGATGGTGCGGCGGCGCTGTCAGCCCTGCGCGGTGCCGAACAGGTCGTTGCCTTCAGCGCGTTTGCCGGACCGGCACTGCGCGAGGTGGCCGATGTGATCCTGCCGATTGCCCTGCTGCCGGAGATGGATGCCACCTTGGTCAACGTCGATGGCCTGGCGCAGAGCGTGGTCGCTGGTGGCCAGGCCCCCGGCCAGGCGCGCGCCGGCTGGAAGGTGCTGCGCGCACTGGGCGGCGGCATGGCGATCAAGGGGTTTGAATTCGATGACCTGACGGGGCTGCGGGCCGGCATGGCCGAGCACGTGAAGTCCGCTGCGGCAGGCGGGGTGCAGCAGCCGGCCATGGTTGCGCCAACGGCTGTCACGCTGCCGGCCGGTAGTTTGCAACGGTTCGCCAGCTGGCCGATCTATCGCGGCGACGCGGTGCTGCGTCGTGCCACTGCACTCAACGCCCACCCGTTGAACCGGCCGCCTGCCGCGCGCATCAACGCTGCGCAGGCAGGGCGTCTCGGGTTGGAGGTTGGCGTGCAAGTACACGTTGGCGAGGTGGTACTGCCGCTGGTGATCGACGACACCGTCGCCGACGACACGGTGTGGATCGAGGCGGCCAACGACCTCACTGCCACGTTGCCGCCGTACGGTGCGGCGCTCACCCTGGGCAAGGCTTGACCATGATGGCGGATCAACTTTTCGATCACTTGCTGATGCCGGTGCTGTACATCCTGGCGATCGTGCTGCCGCTGGTGCTGGCAGTGGCCATGTTCGTGTACTGGGAGCGCAAGGTCATTGGCTGGATGCATGTGCGCCTGGGGCCGACCCGCATTGGCCCGTTCGGCGTGCTGCAGGCGTTTGCCGACGTGGTCAAGCTGCTGCTCAAGGAAGTGATCCTGCCGGCCAAGGCCAATCGCTTCCTGTACTACATGGCGCCGCTGATCGCCCTGATCCCGGCTATTGCCGCATGGGCAGTGGTGCCGTTCAGCGCCAAGATGGTGCTGTCCAACGCCAATGCCGGCATCCTGTATCTGCTGGCGATGACCTCGATGGGCGTGTACGGCATCATCATTGCCGGCTGGGCGTCCAACTCGCGCTACGCCTTGCTGGGCGCCATGCGTTCGGCGGCGCAGGTCATTTCCTATGAGCTGGCCATGGGCCTGTGCCTGGTCTGCGTACTGGTGCTGGCCGGCAGCCTCAACCTGAGCGACATCGTCAACGCGCAGGTCGGCAGCAAGGGATTCTTTGACTGGTTCTGGCTGCCGCTGTTGCCGGTGTTCGTGATTTATTTCATCTCCGGGGTAGCCGAAACCAACCGCCTGCCATTTGACATGGCCGAAGGCGAGTCGGAAATCGTCGCCGGCTTCCATGTGGAGTATTCCGGTTCGGCCTTTGCGCTGTTCTTCCTGGCGGAATACGCGAACATGATCCTGGTCAGTTTCCTGGCCTCGATCTTCTTCCTTGGCGGCTGGCTGAGCCCTGTGCAGGGTTGGGTCGTTGCCGATGCGCCGGCCTGGCTCAACTGGTTGTGGACCGGCAGCTGGGCATGGTTGTTCATCAAGGCCTTCCTGGTGTCGTTCCTGTTCCTGTGGTTCCGCGCCACGTTCCCGCGTTATCGCTATGACCAGATCATGCGTCTGGGCTGGAAAATTCTCATTCCGATTGCGCTCGTCTGGCTGGCGATTGCCGCCTGCATGCGCTATTTCGACTGGGTCAGCATCGGTACGGGGGTGTAAGAGAAACTCATGAACCGTATAACCGGCTTCTTCAAAAGCTTGCTGTTGGTTGAGCTGTTCCAGGGCATGGGCGTGACCCTGCGTTACATGTTCAAGCCCAAGTACACCATGCGTTATCCGATGGAGCACATCCCCAAGTCGAACCGCTTCCGTGGGCTGATGGCGTTGCGTCGGTACGAAAACGGCGAAGAGCGCTGCATTGCCTGCAAGCTGTGCGAGGCAGTGTGCCCGGCCCTGGCCATCACCATTGATTCCGGCCCGCGCGAAAGTGACGGCCAGCGGCGCACCACGCGCTATGACATTGATTTGTTCAAATGCATCTTCTGCGGTTTTTGCGAAGAGAGCTGTCCGGTGGATTCCATTGTGCTGACGTCGATCCACGAATACCACTTTGAACATCGCGGCGAGAATGTGGTGGACAAGCAGAAACTGCTGGCCATCGGTGATCGTTTTGAAAAGCAGATTGCGGCCGACCGTGCGCAAGACGCGCCGTATCGCTAGAGGTCGCGCATGGATATTCAATGGTTTCAATTGATCTGCTTTTACGCCTTTGCCGCCGTCACCGTGGCTTCGGCGCTGGCGGTTGTTACGCTGAAGAACACCGTGCACGGCGTACTGGCCCTGGTGTTGACGTTTTTCAGCGCGGCCTGCCTGTGGCTGCTGGCCGATGCCGAATTCCTGGCCTTGGCGCTGATCGTGGTCTATGTCGGCGCCGTGATGGTGCTGTTCCTGTTCGTAGTGATGATGCTCGACATCGACGTTGAAAAGATGCGCGAGGGCTTCGTCAAGTTCCTGCCGATCGGTTTGCTGGTGGCGGTCATCATGCTGGTGGAAATGCTCGGCATCATTGGCGTGCGCGCCATGCATCTGCGCGCCGTCGGTGGCGATCCGGCCCTGGCCGAAGGCTTGTCCAACACGGCATGGCTGGGGCAGGCGCTGTATACGCGGTATCTGCTGCCGTTCGAAATTGCTGCCTTGATCCTGACCGTTGGCGTGGTTGCCGCCGTGGCCCTGACCCTGCGCGAACGGCATGACACGCGTTACGAGAACGCCAATCAGCAAGTGCGAGCGGATCCACGCAAGCGCCTGCGCATGGTGCGCATGGACGCTGCGCATGACGATGAATCCACCGCATCCGAGGAGCCACGCACATGATCACGCTTGCGCATTTCATCGTCCTTGGCGCGGTCCTGTTTTGCATTGCGGTGGCCGGGCTGTTCATCAATCGCAAGAATGTGATCGTGCTGTTGATGTCCATCGAGCTGATGCTGCTGGCCGTCAACACCAACTTTGTCGCGTTCTCGCGCTTCCTCGGCGACGTGTCCGGGCAGGTGTTCGTGTTTTTCATCCTTACCGTGGCTGCGGCAGAAGCTGCCATTGGCCTGGCAATCCTGGTGCTGCTGTTCCGTACCCGCAGCACCATCAACATTGCCGACATCGACAGCATGAAGGGCTGAACTGATGCAATTGTCCACAACCGTTCTGCTGGTCATGGTGCTGGCGCCGCTGGTTGGCTGCGTGATCGCCGGATTCCTGAGCCGCTTCATTGGCCGGGTCGGAGCCCACAGCGTGACCATCGCCGGCATGGTGCTGTCGGTGGCGCTCTCGTTTCAGGTGCTGTACCAGCTGACGCTGGGTGGCGCCGACAGTTACAACCAGAACATCTACACCTGGTTCCAGATCGGCCCGGTCACGGCCAGCATCGGCTTCATGGTCGATCGCCTGAGCGCCATGATGTTGGTGGTGGTTGGCTTCGTGTCGCTGGCGGTACATGTCTACACCATCGGCTACATGCGCGATGACCCGGGCTATACGCGGTTTTTCAGCTACATCTCGTTGTTCACGTTTTCCATGTTCATGCTGGTCATCAGCAACAACTTCTTCCAGTTGTTCCTGGGCTGGGAGCTGGTTGGACTGGTGTCGTACCTGCTCATCGGATTTTGGTACAACAAGCCGACGGCGATTTTTGCCAGCCTCAAGGCCTTCATGGTCAATCGCGTAGGCGATTTCGGCTTTTTGCTGGGCATTGCCGCGGTGCTGACGTTCCTGCACACGCTGGATTACGCCACCGCGTTTGCCGCCGCGCCGACCCTGGCCGGGCAGAGCGTGCACATCAGCGCCAACGTCCAGTGGGATGCGACAACGGTGATCTGCATCCTGTTGTTCATTGGTGCCATGGGCAAATCGGCGCAGGTGCCGTTGCATGTGTGGCTGCCTGATTCCATGGAAGGCCCGACGCCAATCTCGGCGTTGATCCATGCCGCGACCATGGTCACTGCCGGCATCTTCATGGTGGCGCGCATGTCGCCATTGTTCGAGTTGTCGCAGTCGGCGCTGAGCTTCGTGCTGGTGATTGGTGCGACCACGGCCTTGTTCACCGGCATGATCGGCATCGTGCAAAACGACATCAAGCGTGTGATCGCTTATTCCACGCTGTCGCAACTGGGTTACATGACGGTGGCGCTGGGCGTGTCGATGTACAGCGGTGCGGTGTTCCACTTGATGACGCATGCTTTCTTCAAGGCCTTGCTGTTCCTGTGCTCCGGCTCAGTCATCATCGCCATGCATCACGAGCAGGACATGCGCTACATGGGCGGCCTGCGCAAATACATGCCGATCACCTGGCTCACCATGTGGGCCGGTTCCGCGGCGCTGGTGGCGGTTCCCTTCACCTCGGGCTTCTATTCCAAGGATGCGATCATCGAGGCGGTTGGCGAGTCGCACCGCTGGGGCGCGCATTACGCGTATTTCTGCGTGATGGCGGGCGTGCTGGTCACCGGGTTGTACACCTTCCGGCAGATGTATCTGACCTTCCACGGCAAGGAGCGCTTCACGGTGGCCGGCCACGCGCACCCCGCATCCGGCGATCACCACGAGCTGCCGCAGGGTGTGCTGGCACATGCACCGAAGGAATCGCCATGGGTGGTGACCGTGCCGCTGATGGTGCTGGCCATCCCGTCCTTGCTGATCGGCTACTTCACCGTCGGGCCGACGCTTTACGGCAACTGGTTTGGCGGCTCGATTCACGTTGCTGCCGAAAACAACGTGTTGGCCGAGCTTGCGCCGCATTTCCACGGCGCGCTGGCCGCCGGCCTGCATGGCCTGACGCAGTTGCCAACTTTCCTGATGCTGACCGCGTTTGCCATCTGCACCTACATCTACATCTTCAATCCGGCCATGGCCGGACGCGTCAAGGGCGCGCTCAAGCCGTTGTGGACGATCCTTGACCGCAAGTTCTGGATGGACGACATCCAGTACGCATTGTTTGCCAGTGGTGGCCAGAAGATGGGCCGGGTGTTCTGGAAGTTCAGCGACAGTGGCGTCATTGATGGCGCGGCGGTGAACGGTTCGGTGCGCATGGTGCATCGTGCGGCGGCGTGGCTGCGCCATTTGCAGACGGGTTATCTCTACCACTATGCGTTCGTCATGATCGTCGGCGTGATTGTCATGCTTGGCGGTTATCGCATGTTCGGCAACTAAGGGAAGCGGGCTTCATGTTCAACAATTTTCTCAGTCTGCTGATCTGGTTGCCGATTCTCGGCGCCGTACCGGTGCTGCTGGCCGGCTCGACGCGGCCGATGCTGGCACGGGTGCTGGCCCTGCTGGTGACGGTGGTGACCTTTGTCGTCAGCTTGCGTTTGCTGACGTTGTACGACACCGCTGGCGCGGTGATGCAGCTGGTGGAAAGCCACCGCTGGATCGCCACCTGGGGCGTGCACTTCACGCTGGGCGTGGATGGCATTTCGGTGGCGCTTATCCTGATGACGACGGCGGTCGGCATCCTCGTGGTGGGCGGTGCGTGGAAGATCATCAAGGACCGCACGCACCAATACATGGCCTGCATGCTGGTGCTCGAAGGCCTGTTGATCGGCGTGTTCTGCGCTACCGATGCACTGCTGTTCTATGCGCTGTTTGAGGCCGTGCTGATCCCGATGTTCATCCTCATCGGCATGTGGGGCGGCCCGCGGCGCGTGTATGCGACGTTGAAGCTGTTCATCTATACCTTCACCGGTTCGGTGTTCATGCTGATTGCGCTGCTGTACCTGTATCAGCAGGCGCACACGTTTGATCTGGCCACACTGGCAGCCCTGCCGCTGACCATGCGCGAGCAGACGTGGGTGTTCTTCGCCTTCCTGTTTGCGTTTGCGATCAAGGTGCCGATGGTGCCGGTGCATACGTGGCTGCCGGATGCGCACGTCGAGGCGCCAACCGGGGCCTCGGTGTGGCTGGCGGCCGTCATGCTGAAGATCGGCACCTACGGCATGGTGCGTTTCATCCTGCCGATCACACCCGATGCCGGCGCGCACTTTGCGTGGATCGTGATCGTGCTCAGCCTGGTCGCCATCGTCTACATCGGCTACGTCGCCCTGGTGCAGCCGGACATGAAGGGCGTGGTGGCGTATTCATCCGTGGCGCACATGGGCTTTGTCACCTTGGGCATCTTCATGGCCTTCATGCTGATGCGCGAAGGCATGGATGCCGACAATGCCACCTTGGGCATGCAGGGTGCGATGGTGCAGATGATCTCGCACGGTTTCGTCTCCGGCGCCATGTTCACCTGCATTGGCGTGATGTACGACCGCACGCATACGCGAATGATCAATGAGTACGGCGGCGTCATCAACATGATGCCGTGGTTCGGCTTCTTCTTCGTGCTGTTTGCCATGGCCAACTGCGGCCTGCCGGGCACCAGCGGCTTCGTCGGCGAGTTCATGGTCATCCTGGCCAGCTTCTCGGCCAGCCCGTGGATCGCGATCTTCTGCACCTTCACGTTGATCATTGGTGCCGGTTACAGCTTGTGGCTGGTCAAGCGCGTGCTGTGGGGGCCGGTGACGACGGACAAGGTGCGCCACATGGCGCCGCTGGAAGTGCGCGAGGCACTGGTACTCAGCGGCTTTGCGCTGGCCGTGCTGGCCATTGGCGTGTGGCCGCAGCCATTGGTGCATCTGATGGACAGTTCCGTCGCGCAGTTGGTGGCGCAGCTTGCGGTACACAAGATTTGACCGCCGTGCCGCGTCAGCGCTCAGCAATCGGTATCGCCCCGGTGATGCCGATGATCCGGTTTTCCTGGTGTTGCGTGTCGAGGGTTTTCGGCGCAGCCCGTTTTGAATGTGTGGACACCCTCTGATGCCGACTATCAATGACATTTTGATCATGCTGCCGGAGTTTTATCTGGTGGCGGCGACGTGTCTGCTGCTGTTGCTGGATGCGTTCATGACAAAGTCGCAGCGCCCGCTGCTGCACTGGTTGGCCATCGGCGTGCTGCTGGTGGCGATTTACCTGGTGGTGGCCGGCCAGCCGACGCATGTTCCCGGTGATCCGGTGCTGACCGCCTTTGGCGGCATGTTCGTGCGCGATGGCCTGGCCGAGATCATCAAGGTGTTTGCCCTGGGCACGACGGCCATGATCTTTGTGTATGCCCGGCCGTACCTGCTCGACCGCGGCCTGCGCGGTGGCGAGTTCTACAACCTGATGCTGTTCGCCGTGATCGGCATCATGCTGCTGGTGTCGGCGGGCAATCTGGTCAGCCTGTACCTCGGGCTGGAGTTGCTGGCGCTGTCGTCGTTTGCGCTGGTGGCGCTGAATCGCGATGCGCCGCTGCCGGCCGAGGCGGCCATCAAGTACTTCGTGCTTGGCGCACTGGCCTCCGGCATGCTGCTGTATGGCATGTCCATGGTCTACGGTGCCTCCGGCATGGGTGGTACGCCAACACTGGATCTGGCGCAGCTGCACAGCGTCATGGCCTACACGACGGCGCCGAAGATGCTGTTGTTCGGCTTGCTGTTCATGCTGGTAGGTATTGGTTTCGAGCTGGGCGTGGCGCCATTCCACATGTGGCTGCCGGACGTCTATCACGGCGCACCGACGCCGGTGACCACCTTCATTGCGGCGGCGTCGAAGCTGGCGGCGTTTGGTCTGGCATTCCGTCTGCTCGATACCGGCATGGGCGACCTGGCCAAGCACTGGCAACTGATCCTGGCCGTACTGGCGACAGCCTCGCTGGTGATCGGCAATCTGGTCGCTATCGTGCAGACCAATCTCAAGCGCATGCTGGCGTATTCGACCATCTCGCACATGGGCTACCTGCTGCTGGGTCTGTCCGCTGCCAATCCGGAGGGTTACTCCGCCGCGCTGTTCTACGCCATCTGCTACGCGCTGATGATCACGGCGGCGTTTGGCGTGGTGCTGGCGCTGTCGCGGGCCGGCTTCGAGTGCGAAGAGATTGACGATTTGAAGGGTCTCAACCAGAAGTCGCCGTGGCTGGCCTTCATGATGTTCCTGGCCATGTTCTCGCTGGCCGGCGTACCGATCCTGTTTGGTTTCTGGGCCAAAGTGCTGGTGCTGGAGGCGGCCATCCACGCCGACATGTTGTGGCTGGCGATCGTCGGTATCGTTGCCGCCTTTGTGGGCCTGTACTACTACCTGTACGTGGTCAAGGTGATGTATTTCGACAAGGCTGCCGAAGGCAGCATCCTGGCTGCCAAGCCCGATCGCACGCTGCAGGTGGTGCTTTCACTCAACGGCTTGTCGCTACTGGCGCTGGGCATGTACTGGGGACCGCTGCTGGCGTGGTGCCAGCGTGCGTTCGCGGTATAGCGCAGATCCGTCGTCAGCATGGCGCAGCGAAGCCCGCGGAGACGCGGGCTTCGTCGTTCCTGGCCGCCGTACGCCGCCGGGTGCATGGCGTGGCTTTGCCTGTGGCGGCTTGACGCAGTGCCGTGTGGGTTGAAGGCTGAGTGACGCAAGTCAATTGCGCGGCGTGGTGCTCGCTTAGTGTGCGCTTGAGTTCACACGGAGAGCCATCCCCATGCGACGCCTGCCCCGAGCTTGTGAGAAATTCCCCCTCCCGTACGGCCTTTTTACCACGCGTCGGATGGGGGGCCGCACGTGCTTGCGTGAATCCGTCCGTGACGTGGCCGATCCACGTTTGAACACCCATGGCCAGGCGAAGAGGTCGAAGGGCTGGCCGCTTCTCGTGGGCGCCTTGGTAGCCGTCGGGATGCTCGTGTTTGCAGGCTGCTCGAAGCCTTCGGCGCCTGGCGCCACGCCTACCCATCTACCCGCCGCGTCGGCTTCGTTGCCAAGCCAAATGGGAGACTTCGGCCCGCCCCAGGGCGAGCCGATCCATGCGGTCTTGGCTAGTCCGCCGCACGTCCCGCCCCCGATCCAGCGCAACTACCCGGCCAAGGTCGTCGTCGAGCTGGAAGTGGTGGAGAAGGAGATGCCGATTTCCGAGGGCGTGAGCTACACGTTCTGGACGTTTGGCGGCACGGTGCCGGGCAGCTTCATCCGCGTGCGCCAAGGCGACACGGTGGAGTTTCATCTCAAGAACGCGCCTGATTCCAAGATGCCGCACAACATCGACCTGCATGGCGTGACCGGGCCGGGCGGCGGCGCGGCATCGAGTTTCACCGCGCCGGGACATGCGTCGCAGTTCACTTTCAAGGCGCTCAATCAGGGTTTGTACGTCTACCACTGCGCAACCGCACCGGTCGGCATGCATGTGGCCAATGGCATGTACGGACTGATCCTGGTGGAGCCGCCAGGCGGGCTGAGCAAAGTCGATCACGAGTACTACGTGATGCAGGGTGATTTCTACACCACTGGCAAGTATCGCGAGAAGGGCCACCAACCGTTCGACATGGAAAAGGCCATCGACGAGAACCCGACCTACGTGTTGTTCAACGGCAAGGAAGGTGCGCTTACGGGCGACCAGTCGCTGACTGCCGGCGTCAACCAAAGCGTGCGGCTGTTTGTCGGTAACGGTGGACCCAACCTGGTCTCCAGTTTCCATGTCATTGGTGAAATCTTCGACAAGGTGCAGCCTGAGGGCGGTACACATCCGCAGGAAAACGTACAGACCACGCTGATCCCGGCCGGTGGCGCGGCGACGGTGGAATTCCACACCCAGGTGCCGGGCAGCTATGTGCTGGTCGATCACTCGATCTTCCGCGCATTCAACAAGGGGGCGCTGGCCATCCTGAAAGTCGAGGGACCGGAAAACCTGGCGATCTATTCGGGCAAGGAGGTCGACTCGGTGTATCTGGGCGATCGCTCCGAAGGGAACATGGGCGCGGTGACGACGGCAGCCAAGGCACATGCGGCCGGCACGTTGACCAAGGACGAGCAGGTGGCCGCAGGCAGGCAATTGTTCGCAGGCACCTGCTCGGTCTGTCACCAGAACAATGGCGAAGGCCTGGCCAACGTGTTCCCGCCACTGGCCAAGTCCGATTACCTCGCAGCTGACCCGCAGCGCGCGGTATCGGTGGTGCTGCATGGGCTGCACGGCAAGATCAACGTCAATGGCCATGAGTACGACTCGGTCATGCCGCCGATGAATCAGCTGACCGATGACGAGGTGGCCAACATCCTCACCTATGTGCTGAACAGCTGGGACAATCCCGGTGGCCGGATCAGCAAGGAGGAGGTGGCCGCGGAACGTGCCAAGCCAACTCCTGCGCCTGCCGCCGGGCACTGATCGTGCACTGCGCAGTGCGCACCATGTTGTGGGCGGGGCTGGCGCTGCTGGTGTCCGGCGCACCAGCGGCGATCGCCCGCGCCGCGGACTATGTGGCCTTGCCGGGCGGCGCATTTGACAGCGTGCTGCCGGCTGACGGCAAGGCGGCAGCGGCGCAGATCGCTCCATTCCACATTCGCGTCGAGCCGGTGACCAATGCCGAGTTTCTTGCTTTCGTGCGGAAGCATCCGCAGTGGCAGCGTGACCGTGTCCCCAGCGTGTTTGCGGACCGGCAGTACCTTTCCCACTGGGCTGCCGTCGACGTGTTGGGCGAGGTGGCATTGCCGCGGCAACCGGTGACGCGGGTCAGCTGGTTTGCCGCCCAGGCGTTTTGCGAGGGGGAAAACGCGCGCCTGCCAAGTTGGTACGAATGGGAATATGCCGCCGCAGCCGATGCTGCCCGCAGTGACGCACGCGACGATCCGGCCTGGCGCGAACGCGTGCTTGGTTGGTATGCCCGCCCGTCAAAC
The DNA here is from genome assembly GCA_964568445.1 of uncultured Rhodanobacter sp. Classification (GTDB taxonomy): domain Bacteria; phylum Pseudomonadota; class Gammaproteobacteria; order Xanthomonadales; family Rhodanobacteraceae; genus Rhodanobacter. The sequence continues at coordinate 11,595 of CAZMPZ010000016.1, read as the reverse complement.
GCCGCCTTGCCCACGGTGGGTGGCACGGCGGATGTGCATGGCGTGCGTGACCTCAATGGGTTGGTCTGGGAATGGGTCGATGATTTCAATGCTTTGCTGGTCAGCAACGATAGTCGTGAGCAGGGTGGTGCCGACAAGTTGAAGTTTTGCGGTGCCGGCGCGATCAGCATGCAGCAGCGCGAGAACTACGCCACTCTGATGCGCATTGCGATGTTGTCTGCGTTGAAGGCGGCCGATACCACCAACAACCTGGGTTTTCGCTGTGCGCGATCACCCTGAGGAGGCATCATGAATCGTGTGCTCTGCGGGTTCGGAGCGATGTTGTGGTTGGCGTGCGGCAGCGCGTCGGCCACGGCACCGCTGCCTGGTGATTCGATCTATCAGCTCAATGTCCAATTGACCGGACAGGACGGCCGGGTGCAGCCCTTGTCCGCGCGACGTGGCCGGCCGCAGTTGATTGCCATGTTTTACACGTCGTGCACGATGGTGTGCCCGATGATCATCGATTCGCTCAAGGTGACGCGCAGAGCCCTGGACGAATCGGCGCGCGAGCGGCTCGACGTGCTGGCGGTGAGCTTCGATCCGGCACGTGACGATGTGGCCGTGCTGCGCAAATACGCCGACACTCGCAAATTGGACACCCGGCACTGGACCCTGGCACGCACGACACCGGCGCAGGTCAGACGCCTGGCTGCGTCGCTGGGTGTGCAATATCGCGAGTTGCCGGACGGTGAGTTCAATCACAGCAGTGAGTTGATCCTGCTGGATGCGGAGGGCCGCATCGCCGCGCGTACCGATGTAATCGGTCGGCTTGACCCGAAGTTTGCCGATGCCGTTCGCAAGCAGCTGGCGCCGCCATGATGTGGTGGTGATGTTGCCACGCCACGGTGATTTGAGTGCGGCACAACCATCGGCTCCGCGGCGCGGTCAAATTGGGTCGGCACCGGCTGCCGGCTGCGCTGGAGCTGGTGGCACCAACCTTGATGGGTGCTTTCCCGGCCGGTTCGATGGGGCGACAGGTTTCAGCGGGTGGTGCGGCGGGTACTGTTGCTCGCATCGCCTGCAGCGCACAACTTGGCGAGCAGGTCCGGGCGCAGGATGTGCACGTGTTTGCGGTTGACTGCCAGCACGCCGAGTCCTTCCATGTGCGTGAACGTGCGGCTGACCGTTTCCACGACCAGGCCGAGATAGTTGGCAATGTCCACGCGTGACATTGGCAGTGTCAATTGCGTGTTGTCACGGCTCAGGCGCGCGTAGCGCTCGGACATGTTTTGCAGAAATCCAGCCAGTTGTTCCTGTGCCTGCTGCCGCCCCATCATCATCAGATGATCATGTTCGCCGACCACCTCGCGACTGATGAACCTGATCAGCTGACGCTGCAGCGCAGGGATCTCGCGGGATGCCTGCTGCAGTTTGGCCCACGGCAATTCGCAGATGCTGGAACGCTCCAGTGCTTCGGCCTGGCTGATGTGTCGATCAGAGGCCAGGGCGTCGAAACCGAGGATTTCTCCAGGCAGGTGGAAGCCGATGATTTGCACGTTGCCGGCGGCATCCTGCACGAAGGTCTTCAATGCGCCGGAGCGCACCACGTACAGTGCGGAAAACGGCTCGCCGTCGTGATAGAGCACGCCGCCGCGATCCAGCGCGCGGCGGTCATGGATCATTGCATCGAGTTGGTTCAGGCCGGTGGCGCCGATGCCGGCAGGCAGGCACAGTTCGTACAGCGCACACGCGCTGCAGCTGCGGCGCAACTGGTTGAGGTCAAGCACGCTGGTGCCGGAGTCCATGGACAGCCCTCGCGATCCGTGGCACAGCATGCCACGAAGCCGCACTTGGCGCGAAGCGGATATTCGCGGTTGTTATCGATGTGTCTTCGACGACTGGCCCCAGCGCCATGCGCGCTTCGAGCGACGCGGGGGAGCGCGAAGCGAAAAGCCGCACCATTCAATCCAGCTTGATCGGCTCGTGCAGGCCGGGCAGCTGATTGGCAACGTTGCGCGTGGCCAGCACTTCCTGCAGCGCCTGCATGCCGCGGGTGTATTCGCCGTGTACCAGAAACACCTTGCGTCGCGGGGCGACACCCAGCCACGCCAGCAGCGACGGCTGGTCGGCGTGGGCCGAGAAGCCGTTGATCGTCCAGATTTGCGCACGTACGGGGATGTCCTCGTTGAACACGCGTACGGTCGACGCACCGTCGACGATGCGCCGCGCCAGCGTACCTTCGGCGGCGTAGCCGACGAAGACCACGCTGCTGCGTGCGCGCCACAGGTTGTGCTTGAGGTGGTGGCGCACGCGGCCGCCGTTGCACATGCCCGAGCCGGCCAGGATGATCGCGCTGCCATCGACGTTGTTGATTGCCATCGACTCGCTGGTCTCGCGGGTGAAGTGCAGCCCAGGCATGGCGAATGGATCGCCGTGTTGCAGTTCGGCGTGGAAGTCTGCATCGAAACATTCCGGATGGCGGCGGAAGATCTCGGTGGCGGAGATTGCCATCGGCGAATCCAGGAACACCCGCACGTGTGGCGGGATCGCGCCGTCGCGGATGCCACGGTGCAGGTAGTAGAGGATTTCCTGCGTGCGCTCCAGCGCGAAGGTGGGGATCACCACGTTGCCGCGGCGCGTCACGGTGTCGCGGATCGCCTGGTACATCTCCTCGATCGAGTCGGGCACCGGCCGGTGCGGGCGATCGCCGTAGGTGCTCTCCATTACCACGTAGTCGGCGGCGGGGGCCGGGGTTGGATCGCGCAGGATCGGGCGGCCCGGATTGCCCAGGTCGCCGGAGAACAGCATGCTGCGGCGTTGCTTGCCGTCGTCCAGTTGCAGCAGGATCGAGGCCGAGCCGAGGATGTGGCCGGCGTCGAGGAAGCGGGCGGTGATGCCGTCGGTGACGGCAACCGGTTCGTCATAGACGACATCCGGGCCGAAGAAATCCAGCGCGTGCAGGGCGTCGTCCAGCGTGTACAGCGGCGGCGGCACCGGCTTGCCCTGGCGATTGTTGCGCTGCGCCCGGCGCGTGTCCTCTTCCTGGATGCCGGCCGAATCGAGCATCACCACCCGTGCCAGCTCGCGGGTGGCGGCGGTGGCGAGGATGCGGCCGCGAAAGCCCTGCCGCACCAGCAGCGGGATGCGCCCGCAGTGGTCGAGGTGCGCGTGGGTCAACAGCAGCACGTCGATGCTGGCGGGGTCGAAACCAAACGGCTCGGCGTTGGCCTGCTCGACTTTCTCGCTGCCCTGGAACAGGCCGCAGTCGATCAGCACGCGGCGGTCGTTGCAGGTGATCAGATGACAGGAACCGGTGACTTGTTTTGCCGCGCCGTGACAGCTGTAGATGATCATGCTTGACCTCACCTGTCGTTGTGCCTGGGTACGGGGATGCCTGGATCGTCGCGCAGAGTATGCCGGGAGCGGGCGTACGGGCGTGCAAGCAGCAGGCTGGGGCGTGGCCGGATGGCACCCATGGGCCGGCATGTCCTTCGTCCCTGCGGCATGTCGCCGCGGTGGCGGCTGCAGTTGATTGGGATCAAGTGCGTGGGTGACCGACGTCGACAGACTCGCTCCCATGATCCAGCCCATTCGCATTCCCGAGTTCGACCCTGCGCTGATCGCCCGCTACGACGTGGACGGGCCGCGCTACACCAGTTATCCGACTGCGCCGCAATTCACCACCGATTTCGATGAATCGGCACTGCGTGTGGCGATTGGCGCTTCCAATGAGGAGCCGGTACCCCGGCCGCTGTCGCTGTATGTGCATGTCCCGTTTTGCATGAGTCCGTGCTTCTATTGCGGGTGCAATCGGATCATCACGCGCGACATGGGACAGGCTGACCGCTATCTCGAACGGCTGTACCAGGAGGTCGCGCTGATGGCGCCGCTGCTGGATCGGGATCGGCAGGTGCGCCAGCTGCATTTTGGCGGTGGTACGCCCAATTTTCTCGACGTGGCACGCATGCGCGCATTGATGGAATGGCTCGCGCACCACTTCGGCTTCAGCCGCCAGGCGGATCGCGAATATGGCATCGAGATCGATCCCCGGTTTGCCGATGGCGATTATGTGCAGGCCTTGGGTGGGATGGGCTTCAACCGCATGTCGATTGGCATCCAGGATTTCGATCCGGCGGTGCAACGGGCAGTCAACCGCGTCCAGAGTTTCGAGCGGACGCGCGAGGTCATCGACGCCGCTCGCGCTGGGCGCTTCCGTTCGGTCAGCGTCGACCTGATCTACGGCTTGCCGCTGCAGACGGTGGAAAGTTTCAGCCACACGCTGGACTTGGTGCTGACGCTGGCACCCGATCGCGTGGCCGTCTACGGCTACGCGCACCTGCCGCAGATGTTCAAGGCGCAGCAGCAGATCGACAAGCTGGCGCTGCCGGATGCGGCGACCCGGCTGGCGCTGTTTGGCTGTGCACTGGGAAAGCTGAGTGCCGCCGGCTACGTCTACATCGGCATGGATCACTTTGCCCGCGTCGATGATGAACTGGCGCAGGCGCAGCGTGCAGGCACCTTGCAGCGCAATTTCCAGGGCTACTCGACGCACGGTGATTGCGACATCGTGGGCCTGGGCGTCAGCGCCATCGGCCGCATTGGCGACAGCTACAGCCAGAACGCGCGCGATCTGATCGGCTATTACGCGGCAATCGACGCTGGCCGCCTGCCGGTGGTGCGCGGGTTGCAATTGGACAGGGACGACTTGATCCGACGTGAGCTGATCGGAGAGCTGATGTGTCACGGCGTACTGGACAAGGCGGCTTTCGGTGCGCGCCATGGCTTGACGTTTGACGACTATTTCCTGGACGAACGGCAGCGCCTGGCAACGCTGGCAGCCGACGGCTTGATCGAAGACGACCCGCACACGCTGCGCGTGACATCACGGGGACGACTGCTGTTGCGCGTCATTGCCATGTGCTTCGACGCTTATCTGGGCGAAGCGGCGCGCACTTCACGTTATTCGCGTGTGATGTAATCGGCCGCGCTTAAGACTCCCATAAGCCGCTCCGGTTGCAATGACGTTCAAGGCAATCATGCCGACACCGGAGAAGCATCATGAAATATCCCGTTATCGCCACTCTGCTGCTGGTTGCGGCATTGCCGTGGGCATCGGCCCTGGCGGCGCCACAGTGCACGACCGCTCCACGTAGCCAGTGGCTGAGCGAAGCCGCGATGAAACAGAAAGTCCTGGATCAGGGCTACACGATCAAGGTGTTCCAGGTCACTGGCAACTGCTACGAAATCTACGGCAAGGACCGCGCTGGCAAGAACGTGGAAATCTATTTCGATCCGACGGATGGACGGATCGTCAAGAAGAAGGGCGGCTGACCGACGACTGACGCGAGGACAAGCCCATGAACACCACGATCAAGGTTTGGGATCCGCTGGTACGCGTGTTCCATTGGTCGTTGGCGGGCTTGTTCCTCGCCAACTTCTTCACCGAGGGTGGCGAGGCGACGCATCGCTGGCTGGGGTACACAGCGCTGATCCTGATCGCCGTGCGTTTTGTGTGGGGCTGGATCGGCACCCGATATGCGCGCTTCAGCGATTGGGTACCAAGCCCGCGGAGCGTGCGCAGCTATCTGCGCGAACGTCTCCATGGGCGTTCGCGGCGTCGGCTTGGCCACAATCCCGGCGCGGCGGTGATGATATTGATGCTGCTTGGCGGGGTACTGCTGGTCGGGCTGACTGGCTGGCTGCAGACGACGGACACCTTTTTTGGCACGCCGTGGCTGGAGGATCTGCACGAGGTTTTGGCCTATGGCGTGCTGGTGCTGGTTGGCATGCACGTCCTGGCGGCCGTGGGCGAAAGCGTGCATTACGGCGAAAACCTCATTGCCGCGATGATCCATGGCCGCAAGCGCGCGCTGGAACACGACGATATCCGTGACCAGGCACCGCGATGAATTGTCTCGGGCCCAACTTGCCGACAGGCCACTGACGGGACTCCGGCCATGCGCATCCTGCTTGCCGAGGACGATCGTGCACTGGGCCAGGCCTTGGTCGATGGCCTGCGCCAGTTTGGCTACGCGGTGGATTGGGTCACTGATGGCGACCAGGCCGCCATGGCATTGACGGATACGCCGTATGCCGCGGCCGTGCTGGACTGGAACCTGCCGCGTCGCAGCGGGCCGGACATCATCGCTGGCATGCGTCGGCGCAAGGACACCACGCCGGTGTTGTTGCTGACTGCGCGTGACGAACTGTCCGACCGGGTTGCCGGCCTGGACGCCGGAGCGGACGATTACGTCGTCAAGCCGGTGCACCTGGATGAGCTGGCTGCCCGCTTGCGCGCTTTGCTGCGGCGGGCCGATGGCCAGGTCGAGCCGGTAATCCGCGTGGGGGTGTTGGAAGTCACACCGGCGGCACGCATTGCCAAACTGGCCGGTGCGGTGCTGGAGCTGACTGCGCGCGAATATCAATTGCTGGAAACCCTGGTGCGCCGTCCCGGACGGGCCTACTCGCGCGACCAGCTGGAAGAAGCCCTGTACGGCTGGGATCAGGAGGTGGCCAGCAATGCAGTGGAGGTGCACGTACACCACCTGCGACACAAGCTGGGGCCAGGCTGGATCCGGACCTTGCGTGGCATCGGCTATGCGCTGAACCCGCCGGGCCCGGGGTCATGATCCGTCCTTCGCTCAATCGGCGCTTGGTGCTGCGCCTGGTTGCCGGCATCGTCTTTATCTGGTGCATCGCCGCCGGCTGGATGGCATGGCGCAGCCTGCACGAAGTGGACGAGATTTTTGACCAGACGCTGGTCCGCACCGCGGCCAGCGTGTTTGCGGTGATGCCCGATTCCCCCTTGTCGGTGGGTGCGGTGCGTCTTCCCGACAAGAAAATCGTAGGCTCGGATGCCACGGCGCAACGTCCGGCCATTGCGTTGCGCGATGCTGGCGGTCAGCTGCTGATCGAGAGCGCCGAACTACCCGCGCTGGACTTCGATCCGGATACCGAGCATTTCCATTCCGTTTTCCATGGCCAGCGCCGTTGGCGGGTATTCCAGCGTTGGGACGACAGGCACCAGTACTGGATCCAGGTGGCCGCGCCGCTGGACGAGCGCGATGAGCTGCTGCGCAAATTGCTGGCACCGGCCCTGCTGGCGCTGATGGCCTTGCTGGTGCTGGTGCCGCCGACGGTATTTATCGGGCTGCGTGGTGGACTGAAGCCGCTGCGCAGGCTGACCCGCAGCCTGTCCGTCGACACTGCGCCACTGATCCCCTCGCTGACCGACGAGCGCGTGCCGATCGAGTTGGTGGCGTTTACTCGGGCGGTTGATCGACTGGCGGCAAAACTGAAAGTCAGCCTGGAGCACGAACGACGCTTCACCGCCGATGCCGCCCACGAATTGCGTCACCCGCTGGCGACGTTGCGGCTGGAACTGGACCTGATCGGACGTAGCGAAGTGGTTGCGACGCGCTCACTGCATCTCCGGCGGGCACATGAGGCACTGGATCGGATGCAGCGGCTGGTGACCCAGTTACTGCTGCTGGCGCGGGTCGAGAGACTGGCCGAGCTGGACGACGCCGGACCGATGCGGCTGGTGACCGTAGTGGAAGCGGCGCTGCGTGACGCCAGCGAGCGTGCTGCCACGCGCGGTGTCGCGTTGTCGCTAGATCACGAAGGCAACGACTTCGTGCATGGCAGCCGGGGCCTGCTCGATATTCTGGTGCAGAACCTTCTGGACAATGCCCTGCGCCACACTCCCGAGCAGGGTCGGATCAACCTGCGCGTCGGTGGCGTGGCAGGGCGGGTGACACTCCAGGTGGACGATAGCGGCGGCGGCTTTGCGGCAGTCGACACCGTGCGGCTTGGCGAACGGTTCTATCGGCATGAAAGCAGTGTCGGCGATGGCAGCGGTCTGGGACTTTCCATCGCACTGGCCATTGCCGGCCTGCATCACGGGCAGCTGGAATTCGGACGCTCCGCGCTGGGCGGAGCGCGGGTCAGCTTCAGTCTGCCCAGCGTGGCTCCCAGGAGCCTGGGGATCTCCGCGTCCACTGCGGGGCCAGGCCAGCCCATGTGATCGTCGCGGGCGGGTCAGTCGCGTAGCCAGGCCATGGCCTGGTCACGCTGGGTGTAATCGAACTTGCGCAACTTGGCCAGCATCAGCGGATCGAGTACGCGGTCGGCAAACGTCCCCGCCGGGCTGTCGGTGACCAGGGCTACCTTGTCGATCTTGTCGTGCACCCTGCTGACAAACTTCAGGTGGGCAAACAGGGCGCTGATACCTTGCCAGCCGGGGAAACGCCGACTGTGGATCAGCATGCCGTGGAGTCGGTCGCGATCCTTGAGGTAGTCGCCAATCACCTTGCCCACCGCTTCGAAGTCGTCCTCGCTCAGCGCTTTGTCAGCGGCAGGTTCCAGCGCCAGGATGCCTGTATCGGCGTCGAGCGTGATGCCGATGCGAGCCCGCTCGTGCTCACAGACCCAGTCGCGGGCGGCATCGTAGTCATCGTGATCGAAGTGGCGCAGCTCGCCGGGTGAGAACGCGCCCAGCAGCTTGATCGCCCGCTCCAGCCAGTCGATGTCAGTGACAATGGCCATGCGTGCCCAGTGGCCGAACCGGCCCAGACCGAGTCGCAGGTCCTGCCACACCGCGCCGGCCTCCATGCCTTTCCATTCGCCGTCGATGCAGCACAGGAAATCAAGCTTGCGGTGTTTTTCCAGTCTCGCGTTGATCAGCGGGATGAGTTGCTGCAGGTAATCCTCGGCACGCAATTTGTCATTGATCCGGATGCCGATGACATGGTCCGGAAGGTCGTCGATCATGGTCAGCATGATGTTTTCTCCAGGGGCTGGGCCGGGGCGAATCCATGCATGGCAGGCCTGCCACCGGCAACGTCGCCAAGCCTGCCAGGTTCACGCTCAGTGTCGCATCAATACGGGAATGTTGGCGTGCCTGGGCATGTGTCGGGTGGCCCCGCCGAAAAGCTGTCGACGATACGGTTGCCAAGCCATGGGTCAATGACACCCATGGGTATCCATACGTCCTTATGCATACAAGGCGCCGTCGCCGTGGCGGCGTTTTCATGCGTGTCGCTGCGGCCAGTTGTCACAGTGGTTACCTTCATTGGCCCGACCTGATCGCAATCAAGTTGTCGTCGCCATCGTGTCCGCAGACTGCGTTCACCCACAAGGGGGCATTGCGATGAAAACGACACGTAGGACGCTTTCCGTTGCCTGCCTGCTGGCCATGGCGATAGCCGTGCCGTCGGTTTGGGCTGACAGCACCGGCATGCAGGCGATGCCTGCTGCCAGTGCGCCGCTGCAACTGGAATGGGATGCACGCTTGCGCCACGAGCAGGTGGACGACGATGCCTATAACCGTGATGCCAGCGCGGACACCCTGCGCCTGCGGCTTGGTATCCGTGCGAACTTCGGTGAGGACTGGAGCGGACTGCTGGAGGGCGCCGGTGTGGCGAGTGCCGGCGAACGCTACAACAGTGGCGCGAACGGCCGCACGCAATATCCGGTGATTACCGACCCGCGTGGCGGTGAACTCAACCAGGCATGGTTGGGTTGGCACAAGGATGCATTCGACGTGACCCTGGGGCGGCAGCGCCTGCTGCTGGACAACCAGCGCTGGGTCGGCAACAGCGGCTGGCGCCAACATGAGCAGACCTATGATGCGCTGGACCTGCAATGGCGACCGCTGACCGCGGTGACGGTGCGCTATGACTGGCTCGATCGCGTGCACCGCGTGGCCGGCAACGATGCGCTCAATCCGCTGGCGCGCGAGCGCCGACTGAATACCCACCTGTTGAATGCGGCTTGGACGCGGGGTGGGCAACGGTGGGTGGGCTATGCCTACCTGCATGAGGATCGCGATGCGGCCAGCGCGTCCACTGCCACCTATGGCCTGCGCTGGACCGGTAACGCGATGCATGCGGGCAATGGCCCGGGTTGGACATTGGAAACGGCGCGGCAAGTCGACTATGCCAACAACCCCTTGCACTTTGCGCACGGCTATTGGCTGTTCGAACCGACGTGGACGGTACAAGGGATTACCGCGAAGCTGGGCTGGGAGCATCTGGGCGGCAATGGCCGAAATGCGCTGCAGACACCGCTGGCGACCTTGCATGCGTTCAACGGTTGGGATGATCAATTCAACGTAACGCCCGCTGGTGGCCTGGAGGATCGTTACGCGGGCGTCGGCGGCAACCTTGGCCGCACCGGCCTCGCCAGCAAGCTGGGTTGGACGGTGTCGTATCACGACTATCGTGCCGATCGTGGCGGCCGCTATGGCAGCGAATGGAATGCGTCGATTGGCTTCCCGTTGGTCGCCGGCCTCAGCGGCCTGATCAAGCTGGCGGACTATCGTGCCGACGGCTTGGGTCACGACAGTGCCAAGCTGTGGCTGCAACTCGAATGGCATGGCCAGCAAGCCTTGGTACACGCGCGTTGATCGCCGATGATGGTATCGATGACATTGCTGAACGAATGAGGGCATCCCGTCCCGAGGAGTTGATCCGATGAAACGCATGCTTGTTGCCACCGCCGCCATGTTGTGCGGGCTGTCGTTCGCGTCGTTTGCCCAGGCGTTGCCGCAACACCAACATGACGCCACAACCACAACTGCAGCCGTGCCGGCTCAACGCTGGACGCCCGATGCGCCATTGCGCGAAGGCATGCGCCGCGTGCATGGTGCGCTGGACGAACTTCATCATCACGAGCTTGGCCACCTGAGTGCGCCGATGGTGCGGGATCGGGCCACGACCATCGAGGACGCGGTGGCCTACATGTTCGCCAACTGCAAACTCGCGCCCGAACCCGACGCGGCCTTGCACGGCATCCTGGTGCCGCTGCTCACCGCCGCGCAGGCGCTGAAGGCCGATCCGACGAACCTCAAGGCGGTGGCCGAGATGCGTACGGCCGTCGCGCCTTACCCGCATTACTTCAACGATCCTGGCTGGGCGAAGGCAAGTCCGGCAACCGGGGTGCATGACGAGCCTTGAGTCCGGTGTGCGGTGGCGGCGGTCGCATGTCATCGGCCTGCAAGCCACGCCGGATGGCCGCGCTGTCGCCGACGGCGATCTCGTCGAACAGGTCGTTGCGTACGGCGGGTGGCTCGATCGCGGGTGGCGTTGCAGTGGAGCCGGTGGGGGTCTTGTCCATGCTTCGCTTCCGGTGGTTTGGCTGGCGTTGCCGCGGGCATCTGGAGCACCGGCTCAGTCGAAGCTTCTGCCTTCGCCGGTTTCCTCGTGGGTGACGCCGTCGCGGATATGGTAGATGCGCTTGAACGTGGGAATGATTTTTTCGTCGTGGGTGACCACGATGATGGCGGTCTCGAACTGGCGCGCCATCTCGTTGAGGATGCGGATCACCGCCAGTGCGCGCTTGCTGTCCAGCGGCGCGGTGGGTTCGTCGGCCAGGATCACCGGCGGGCGGTTGACCAGGCCGCGGGCAATCGCCACGCGTTGCTGTTCGCCGCCGGAGAGTTGCGCCGGCATCGCGCTGGCGCGGTGGGCCACGTCCAGCGCCTTGAACAACTGCCATGCCCGCTGGCGCGCCTCGGCGTTGGGCACGCCGGCCAGCATCGGCAGCAGGGCGACGTTGTCCGTGACGTCGAGGAACGGGATCAGGTACGGCGCCTGGAACACGAAGCCGATC
>CAZMPZ010000015.1:37513-61272 GCA_964568445.1 uncultured Rhodanobacter sp. | reverse complement strand
TCGCCCGTGGCCGGGCGAAAAGATCGTGCGTCGTGGCTTGGCTTTTCGACGGCACATCCCTATGCCGACGAAAAGGGATCGGCTTCCTGCCGATCCCCCTGCGGGCCGGGCAGCCCCGCCGCACTCGCCGCACAGGGGCGTGGAAGCGTGGCCAGCGAGCACTGCGTCTCCACCGTTTCGTCGAGCGTTATTGCATGCGACGCGACGCCTTTGATCTTGAGTCCCCTGCGCGGCGGTGAGACGGGGGCGACAGGCCGCGTCAGCGGGCGGCGGCAGGAGGCCGCCGCCTTTTCGTCAGCACACGGACGTGCTGTCGAAAAGCCCGCCCCCGGCTCACGAACTTGCCGGGCGGCACGCCAGGCAAGCGCCAAACGGGGTGGCCTCTCTTTGGGTTACTTTTCTCTGGCCACTCAGAGAAAAGTGACTCGGGCGCCGCAGGCGCTCGAAAGCTTTGGCCGTTTCCCGAGCCTCCGTGCAGGAGCATCGCGCGCGAGCGCGCTCCTACAAGAGTCGCGCCGGCGGCACATGCACAAAAGCGGGCGAATGCCCGCAATGGAGACCTCCGATGACGCCTGAATCTGTCATGGCCTTCGGGCAGCAGGCGATGTATGTCGCCATGCTGGTGGCGGCGCCGTTGCTGCTTACGGCGCTGGCGGTGGGCTTGCTGGTCGGCGTGATCCAGGCGGCCACGCAGATCAACGAAATGACCCTGAGCTTCATTCCCAAGCTGATGGCGATGGCGGTGGTGGCGTTGATTGCCGGGCCGTGGATGTTGCGCGTGCTGGTGCAGTTCACGCGGCAGTTGATCGAGGGCCTGCCAGGGGCGATCAGATGAATGCGCTGGATCTGGCGCAGTTGCCGTTGTGGCTGGGCGGCGTGTTGCTGGTGATGGGGCGCGTGACCGGGCTGTGCCTGATCGCGCCGGTGTTCAGTTCGACCGTGGTGCCGCCGCGCGTGCGCGTGGGCTTGATCGTGTTGCTGACCATGGTGCTGGCGCCGCTGGCGCACGGCACGGTCGATCCGCTGACGGCACCGGGCATGGCGGCGATTGCCGGGCAGATCCTCGTTGGCGCGGCCGTGGGTTTTGTGCTGCGACTGGTGTTCGAAGCGGTAGCGCTGGGCGGCGAGCTGGTGTCGCAGGCAATGAGCCTGGGCTTTGCCTCGATAGCCGATCCACAGACCGGCGCCAGCTCGACCGTGCTCAGCCAGTTTTATCTCCTGCTGGTGACGCTGTTGTTCGTGGTGATGGACGGCCACTTACGCTTGATCGCACTGCTGGCCGAGGGCATGCAGAGCTTGCCGATGGACCAGGTGGCGCTGACCGGCAACGGACTGTATGCCGTGGTCGGCTTTGTCGCCGAGCTCTTTGCCGGCGGCGTGCGCGTGGCCTTGCCGGCGATGACTTCGTTGTTGGTGGTCAATATCGGCTTTGCCGCCATCAGCCGTGCGGCGCCGTCGATGAACCTGTTTGCGGTGGGTTTCCCGATCACCGTATCGCTGGGCTTTGTCGCTTTGTGGTTGTCGCTGCGCAGCTTGCCCGGCGCCTTCGAGGCCATGCTGGGCAATGCCTGGGCCTTGATGGCCCAGCTGCTGGGGGCGTAAGGCCATGGCCGAGGGCAGCGATCAGGAAAAAACCGAACAACCTACTGAAAAACGCCTGCGCGAATCGCGCGAAAAGGGCGAGCTTCCGCGCTCGCGTGATTTGTCCGGCGCGGCGGTGACACTGGCTGGCGTGCTGGCCTTGATGAGTGGTGGCGAGACGGCGATGAACCACATCCGCCGCCTGTTTACGCTGACGCTGGGCTATTCACGCGAGGCGCTGTTTTCCGACGCGCTGCCGGGACGCGCGCTGCACGCGGCGGTGATCGAGGCGCTGGGCCTGTTCTGGCCGGTGGCGGCGGCGACGGTGCTGGCGACCTTGGTCGGACCGGTGCTGTTGGGCGGGCTCAACTTCAGCATGAAGGCGCTGGAGCCGAAGTTCGAGCGGCTCGATCCGATCGCAGGTCTGGGCAAGATTTTCGCCATGCGTGGCCTGGTCGAGCTGGCCAAGGCGCTGCTCAAGCTGCTGTTCATCGGTGCGGTGCTGGGGCTGGCTTTGTACCACTGGAATGCGCAGCTGCAGGCCACCGGCCGCGGCACGGTGCTGTCCGGCATTGCCCAGGCCATGGCCTTGATGGCGCGTTCGGCGCTGTGGTTTGGCGGTGTACTGGCCTTGATTGGCGCCATCGACGCCGCCTACCAGAAATACGACCACAGCAAGAACCTGCGCATGACGCGGCAGGAGATCAAGGACGAGATGAAGGAGTCCGAGGGCAACCCGGAAATGAAGGGGCGCATCCGCCAGGTGCAGCAGGCGCAGGCGCGGCAGCGCATGATGGAAGACCTGCCCAAGGCCGACGTGGTGGTGGTCAACCCCACGCACTTTGCCGTGGCCTTGCGCTACGACGATGCGGCCATGGGCGCGCCGCGCGTGATCGCCAAGGGCATGGACGTACTGGCGGCACAAATCCGCCTGGTGGCGGCCAGTCATCGCATTCCCATGGTCGAAGCGCCGCCGTTGGCACGCGCCTTGTATGCCACTACTTCGCTGGGGCATGAAATCCCCTCCGCGTTGTATGTGGCGGTAGCGCAGGTACTGGCCTACGTCTACCAGTTGAAACAGGCGGCGGCGCAAGGCGGGCCACCACCTGCGGCGCCATCCCCGGAGGTCGATCCCGACTTGATGGGGCCTTATCGCGAGCGTTGACGAGTCAAATCCATGACGGGTGCAGACGTACTAGGCAATTTCAAACACCTCGCCCGGCGGGGAATTGGCGCACCGGTGATGATGCTGGTGATGTTGGCCATGCTGATGTTGCCGCTGCCGCCGTTCCTGCTGGACATGCTTTTCAGCTTCAACATCGCGCTGTCGCTGGTGATCCTGCTGGCCGTGGTCTACGTCATGCGGCCGCTGGAATTCGCCGCGTTCCCCACCGTGGTGCTGATGGCGACCTTGCTGCGCCTGGCGCTCAACATTGCCTCCACTCGCGTAGTGCTGCTGCACGGCCATGACGGCCCCGGCGCCGCCGGCAAGGTGATCCAGGCGTTTGGTGAGTTTGTCATTGGCGGCAATTTCGCCGTTGGTTTGGTGGTGTTTGCCATCATCACCATCATCAACTTCGTGGTGGTGACCAAGGGCGCCACGCGCGTGTCCGAAGTCACCGCGCGGTTCACCTTGGACGCCATGCCCGGCAAGCAGATGGCGATCGATGCCGACTTGAACGCCGGGCTGCTGACGCAGGACCAGGCGCGCGAGCGGCGCCAGGAAGTACGCGAAGAGGCGGATTTCTACGGTTCGATGGATGGTGCTTCCAAGTTCGTGCGCGGCGACGCCACGGCGGGCATCCTCATCCTGCTGATCAACATCGTCGGTGGTTTCATTGTCGGCGTGATGCAGCATGGGCTGTCGGCTGGCGAGGCGGCGCGCACCTACACCTTGCTGACCATCGGCGACGGCCTGGTCGCGCAGGTGCCGGCGCTGATGTTGTCGGTGGCGGCGGCGATCATCGTCACCCGCGTGTCCAAATCGCAGGACATGGGCAAGCAGGTGATTGGCCAGGTGTTTGGCCAGCCGCGTGCGCTGGGCGTGGCAGCGGCGGTACTGGGCGTGATGGGCGTGATTCCCGGCATGCCCAACGTGGCATTTTTGCTGCTGGGCGCGGCGTGTGCCGGCGCGGCATGGCTGTTGCTCAAGCGGGAACGCGAGACGCGCGCGCAGCTGGCCGAAGCGGCCGCCGAGGCGCCGGCGGCGACACCGCCTGCCGAGCGTGTGGAGCTGGGCTGGGAAGATGTCGCCAGCGTCGATCCGCTGGGGCTGGAAGTGGGCTACCGGCTGATCCCGCTGGTCGACACCCATCAGGGTGGCGAGTTGATGGGGCGTATCAAGTCCGTGCGCCGCAAGTTGTCGCAGGAGCTGGGCTTCCTGGTGCCGGCGGTGCACATCCGCGACAACCTGGACCTCGGCCCCAATACCTATCGCATCACGCTGATGGGTGTGCCGATGGGCGAGGCCGAGGTGCACAACGAGCGCCTGCTGGCGATCAATCCCGGCCAGGTGCACGGCACGCTGCAAGGCATTGCCACGCAGGACCCGGCGTTCGGGCTGGAAGCGGTATGGATCGAGGCTGGCCAGCGCGAGCTGGCGCAAAGCTACGGCTACACCGTGGTCGATCCGTCGACGGTGGTGGCCACGCATCTGTCGCACATCCTGCAGGGTCACGCGCACGAGCTCATCAGCCATCAGGACGTGCAGCAGCTGCTGGATCGACTGGCCAGCACCGCGCCCAAGCTGGTGGAGGATCTGGTGCCCAAGCGGCTGTCGCTGGGCGCCGTGGTCAAGGTGCTGCAGAACCTGCTGGCCGAGCGCGTGCCAATTCGCAACATGCGTACCATCGTCGAATCCTTGGCGGAAAACGCGACGCAAAGTCAGGATCCCGGCGTCTTGACCGCCGCCGTACGCGTCGCCCTGGGCCGGCAGATCGTGCAGGAGATCAGCGGGCTGGGCACCGAGGTGCCGGTCATCACCCTGGCCCCGGAGCTGGAACAAATCCTTATCAGCTCGCTTGCCAGCGGTGGTGGCGTGGCCGGCGCGGCCGTGGAACCGGGCCTGGCCGACCGTCTGCAGCAAAGCGTGGCCGATGTCGCGCGGCGCCAGGAAGTCGCCGGCGAGCCGGCGGTTTTGCTGGTCGCGCCACAGTTGCGGCCGTGGCTGGCGCGTTTTACCCGCCATGTGGCACAGAACCTGCACGTACTGGCTTACAACGAAGTGCCGGACAACCGGCGGGTGCGCCTGGTGCAGGCGTTGGGACGTTGATGGGACGGAACGTTGAGGCGAGGAGAAAGGTGATGGCGATGACGGCTTGGGAACGGGGGATCCCGCAAGGGGACTCCCTTACGGTCGCAGGGAATCGGGGACGGGGGGGAGCCGTTCTTCCGGCAGCGGGCGGTGATGGCTCGCGGCACGATACGCCCGCCTTCTTTGCTTCGGCTTCGGCTTCGGCTTCGGCTTCGGCTTCGGCTTCGGCTTCGGCTTCGGCTCTTGCTGTTCCCCGCCCCCCGTTCCCCGCGACCGTAAGGGAGTCCCCTTGCGGGATTCCCCGTTCGCGGAGCGTGCGCCCATGAAGATCAAACGTTTCGTTGCCGCCGACATGCGCCAGGCCATGCGTCTGGTGCGCGATGAACAGGGGCCGGAGTCGGTGATCCTGTCCACGCGCCGGCTGGCCGATGGCATCGAGGTGGTGGCAGCGACGGATTACGACGAATCGCTGATGAGCCAGGCGCAACAGAGCGTGCCATCGCCGACTGCCGCGGCAGCGGCCATCGTCGCCCACACCGTGCCGGGTGCCGCCGCCGATACCGCACCGCCGGCCGCCGTACCGCCGCCTGCACCCACACCATCGCCCGCGCCGTCACGCCGGCGCGGTGCCATGCCGACGCCGGCCGCCGTCGCGCCGTTGATGGAAAGCGCCAGCCGCGAAACCGCGCATCTGCGCGACGAGCTGGGCAGCCTGCGCGCCATGCTGGAGACACAGCTGTCCAGTCTGGCGTGGAACGACATGGAGCGCCGCCAGCCGTTGCGCGCCCGCGTGCTGCGTGACATGACGCGCATCGGCATCGACGCCGACGTGGCGCGCGCCTTGATTGCCGAGCTGCCGCCGCAGCTTTCCGAAGCGCAGGCGCGCTACCTGCCGCTGGGTCTGCTCACGCGCAACCTGCCGGTCAGCGGCCGCGCCCTGGCTGCCGGCCCGGCGGTGACGGCGTTGGTCGGCCCGACCGGCGTGGGCAAGACCACCACCATCGCCAAGCTGGCCGCGCGCGCCGTGCTGGAGCTGGGTGCCGACCGCGTGGCGCTGGTCAGCACCGACCACTACCGCATTGGCGCCGCCGCGCAGCTGGAGCATTACGGCCATCTGCTGGGCGTGCGTGTGTATCCGGCCTACGACGGCGACAGTCTGCGCAAAGTGCTGGAGCTGCTGCGCGACCGTCACACCGTGCTGGTGGATACCGCCGGCATTGCCGCCAGCGACCCGCGCCTGGTGCAGCAGATGGAAATCTTTGCCGGTGCCGGCGACTTGCGTACCTGTCTGGTACTGGCCGCCAACGCCCAGGCGCAGGCGCTGGAGGCAGCGGTGGTCGCCTATCAAAGCCTCAAGCCCTGCTCGTGCATCCTGACCAAGCTGGATGAAGCGCCGAGTCTGGGCGGCGCCCTGTCGGTGCTGATTCGCCAGCGCCTGGCGCTGGACTTCACCACCGATGGCCAGCGCGTGCCGGAGGACATAGCCATGGCCGACGCGCGCAAACTGGTGTGCCGCGCCGCGCAGGCCGCGCGCGGCGGCACGACGGACGATAGCGTGATGGCCGAGCGCTTTGGCCTGGCGGTGGGCTGCGCATGAACGAAGCACTGGCAATGGATCAGGCCGCCGGCCTCAAGACCTTGTTGGCGGGGGCGGGCGACAAGCCGTCGACCGGCACCGACCTGCCGCCGGCCGTAGCGCCTGCGGGTTCCACGGCGGGCGGCGTGCGCCGTCGCTGTCGCGCCATCGCCGTGGCCGGCGGCAAGGGCGGCATCGGCAAAAGCACGGTCGCGGTCAACCTGGGGATGGCCTTGTCCATCGCCGGCAACGACGTGATGCTGCTGGATGCCGACATGGGCCTGGCCAATGTCGACGTGCTGCTGGGCCTGACACCGACCAAGCACATTGGCCACCTGCTCGATGGCACCAGCACGCTGGAGGAATTGCTGCTGACCGCGCCGCATGGCCTGCGCGTCATCCCCGCCGGTTCCGGTGCGCGGCGGCTGGCGCAGCTGGGCAATGGCGAGCATGCGGCCATCATCCGCGCCTTCGACGAGCTGGCCACGCCCCCCAAGTACCTGCTGGTGGATACCGCGGCCGGATTGTCGGACAACGTGTCGATGTTTGCCGCCGCCGCCGACGACGTGATCGTGGTGGTGTGCGACGAGCCGGCGTCGCTCACCGATGCCTACGCCATGATCAAGGTGCTCAGCCGCGACTTTGGCGTGCGCCGCTTCCGCATGCTGGCCAACATGGTGCAGACCGAAGGCGATGCACGCCAACTGCATCACAAATTGTCGCGTGTGTGCGACCGCTTCCTTGAGGTGGTGATCGATTATGCCGGCTGGGTGCCGCATGATGAACGCCTGCGCCAGGCCATCCGCCGACAGTGCGCGGTGGTCGACCTGTGGCCGTCCAGCCGCTCGGCGCTGGCATTCAAGCAATTGGCAAGTGCGGTCGATACATGGAGTGAGGCTGGCCACAACGGCCTTGACCGCATCGCGTTCTTTGGTGACCGGGCGATGCCGGTCGGTGGAGTGACGACATGAGTGTGGCTTCGGAATATCTCCAGCACTCGCGGTCCAGTGCCGACGAACTGGTGCGCCAGCACGCACCGTTGGTGCGGCGCATCGCCTACCACTTGATGGGCCGGTTGCCACCGAGCGTGGATGTCAGTGATTTGATCCAGTCTGGAATGATCGGCTTGCTGGAAGCGGCAAAGAACTTCGCCACCGACCGTGGCGCGAGTTTCGAAACCTATGCCGGCATCCGCATTCGCGGCGCCATGCTCGATGAGCTGCGGCGCACCGACTGGACCCCGCGCTCGGTGCATCGCAAGGCGCGCGAGGTGGCCGAGGTCATCCGCCAGATCGAGACCGAGACCGGCGCCGAGGCCAGCGACGCCGAAGTCATGCGGCGGCTGGGCATGGACCCGGACGAGTATCACCAGGTGCTGGCCGATGCCGCCTGCGTGCGGCTGCTCAGCCTCACCGCCGCCGACGACGATGGCGGCGAAGGCTCGGTGATGGATGTGGCCGACGAGGTCACGCTGGAGCCGTCGGCCGGCATCGAGCGCGACGGCATGCGCGAGGCGCTGGCGACGGAGATCAGCAAGCTGCCCGAGCGCGAGCAGCTGGTGATGTCGCTGTATTACGAGCAGGAGCTCAACCTCAAGGAAATTGGCGCAGTACTCGGCGTAAGCGAATCGCGCGTGTGCCAGATCCATGGCCAATCGGTATTGCGGTTGCGTGCGCGGCTGAAGGATTGGCGCGGCTGAGGCACTGACGACAAACCGGCGCGAAAGCGCCACGACGCACAGAAAGACAGGTGGAGAAGGCGTTGGACAAGAACATGAAAATTCTCGTGGTGGACGATTTTTCCACCATGCGCCGCATCGTTCGCAACCTGCTGGTCGAGCTGGGCTTCAGCGGCCCGTTGATCCAGGAAGCGGAAGACGGCGTAGGCGCCATGGCGGTCTTGCGCTCCACGCCGTGTGATCTGGTCATCACCGACTGGAACATGCCCAACATGACCGGCATCGACTTGTTGCGCGCGATCCGCGCCGAGCCCTCGCTCAAGGGCTTGCCGGTGTTGATGGTCACCGCCGAAAACAATCGTGACCAGATCATCGCCGCCGCCCAGGCCGGCGTGAATGGCTATGTGGTCAAACCTTTCAGCGCCGCCACGCTGGAGGAAAAACTCACGCGCATCTTTGAACGCCTGGCTGCCAGTGGAGCTACCGCATGAACAACATCGCACCGTTGGCCATCGACGGGGATCTCCCGCCGCAGTTGCGCGACCTGCTCAACAGCCCGGATGGTCCGGCCTTTGAACAAGCGCTGGATGACATCGTGCGCCAGCGCGAGCAACGCCTGTTTCGCGCCCTCGGGCAGCTGGCGCGCGACCTGCACGACGCCATTCGCCGGCTGGGTGGCGAACTGGCGCACGATGGCGTTACCACTGTCGTCGCCGATGCCCGCCAACATTTGCAGGATGTGCTGGAGATGAGCGCGCAGGCCGCCAACCGCAGCCTGGATTTCGCCGAACGCATGCGCCCGCAGGCCGATGCGCTGTCGCAGAACGCCAGCGAGGTGCTGGCCTGGGCCAGCGGCAACGATGCCGCCGCCGTGTTGGCGCGACAGGCGCTGGAGTTTGCCGACGCCAGTCGCAGCGGCCTGGCCGACATGGTGCTGGCGCAGTCGTGGCAGGACTTGACCGGGCAACGGATCAAGAAGGTCGCCGCGTTCATCAACAGCGTGGAGTCCTCGTTGCTGGAGTTGGTGCGCCTGACTGGCGCGCTGGCCGGCAGCGAAAAACCGGCAGCGCCGGCGCGGGTTTCCAGCCAGGAAGACGCCGATCGCCTGCTCAGTGAATTCGGCTTCTAGGCGCCGTCGTGGGTGCCGAGTTTGACAATGAACTGCGCCAGGATTTCCTGGTGGAGGCTGGCGAGCTGGTCGATCGTCTGGGCGAGCAATTGGTGGCATTGGAAGCCACGCCCGACGACAGCGAGCTGCTCAATGCCGTGTTCCGGGCCTTTCACACGGTCAAGGGCGGCGCCGGCTTCCTCGCCCTGGAGCCGATGGTGCAGCTGTGCCATCACGCCGAGGATCTGCTGAACGAGGCACGCAACGGCACCGTGGTGATAGGGGCGGCGTACATGGATGCGCTGCTGGAAGCGCTCGATCTGCTGACCGCCATGATGCAGGCGCTGGGCGCGGATGCGCCGCTGGCCATGCCGCCGGCGGCCTTGCTGCAGCGGCTGCTGCCCAGGCCGGCAGCGGCGCCAGCGCCAAGCGCGCCGGCCGTCGTGCCGGTGGATCCGAATGCGCCGATCGACGACCGCGAGTTCGAGGCGCTGCTGGACAACCTCTACGGCACGGGTGCGCCGGGCGTTGCCGCGCCGGCACCGGCGGCGTCCGCCGGCGGCATCAGCGACGATGAATTCGAGGCCTTGCTCGATCAGCTGCATGGCGCGCCGGGGGCGGCGCCAGCGGCATCGGTGGCCGCCGTTGCACCGGTCGCCGCCGCAGCACCGGCCGCGCCGGCCGCCGTGCCGGCATCCACGCCGCCGGCCAAGGCCGTACCGGCCACCAGCGCGCATCACGCCAGTACCGCGGAAACCACGGTGCGCGTGGATACCGCGCGGTTGGACGTGCTGGTCAATCGCGCCGGCGAGCTGGTGCTGGTACGCAACCGCCTGCTCAGCCTGGCCGGGCGCAGCAACGACAAGGCGTTGATCCTGGTGGCCAACGAGCTGGACCGCGTCGCCGACGAACTGCAAACCGCCGTGCTGGGCATGCGCATGCAGCCGGTTGGTCGATTGTTCCAACGTTTCCCGCGCATCGTGCGCGACCTGGCGCGCCAGCTGGGCAAGGAAGTGGAGCTGGTGCTGGAAGGCGAGGACACCGAGCTTGACCGCAGCCTGGTCGAGGCCCTGGCCGATCCGCTGGTGCATCTGCTGCGCAACGCCATGGACCACGGCATCGGCCTGCCCGACGAGCGCGAACGCGAGGGCAAGCCACGCAAGGGCCGGGTGTGCCTGAGTGCCAGTCAGCGTGGCGAACACATTGTCATTGTCGTCAGCGATGACGGTCGTGGCATGGACGCGGAAGTCCTGCGTCGCAAGGCGGTGGAAAAAGGCTTGATGGACGCGACGCAGGCCGCGCTGCTCAGCGAGGACGAATGCCATGAATTGATCTTCCGTCCCGGCTTCAGCACCGCCGCGGTGGTCTCGGACATTTCCGGCCGCGGCGTCGGCATGGATGTGGTCAAGACCCGCGTGGTCGAGCTGGGCGGCACGCTGCAGGTGCGCTCGCGCCAGCATCAGGGCACCGAGCTGCAGCTGACCGTGCCGCTGACGCTGGCCATCCTGCGCGTGCTGATGGTGCGTGCCGGCAGCCAGTTGCTGGCCCTGCCGCTGTCCAACGTCGGCGAGGTCTTCGAGCTTGAGGCCGGGCAGGAGCGCATGCTGGACGGCCGCATGGTGGCGCGCCATCGCGGCCGTGCCTTGCCGCTGGCGGACTTGTGCACCTGGGCCGATGGCGCCGGTGCCAGCATGGTCGGCCGGCATGTGGTGGTGCTGCGCATCGGCCATCTGCTGCTGGGCTGCGTGGTGTGCGAGGTGCTGGGGCGCGAGGACGTGGTGGTCAAACCGCTTGGCCCGTTGTTTGCAGATGCTCCGGGTGTGGCTGGCGCCACCGTGACCGGTGATGGCCACCTGGCGCTGGTGATCGATCTGGCGGGCCTGGTCGATCACGACGGTGAACTTCTTTCCTCCTTGCAGATGACCGGTTGAGTGCATGGACAAGGTGAGCTCCGTAGGGACCGCATTGGGCGTACTGGTGCTGATCATCGGCACCATGCTCAAGGGTTCCACCGTGGGCGCGCTGTGGAATGCCGCGGCCTTTGTCATCGTCATTTTCGGCACGCTGGCGGCGCTGCTGGTACAGACCCAGGGCCATGTGCTCAAGCGCGCCATGACCATGGCCTCGATGATCTACAAGCCACCGCGGCATGTGCCGGGCGAGCTCATCGAACGCATCGTGCTGTGGAGCGAGATCAGCCGCCGCCAGGGCCTGCTTGGGCTGGAGCCGCAAATTGATGCCGAGCGCGATCCGTTCGTCAGCAAGGGCTTGCAGCTGCTGGTCGACGGCGGCGAGCCGGAGGCCATCCGCAGCGTGCTGGAGGTGGACCTGGACACGCGCGAGGCGGCGGACATGGCCGGTGCCAAGGTCTACGAGAATGCTGGCATCTACTCGCCGACGCTGGGCATCATCGGCGCGGTCATGGGCTTGATGGCGGTGATGCAGAACCTGTCCGACCCCAGCAAGCTGGGCCACGGCATTGCCGCGGCCTTCGTCGCCACCATCTACGGCGTGGCGCTGGCCAACATGTTCATGTTGCCGATGGCGGCGCGGCTCAAGGCCTTGATCGGCAAGCAGACACAGATGCGCGAGATCCTCATCGAGGGCCTGGTCTCCATCGCCCAGGGTGACAATCCGCGGCAGATCGCGGCGCGGCTGCAGGGGTACGTGGCATGAGACGCCGGCCGCGCGAGGAACCCATGAACCACGAGGCATGGGCCATTCCCTATGCCGACCTGATGACGCTGCTGCTGGCGTTTTTTGTCGTCATGTACGCCGTGTCGGTGGTCAACGAGGGCAAGTACCGGGTGGCTTCGGAGTCGCTGACCGAGGCCTTCAACGGCAGCGGCCGCAGCCTGACGCCGGCCACGCCCGGCCATGTGTTGCCATCGACGCAGATGCCGGCGCTGGGTCGCCCCACGGCCAGCGCCGGTGTGCCGTTGGCGGTGATTCCCTTGACCATGCCGGTGCCGTCGACGCCGACACCTGCCGTCAAGGGTGACGCTGTCCGCGCGGCGGACTCGGCGCGGGCCGGCGGTGCCGACAATCTTGCGCGCATGGAAGCCCAGGTGCGGCGGGCGCTGCAGCCCCTGATCGACAAGGCCCTGGTGGTGATACGCCACGGCCCGGATTGGCTGGAAATCGAAATCCGCACCGACATCCTTTTCCCCAGCGGCACTGCCCAGTTGTCGCTGCCGGCCGATGATGTGCTGCGGCGGCTGGCCAGCATCCTGGTGCCGTTCGACAACCCGCTGCGGATTGAAGGCTTCACCGACAACGTACCCATCGCCACGGCCACCTATCCGTCCAATTGGGAATTGTCGGCGGCGCGCGCCGCCACCGTGGCACGCCAGTTTGCGCAGTACGGCGTGCGTGCCGATCGGCTGGGCATCGTCGGCTGGGGCGACGTGCGCCCGATTGCCGACAACGCCACCGCCGAGGGCCGCAACCGCAACCGCCGCGTGCTGGTAGTGGTCAAGAGCGAGCACGCACCGGCCGGCCGGGCCACCGAAGACATCGATCAACTGGAGGGCGCGACAGCGTTGACGTCCGCGACAACCGCCGCCGCACGCCCCGATGCCGCCACGCCGCCAGCCGGCAAGACGGCGACATCGGCCGTGTCCGCCACGGCCTTGCTGGCCGACGCGCCGTCGCCGAACGGCGCCGCATCGGCCACGCCGGACCCGGCGCAAGCGGGCGCCACCGCGCCGCCGGCGCCTCTCCCTTCTGCCGGAGCACCTTGAGACCATGGCCGCACAAACGTCTTCCGCCGTTGTTTTGCCCCATGCCGAACACTGGCTCAGCTTCTCCCTGGGCGCGCAGGTGTATGCCGCGCCACTGGCGGCCGTGAGCGAGGTCATCCGTCCCGGCGAGATCACGCGCGTGCCGGGTGCGGCGGAGGATTTGCTGGGAGTGCGGCATCTGCGCGGACGCATCGTCGCGGTGATGGATGGCCGTCGCCGGCTGGCGCTGACCGAGGCGCCGGCCGCCGATCCGGCCCAGGCGCGGGTCATCATGCTCAACTGCGCCGGTCAACTGGTGGGGCTGCGGGTGGACGCGGTGGGCGAGTTGTTGTCCACTGCGCCTGCGGATATCGCGCCGCCGCCGCCGGGCAGGGTCAGGCGCGTGGATGATCCGGTACGTGGCGTGCTGCCATGGCAGGGCGGGTTTGTCGCCTTGCTCGATGTGCGCCGGCTGTGCCGGATGGATCAAGGGTCGGCCGATGTGGCTTGAGATGGCACTTGGCGTGTTGCTGGTGCTGGCCTTCGCGCAGACGGCCGGACTGGTGGTGTTGTGGCGGCATGGGCGCGACCGTCACGCGGCGCTGGTGCGTGCACTGGATAGCTTGAGCCAGCAGGTGATTCGCGGCTGCACCGACGTGCCCACGTCCATGCTGGTGACGGCCCTGGGCCGGCTCGAACGGCGCATTGCCGCGATGGAACTGCCATCGGCCGCCACGGCGCGCCCGTCCTACGACCTGGCGCAGCAGCTGGCCCGCGAGGGCGCCGATGTGGCGCAGCTGATGGAGCGCTGTGGCCTCTCGCGCGACGAAGCCAACTTGATCGTGCAGATGCACCAAGCCGGGCGTTGAGCCGCGTTCCACATCCGTTCGTCCCGAGCGCAGCGAAGCCGAGGGGCCGCATTACCCGGCTGGTGCTGGTCGATTTCGGTCAATGGCACGGCGGATCACGTTCGGGTTCACGGACGGCACCGCCTACATCATCGACTACGAGGACGATCACTGATATGGCCATGTGCAGCCCGCCACATCCTGGCGAATTCATCACTGGTATTTATCTTGAGCCCAACGGCATCAGTGGTCGCGAACTCGCAGCCAAGCTTGACGTCGCCGTCTCGACGCTCAGTCGCATCCTCAACGGCAGCAGCCGTGTGACCCCGGACATGGCGCTGCGGCTGTCCAAAGCCATGGGCCGCTCGCCGGAGAGTTGGCTTGCCATGCAAAACAGTCACGATCTGTGGTTGGCAAGACAGCGGGTCGATCCGGGCAACGTCCGCAAGCTGAAGCTGGCGGTGAGCTGAAGCCTGCCGTACACGACCGGGCAGCCGCCCGGCGGACGCACCGGCGGTGCTGGCTGGCACTTACTCCTGGCTGGCGTCGTAGACCGCTGCCAGCACCGAGGCGGCGGCGGCGTAGAGCAGGGTGGGGACGTCGTCGCGCAAACGCAGCGAGGCCAGCACGCCGGCGATCTGCGCGTCGTGATGCAGCGGGATGCCCAGCGCGTGGGCGCGTGCCAGCAGCGTTTCCAGCGCTTCGGCCGGCATGGCGTTGAGCTGGCTTTCGCCGCTGGCCAGGCGCAGCTGCACGCGGCGTTGGGCGGGTGGCGGCAGGGCGTCCATCACGCGGTCGCCTGCAGCAGGACGGCGCTGTGCCGACTGTGCGGTTGCGGCATGCCGACCTGGCAACTCAACTGGTCAAGCAGGACGCCGCATGCGGCCAGTCGCTGGCGCAGCGCGGAAAACTGGCGTTCCAGCGCCTGCGCGGTAGTGGCGCGCTCGGCCCACAGGCGTACGCTCAGGCGCGGCTCGTGCAGTTGCAGTTCGCCTTGCAACGGCCCCAGCGCGGGCAAGTCCAGGGCAAACCCCAACGTCCAGCCGGCGCGGCCATCCTGGACATCCGTGCCGTATTCCATCTGCACCTGCAACACGTCGGTGCCGTCATCCGATTGCAGCGGCAGCTCGATCATCCACGCCGCCGCGGTGCCGGCTTCCAGTTGTGCCACTTCCAGTCGCGCCAAGGCGGCCTTGACGTCGCTGTGCAGGCGGTCGACCAGTGGTGCGACATCGCCACCAAGCAGCAGCGGCAGCGCCACGCGACCCTGCGCCTGCAACCCGCGTTGCAGCAGCGGCGGCGGCGTGTCGTTGCGGTTGCCGGCAGGCGGCGGACCGGGGCGCTGATCCAGCACGTTGACCAGGCGCAGCAGGGCAGCCTTCCAGTCGTCGTCCACGAGGGTCGCCAAGTTGGCCGGGCCGCGTGCCAGCTGATGTTCGAGAAACAACCCGCTGCGCGCCAGCGCCTGTCGCAGGCCTTCGCCGCTGGTGACGTCGGCGCTGGTGGGCATGGTGTGCTCAAGCATGGCCAAGGCGGCACGCAGCGACGGTGGCAGCTGGCGCAGCGCTGGACGCTGGGCCAGCGCACCGACGGTGGCCAGTAGCGGCGTGTAGCCGTTCTGCTGCGGCAGCAGCTCGCGCAGGGCGCGCTGGAAGGTGGGTTCGTCAGGCAGGCCGGACAATACTTCCAGCCGCGGCTGCGCGCCCAGGCTCAATACGCGCACCTGGAACTGCGCCGGCAGGGTGCTGCCGGGGACTTCAGTCTCCACCGCCAGGGCGCCCACTTGCAGCACCAGCAGGCCCTGCGGGTTGATCCCCAGCGGACGCGCCGACAACACGCTGCCAATCCGCCAACTCTGGGCGGTCGTGCCTGCAGCGGCACCCGCCCAGGTAAGGGCGGCAAGGCTCGTTGGTTGGATGATCATGAAGCTCCTGCACTCACCTGCCGGGTGTCGGAGGGGGCTTGCCACACAAAGTCATCGGCAGCCCCGGCGTGAACTTTAGCCCGTGTCGCATATCGGTTTTGCGTCGGCTTGTCGGGCCGGGCATGCCCGGCCGTGATACCGCGATGCCTAAAGCTGCCGCCGCTGCCGCCGATAGCCATCGGTAGGTGCACTGGACAGTCAGCGGAGGAACCAGACCATGGGTGGAAAACGCGCGGCTCAGTCGACGCAGTCGAAGGACGCCTCGGCCGCATCACCCGCCGATCACGCTTTGGTGGCACTGCCGGCAGATTGCCGCATGAGTGCACAAGCCGGATTGATGGCCGATTTGCTCAAGGCGCTGGACGAGCATGCCATCGTGCTCGATGGCCATGCCGTGGAGCACATCGACACCGCCGCGCTGCAATTGCTGGCATTGTTCCGGCGTGAGGTTGCCGCCCGTGGTGGCGCGGTGAGCTGGCGTGAGCCCAGCGGCGCCTTGCACGACGCGGCCGGCCTGCTGGGCCTGTCGACATTATTGGAACTACCCGCCGATGCGGCGGCTTGAACGAGGTAGAGGCGATGGCAAGGATTCTTGCGGTGGATGATTCGGTGTCGATGCGCGGCATGGTGGCCTTCACCCTGCGCGGTGCCGGGCACGAAGTGGCCGAGGCGGAAAACGGCCAGGTGGCACTGGATCAGGCGCGCGCCGGCACGTTTGACCTGGTGCTGGCCGACGTCAACATGCCGGTGATGGATGGCATTGCCATGGTGCGTGCGCTGCGCGCATTGCCCGCTTACAAGGGCGTGCCGATCCTGATGCTGACCACCGAGTCGCACACCGAGAAAAAGATGGAAGGCAAGGCTGCTGGCGCCACCGGCTGGCTGGTCAAGCCGTTTGACCCGGACCAGCTGCTGGCCACCGTCAAGCGCGTCCTGGGTTGATCGGTCATGGGTACGGTTGATCTGACCCAGTTCCACCGCACGTTCTTCGCCGAAAGCCTTGAGGGCCTGGATGCGATGGAGGCGGCGCTGCTGGAAATGGACGGCGGTGCCAGCGGCGGTGAGCTGGTGGACACGATCTTTCGTGCCGCGCATTCCATCAAGGGTGGCGCGGCCACGTTTGGTTTTGCCGACGTGGCCACCTTCACGCATGTGGCCGAATCGCTGCTGTCGGAAGTGCGCGATGGCCATCGCGCGGCCGACCCGGAATTGATCGAACTGATGCTGCGCACGGTGGACTGCCTGCGCGGCATGATCGAGCGCTCGCGCGCCAACCAACCGGCGGCCAACGCCGACAGCGAGGCGTTGCGCGGCGCGCTGCTGCAGCTGGCTGGCGCGGGGGCCGACAGCCCTGCCGGGGCCGCTGCGCCGCAGGCCAAGGCCGTCGTGCCGGCGGTGACGGGCTGGCAAATCCGCTTTGTCGCGCTGCCGCAGCTGCTGCAGTCGGGCAACGATCCGTTGCGCGTGTTTCGCGAGCTCAAGACACTGGGCGAGCTGGAAGTCAGCCGCGTTTTCGTGCTCGACAGCGCGCCGGCACACCTGGCGCAGCTCGACCCGACACAGTGCTTCCTTGGCTGGGAACTGGTCCTGCGCGGTGCCGTCGCGCAGGACGCGGTGCAGGCGGTATTCGAGTGGCTGGAAGGCGACTGCGAGCTGGCCATCAGTGCCTTGTCCGAACACCCTGCCGCGCCGAACCCGACACCAGCGTCCGCATCCGCGGCAATCCCCACGCCTGCGGCATCCGCTGCGCCGGCGGCACCGGCGCATGCCGCGGCCGCATCGACTGGCGGCAGCTCGATCCGCGTCGATACCGACAAGATCGACGCGCTGATCAACATGATGGGCGAACTGGTCATCACCCAGTCGATGCTGATGAACCTGGGCGAGCACTTCGACATGTCGCAGCTGCCGCGCCTGCGCGACCGGCTGGTGCACCTGGAGCGCAATACCCGCGAGCTGCAGGAAAGCGTCATGCGCATTCGCATGCTGCCGATCGCCTCGGTGTTCAACCGTTTTCCGCGCGTGGTGCATGACCTGGAGCGCAAGCTGGGCAAGCGCGTCGACCTGCAGATGCACGGCGAGCACACCGAGCTGGACAAGACCGTGCTGGAAAAGATTGGCGACCCGCTGGTGCATCTGGTACGCAACGCCATCGACCATGGCCTGGAAACCCCCGGGCAGCGCCTCGCCGCCGGCAAGAGCGAGACCGGCACGCTGTCGCTGGAAGCCTGGCACGAGGGCGGCAACATCGTGGTGCAGGTCAGTGACGATGGCGCGGGCCTGAACCACGCCGCCATTGCCGCCAAGGCCGTGCAGCGCGGCTTGATCACCGCCGATCACAACCTGGACGACGACGAGATTGCCGAGCTGATCTTCCAGCCGGGGTTTTCCACTTCGGACCAGGCCACCGATCTTTCCGGGCGTGGCGTGGGCATGGATGTCGTGCGCCGCAACGTGCGCGATCTGGGGGGCCGCGTCGGCGTACGCAGCGTGGCCGGCAAGGGCAGCGCCTTCACCATCACGTTGCCGCTGACGCTGGCCATCATTGAAGGCCTGGTCACGGCCGTGGGCGACGAGCACTACATCCTGCCGCTGACTTCCGTGGTGGAGTCGCTGCGGCTGGAGCCTGGCACCGTGCGTCACCTGGCCAGTGGTGGCGAGGTGTTTTCCTTCCGCGATGACTACGTGCCGATCCTGCGCCTGCACGACGTGTTTGCCTGTGCCGACGCGGTGACCGACATCGAGCGCGGCATCGTGGTGGTGGTCGACGATGGCGGTCGCCGTGTCGGCTTGCTGGTGGATGCGCTGATCGGCCAGCAGCAGGCAGTCATCAAATCGCTGGAAGCCCACTATCGCCAGGTACGCGGCATTTCCGGCGCGACCATCCTCAGCACCGGTGCGGTGGCCTTGATCATCGACGTTGCCGGCGTGGTGCAACTCGGCAGCGCCATCCGCCAGGCCGCTTGACTGCATCGCGTTGCGCCATCGCGGGCATCCCGGCGGCGTGGCGTCACGCTGCCGTACCTATCCCGCGCATGGTGTGCCGGGCCGGTGCAGGGCCGCCGTGGAATGTGAAGTGGACACGGCTGGCCGCATCGTTTGGTCGCGCATGCGGCCTACAGTTTTTGCCGGTCGGGCCGACACAGGGGCTGTCAGCGCCGCGCGCGCCACGGTAACGAGGTCATCAGTTCATGCACGACCAGGCAGCCACCCAGGTGGAAACGGTGCAGCAATTGACGTTTACGCTGGCCAACGAGGAATACGGCGTCGACATTCTGGTCGTACGTGAAATCC
Source organism: uncultured Rhodanobacter sp. (assembly GCA_964568445.1). Taxonomy (GTDB): domain Bacteria; phylum Pseudomonadota; class Gammaproteobacteria; order Xanthomonadales; family Rhodanobacteraceae; genus Rhodanobacter. The sequence continues at coordinate 42,288 of CAZMPZ010000015.1, read as the reverse complement.
GTGGCTGGTCGCGCGTCACGCGCATCCCGCAAGCTCCCGACTACGTACTTGGCGTGCTCAACCTGCGCGGCGCCATCGTGCCCGTCATGGATTTGCGCCTGCGCTTTGGCCTGACGCGCGAAAGCTACGGCGACACGACGGTGATGATCATCGTCGACATTGGCGGGCGGCTGTTCGGCATCGTGGTCGATGCCGTGTCCGACGTGATCGACGTCGATCCGCAAGCCATCAAGCCGGTGCCGGACATGGGGGCGGTGGTCGACACCCGCTACCTGCAGGGGCTGGCGACCTGGCAGGAACGCATGGTGATGTTGCTGGACGTGGAAAAGCTCATGCGCCCGGAAGACGTAGAAACCCTGGACGCGGCGCTGCCCGCGGTCGGTGATGCCGAAGTTGCAGCGTAATCCAACCGTACGACGGAAAGCTCAAGATGAAGATCATAGACTTCGCGAAGAAACATCTCGGCCGCGTCACGCTCACCGTCAAGGCGCGCCTGATCGGCATTGTCGGCCTGCTGTGCGCCATGCTGGTGGCGGGTACCTGGATCGGCCTTGGTGCCTTGGGCAACGCCAACGAAAGCGTGCGTCAGATCCACGAGGACGAGTTGATGCCGTTGACCAGCATCAATGAGGTCGCGCGTGGTTCGCTCAACAACTTCATTGCCTTGAGCGAGGCTGCCTATCATCGCCAGGACAAGGCGGTGGTCGAGCAGAAGCTTGCCGAGGTGGCCAAGACCCAGGCAACCAACACGGCGCTGCTGAAGAAGTTCGGCAGCGTCAAGATGTCGCCGGCGGTACACAAGCAGTGGGTCGCGTTTGGCTCCGCGCGCAGCGACGTGCTTGATTCCATGGCGCAGATCACCGATTCCATCAAGCAGGACGAGGATGGCGTCGAAGGCATGCTGTATTCGGACGTGCTGCCGACGGTGTCGATCATGGCGGCGGAAATGCGCACGTTGATTGACATGCAGGTCGCCGAATCGCGGGCCAAGTACGAGGCGTCGCTGGCTGCCTATCATCACTTGCGCAGCATGGCCTGGATGGTGCTGGGCGTGGGGTTGACGCTGGCGCTGCTGCTGGCCTTCTTCCTGATCCGCTCCATTGTCCGCACGCTGCATTACGCCGTGCGCGTGGCGCACGACATTGCCAAGGGCCAGCTTGGGCACCGCATTGCCAGTCGCCGCAACGACGAGCTGGGCCGCCTGCTGCAGGCGTTCTGCGAGATGGATGAGCGCCTGACGCTGACCGTTGGCGAGGTGCGCAGCGGTTCGGATGCAGTCAATGTCGCCGCCCAGCAGATTGCCCGCGGCAACGACGACTTGAGCCAGCGCACGCAGGAGCAGGCGTCCAGCCTGGAGGAAACCGCTTCGTCGATGGAGCAGATGACCTCTACCGTCAAGCAGAATGCAGAGAACGCCAGCCACGCCAACCAGCTGGCGCAGGGCGCGCGCCAGCAGGCCGAGAATGGCGGCGAAGTGGCCAGCAAGGCCGTCATCGCCATGCACGAGATCGATGTCGCCAGCCACAAGATTGGCGAGATCGTCGGCCTGATCCAGGAGATTGCCTTCCAGACCAACCTGCTGGCCTTGAACGCGGCGGTGGAAGCAGCGCGCGCCGGCGAGCAGGGCCGCGGCTTTGCCGTGGTCGCCACCGAGGTGCGCTCGCTGGCCCAGCGCAGCGCCAGTGCGGCCAAGGAAATCAAGGGGCTGATCCAGGACAGCGAGGACAAGGTGCGCAGCGGCTCGGAGCTGGTCAACCAGTCCGGCAAGGCGCTGGCGGAAATCGTCGACAGCGTGAAGAAAGTCACCGACATCGTGGCCGAGATCGCGGCCGCCAGCCAGGAACAGTCGGCCGGCATCGACCAGGTCAACAACGCCGTCATGCAGATGGACGAGATGACCCAGCAGAACGCCGCGCTGGTCGAGGAGGCTTCGGCCGCCGCGCGCGCCATGCAGGATCAAGCTGAAGGCTTGACCGCCCAGGTCGGGTTCTTCCGGCTTGGCGACGAGTCGGCGGCCACGCCCGCGACGGCGCACCCCGACCCCGCGCCGGCGATGACGCAGGTACTGCATGCCGTGGCGCCCGTGGCGCACCGTACCGCGGCCGCGAATGCCGCTCCGCCGCTGCGGGCGGTGGCGGAGCCGGCCAGCACCGCTGGTGTATGGAAGGAGTTCTGAGCGTGAATGTTGCGCTGGACGAGCTGCGCGAGTCGATGGCAAATACCGCCAGCGGCTACGCGGACTTGCGCGATGCCGAGTTCGAGTTCCTGCGCGGCTTCGTGCGCCAGCACTGCGGCATTGCCCTGAACGAGCACAAGCGCCAGCTGGTGCAGGGACGTTTGTCGCGGCGGCTGCGGGCCTTGCAGCTGCCGGACTTTGCCGCCTATTGCGAGTTGCTGCGCCACGATCCGGAGCGCGAGCTGGGCGAGCTTGCCAGCGCCATCAGCACCAATGTCACCTCGTTTTTCCGCGAAGCCCATCACTACGAGATGCTCGAACGCGAGCTGCTGCCCGCGTGGCTGGAGCAAAAGCGTCGTGCCGGTGATCGCCTGCGTATCTGGTCGGCCGGCTGTTCCAGCGGCGAGGAACCCTACGCGCTGGCCATGGTGCTGGCCGAGGCGCTGGAGGATTCCGGGCAAAAGCTCGACGCGAAAATCCTGGCGACCGACCTGTCGCCGCAAGCACTGGATACCGCGCGCAAGGGCGTGTACCCGATGGAGCGCCTGGCCGGCATCAGCGACGCCCGTCGCGTGCGCTGGATGCTGCGCGGCGAGGGTGCCTACGCCGGCCTGGCCTGCGTGCATCCGCGGCTGCGCGAGCTGGTGAGTTTTGCGCCGCTCAACCTGCTGCATGCCTGGCCGATGAGCGGGCCGTTCGATGCCATTTTTTGCCGTAACGTGGTGATCTATTTCGACCAGCCGACCAAGCAGCAGTTGTTCGAGCGCTATGCGCAGATGCTGCCGGTGGGCGGTTACCTGTTTCTGGGACATTCCGAATCGCTGCACGGGGTCAGCGAGCGCTTCACGCCCGCCGGCCGTACGGTTTACCGGAAGGCGGCGTGATGGACGACGGGTACACCCTGCGGGCTGTCGTGGCTGCGCCTCCCCTGCGGCCGGAGTTTGCGCACCTGCGCCGCTACTGGGATCCGGCACTGGCATGCACGACGGTCAAGGTGCTGCCTGGCGAGTTTTACGTCAGCGCCGAGGAGGAATTGGTCACCACCGTGCTTGGCTCGTGCGTCTCGGTATGCATCCATGATCCGCGCACCGGCATGGGCGGCATGAACCATTTCATGTTGCCCGAGCCACTGGGCAACGGGCACGACAGCTGGACGTCCACCGTAGGCCGTTCCGCGCGCTACGGCTCGGACGCGATGGAGCAGCTGATCAACTGCATGCTGGCCGCCGGCAGCCGGCGTGGCGACATGCAGCTCAAGGTTTTTGGTGGTGGCCGCGTGCTGACGCAGATGAGCGACATTGGCCAGCGCAACATCGATTTCGTGATCCGCTACATCGCCGCTGAGCAATTGAGCTTGAGCGCATCGGATCTGGGCGATGTATATCCGCGCCAGGTGCAGTTTTTTCCGCACACCGGGCGCGCCCGCGTGCGGTTGCTGCGGCGCCACGACGACATCGCGCTGGTGGCCGATGAGCGCGATTACCTCAAGCGTTTGAACAAAGACCCGATAAAGGGTGAGGTAGAGCTGTTTTGAACGCCGTGCAGGCACGGCGGCAAAGGTTGGATTGTCTGGCAAGGACGGGATGGTGATGGCGAGAGTTCGCGTACTGGTGGTTGACGACTCGGCGTTGGTTCGCAAGCTGATGACAGCGATGTTGTCGTGCGATCCGGCGATCGAGGTGGTCGGCACCGCGCCTGATCCGTTCATTGCCCGCGACAAGATCAAGGCCCTGCAGCCCGATGTGCTGACGCTGGATGTGGAGATGCCGCGCATGGACGGCCTGACTTTCCTGGATAACCTGATGCGCTTGCACCCGATGCCGGTGGTCATGGTTTCCTCGCTGACCGCGCACGGCGCGGAGGTGACCTTGCGCGCGCTGGAAGCCGGCGCCGTGGATTTTTTCCTCAAGCCCAGCAGTGACCTGGCGACTAGTTTTGGTGCCGGCGCCGACGAGATTTGTGCCAAGGTGAAACAGGCTGCGCTGGCGCGGCCGCGCGCGCGTACCGTGGTGCGCAAGCTGGACGTGGCCCCCCGATTGTCTGCCGACGCCGTGCTGCCGGCGACCTTGAGCGCCGTGCACAGTTCCGGCCCGGTGATTGCCATTGGCGCCTCCACCGGCGGCACCGAGGCGGTGCGCGTGGTGCTTGAGGCGATGCCGCCGGATGCGCCGCCGATCCTCATCACGCAGCACATCCCGGCCGCGTTCAGTGGTCCGTTTGCGCAGCGCATGGACCGCGTTTCGGCCATGCGTGTGTGCGAGGCACAGGATGGTCAATCGGTGCAGTCGGGCCATGCCTATGTGGCGCCCGGCGGCATGCATTTGTTGTTGATGTGGGATGGCGCGCGTTACGTGTGCCGCCTGCATGACGGCCCGCCGGTCAACCGGCACAAGCCCAGCGTTGATGTGTTGTTCCGCTCGGTGGCGATGTGCGCCGGTTCCGGCGCCGTTGCCGCGCTGCTGACCGGCATGGGCGACGACGGTGCGCGCGGCCTGCTGGAATTGAAGGAAAACGGCGCCGACACCCTGGTGCAGGACGAGCCCAGCTCGGTGGTGTGGGGCATGCCCGGCGCGGCCTGGAAGATGGGCGCGGCCAACGA
>CAZMPZ010000015.1:0-37503 GCA_964568445.1 uncultured Rhodanobacter sp. | reverse complement strand
CCGGGCGTTTGCTGGCGCTGGCGCACGCCAGCATCGGCAAGCGCGCGGCCGGTTCAAGAGGCATCCACTCATGATTGCATTGCCACGTCTGCTTCCCCCGTCACTGCGGCATACCGGCTGGGCCGGTGTGGCCAGCATCGCCGCGCTGGCCATTAGCCTGGTCTGGTCGGCGGCCTGGCTGGCACCGGTACTGGTGTCGGTGCTGGCACTGGGCTGGGCCTGGCAATGCCGACACCGCGCGGCGGCGGCCACGGCGCCGGTGGCAAGCGATACCAGCGCCCCGGTGCGCGATGCGCTGGAAGACGTTCGCGGCGCGCTGGTCGATGAGCTTGGACACGCCGCGCGCGAATTGCATCAGGGCCTGGGCCTGCTGAGTGACGCGGTGTCCGAGCTTGGCGGCGGCTTCGACGGCCTGTCGAGCAAGACCGAGCTGCAGCAGTCCTTGCTCAAGCGGATCATCGATGCGCAGGGCGAGGGTGTGTCCGTGCAGGATTTTGCCTCGCGCACCAGCGATCTTTTGCAGCATTTCGTCGGCATGGTGGTGCAGATGTCGCGCGAAAGCCTGCGCATCGTCTACCGCATCGATGGCATGGCCAAGGAGATGGACGCGGTGTTCGGGCTGCTCAAGAACGTCAACACCATTGCCGAGGAAACCAACCTGCTGGCACTGAACGCGGCCATCGAGGCGGCGCGTGCGGGGGAATCGGGCCGCGGCTTTGCCGTGGTGGCCGGCGAGATCCGCAACCTTGCCAGCAATTCCAACCAGTTCAACGAGCAGATCGGCAGCCATGTCGAGCGCGCGCGCCTGGCCATGGAGCAATTGCGCGGACTGATCGGCACCATGGCGTCGCAGGATTTGAACGTGGCGCTGTCGGCCAAGGGCGGCATCGACGCCATGATGGAGCACGTCACCGAAAGCGATGCACGCACCACCGCAGTGGCCGACCAGGTGGTCGAGATCAGCCGCGGCCTGGGCTCGGATGTATCCACCACGGTGCGCTCACTGCAGTTCGAGGACATCCTCGGCCAGCTGCTGCGCCAGACCCGCACACGGCTGGTGGAACTGCAGGAAGTGGTTACCGAGTGCACGCATGACATTGGCGACCTGGCCGGCACTCGTGCCGGTGCCGAGGCGCTGGCCGCCGGTGCCGAGCGCATCCGCAACCGGCTGGCCGTGCAGCGCGAGAAGGCGCGGCTGCGCTCGCGCGGCCCGGCGCTGCAAAGCTCCATGGATGCCGGCGAGATCGAGTTGTTCTAGGGGAATGCCCGCATGATTGTTCATCACGACCAAGACAATGACTGCCTCACCCTGCAGCTGGGCGAGCGTTTTGATTTCAGCGTGCATCGTGATTTCCACGACGCCTGCCTGGGCCCGGACAAGCCGGCGCACAGCTACGTCATCGACTTGGCGCAGGTGACGAAAATGGACTCCTCGGCGCTGGGCATGCTGCTGCTGCTGCGCGAGCACGCCGGCGCCGATCGTGCCGAGATCCGCATCGTCAATGCCGGCAGCGAGCTGCGCAAGACGTTGCGCGTGGCCGGCTTCGACAAGCTGTTCGTGCTGCATTGATCGATTGCCCGCCGGGTTGGGCCGTCAGACCCGGTTTTGTCTCACGCGCATACGAAAAGGCCCCGGCAAACGGGGCCTTTTGGCAAGGACGGTCAAGCCATTACCAGGAGCGGACGCTGACCACGCTGACGGTGTAGGTGGACATGTCCGATTGCAGGCGGAAGCGCCGGCCCATGTCGAATTTGGCGGAGGTGCCGGGGGCAATGTTGGTGGTGCCCGCCGGCCAGCCCTGCTTGGATTGCAGGACATTGCCGCCGGAGTCCTTGGCATCGATGCGGATTTGCGCCGCCGAAGGCGTGGCGCAGTTGTTGACCAGTTCGCCGGTCAAGCTCAGCCGCGCCGCTGCACCGGAGCCGGACACGCTGGTCTTGACGTCCTTGATCGCGAAATCCTTGGCGGAACATTCCGCCTGCGCGACAACGGGAGTCAGCGCAAGTAGCGCACATGCAAGCAGGATCTTCATCGGTGGTACTCCATATGAAACGTGCCTGGGGACAGGCCATAAGTGGGTTCACTGATGAACATCGGCAGGTGCGCGCGCAGCTTTAGCCGCTGGCCGGAAAAGTGTGAACTGTGCACGGTTTGGGCCGTGTGCAGTTCATGCCGCCCGTGGCGCGGCGGACGGGCGTGGTTGTGTCGGCGCGGTGGCGTTCAGCGCCCTTGCGGCGCGTGCTCGATGAACCACAAACCGGCAAACAGCTTGGGGTCGATGGAGTCGCCGGCGGCGGCGCGGGCAAACAGCCATTGTCCGGCTTCGCGGCGCGGCACTTCGTGGACGCGGATGTTTTCCGTTTCATCGCCGCCACCGGGGCCGACCTTTTCCAGGTCCCAGGCGCGCATGAAGGCAATCATTTCCGTGCTCATGCCGGACGACGAAGGCCCGCGATGGACAAATTCCAGCCGCTGGCAGCGATAGCCGGTTTCTTCCTCCAGCTCGCGGCGGGCCGCGGCCAGCGCGCTTTCGTCGGCCTGGTCGGGCAAGTCGCCGACCAGGCCGGCCGGCATTTCGATGGTGTTGCACAGGATCGACACGCGGTATTGCTCGACAAACAGCACCTTGTCGTCCGGCGTCACCGCCAGGATGATCACCGCGCCGCCGGGATTGTTGCGCTCGGCGTATTCCCAGCGTCCGCGCTTGCGCAGGCTGAGCCACTTGCCGGTGCACAGGGTCTGCACGGGGGCGCTGGCGTCAGGCGGGATGTGCTGGCGGGTGTGATCCATGTGTGTCGTCCCCGGGAAACCGACGCCCATGGTGGCAAGTTCGGTCGGCGTCGACAAGCAACTCCCGGTTGGCGTCGGTCTTCAGCTCAACTTTCCCTTTCCCCTGCGACGACCGACGGGAAGAGGGGCTTGCGTGAGCCGGGCTTCGGCGCCAATCGGGAGCAACTCAGCGCAAGACGGCGCGCAATCGGTCGCGGGTGGTCGGCCCCAGCCGCAGGTGTTCGCACAGGGCGGTCAGTGTTTCGGCGTTGCCGTCGGCACGCTGCAGGGCGGCGGTACGGGTGAGGCCGGGCGCATCCAGCGCAATGCGCGTCAGGCGGCGATACAGGCGCGCCTGCCCGGCGTGTTCGCGCAGCCGCGCGGCGCAGGTGCTGGCGCCACGCAGGCGCAGGAAGGCGACCTCGTCGCTGCGCTCAAGCAAGGCATCCAGGCTGCCAAAGTGGTTGAGCAGGGCAGCGGCGGTCTTGGCGCCGATGCCGGGCACGCCGGGGATGTTGTCCACCGCATCGCCGCACAAGGCCAGGTAATCGGCCACCTGCGGCGGATACACGCCCAGGCGCGCGAACACGCCGTCCGGGCCATAGCGGTAGCCGCGTGCGTAGTCCCATTGCTCGTCGTGCGCGCCCAGCAGTTGGCCAAAATCCTTGTCGGCGGACACGACGACACTGCGCAGGCCGAGCGCGCGCAGTGCCCACAGCGTGCTGCCAATCAAGTCGTCGGCCTCGAAGCGGGTGTCGATCATCACCGCGATGCCGAGTGCCGCGGTGAGGGCGCGGCATTGGCCAAATTGGTAGTCGAGCGCCGGTGGCGGCAGGTCGCGGTTGCGCTTGTAGTCGGGGTAGATGTCGTTGCGGAACGAGGTGGTGAGCGAGCCGTCGAAGGCGACGGCAACGTACTGCGGCTGCACACGCTCCAACAGCTCGCACAGAAAGTGTGCATAGCCGCGCACGGCATTGGTCGGGTTGCCGTCGCGATCGGTGAATTGGTCGTTCAGCGCATACCAGGCGCGAAACACGTACAGGCTGCCGTCCACCAGATACGCGGTGTCCGCCGGTGCGGGGGTCACGCCGTCCATGTGCTCACGACGTCGGCCACGGCCGGGCGCTCGCGTTCGGGGATGTCGATTTGCGGCGTGCCGATATGCACGAAACCAATCACCTGCTCGTCATCGGCCAGGCCAAGCAGGACGGCGGCATCGCGATCATAGGCGGCCCAGCCGGTCAGCCATTGCGCGCCAAAGCCCAATGCAAAGGCGCCCAGCAACAGGTTGTGGGCGACGCAGCCGGCGCTCAGTTTCTGCTCGATTTCCGGCACCTTGCCGTGCGCATTCAAACGCGCCACCACCACCAGCACCAGCGGCGCGTTGAGGTAGCGCGTGCGTTCCTTTTCAAGCTTGGCGCCGGACATCTCCGGGCGCTTGCGTTGCGCCAGCTCGGCAGCGCGTTCGCCCCAGCGGCGCTTGTCCTCGCCTTGCAGGCGGATGATGCGAAACGGCACCAGCTTGCCGTGATCGGGTACGCGGATGGCAAGTTCCAGCAGCGTCTGCAGCGTGGCTTCATCCGGTGCCGGAGCACCCAGCTGGCGAGCAGGTACCGAGTGGCGTTCGCGCAGTAATGACAGGGCGTCGCGCATGGATCGGCTCATGGTGGGAGAAACCCCATCATGCCATTGCCGATGTGTGGCGCCTGTCGGTCAATGCAGCGGCGACAAGGCAAAGGCGTCGGGCAGCAGTGCCGCGACCGTGGTCTGCCGTGTCGTGCCGTGCAGGTTGGCAAGCAGCACCGGCATGTCTGGATCGCACAGTTCACTCAATGCCTGGCGACAGGCGCCACAGGGGCTGACCGGCTCGGTCGTGTCGGCAATGACGGCCAGGGCGACGAAATCACCCCGGCGGCAACCGGCGGCAATGGCCGCGAACAAAGCGGTGCGCTCGGCACATTGGCACAGGCCATAGGCGGCGTTTTCCACGTTGCAACCGCGATGACGTTGCCCGTCGCGGGATTGGACGGCGGCACCCACGGCGAAATTCGAGTAGGGCGCATAGGCGTGCTTGCGCGCTTGCTGTGCTTGCTCGAGCAAGGCTTGCAATGCGGTCGGGCTGATGCGGGTGGCAGCGGCTGCGGACATCGACACTCTCCGGCAAAGCCCCGCCATGGGCGGTGGGCCAGCTTAGCGCGTCGGCACGGCGATGTGCCCGGTACGGCTAAGATACGGCCACTGTCGAGGAAGGATTGCGCCATGCCGATCACCGTAGCTGCCTTGCGCGAGAGCGCCACCGGAGAGCGCCGCGTAGCGATCACGCCGGAGGTGGCAAAGAAGCTGCAGGCCAAGGGGCTCAAGGTCGCGCTTGAACACGATGCCGGACGCGCGGCCGGTTTCCCGGATGCGGCCTATGCCGATGTCGCCTTTGCCGATGCCGCGGGCGTGCTGGCGCAGGCGGACGTGCTGGCCTGCGTGGCCCCGCCGACCGACGCGGCGATCGGCGCATTGCACGAAGGTGCGGTGGTGATCGGGCAGCTGCATCCGCATGATGCCGCCACACGCCTGGCGGCGTTGGGCACACGCAAGCTGACGGCGTTTGCCTTGGAGCTGCTGCCGCGCATCACGCGCGGCCAGGCCATGGATGTACTGAGTTCACAGGCGGCCGTGGCCGGCTATCGCGCCATGCTGATTGCGGCTGAGGCGGCACCCAAGTTTTTCCCCATGCTGACCACGGCGGCAGGCACCATCCGCCCGTCACGCGTACTGGTCATTGGCGCGGGGGTTGCCGGCTTGCAGGCCATCGCCACGGCGCGCCGGCTGGGGGCGCAGATCGAAGGCTATGACGTGCGCCCGGAAACGCGCGAGCAGATTGAATCGCTTGGCGCCAAGTTTCTCGATCTTGGCGTCAACGCCGCCGGCAGTGGCGGCTATGCGCGCGAATTGTCGGCGGACGAACGTGCCGCGCAACAACAGGCGCTGGCTGAGCATTTGAAGGGGCTGGACGTGGTGGTGACCACGGCCGCCATTCCTGGCCGGCCGGCACCGAAAATCCTCACCGCGGCCATGGTCGAAGGCATGAAGCCGGGGGCGTTGATCGTCGATCTGGCGGCTGAAGGCGGCGGCAATTGCGAGCTGACTCGGCCCGGTGAGCGCGTCGAGCACGGGGGCGTGGTCATCCTCGGCCCGCTGCACCTGGCTGCCGGCGCGCCGCTGCATGCTTCGGAAATGTACGCGCGCAACATCTTCAATTTCCTCGCGCTGCTGGTCGATGACGGGGCGCTGCACATGGATTTTGATGATGAGCTGGTGGACAAATCCTGCATCAGCCACGCCGGCGAGACGCGCTTGGCGCGGTAGATTGCGGTAATCCACGGCGCGTCGCGGCGGGCATCGTTCGCTGTTTGCGTGGTGCCACCGACCGATCCGATGCAACGCTGCGCCGGGCCGCTCAGTGTGTCGCGTCACCGCCTGTGGATTGGCTTGCGGCGGGCGCCGACCAGTGCAGGCGTTGTTCCGGACTGAGCGCGCGCCATTGGTGCATCAGCTGCTTGCGCTGGTCTGGAGGCAATTGCTGGAAACGCTCGAAGGCGGCGTGCAGCTGCTCGCGCTGCTGTGGCGACAGGGCGTGATATTTGCGCATGTTGCGCCGTGCCTGCGCGCGCTCGTCCGGCGTCATTTGCTGCCAGTGGGCGATGTGCTCGCTGATGGCCGCGCGCCGCGCCGGCGGCAGGGTGGCCCAGCGTTCGGCACGTTGCAGCATGCGCGATTGGTGACGCGGCGACAGGCGATCCCAGCGCGGTTGCAAGGGTGCCAGCAGCTCACGCTGGATCGGCGTCAGGCTGTGCCACGGGCGCGACGCCAACGGAGTGTCGCTGGCCGGCGTGGGCGTGGAGGTGGGTGCGGCAACTTGCGCGTGCAGCGGCCCGGCCATGCCGACGCTGAACGCCAGCACGAGTGCGGACAGGGCGAAAGAAAGAGGGCGCATGGCACTCATCGCCGGTTGGCCGGTGCGTTGTTGGCGGCCAGCCAGCCGTAGAAGTCGAGATTTTGATACAGCTTGGGATCGGTCTGGTCGGCATCCGGCGGCAGGTCGCTGTCGGCGGCGTTGATGGCGACCGGGTTGCCGGCTGGGCTGACCCCCATGCCCTGACGCGGCAGCGATGGCCACAGCATGAGCGCGGCCAGCATCACGGCCGTCAGCGCGCCGCCTGGCAGCAGCCAGCGCGACACGGGGCGCGAGCTGTGCGTGCGGCGCTGATCCAGCGCGCGCGCTCGGGCGGCGCGCAGGCGCTGGGCGGTATCGGCATCCACGTGCTCGGCGGCGCGGTGATACAGCGCGCGGGCACGTTCGGCCAGGCGGTTGTCGGACGAATTCATCGCCAGTCCTCCAGTTGGTTGCGCAGGTTTTGCATGGCACGCGACAGATGGGTTTTCACGCTGCCGCTGGAGCAGCCCATGGCGCGTGCGGTGGCGGCGACGTCCAGCCCTTCGAGCATGCGCAGCATGAACGCTTCGCGCTGGCGGGCGGGCAGGAGGCGTACGGCGGCAACCATGGCGGCCCAGGCCTTGGCGTCACGCAAATGGTCGAGCGGGCCGGGGCCGTGGTCGGCCGGCTCCCACACAGGTTGTTCCTCGCCATCGGCTTGGCGGCCACCGCCCAGCCAGCCACCGATGATCGAGCGCACCTTGCGCCGACGCTGCAGGTCGATCACGCGTCGGCGCAGGATGCCCCAGAACAGTGGCGCCCACTCTTCTGGTGGTTTGCCGCTGTAGTGCGTGACCAGCGACAGCATGGCGTCCTGCACCGCGTCCATGGCGTCCTCGCGCTGGCGCAGCTGCAGTTCCGCCATGCGGAAGGCGCGGCGTTCCACCAGGCGCAAAAAGGCATCCAGCGTGGCCGGCGCGGCGTCGGCCGAAGCCGTCGCAAACAGCGGCGTCGCAAGGGCATCGGCGGCGGCGTTCACGTCGTCCGGCCCGGGGGAATTGGCGCGGGCATCGTCGCTCTCCATCACGGCTTGGATCCTTGAAGTTCAACGCGGCACGGTCGCACAGGTTGACCGATCAACCTATGATGCGCGAACGACACCACGGGGATGCGGCCATGCTTGACGGGTTTCTGGCGCTGTACATATTCATGTTGGCCGCGTTCACCGGCTATGAAATCATCGCGCGGGTGCCGGTCATCCTGCATACGCCGCTGATGTCCGGTTCCAACTTCGTGCATGGCATCGTGCTGGTAGGGGCGATGGTGGCGCTCGGTCACGCCGACGGCGGCATCGAGATTGCCATCGGCGTGGCGGCCGTGCTGCTGGCGGCCGGCAACGTTGCCGGCGGTTACGTGGTCACCGAGCGCATGCTGGAGATGTTCAAGTCCAGCAAGACGCCGACCGCCGCCGCGGAGAAAACCCCATGACGCTGCCGGCGTGGATGCCGACCGTGGTCGATGCGGTGTATTTCATCGCCGCAGTGCTGTTCATCTGGGGCTTGAAGCGCATGAGTTCGCCGCGTACTGCACGGCGCGGCATCGTCTGGGCCGGTGCCGGCATGGCCGGCGCCATCGTTGCAACCTTGTTCCTGCCAGGCATGCACAACCTGGAATGGATGCTTGGTGCCATCGTGGTTGGCGTGGTGATTTCGTGGGTGGTCGGCCGCCGTGTGCCGATGACCGCCATGCCGCAGATGGTGGCCTTGTTCAACGGCATGGGTGGCGGTGCGGCCGCGGCCATCGGCGCGGTCGAGTTGATCAAGTTCAATGCGGCGCTGCAGTTGACGGCCCGCGCCATGGTCCCCGACACCTCGCCACTGCAGCCGGAAGCCTGGGCCCATGTGCCTGTACTGCCGGGGCTGACGCCGGTCGAGCTGACGCTGGCTTTTGTCGGCGTGCTGATTGGTGCGGTGTCGTTCACCGGCTCGTTGATCGCCTTTGCCAAGCTGCAGGGCTGGATGGATCGGCGCTTCGTCTTTCCGCTGCAGCGCTGGGTAAACCTGGCGTTGTTTACCGCCACGGTCGCCTGCGGTGTGGTGGCGCTGCTGGCCGGGCTTGACGGTCAGGCGTTTGCATGGAGCTGGCTGGTGGCCTTCTGCGTGCTGGCGCTGGTGTTTGGCGTGGCCATGACGCTGCCCATCGGCGGTGCGGACATGCCGGTGGTGATCTCCATGTACAACGCCTTTACCGGCCTGGCGGTGGCGTTTGAGGGCTTTGTGCTGCAGAACGAGGCCATGATCATCGCCGGCATGGTGGTGGGCGCGGCCGGCACGCTGCTGACGCAGCTGATGGCCAAGGCCATGAATCGCTCGCTGGGCAATGTGTTGTTTGGTGATTTTGGTGCTGGCGGCAACGCCGCCCAGCAGGACATTGCCGGCGCGCTCAAGCCCATCGACGCCGCCGACGCCTCCGTGATGATGGCCTACGCCGAGCGCGTGGTCATCGTGCCTGGCTACGGCATGGCCGTGGCCCAGGCCCAGCACAAGATCTGGGAGTTTGCCAAGGCCTTGATCGGTCGCGGCGTCAAGGTGAAATTCGCCATCCACCCGGTGGCCGGGCGCATGCCTGGGCACATGAACGTGCTGCTGGCCGAGGCCGGCGTGCCGTACGACTTGATTGCCGACATGGACGACATCAATCCGGAGTTTGCCAACACCGACGTGGCGCTGGTGATCGGCGCCAACGATGTGGTCAATCCGGTGGCGCGCACCGACAAGGGCTCACCGATCTACGGCATGCCCATCCTTGACGTGTCCAAGGCGAAGAACGTGGTGGTCATCAAGCGTGGTCGCGGCAAGGGTTTTGCCGGCATCGAGAACGCGCTGTTCTATGCCGACAACACGCGCATGCTGTATGGCGATGGCCAGGCCGCTGCCGGCGAACTGGTGACGCAGCTCAAGGCCCTGGACGACTGACGCGGCCGCTTAAGCGCTCGGTCGTGCCGCCGTGCGCGACCAGCGTAGCCACGCCGATGCCGAGTACGCACCACACGAGGTCGGCCCGCGACGTGCCCAATTGCAGCAGTTGCCACAACAGGCCGATACCGGCCGTGCTGGCAGCTTCGCGCACACCCAGGCCCATGTTGGCACCGATCTGCAGCGCGACGAAGGTCGTGGCCACCCACAGCGTGGCTACCAGCATCGCCAGGCCGCTGCACAGGCCGCGCCAGCGCGGCGTGGCGTGCACACCCCAGCGCACGATCATGCCGAGGATCAGACCGGCCGGCAGCGCCAGCCACAATCCAGCTTGGCGCGTGGCCAGCGCCACCAGCAGCCACGTCATGCCCGATGCCACACCAAGCGCGAGCGCGCTGACGATGGCCAGGATGGCGACCCGCACCGAATCGGCACGGCGCGGCGAGGATCGAGGGTGTCGCCACGCAAGCATGCCAGGTCCGTGCGCAAAACCGGCATGATAGCGTGACCACCCGGTTGCCGATGCCGGCTGATCTGGGACAAGTGCCCGCAGCCTGCGGACGGCATAATGGGAGACCCGGTGCGACGCGGTGTTGCGCCATCACCATGGTTGACATGGCATGAGCGGTTTCAGTCTGAGCAGTGAACCTTTCACCCTGGTGCGCGATTGCGACGCCGTCATGGTGCCGCAGGGCGAAGAGGTGGTGCTGCCTGCCGGGCAAATCGGCTACATCACGCAGGCGCTGGGCGGCAGTTTCACCGTGTACATCGAGGGCAATCTGTTCCGCGTTGCCGGCGACGATGCCGATGCACTTGGCAAGGAGCCGCCGCCGCCGCTGCAGCTACCGCCCAACGCCACCACGGCCGATGTCGAGAAGCTGGCGTGGGAGCAGCTGCACAGCGTGTTCGATCCGGAAATCCCGGTCAACGTGGTGGACCTTGGCCTGGTCTACGACCTCAGCATGGAGCAGCTCGAGGATGGCAACCGCAAGGTCTACGTCAAGCTCACCTTGACGGCACCCGGTTGCGGCATGGGCGACATCCTGGTCGATGATGCGCGCACCAAGTTGCTGATGATTCCGACCCTGGTCGAGGCGGATGTGGATCTGGTGTTTGATCCGCCATGGACGCACGACATGATGTCCGACGAGGCCAAGCTTGAAACCGGCATGATGTAACTGCGTTTGCCATCGGGCGTGAAACCCGCAACGGCGCGTCTGTCTGGCAGATGCGCCGTTTTTGTCGATGGTGTTCGTGGCAGGGATGCGGGATAGGAAAAAGTCGCATTGCCGACTGCATTCGCAAGGAATATTGTCGACGGGTTCCTGCTTCGGAACGAAGGGGGAATGATCCTGGGGCGGCGGTTTCGCCGTTTCGCAGTTACGCGCCCACCCGCGGCCCTTGCACGGATTGCCAGGAGGGGGCAGCCCGCCCGGACGTAGTTCAGGATCGCCTGTACATCCACCAACCGGCGCCGTGCCTGCACGGCAATCTTGCATGGGGTCCACGCGGCCGCATAGGGCCCGTTTGTCCCCGAAATGTTCAGGAGTTCCATACATGCTCAACCATTTACCCCTGAAGTTGCTGGTCGCGGCCATTGCCGTGGCCACCGCTTCGACGGCCGCCGCCACGCAATCGCAGACCTTGCGTGCGCAGAATCTCGGCGCCGTGCCGGCCAATGCACTGGCCAGCCAGCTCAACCTCGGCCCGCAAATGTCCCTGGCGGCAAAGTCGGCGGTCACGCTGGCCAATGGCCGCAAGGTCGTACGCCAGCAGCAGATGTATCGCGGCGTCCCGGTCTACGGGCGCAGCGTAGGCGTTGTGCAGGATGTCAACGGCAATGCCCTGCGCGCCACCGGCGAGCTGGTGACCGGCCCGACCCTGAGCCTGGCTTCGGTGACGCCGGTGTTGTCGCCCGCGCGTGCCATTGCCGCGTTGCGTGCGCATGCACACACCACGTTGGTGGCCGGCAGCACGTTGTCCAACCAGAAGACCGATCTGTTCGTCTATCCGCAGGACAACGCACCGGCACGCCTGGTCTACCGCGTGTCGTACTTCGTCAACGGACCGCAGCCATCACGACCGACGGCCATCATCGACGCCAACACCGGCGCGGTGATCAAGAGCTGGGAAGGTTTGACCGACGCTTCGGCCAATGGTCCCGGCGGCAATCAGAAGACCGGCAAGTATACCTATGGCACCGACTATGCGGCGCTGGATGTCACCCAGTCCGGCAGCACCTGCACGCTGGTCAACGCCAACGTCAAGACCTACAACCTCAACCACGCCTCCAGCGGTGGCTCGGTGGTCAGCTTCACCTGTCCGACCAGCGACACCGACGCCATCAACGGCGCGTATTCGCCGGTCAACGATGCCCATCACTTTGGCGGCGTCGTGCATGACATGTACCAGTCCTATACCGGCGCACCGCCGCTGAACATGCAGCTGGTCATGCGCGTGCACTACAAGTCCAACTACGAAAACGCCTTCTGGGACGGCACGGCCATGTACTTTGGCGACGGTGCCAGCACGTTTTATCCACTGGTGTCGCTGGACGTTACCAGCCACGAGATCAGCCACGGCTATACCGAGCAGAACTCCGGCTTGGAATATTCGGGCATGTCCGGTGGCATGAACGAGGCTTATTCGGACATCGCCGGCGAAGCAGCCGAGTACTTTGACCGTGGTGCCGCCGATTTCCTGGTGGGGCGCGACATCGTCAAGACCAGCGCCGGTATCGGCGATGCACTGCGCTACATGTGCAACCCGCCGCAGGATGGCGGCTCCATCGACAACGCCGCCAATTACACCTCCAGCCTCGATGTGCACTATTCCAGCGGCGTGTACAACAAGGCATTCTGCCTGCTGGCCAAGACTTCCGGCTGGGATGTGAAAAAGGCCTTCCAGGCCTTTGCCCTGGCCAACAAGTCGTACTGGACCGCCAACTCCACGTTCGACGCCGGTGCCTGCGGCGTCGAGTCGGCGGCGACCGACCTGGGCTACAACGCCAATGACGTGATCGCCGCTTTCAATGGCGTAGGCGTGGCCTGCCCGGGCACCGGCGGCGGTGGTGGCGGTACGACCACCACGGAGCTGCAAAACAACGTTGGTGTCGGCGGCGTATCCGGCGCAGCCAGTGCCGACAACGACTACTTCATCACCGTGCCGGCAGGGGCGACCAACCTGGTGTTGTCGATGTCCGGCGGTACCGGTGATGCCGACATGTACACCAAGTTTGGCGCCGCGCCGACCACCAGCAGCTACGACTGCCGCCCGTACAAGGCCGGCAACAACGAAAGCTGCACCGTGGCCGCGCCCAGTGCCGGCAAGTACTTCATCAAGGTGCACGGCTACTCGGCCTATTCCGGCATCACGGTGAAGGCTTCGTTCACCACCGGTGGCAGTAGCGGTGGCGGCAATGACGGCGGCACCGTCGATCTGCAAAACGGCGTACCGGTGACGGGGCTGTCCGGCAGTGCCAGCCAGGAGCTGCCGTACAAGATCACGGTACCGGCCGGCGCCAGCAACCTGGTGTTCACCATGTCCGGCGGCAGCGGCGATGCCGATCTGTACACCAAGTTTGGTGCGGCCCCGACCACCAGCAGCTACGACTGCCGCCCATGGAAGTCCGGCAACAATGAAAGCTGCACCGTGGCGGCACCGCAGGCAGGCACCTATTACGTCAATGTCCGTGGCTACAGCACGTTCTCCGGCATCAGCCTGAAAGCGAGCTACACCACCGGCGGCGGCAGTGATGGCGGTGGCGACGGCGGCAACGATGGCGGCCTGCAGAACGGCGTGCCGTTGACCGGCCTGTCCGGTGCCAAGAACTCGTCGGCGTACTACACGGTGACGGTGCCCGCTGGCAGCGCGCTGACCATTGCCACTTCCGGTGGCAGCGGTGATCTGGACATGTACGTCAAGCAGGGTTCGCAGCCGACCACCAGCAGCTACGACTGCCGGCCGTACAAGGCCGGCAACAACGAAACCTGCTCGGGTACCAACGAGTCGGGGACGTACTACATCATGCTCCGTGGCTACCAGGCCTATTCGGGCGTGACGTTGAAGGCGACCTGGTAAGGCGGAACCCATGGCCATGGATGGCCTGGCCGTTTTGTCGTAGCGAAAAAGAAGGCCCGATCCGGTGGATCGGGCCTTTCGCTTTTGCAGCCGGGCGTGTGCGCTCAGCCGGCGATTTCCTCGAACCGGTTGGCCTGGCGATTCTTGCGTACCTTGGCCGGATCCCACACGCGACCATTCATGGTGATGTAGACCCCGGGTGCCAGCGTCTGCACGGCGGCGACAGCGCAACCGATGTTGAACACCGCATCCGAGCCCTGGAAGCGCGCGGGGTTGAGCGCGCCGGTCAGCACGATCACCTTGTCCTTGATGTCGCGCAGGGCCTTGGCGGTTTCCACCATGGTGTCGGTGCCGTGCGTGACCAGGACGTAGCGCCCGCTTTGCTGCTCGATGGCGGCGCGCACCTGCTCGCGGTCGTGATCGTCCATGTGCAGGCTGTCCTTGCGCATCAGCGGCACCACGGTGAACTCGAAAGCCACGCCCAGCTGGCTGAGGATCTCGCCAATTTGCGGCGCGCCAATCTTGTAGTCGGACTTGTCATCGAAGTAGATCTTGTCGATGGTGCCGCCCGTGGTGACGATGGTGAGTTGCATGACGGTGCGCCGCGGTGAAGGAACCGCCATTTTATCCGGGCTGGCGTTTGCCTGCCGCGTGGGTGGGGTGGCCTGCGTTGTCGACCATGGAAGCGCATCTCGCAGTCCACCGATTTTTGCGTGGGACGGCAGCGGGCCATGCTCGCCTTACGTGACGGGGTAGTCCAGCAGCAGCGCGGTATTGTCGGCGTCGGGCGCGACCAGACGATCGAGGCCCAGGGTGACGAAGCGGCGCAATGCCGCGGCCGGGCGTGGATCGCCTTGGTGGCTTGACCAGGTTGCCTGGCGTGCCAGCAAGGCGGCTGCGGCGCAGCGCGCCAGCGTCAAGGCCAGGCCGCGCGCACCGGCTTCCAGCGTATTGCGCGCACCGGCATGCTGATCAAGCCAGCGGGTTGCCGCGTCCAGTGTCTGCAGGATGGCGGTGCGTGCCGGCGTATCGGCGCTGTCGCGTGTCCAGTTGCCGGCCGCGTTGCGCAAGGCGGGCAGGCCGCCACCGGCCAGCGCGCGCAAGCTGTCCAGCGACAGCACGTTGGTGGTGCCTTCCCAGATCGGGTAGACCTGAGCGTCGCGCAGCAGCTGCGGCAGGCCGGTGTCCTCGATGTAGCCGGCGCCGCCGAAACATTCCAGGGCTTCCGAGCAAATGCGCACGGCCAGCTTGCCGGTCCACAGTTTGGCCAGCGGCGTCAGCAGGCGCAGCAGGGCGGCGTCATCGGCGTCGCCGGCAGCGTGCTCGACGCGTCCCAGCAGATGGGCAATCTCGAAGGTCAGGGCAAAGCCGCCGGCAAACTCGGCATGCATGTCGGCCAGCGTCTGCGCGTGCAGCGGCTGCTCGATCAGGGCGTGGCCAAACACCTGGCGGCGGTGGGCAAAGTCGCTGGCCAGGGCGATGGCGCGCGCCATGCTGGCGACGGCACACACGGCGTTCCAGGTGCGGGTCACGTTGAGCATCGGCGCGATTTGCCGCACGCCGTGATCGAGCGCACCCACCGGCCATGCCGGCAATCCCTGCAGGTGGATTTCCGCCGTCGGCAATTCCTGCGTGCCGAGCTTGTCCTTCAGGCGGTCGATGACCAATTCCGGCTTGCGCTGCGCGCCGTGCATGGTCTCGACGTAAAACAGCGCCAGCGGCGCGTCGCCGGTATCGCCGACGCGGGCAAGGGCCAGCGCGGCCTCGCCGACCACGGCCGAGCTGAACCATTTGCGCCCGTACAAACGCCATTGGCCTTCCGCGTCCTGGCGTGCCACGGTTTCAGTGTGGCCGACGTCGGAGCCACCGGCAGTCTCGGTCATCCATTGCCCGCTCAACCAGAATGTGCCGGCGTCACGACTCAGGAAGTGCGGCACGGCGCGGTCGATCAACTCGCGGTTGCCCGAGGCCTTGAGCGCGGTTGCGGCGCCGTCGGTCATGGCCAGCGGGCAGGTGTAGAACTCGCTGGCGACGTGGTAGAGATAGACGCGGGCAAACGCTTCCAGCCGCGCGTATTCGCTGTCGGCGTGACCGGCGGCAAGCACGCTGTGGGCCGTGGTGATGACCGGGCCCTCGTGCCAGGCAGTGGTCAACTCGATGCGATCGATGCGCACGCCCCACGGTCCCCATTGCGTCAATACCGGCTTGGCACGCGTGGTTTGCCCGGCGCGCTGCCACGCCATGACGGCGTAGTCGCCCAGCACCTCGAGGTCGGCATCCAGCGCCGCACGGCGTTCGACCGGCAAGGTGCGATCGAGCATGCCGTGCAGCCAGGCGTCGGTGCGCCAGGGGTGCGGCAGTTGCGGTGCGTCCTGCAGAAAGGCCATGGCGCGCTCCGTTGACGGTAGACACGTCGAGTATAAGCAGCGCTGTAGCGGGTGCTGCAGGCGTGCCGCGACTATCGTCGGCGTGTATCGTCCGTCGTTGGCCGCGGTCGGCGCACGCCCAGGCCAAGCATGCCGATCAAGCCCAGTGTCAGCGCGACTTCAACCAGCGCCAACACGCGCGAAGCGGGCGAGCTCCACGCTTCGGCCACGCCGTGGCTGAAATAGAACAGGCTGAGGATGCCGACCCACAGCAGCGCGCGGCGGATGTTGCGCAACGCCAGCAGCGGCAACAGCAGCGGCGCCACGGTGATGGCCAGCACCAGCGTGGTCGGGACCGCGCTCGCGGGCAGCAGCCAGCCGTGCCAGATCAGCTGCAGCGCGACGAGTGCCGCCCACAGCACCAAGCCGACGCGTTGTTCCACGGGCAGGCGCTGGCCGGCCGTCATGGCGTGGTCGCCAGCTTGCGTGCGACCTCGGCCAGTCGCCGGCCGAGTGCGATGGCCAGCTCGCGCTCGTGTTCACTGATTGGCCGATCACCCTTTACGCCGGTGACGTGGCTGGCGCCGTACGGCGTACCGCCGGTTTGCGTGGTACTGAGCGCCGGCTCGGTGAACGGCAGGCCGACCAGCACCATGCCGTGATGCAGCAGCGGCAAGGCCATGCTGAGCAAGGTGGATTCCTGGCCGCCGTGCATCGTGCTGGTGCAGGTGAAGAGCGCCGCCGGCTTGCCGACCAGGGCGCCGCTGGCCCACTCGGCGCCGGTACCGTCAAGGAAATACTTGAGTGGTGCGGCCATGTTGCCGAAGCGCGTGGGGCTGCCCAGGGCCAGTGCGCAGCAGTCGGTGAGATCGCGTGCGGTGACATACAGCGCGCCGTCTTCCGGCTCCGGTGGCTGTGCAACTTGTGTGACCGGGGCCACGGCCGGTACCTGGCGCAGGCGGGCGTGCATGCCCGCCACCTGCTCCACGCCACGCGCGAGCAGGCGCGCCATCTGCGCCGTGTGGCCGTTGCGGCTGTAATACACAATGAGGACTTCGTGGGTCATGCCGGGCCTTGGCCGCTGCGGCTTTCACGCGCAATCTTGTAGTGTACTGGCGCGCGCCGGCGGGTTCGCGGAAACGGCTTGAGGACAGGCATGGGCAGACGCATCAATCGTGATCGCATCGGCAGCTTCGGCCGCTTTGTCTGGCAGCGCTTTGTCGACGACAAATGCTTCGAGACGGCTGGTGCGCTGTCGTACACGACGCTGGTGTCGCTGGTGCCGCTGACGGTAGCCGTGTTTGCCATGTTCTCGGCGTTTCCGGTGTTTCAGCCGGCGCGCGACACGCTGGTGAATTTTGTCTTCCACAACTTCGTGCCGGCGGCGGGCGAAGCGGTGCAAACGACGATGCTCGGTTTTGCCGCCAACGCCAGCAAGCTCACCGGCATCAGCATTCTGGTGATGCTGTTCAGTGCGCTGGCGATGATGATCAGTATCGAGGATCGGCTCAATCGCATCTGGCGCGTGCACGTTGCGCGCGGCTGGGGTTCGCGCCTGCTGCTGTACTGGACGGCGTTGACGCTGGGTCCGATCCTGGTGGTGGGCGGCATCGCGCTGACGTCGTATGTCACCGCCATGCCACTGCTGCACGGGGCCATTGGCCAGTTTGGCGCGCTGACCGGGGCGCTGCTGCGCACGCTGCCGTTCGTGGTGACTTTTTTCACCTTGTGGCTGATGTACACGGCTATTCCCAGTTGTCCGGTATCGCGCCGCGACGCGGCGATCGGCGCAGTGCTGGGCGCGCTGTTGTTCGAGGTGGCGCGCTGGGGCTTCACCGTGTTCGTGCAGCATGCGCAAACCTACCAGCAGGTGTACGGCGTGCTGGCCGCGATTCCGATTTTCCTGCTGTGGATTTATCTGTCGTGGGTCATCGTCATCCTCGCCGCGTCGGTGGCGGCGTCCATGGCGGCGTTTGAATATCACCCAAGCACGCAGGCCTTGCCGCCGGGCGCGGAGTTTCTTGGCCTGCTGGTGGTGGTGGGGCAATTCGTCGACGCCCAGCGTCGCGGGCAAAGCGTGGATCCAGCCACCGTGCGCGCGCAGGCGTCGTGCTTGCGTACGGCCTCCATCACCGGTTATTTCGAGGTGCTGCAGCGCGCCGATGTGATCCAGCCGGCGGCATCCGGCGGCTGGCTGCTGATGCGTGCCCTGGACAGCACGGATTTGCTGCGCATCTATCGGCACAGCGACTATCGTCTGCCGCTGCATCCGCGCGCGGAGGCGGCGGCGCTGGGTGTGGCGCTGCCTGCGGTGCTGCTGGATTTGCTGGAGCAGCTGGCCGACGAATTGCAATCGCGACTGGGTGCGCGGCTGCAAGCGGTCTATCCATTGGCGGAAACGCCCTTGCACGAGGTCGGAGCATGAACATTTGGCGACATCTGCTATGTGGCCTGGCCTTGGTGCTGCTCATGGCGCCGGCATCGGCGGCCGATACCGCGGCGACGCCACGACTGCGGATCAGCACGCTCGATGGCGGCACGTTTGACCTGGCGGCACAACGCGGCCATTGGGTGATCGTCAACTTCTGGGCCACGTGGTGCGTGCCGTGCATCAAGGAGATGCCGGACATCTCGCAGTTCGTCGCCGCGCACAAGAATGTCCGCGCCATTGGCCTGGCCTACGAGGACAGCGATGTGGCTGACATCCGCGCGTTCCTGCGCCAGCGCCCGGTGGTTTATCCGGTGGCACAGGTCACGCTGGACACGCCGCTGCGCGACTTTGCCACTCCACGCGGGCTGCCGACCACGTACCTGATCGATCCGCAGGGGCGGGTGGCCGCGCACATCGTCGGCCCGTTGACGACGGCGCGGCTGCAGGCGGAAATCGGTGGTCGGCCGTGATCGCCGCTCGTTTTGTCGTGCGCGGCCATGTGCAAGGGGTGTTTTTTCGTGCCGGTACGCGAGAGCAGGCGCTGGCGCTCGGGCTGGTCGGACGCGCGAGAAATTGTGCCGATGGCAGCGTGGACGTGCTTGCTGCCGGCACGGCCGAGGCGCTCGATGCGCTTGAACGCTGGCTGCATCACGGACCGCCGACGGCGCGCGTGGACACCCTCACGCGCGAGGATGCGGCGCCGCCGCCGTGGCGCGGCTTTCATGTCGAATGAGTTTCCCGCGCCTGGCCGGGATCGACGCGGCGACGTTGGCAGCGTCAGGCGTTGCCCAAGGCCTTGAGCTGGTCGGCCTGGTATTCGTGGCTCAGCGTGTCAAGCAGCTCGCCCATGTCGCCCTGCAGGATTTCAGCCAGGCGATACAAGGTGAGATTGATGCGGTGATCGGTGATGCGCCCTTGCGGGAAGTTGTAGGTGCGGATGCGCTGGCTGCGGTCGCCGGAGCCCACTTGCAGGCGCCGTGCCTCGGAACGTTCGGCCGCCTGCTTGCCGCGCTCGGCATCCAGCAGGCGCGCCTTGAGCAGGCTCATCGCCCGCGCGCGGTTCTTGTGCTGGCTGCGCTCGTCCTGACATTCGACCACGGTGCCGGTCGGCAGATGCGTGATGCGGATGGCCGAATCGGTCTTGTTGACGTGCTGGCCACCGGCGCCGGAGGAGCGGAAGGTGTCGACCTTGAGGTCAGCCGGATTGAGCTCGACCTCGTCGATGGCGTCGGGTACCGGCATGATCGCCACGGTCGCGGCTGAAGTGTGGATGCGGCCCTGCGATTCGGTTTCCGGCACACGCTGGACACGGTGCGTGCCGGATTCAAACTTGAACCGCGAATAGGCGCCGACACCATCGACGCGCGCAACGATCTCCTTGAAGCCGCCGTGTTCGCCAGGATGGGCATTGAGCACCTCGACCTGCCAGCGTCGCGATTCCGCATAGCGCGTGTACATGCGAAACAAGTCGCCGGCAAACAGCGCCGCCTCGTCGCCGCCGGTGCCGGCGCGTATCTCCAGATACAGGCTGGCGTCGTCGCGCGGGTCCTTGGGCAACAGCAGGATTTGCAGCGCGGCGTCCAGGTCGACCAGTTGCTGGCGCAAGCGCGCGACGTCTTCCGCGGCAAGGTCGCGCAACTCGGGATCCGCCAGCATGACCTGCGCCTCGGCCAACCCGCGCTCGGCGCTGTCGTGCGCGTGCAGCGAGGAGGTCACCGCATCGAGCTGCGCGTATTCCTGCGACAGCTTGCGGTAGCGCACGTTGTCGGCGTGCACGTCCGGCTGCGCCAGCAGGCGGCCGAGTTCTTCGTGACGCTCGGCAAGGGCTTCGAGTTTGCGGCGGATCGATGGCGTCATGGGTGGTCAGGTTGGCAGGAGCGCACCTTGGTGCGCGATGGGGCTTGGGGCGATGGACGCCACCGCGCACGAGGTGCGCTCCTACGAGGGATCGTTGGGATCTTCCAGCCCGTACAGCCGCTCGGCGGCGTGCAGCAGGTCGGTGTCGCCGTTGAGGGCGGCTTCGCGCAGGCGCACGCTGGGGTAGTGCATCAATTTGTTGGTCAGCGTGTGAGCGAGAAACTCCAGCGCGGCGTTGGCGTCGCGCCCGTGATCCAGCATGGCGCGGGCCTTGAGCAGCACCTCGTCGCGGCTGGTCTCGGCGTGGTGGCGCATGTCCAGCATCGGGTTCTTGATCGTCAGCGCCCGCCGCCAGGCCATGTAACGGTCCACTTGCAGGTCGATGATGGTCTCGGCCTCGTGCGCGGCGGCGTGACGGGAGCGCCGGTTTTCGTCGATGACCTGGCGCAGGTCGTCGATGCCGTACAGGTAGACGTCGGCCATCTCGCCGACGCCGGTCTCGATGTCGCGCGGCACGGCCAGGTCGACCATGAACATGGGTTTGCGCCGGCGCACCGTCATCGCCTGCTCGACCATGGCGCGGGTCAGCACCGGCAGCCGCGCGGCGGTGGAGGAAATGACGATGTCGGCTTCGGCCAGATGCTGCGGCAGGTCGCCCAGCGCGATGGCATAGCCGCCATGGCGGCCAGCCAGGATTTGCGCGTTCTCCAGGGTGCGGTTGGCGACGATCAGCCGCGCCACCTGTTTTTCGGTCAGATGACGGGCCACCAACTCGATGGTCTCGCCAGCGCCGATCAGCACCACGCAGGCCTGCTTCAGGTCGGTGAAGACCTGCTCGGCCAGGCGCACGGCGGTGAAGGCGACCGATACCGTGTTGGCGCCGATGCGGGTGTCGGTGCGCACGCGCTTGGCTACGGCAAAAGTGTGCTGCAGTAGATGTTCCAGCGGTGCGCGCAGGGTTTGCGCGGCGCGCGCCTGCCGATAGGCATCCTTGACCTGGCCAAGGATTTGCGGCTCGCCCAGGATCATCGAGTCCAGCCCGGTGGCGACGCGGAACACATGGCGTACCGCGTCGCGGTCGTCGTAGCGGTAGATGAACTCGTCGAGCCGCGCCGCGCTCAAATGATGATGCCGGCCCAACCAGGTTTGCGGCACGTTTTCGGCACCGGCACTGACGCCGACGTACAGCTCGGTGCGGTTGCAGGTGGACAGGATCAGCGCCTCCTGCACGCCCGGCTCATGGCTGAGCTCGCCCAACGCCGCCGCCGTGTCGGTGGCGTCGAAGGCCACCTGTTCGCGCAGGCTGACGGGAGCGGTAAGGTGATTGAGCCCGAGGGCAATCAACGGCATGATGCAGGCGGTATCTCGACGGTGGCAGGCGGCGACGTGGGCTAAGCTTCGCGCAACGTCGCCGCACGGTGACCCGGGACGGCCGAATCAGGCAAACCAATGAAGTCCAGTGTGCGCAGCAACCCAGCCCGATTCAAGTTGTCCCGGCATTTTACGGCACTCATGGCGTTATTGCTGGCCGGCTGCGCCAGCGTGCCGATGACGGCGCCGCCAGCGGTGAACACGACACCGCAGCCGCTGGCGCACATGATGGTGGCCACGCCCGACGTCGAGCATGACCTGATCGCGCAGCTGCTGGCCGGTGAAATGGCCTTGACCCACAGCGATCTTGCCGCCGCGTCGGGCCATTATGCCCGTGCCATGGCCGTCAGCCGTGATCCGCAGGTGGCCGAGCGCGCCGTGCAACTGGCGCTGGCCGTGCACGATCAAGCCACGGCGCGACGGGCACTGGCACGCTGGCAAGCGCTGGGCGCCAGCGTCGCGCAGTTGGCCCAGGCGCGTGCCGCGCTGGCGCTGGACAGTGGCGATGGTGCCGAAGCCAAAGTGCAATTGCAGCGCTTGCTGGCCAGCGGCGATCAGGACGCCTGGCGCAAGTTTGCCCGCGTGCTGGCGGGCGCGCGCGACCAGGCGCAGGCAGCGCGGTTGCTCGAGGCGCTGGCCACGCCGCAGCGCTTGCCGGGCGACATCAAAGCCTGGCTGGCGATGAGCGAACTGGGCGACAAGCTTGGTCGCGGCGCCTATGCATTGACTGTCGCCGAGGCCGCCGTGGCGCGTTTCGATGATGCCGAGGCGGCGGCGTGGGCGGCGCATCTGAAGTTCAACCAGGGCGATCGCGCCGGCGCCAGTGCCTTGCTGCGGCAGGCCATCGCGCGCGCGCCGGACGATGCCCAACTGCGGCTTGCCTATGCCGGATTGCTGGCGCAGGCCAAGGACTTTGCGCAGGCCCGGCGTGTGCTGGAACGCGGGCCGCAGACGGCGCAAACCTATGAATTGCGCGCGGCGCTGGCGGCGCAACAAAAGGACAGCAAGGCACTGGCCACGATCTATCGGCAGCTGCGTGCAAGCCCGTCCGACGTGCGCGAGGCCAGCGCCTATCTGCTCGGCCAGCTGGCTGAGATGCAGCATCGCCCGGACGATGCCCTGGCGTGGTACCAGCAGGTGGGCGATGACGACGCGCACGCATTTGATGCCGGCTTGCGCAGTGCGCTGATCCTGTTTGGCCAGGGTCACGGCAGCGAGGCGCATCAACTGCTGGAACAGTTGCAGCTGGCGGCGCTGGAGCAGCCGGAACAATTGCGTGAGGCGTACCAGGCCGATGCCGAGCTGTATTTGCGCGAGCAAAAATATCCGCAGGCAGAGGCCGCGTTCTCGCGCGCCTTGCAGGTGGTGCCGGATGATTCGACTTTGCTCTATGGCCGCGGCCTGGCCTATGCCCAGGCGGGCAACGTCGACATGGCGATCAAGGATTTCCGTCGCGTGCTGAGCCTCAAGCCCGATGACGTGGATGCCAGCAACGCGCTGGGTTTCACGCTGGCCGATGCCAACCGTGATCTGGCCGAGGCCGAGCGCCTGTTGCGCATGGCCCGTGATGCGCGGCCCGACGACCCGTCCATTGCCGATTCGTGGGGCTGGCTGCAATATCGCCAGGGGCATCTGCAGAGCGCCGCGCAGACTTTGCGCCAGGCGTGGAAGGCCAATCGGGATGCGGAAATCGGCATCCATCTGGGTGAGGTCCTGGCCAAGCTCGGACAGATCAAGGACGCGCGTGAAGTGTTTGCCCAGGTGCGCAAGCTTGACCCGCACAACCCGGCACTGTCGGCCACTTTGCGCAGGTTGCAGCTGTGAATGTTTCATGGCGCCAGGCGGCACTCGTCTTGCCGCTGTTGCTGGCCGGATGCGCGCCGGCCGTGCATGTCAAACCCGATGCCGGTTTGCTGCAGGAGCAGACTTTGCGCGAGCAGGCGCTGGCCCACGCCGATCACTGGACACTACGCGGTCGGCTTGGCGTGGTCTCGGGCAAGGAGGGCGGCAGTGGCAGCCTGGAATGGACGCAAGAGGGTGACCGCTACAGCTTCGTCGTGCGCGGGCCGCTTGCGGGCAAGAGTTTTCGCCTGACCGGCGGGCCGGGCTGGGCCTTGCTGGATGGCGTCGATGGCGGGCCGCGGCGCGCCGCCGACGCGCAGACGCTGCTGCGCGCCGTGCTGGGCTGGGATGTGCCGTTGCGCGACTTGCGCGCCTGGGTGCTCGGGCTGCGCGCCGATGGCGGGCCGGCCACGCTAGCCTTCGGCACCGACCGCCTGCCGGAAGTGCTGCACCAGGATGGCTGGACGGTGGACTATCGCCAATGGGATACCACCCGCCAGCCGCCGCTGCCGCAAAAAGTGTTTGCCGAACGCGCACCGTACAAAGTGCGCTTGTCCGTGGACAGCTGGCAGTTCCCGTAAAACCTGGCCGCGGAGCGCCGAGCGACATGGGTTTTCGCATAGAACCAGCCGTGCCGGATCAGGCCGATGCCTTGTGCGCCATCGAACGCGCGGCCTTGACGCTGTTTCGCGGGCATCGGGTGTGGGCCAGCTACGAGCGCATGGCGATCCCGCCGGCACTGGTTTATCGCGCCATCAATCGCGGCATGGTGTGGGTGGCACTGGGTGCCGACGATGTCCCCCTGGGTTTCATCTGGCTGGATACGGAGGCCGATCCGCGGAGCGTCGGCATTGCCGAGGTCGACGTGTTGCCCAGCCATGGCCGGCAAGGCATTGGTGCGGCGCTGGTCGAACATGCCTGCACCTGGGCGCGCGCGGCGGGGTATCGGCAAGTGACGCTGGGCACGCTCGCGGACGTGCCGTGGAATGCGCCGTTCTATGCGCATCACGGCTTTGTCGCCGCCGCTGCCGATGACCCGGCATTTGCCGCGGCGCGCGCGCGCGACCGCGACAACGGCATTGCCGCGGGCTTGCGCGTGTACATGCGCAGGGCGCTGCCGCCGCTGCGCGAGGGAGATTGGAGCGTGTGGCCGGCACCGGCCAAGCTCAACTTGTTCCTGCGCATCACCGGCCGCCGTGCAGATGGCTACCACCAGCTGCAGACGGTGTTTCGCCTGCTCGATTGGGGCGACGCCGTGTG
The DNA here is from genome assembly GCA_964568445.1 of uncultured Rhodanobacter sp. Taxonomy (GTDB): domain Bacteria; phylum Pseudomonadota; class Gammaproteobacteria; order Xanthomonadales; family Rhodanobacteraceae; genus Rhodanobacter. Next base: position 12,623 of record CAZMPZ010000015.1, on the reverse strand, counting down.
GCTGCGCACGCGCGCTGACGGCCGCATCGCGCGTCGCCGCGACCTGCCCGGTGTGCCGGCAGACGCCGATTTGACCGTGCGTGCGGCGCGGCTGCTGCGCGACCATGCCGGCATTGCCGCCGGTGCGGAGCTGGAAGTCATCAAGCGGGTGCCGATGGGCGGTGGCCTGGGCGGCGGCAGCTCCGATGCGGCAACGGTGCTGGTGGCGCTCAATGCCTTGTGGGGCGCCGGCCTTGACGTGGACGCCTTGGCCGCGCTGGGGCGCCAGTTGGGCGCCGATGTGCCGGTCTTCGTGCGTGGCCGGTCGGCATGGGCCGAAGGCGTGGGCGACGAACTGGTACCGCTGGCCCTGCCGCGCCGGCATTACGTGGTGGTTGACCCCGGCACGCGGGTACCCACGGCGGCCTTGTTTCAGGCAGTTGAATTGACACGAAATGCACCACCAGCGACAATTTCATCCTTTGTTTCCGGCGAAACGGTGGATAACGCCTTCACGCCGGTGGTGCGCGCGCGTTATCCGGCGGTGGCCGCGGCCATGGATTGGTTGCAACGCGCCGGCCCCGCGCGGCTTTCCGGCAGTGGCGGCAGCGTGTTTCTGGAGACGGCTTCATTTGATCGCGCACTGGCGCTGGCACGGCGTTGCCCGACGCCGTTCAACGCCTGGGCGGTGCCCGGTGTGACGGTTTCCGCATTGTCGGCAGCGCTGTCGCGGCATCGATGCCGGTAATGGATGCGCGAGGCACAACGGCAGGTAGGTCAGGACAGGAACGTATCACTGGGGCGTCGCCAAGCTGGTTAAGGCACGGGATTTTGATTCCCGCATACGCAGGTTCGAATCCTGCCGCCCCAGCCATTCATTGATGGCTTTGTTTCCGAGGTAACTACGTGGACACGTCCACTTCCATGATGTTGTTCACCGGCAACGCGCATCACGCGCTGGCCGAGGATGTGGCGCATCGGCTGGGCGTGCCCTTGGGCAAGGCTCTGGTCGGCGCCTTCAGCGATGGCGAGGTGCAGATCGAGATTGAAGAGAATGTGCGCCGGCAGGAAGTGTTCGTGTTGCAACCGACTGGGGCGCCGAGTGCGGTCAATTTGTTTGAATTGCTGGCGCTGACTGACGCGCTCAAGCGCGCGTCTGCCGCCAGCGTGACGGCGGTGATCCCGTATTTTGGTTATGCCCGGCAGGATCGCCGCCCGCGCTCGGCGCGCGTACCGATCACGGCCAAGCTGGCGGCACGGATGATTGGCGCCGCCGGCGTGGATCGCGTGCTGACCGTCGATCTGCATGCCGACCAGATCCAGGGCTTTTTCGATATGCCGGTGGACAACGTCTATGCCTCGCCGGTGCTGCTGGCGGACATCTGGCGCCATCACAGCATGGAAGACCTGATCGTGGTCAGCCCGGATGTCGGCGGCGTGGTGCGCGCGCGCGCCATTGCCAAGCGGCTGGACGATGCCGAGCTGGCGATCATCGACAAACGCCGGCCCAAGGCCAACGTGGCGACGGTGATGAACATCATCGGCGACGTCAATGGCAAGTCCTGCGTGCTGGTCGACGACATCGTGGATACCGCCGGCACGCTGTGCGCGGCCGCGGCGGCGCTCAAGGAGCGTGGCGCGCGCGAGGTCAGCGCTTACTGCGTGCATCCGGTGTTGTCCGGCGCCGCGCTCAGCAACATCGAGCGCTCGCAGCTGGACAAGCTGGTGGTCACCGACACCTTGCCGTTGTCGGCGACGGCGCGCGCCTGTCCCAAGATTCGCCAGCTCTCGGTGGCCGAGCTGCTGGCTGAAACCATTCGCCGCATCGCCTTTGGCGAATCGGTGAGTTCGTTGTACGTGGATTGAAAGCGGGAAACCGGGAACGGGGAACGTGAAGGCCTGACACACGCCGGCTTTTGTTCCCCGCTCACTGTTCCCGGTTTCCTGAAAAACCGACTTCCCTGGTCGCGGGGGAGTCACCCAGCCGCCGCGAGGCAGCAAACATCAACCAAGGTAGTACTGACATGTCCAAGAACCGTCAAATCAAGGCGCAAAGCCGCAAGGACGAGGGGAAAGGTGCGAGCCGCCGCCTGCGTCATGCCGGCTTCGTGCCTGCCGTCGTGTATGGCGCCGGCGAGCCACCGCAGAGCATCCAGATCGAGCACAACACGGTCCTGCTGGCTTCGCGCAACGAGTGGTTTTTCTCCTCCATTCTTGACCTCGCCATCGACGGCAAGGTGCAGAAGGTGCTGGTGCGCGATTGGCAGAAGCATCCGTTCAAGCGGTTGATGATGCACATGGATTTCCTGCGCGTGAACGAGAAGGAGGCCTTGCGCGTCAGCGTGCCACTGCACTTCCTCAACAAGGAAATCTCGCTGGCCGCCAAGACCGCGGGCGTGGTGATTTCGCACAACCTGACGGAAGTGGAAATCTCCTGCCTGCCGAAGGACCTGCCGGAATTCATCGATGTCGATCTGGCCGGCCTGAAGCCTGGCGACGTCATGCACTTGTCCAAGCTGCAGCTGCCGCCCAATGTGGAATTGGTGGCGCAAATCGTGGACGAGAGCAGCGACGTGGTCATGGTCAGCGCCAACCTCATGCAGGAAGAGGTCGACGCGACGCCGGCCGAGACGGCCGAGCCAGCGGCGGGTGCGGCGGGCGCCGCCCCGGCGGCGGGTGCAGCTGCAGCAGCGGGCAAGGCGCCGGCAGCCAAGGCGCCGGCTGCCAAGAAGGACGACAAGAAGTAAGCCGCCGACATCCGGGCTTCGCCATTGCGCGAAGCCCGGACTGGCGCGCTGAAAGCGGCAATGACCGGCTTGCAAATCATCGTTGGCTTGGGCAACCCCGGTACCGAATACCTGCGGACCCGGCACAATGCCGGGTTTCGTTTTGTCGATACGCTGGCGCTGGCCGAGGGCGTGCGTTTCAGCTTCAATGCCCGCCTGTTTGGTCAGCTGGGCCGGGTGGATATTGCCGGCACGCAGGTGTGGCTGCTCAAGCCCACCACGTTCATGAACAAGAGTGGCGCCGCCGTCGCGGCGGCACTCAATTACTACAAGATTGATCCCGGGCACTGCCTGGTCGTGCATGACGATCTGGATTTGCCGGTGGGCACCGCGCGGCTCAAGTTTGCCGGTGGCCACGGCGGCCAGAACGGCTTGCGCGACATCATCAGCGCGCTGGGCGGCCCCGGGTTTCATCGCTTGCGACTGGGTATCGATCACCCAAGTGACCGCAGCCGCGTGGTGGATTGGGTGCTGGGGCGACCATCGGCCGCCGCCGACGATGCCCTGAATGACGCCATCGCCCGCGCCCTGCAGGTCTTGCCGCTGGCCGTGGCCGGTGAGTTCGACAAGGCCATGCAGCAATTGCATACCGCGGGAACGGGGAGCGGGGAACGGGGAACGGGGAACGGCGGACATGGAGCCTGATTGCGCCTCGACACTGCCAGGTTTTGCCGTTCCCCGTTCCCGTCTCTTGTTCCCTGTCTCCCCGTTCCCTGTTCCTTAGTTTTGCGGAGTTCCAGCATGGGCATCAAATGCGGCATCGTCGGACTGCCCAACGTCGGCAAGTCCACTCTGTTCAATGCGCTGACCAAGGCGGGCATTGCCGCGGCGAATTTCCCCTTTTGCACCATCGAGCCCAACGTCGGCGTCGTGCCGGTACCCGATCCACGGCTTGAGGCGCTGGCGGCGGTGGTGCATCCACAGCGCATCGTGCCGACCACCATCGAGTTTGTCGACATTGCCGGCCTGGTGGCTGGCGCGTCCAAGGGCGAGGGCCTGGGCAACAAGTTCTTGGCGCACATTCGCGAGGTCGACGCCATTGCGCATGTGGTGCGCTGCTTCGAGGGCGATGTGATCCATGTCGCGGGCAAGGTCGATCCACTGTCGGATATCGACACCATCGACACCGAGCTGGCGCTGGCTGATCTGGAATCCGTGGAAAAGGCCTTGAACAAGGCCGAACGTGCCGCCAAGGCCAACGACAAGGACGCCGTGGCGAAAAAGCCGGTACTGGAGAAATTGGCTGCGGCCTTGAATGCCGGCCATTCCGCGCGCTCGGTCGGGCTGGGCGATGAGGACAAGGCGCTGGTGCGCGACATGTTCCTGCTCACGCTCAAGCCGCTGATGTACATCGCCAACGTCGCCGACGACGGCTTCGAGAACAACCCTCTGCTGGATGCCGTGCGTGCGCGTGCCGCCACCGAGGGTGCCGAGGTGGTGCCGGTGTGTGCGTCGATGGAAGAGGAGATGGCGCAGCTGGAAGATGCCGATCGCGACGAGTTCCTGCGCGACATGGGGCTGGCCGAACCGGGCTTGAACCGGGTGATTCGCGCCGGTTACGCGTTGCTCGATCTGCAGACGTATTTCACCGCCGGCGAAAAGGAAGTGCGGGCCTGGCAGGTGCGGCGCGACGCCACGGCGCCACAGGCGGCGGGCGTGATCCACAGCGACTTCGAGCGCGGCTTCATCCGCGCCGAGACCGTGAGCTACGACGACTTCATCGCGCACCACGGCGAGGCTGGCGCCGCCGCCGCTGGCCGGCTACGCAAGGAAGGCAAGGACTACGTCGTCAAGGACGGCGACGTGCTGCATTTCCTGTTCAACGTCTAGACATCCGCGGCGGGCAATGCCCGCCCCGCCACACCTGCAGGAGCGCGCAGGCGCGCGAAGCAAATGAGCGACGCGGCGGAGGGCCAAGCGCCCCAGCGCGCTGATTTTTTTGTTGGTGGGTGTGGGGGGGTTTGGTTTTGGGGGTTGGTTTGGTTGGGTTGGGGGGGTTTGTGCGCTCCTGCGGAAACACACCTAAAGCGGACTGCCGCCAAACTTGTAGGTGAACTGCACGTAGTAGCTGCGCCCGGCGGCATCGAACCACGAGATGTCGTAGTACGGATACGACGTGTAGGTCGGGTCGCGCGGCGGCATCTTGTCGAACAGATTGTCCACCGCCAGCGACAGCTGCGCATGGTCACTGAACTTGTACTGCAGGGTCGCGTTGTAACGGTAGGTGGCGTGAACCCAGGCGGGATCGCCGGCCGAGGTGTCGACGACTTGATCGTACGACCACGAGTTGGGCAGGCGGCCCAGGCGCGTGCCGAACAGGGTCGCCGACCAGGCCTTGCGCTCCCACGACACGCTGGCGCTGGTTTTCTCGCGGGGGATGTCGAAGCCGCTGTTGACCGCGAACTCGTCCAGCGTGGCGTCGCCCGGGTACTGCTGGAACAGGTGGTTGCGCGTCCAGGTGTGATTGCCGGCGAAGCGGAATGTGCCGATCGCCGTTTCCAGCCGGTAGTGCGCGCTGGCATCAATGCCGCTGGTGCGCTCATTGGCCACGTTGATCGGATTGACGAAAATGCCGTACAGGCGACCCGTGCTGGCGATGCGGCTGATGCGTGCCACCGCGTCGATGCAGCTGGGCGAATTCGCGTCGACGGGATTGCCGTTGATGTCGGTGCCGATACGGCAGTTTGCTTCCAGTTGCAGGATGCGGTCGGTGCTCAGGTCCTGCACCTGGTTGCGCATGCGGATGTTGAAGTAGTCGACGGAGAAATCCAGGTTGGGTGTTGGCGACCAGACGAAGCCGCCGGTCCATGACGTGCTGGTCTCGGAATCCAGGTTGCGGTTGCCTTCGCGGGTGCGGATCAGGCCTTCACCGGAAAAGTCGCAGTCGGTGATGTCGAGGTCTGGCTCCTCCGTGCGGCAGCGGTAGTAGTCGTTGCCCGAGGTTTCGTCGTTGCCGATGCCGGCGTAGACGTAGTGCAGGTCAGGCGCACGAAACGCGGTGCCGTATGAACCGCGCAGCAGCAAGGTATCCAGCGGGCGCCATTCCAGCCCGGTGCTGTAGGTCAGCTTGCCGGTCTTGTTGCCGGAAAAGCGGTACTGGTCGTAGCGGCCGGCGACGCTGAGGTTGAGCGTGTCCAGCAAGGGCAGGCGCAGCTCGCCGGCGGCGGCCCAGCGGTTGCGGCTGCCGTGGCCGTCGGAATCCTTCCAGCTGTAGTAGTAGTACTGCGTGGCCAGCGGGTCGGGTTTGAGGTTGTAGGCCTGGTTGCCGTATTCGATGACGCCGGCGAAACCGGCCGGGCCGGCCGGCAGGTTGAACAGCTCCGTGTTGGTCAGGGTGAACGCCAGCGTGTCGCTGCGCGACTCCGGGTGATAGTTGGTGCGTGCGGTGATCGCGTCGTATTCGGCGCGGGTCAGCGGCGTGTACAGGCGGGCTGGGTCGGCGTCGAAGATCGGCAGGCCACTGTCGTCGTCCACGCCGATTTGCGGACCGAGGTAGAAGTCGTTGGCCTTCGAGGCAACGGTTTGCGGCCAGCTGATCATGGCCTTGTATTGCGAATGGCTGAGCGCGGCCTCGTAGTCCCAGGCCGTGCCGAATCGCCCCTTGAAACCGGTGGTCAGGCTGAAGGTCCGCTGCGTGTTCTCGATCATCCCGCGGCCGAGACCACCCATTTCTTCCGGAGTGAACTGGCGGTACCAGTTTTCGATGCCGCCGCTGTGCGCGTTATAGAAATAGCCGTCTTCGTTGCCGTCGGGCGCCTGGTAGTTCCATTGCTCGACGTCGCGAAACAACTCGAGCTTGCTGTAGCCCAACTGCATGTCGGCAAACCACGACAGGTCGTCGCTGATCTTCAGGTTGGCCGAGGTGTAGGTGTTGATGCCGCGGCGCTGGCTGAGGATGGTGCCGTAGCCGATCGACTCGGCGCTGCCGCAAAAGTTGCCGTAGCGCGGGCGGTTGGCGTACACGGTGGTGCCGCCGTTGAGATAGCCCAGCGCGTCACAGGTGGCCTGACCCGGATCGATGTAGTCGTCGTACCAGTCGCCGTTGAGAAAGGTGCGCCGCGGTACCTGCGAGCGTTCGGTCGGCGCGTCGGCGGTGGAATCCTGGATCTTGCGCTGGTAAGCCCATAGCGGTTTCTGGTCGAGCAATTCGGCGCCGAACACCAGGTTGAAATCGTTGCGGGAGAAGCCGGTGGAAACGTTGAGCTTGGTTGACGCGCCGCCGCCGCGGGTGGTGTCGCCGTAGCGCAGGTCGATGGTGGTGCCATCGGCGTGCTGCTTCAGGATGAAGTTGACCACGCCGGAGATCGCATCCGAGCCGTACACCGCCGAGGCGCTGCCGGTGAGCACCTCGATGCGCTCGATCATGCCGATCGGGATGTTGGAGACGTCGGTGAAATTGCTGCGGCCCTTGAACGGCATCGGAAAGTCGGCGATGCGCCGTCCGTTGACCAGCACCAGGGTGTGGTTGGGGCCGAGCCCGCGCAGGTCCACCTGCTGTGCGCCCGGCGAGAAATCCGCACCGCTGGAGGATTGCTGGCTCTGCGTCTCGCCGCCGTTCTGGGTAATCGCGCGCAACACGTCCGGCACGCTGGCAAAGCCACTGGCCTGGATATCGTTGGCGGTGATTACCGTCACTGGCGCCGGCCCTTCGACCTGTGCGCGCGGGATGCGCGAGCCGGTGACCTGGATCTCGTCCAGTTGGGCAGCCTCTTGCGGATCCGCCGCAGCTGCGCTGCGACTGCTGGCCGGCGTGGTTGCCGTCGGTGACGGCGTGCGCGGGGTGGCGGCCCTCACGATGACGACGGCACCGGAGCTGTCGTGACGGACCGTGAAGCCGCTACCCGCCAGCAGTCGGGTCAGTGCGGTATCTGCCGACAGGCTGCCGCGCACACCCGGCGTACGCAGCCCCTTGAGCTGGTCGGCCTGGTAGATGAACTGCGCGCCGGATTGCCGGGCCAGGGTATCGAGCGCGGTGACCAGGTCGCCGGCGGGTATGTCGATTTGTCGAACGGCATCGGCCTGCGCCGTGGCCATGGTGGACACCGAGCAGGCCAGCACGAACAGCGGACCACGTAGCGAACGGATCATCGTCACCTCTCCCCAGGCGGACGCACACGGTGTGCGCCATGCCAGCCGTGACGAACGGGCGACGCGAATCCCGCCCGTCTATCGACAGGATCAGCGCCGGGTCAGCACGATGTTGTCGCCCTGCTGGCGGGCCTTGACCGGAAAGGCCTGCACCAGCAGGCGTACGAAGGCGTCGGTGTTGGACCAGCGGAAATTGCCGCCCACGCGCATGGCCGCCACCGTGGCATCGTCAATCACGAGCTTGCGCGTGTTGTAACGGTTGAATTCGGCGGCGGCACTAGCCAGCGGAGTGTCGTGGAAGTTGACGAAACCGCTGCGCCAGCTGAGGTACTCCTCGGCCCGCTGCACCGAGCCGGTGGTGACCGTCACGCCGGTATCGCTGGCCAGCGCCACGCTGCCGGCAGGCAGCAGGGTGGTGGGTTGGCGATGGCCGTCGGGGTGGCGGCTTGATTCCAGCCGCACCAGGCCCTCGGTCACCACCACGCGCAGGTCGGCGACATCGCGGCGCACGGCGAAGCGGGTGCCGACGGCGGTCACTTGGCGGCCATTGGCGCTCACCACGAATGGCCGGCCCGGATCCTTGGCCACGGCGAAGAACGCCTCGCCCTGCTGCAGATCGACATGGCGTTCGCCACGCGACAAGCTGACCACGATGCGGCTGTCGCTGCTCAGCGTGGCGCGGGAACCATCGGCCAGTGGGATCTCCTGCAGGTCGCCGATCGCGGTGTGGTAGGTGGCTTGATCCACCGCGGTGTAGTGCTGCCAACCCAGCGCCAGCGAAGCGGCGACCGCGAGGCAGGCCGCCGCCGCGCCGTAGCGGAGCAGTCGGCGGCGCAGCGGCTGATGTGTCTGTGTGGCGGGGTGGCGCGGGGCCTGTATTGGTGCGAACGAGGGGGACTCGTCGGAGATTGCCGTGGCGGCAAAGCGGTTTGCGTGGTCGGGGAAGGGTGAGCGCGTCCAGGCGTCGCGTGCCGGCACCACGCCAGCCGGCACGCCCGCGCCCAGCGCCCTCAGCCGATCGCTTTGCTGCCACGCCGCTTCAAGCCGCAGAAAGGCGACGCGGTGGGCGACGGATACGGCCAGCCACGCTTCCAGCGACTGCTGGTCGCATGCGGCCCAGGTGCCGGCGTCGCGGCGGGCCAGCCATGCGGCGGCGGTATGTTCAATCTCCCTGCTGCTGGTCATGTCCGTTCTCATAGGCGGCATCGGCCGCATTGCCGCGGCGCGGGCGCGGCGCCAGGTGCCCGCCGTAGAAATAATCGGCGATCAAGCGCGCGCCCTTGGCAACCTGCTTTTCCACGGTCTTCTCGCTGATACCCATGCGCGCTGCCACTTCCTTTTGCGGCAGTTCCTCGACCCGGCGCAACCAGACCACTTCGCGGCAGCGATCGGGCAGGCGGTCGAAGGCGTCGGTCAGGCGGTTCAGCTCCTGTCGCGCGCTCAGCCGGTGTTCCGGGGAAACCTCGTCTATCAAGACGTTCAACGCGTCGATATCACCCACGGCCTCGATGGAAACGACACGCCCACGGCGCAGGCGGTCGGTCATCAGGTGGCGCGCGGTGGTGAACATGAAGGACTTGGGCATGCTCGGCCGGGCCTTCGCCGCTGCTTCGTAGACGCGCACGTAGACTTCCTGACGCAGGTCGTGGACTTCCTCGCGCCGGAACCAGCTGCGCAGCAGATAGCGCATCAACGCGCCTTCATGCACGAGGATTTCGCGGGCAAACCAGGCGTTGAGGGAGTCGTCCACACAGCGACCTTAGCGTCAATGCCGCAGGAAAACACTGCATGGGGGAAATGGCTTGCGCGTTCGTCCCGGGCTTGATGGGCGCCGTCGTTTCACGGCGCCACCATGTCGTCTAGATTTGGGGATGCCAGTTGATGATTTCATCCAGAAGCGGGTCCGGATTCTTCCGGGTGACAGTGGCCTGCCTGCTGTCGGCCGGCCTTGCCTTGATAGCTTCCAGCGTATTGGCCGGCACGTCCGATCCCGCCGCCGCGCGGCAAGGCTACGCGTACTACCAGATCGGCGACCTGCAAGCCGCTCGCCCGGGCGACACCGAGCCGGCGCTGCTGCTGATGGGCGGCGGCGAATGGCCGCACCAGGCCTTCGCCTGGCTGGCGGCCAAGGGTGGGCATGGGCACTTCGTGATCCTGCGCGCTTCCGGCGACGACGACCTGCAGCGCGAGTTGTATACCGACGTGGGCGGCGTAGCCTCGGTGCAGACCCTGGTGTTCCACAGCCGCGCGGCGGCCAGCGATCCGGCCGTGCTGGACATCGTGCGCCACGCCGACGGCATCTTCATTGCCGGCGGCGACCAGGCCAACTACGTACGGTTCTGGAAAGGCACGCCGCTGAACGAGCTGCTCGACCAGCACGTCGCCCACGGCAAGCCGATCGGCGGTAGCAGCGCCGGCCTGGCCATGCTCGGCGGCCACGTCTACGGCGCGATGGACGGCGGCAGCATCGTGTCGAAGGAGGCGCTGCGCGATCCGCTGGGCCAGGGTGTGACCCTGGCCGGCGATTTCATGCATGTGCCGAACCTGCGACAGGTCATCACTGACACCCACTTCCATGCCCGCGACCGGCTGGGGCGGTTGATTGCCTTCGTTGCCCGGCTGCGGCACGAAGGGCAGGCGGGCGTTGTTGGTCTGGGCGTGGACGAAGGCACGGTGTTGGCCGTCGACGGCCAGGGCATCGGCCAGGTGTTCACGCTGAACAACGGCTTCGCTTGGCTGGTGCGGCCGACGGGTGACCCCGCGCGGGTCGAAGCCGGCCAGCCGCTGGATTACCGGAATGTCCGGGTGACCGGCATCGGCACGCAAAGCCGCATCGATATGCGTGACCTGGGCGTGCAGCGGCCGGCGTTCAAGACGGTGGCCGATGTCCGCGACGGGCAACTGGCGCTGCATGGGGAAGTATCGCCGCTGCTGGTGATCCACGGTGGCGCCGGTGTTGAACGGGCGGAAATGACGCCGCAAATCGAGGCTGCCGCGCGCGCCGCACTGGAGCAGGCGCTGCGTAACGGCTACGCGCGGCTCAAGGCCGGCAAGCCGGCGCTGGACGGCATCACCGCTGCGATCACCGTGTTGGAGGACGATCCGCTGTTCAACGCCGGCAAGGGCGCGGTGTTCACTCACGATGGGAAAAACGAGCTGGATGCCTCGATCATGGACGGCTCGACCCTGGCCGCCGGCGCGGTGGCCGGGGTGCATCGGGTCAGGAATCCGATCCTGCTTGCGCGCGCCGTGATGGCGCATTCGCCGCACGTGATGATGGTGGGCGACGGTGCGGAGAAATTTGCCGTCGAGCAGGGTTTCAGGCTGGTCGATCCGGTTTATTTCCGTACCGAGAAGCGCTGGCAGGATTTGCAGAAGGCGCTGAAGCAGGATGCGGCGGGCGAAACGCTCAGCGCGCGGCTTGCCGCGCTCAAGCACTTCGGCACGGTCGGCGCGGTGGCACGCGACAGCGAGGGTCGTCTTGCCGCCGCGACCTCGACCGGCGGCATGACCGACAAGCGCTACGGTCGCGTCGGTGATTCGCCGATCATCGGCGCCGGCACCTATGCGAACGCCGCCTGCGCGGTCTCCGGCACGGGCTGGGGCGAGTTCTACATCCGCGTTTCCGCCGCGCGGGAGATCTGCCTGCGCATGGCGAAGTTGAACGAGTCGGCATCGGCGGCCGGGCAGGCAGTGATCAACGACGAGATCCCGCGCATGGGCGGCGATGGCGGTGCGATCGTGCTGGGTGCCGACGGCGGCGTGGCGATGCCGTTCAACACCCAGGGCATGTACCGCGGCTGGATTGGTGCCGACGGCGTACCGCACGTGGCGATTTACAGCAGCGATACGTTGCCAATGCCGAGGCGTTGACGAGCGCGGGCCATGCCGACGCGGCCATGCCCTGTCGCAGGCGCGCCACAGCGGGCCCGCGGCCACGTCCGGTTTTTTGTGGGTGGCATCCGACCCTGGACCGACCCTAGGCCGACTGGGGCTGAAAGTTCGTCTTGTTGCGCCGTGACGACGCCACAAGGTGTTGACAGCCACGGGCTTGATCCACACAATACGCGTTCTTTGCTGGACAGATACCCGAGCAGCCGACAATGCAGGTCGCCAACCTGCCGCCGGCACCCGGAAAGTCGCCCGGGTGGTTCTGAACGTGCTGCACCACGGTGCGCTCGAAGGTTATCGCCTCCCGGACACGGACATCAGGAAACAGCTTGAGCAGTTTGAGTTTGTAACATCAGGATTCTGGAGGGATACCCAAGCGGCCAACGGGGGCAGACTGTAAATCTGCTGGCTTACGCCTTCGGTGGTTCGAATCCACCTCCCTCCACCAGAGTTTGATGACGGCGTCGGGCAGATTGCCTCGATGCGAAGGAATTTCGAGAGGGCCGCAGGGTCAGTCCTGCACGCGACGCGAAGTCGGCGCGACCCACGAGGAATCAAGGGCAGGATGCCGCCAGCAGGAATTCCGCGCAGACGCAGGGCGGGAGTAGTTCAATGGTAGAACATCAGTTTTCCAAACTGATTACGCGGGTTCGATTCCCGCCTTCCGCTCCAGATTTTTCCATGCTCATGTAGCTCAGTCGGTAGAGCACTTCCTTGGTAAGGAAGAGGTCACAGGTTCGATTCCTGTCATGAGCACCACGTTTCAAGACGGTTGCCCGCAGGGCAGAAACATCCATTCATTGACTCCATCGGGGTTTAGCGCGCATGGCAAAGGGTAAATTCGAACGCACCAAGCCGCACGTCAACGTCGGCACGATT
>CAZMPZ010000014.1:0-66635 GCA_964568445.1 uncultured Rhodanobacter sp. | reverse complement strand
GATGTTTGCCGCGCCGCCGGAGCAGTCGCTGGAGTGGAGCGAGGCCGGCGTCGAAGGCATGGCGCGCTTCCTCAAGCGGTTGTGGCGCGAGGTTGTCGCGCACGCCGCCGGTCCGGCGCACGCGGTGGTCGAGCCGGCCACGTTGGATGCCGGACAAAAGGCGTTGCGTCGCCAGCTGCACGAAACGATCCGGAAGGTCAGCAACGATTTCGGTCGGCGCCATGCGTTCAATACCGCCATCGCCGCGCTGATGGAACTGCTCAACGCCCTCAACCATTTTGCCGACGCCAGCGACGCCGGCCGCGCCGTGCGCCACGAGGTGCTGGAGTCGATGGTGCTGCTGCTCAATCCGGTCGTGCCGCATGTCAGCCACGCGTTGTGGCAAAGGCTGGGCCACGCCGAGACCGTGCTGGAAGATCAGCCCTGGCCGCAGGTCGATCCGTCGGCCCTGACCCGCGACACGCTGAAGCTGGCGGTGCAGATCAACGGCAAGCTGCGCGCTACCATTGAGGTGCCCGCCGGCGCCACGCGCGACGAGGTCGAGGCGCAGGCGCGGGCGCAGCCGCAAGTGGTGAATTTCCTCAAGGATCTTGCCGTGCGCAAGGTCATTGTGGTGCCGGGCAAGATCGTCAACATCGTCGCAGGATGAAACCCATGAGTGGCAAACGGGCAGGGTGGTGGACACGGGCCGGCTTGCTGCTGGTGGCGGCCGCGGCATTGACGGCATGCGGGTTTCACTTGCGCGGCAATGCGCAGCTGCCGTCTTCCATGCAGCGCGTACATGTGACGGTCAACGGCAATCACGACCTGGAGCGCAGCCTGGCGCGAGCGCTGCAAGTGGCGGGCGTGAGCGTGGAGGACGAGGGCGGTCCGGGCATCGCGGAATTGCGCGTGCCGGTTGCCGCCTTCAGCAGCGAGACGGTCAGCGCCGGCGGCTATTCGCGCATCAGCGAGTTTGCGGTGCGCTACCAGGTGCAGTTCGACGTGCGCGATGCGGCCGGCCAGGTGCTGGTGCCCAGCCAGCGCGTGGACATGTCGCGCGAGTACAGCTACGACGCCACCAACACGGTCGGCGCCAGCTCGCAGGTGGAGCAAATCCAGCGCAGCCTGAATGACGACATGGTGCAGTCCATCCTGTTCCGCCTGCAGGCTGCCGGTCACCAGGGCGCCGCCGCGCCGGGTGCCTGATGGCCTTGAAGGCCGATCAATTCCGCAAGGCGCTGGCGCGTGACGCGCTGGCGCCGGTCTACCTGCTGGCCGGTACGCCGTTGCTGGTGCTGGAAGCCTCCGACGCATTGCGCGCCCGTGCGCGCGAACTGGGCTACAGCGAGCGCGACGTGCTTGAGGTCGGCCAGCATTTTGACTGGAATGACCTGGCGCGCGCCGGCGCCGGCATGTCGCTGTTTGCCACGCATCGGCTGATCGACCTGCGCCTGCCCACCGGCCGCGCCGGCATCGAGGGCGCCAAGGCCATCAGCGCGTTTTGCGCCGACCCGCCGCCGGATGTGAGTTTGCTGATCACGGCGATGGAGTGGAGCCGCAAACACGACGCGGCATGGAGCCGCAAGGTGGATGCGGTCGGCATCATGGCGGTGTTCGAGGCACCGTATGCCGATCGCTGGCCTTCGTGGGTGGGCGCACGCCTTGCCGCGCACGGCTTGTCGGCCAGCCCGGAGGCCATCGCGTTGCTGGCCGAGCGCGCCGAAGGCAACCTGCTGGCTGCCGCGCAGGAAATCGACAAGCTGGTCGTGCTGCACGGCGAGGGTCGTATCGACCTGGCGCAGATGCAGTCGCTGGTTGCCGACAGCGCGCGCTATGACGTGTTCAAACTGGTCGATGCGGCATTTGCCGGCGACGCCGTGCGCGCACTGCACGTTCTTGCCGGACTGCGTGCCGAGGGCGAGGAATTGTTCGCCATGATGGGCTGGATTGTCCGTCAGCTGCAGCTGGCCTTGCGCCTGGCCAATGCCCGCGATTTGAATGCACAACTGCGCGCCGAGCATTTGTTCTCGGCTCGCGAAAATCTTTTCCGCCAGGCCTTGCGCCGCGCGCCGCGCGAGCACTGGGCGCAATGCCTGGGGCGGGCCGCACGCATCGACCGCCTCATCAAGGGCCGGGAAACCGGCGACGCGTGGCGTGAAGCCGAACGTCTGGTCGTCGCCATTGCCGCCCCGCGTGCGGCCCGGGCGCTGGCATGAAAAGAATGAGGAAGTGGGGGCGGGGTTGCCTTTTGATGCTGTCGCATGAGACGTGCGGCTTGCCGGGCAAAAGATGACTCTGGCCCCACTCTCCCCACTGGCGCTCTTTGGCGGCACTTTTGATCCGGTGCACCTGGGGCATTTGAGCGTGGCCTGGGAAGCGGCTGAATTGCTCGATGCCGAAGTCTGTCTGCTGCCCGCCAGCGTGCCGCCGCATCGCGCGCCGCCGGTTGCCACGGCGGCGCAGCGCGTGGCCATCCTGCGCGCTGCGCTGCGCGGTCAATCCCGGCTTGGGCTGGATACGCGCGAGCTGGAGCGCACTGGGCCGTCGTGGACGGTCGATACCCTGCGCGGCTTGCGCGCCGAGCAGCCGCAGCGGCCACTGGTGTTGTTGCTTGGCGCCGATGCCTTTGCCGGGCTGCCAAGCTGGCATCAGTGGCATGCCTTGTTTGACCTGGCACACATCGGCGTGCTGAGCCGGCCCGGCGTGGCTGCGGTTTTGCCTGCGGAGCTGGCCGCCGAAGTCACCGCCCGCCGCGTGACCGACGCTGCCGAGCTGCGTCGGCAACCCGCTGGCAAGCTCATTGAGCTGGCAGTGACGCCGCTGGAGATTTCCGCCACCCGCATCCGTGAACTGCTGGCTGCCGGCCGCGACCCGCGATACCTGCTGCCGTCCGGGGTGTTTGACGATACGACTCTGCTGGCGCCCTATCGCAACCCCGCTATGTAGGGCGCGCCGCCCGCTCCGCGCACATGGGCGCGCCGCTCATCCTCCGCGCATGTGTAAGAGCCCGCTGGCGGGCGATGCTCCTGTTCTGATGCCTTGTGGAAAGATGGAAATTCAGGGCAAAGGCTTCGCCCGCAAGCGGGCGCCTACGGCTGGCATCAGGTGATGGCCCATACGCTGTTCGTTGCACCGTCGCGACCGCGGCGGGACGTGGCGCGCGCCAGGGCGGCGAAGCCGGTCGCCAGTGCCAGGGCGCCGACGTCGATGGCAAACAGGGCGCCGTGTCCGGCAGCGGCGCTGTGCCAGAACCAGCCGCCGGTGGCGATGCCATGCGCCAGCGGGATCAATGCGCTGACGATGGCGGCCAGCCACAGCAGGTCTCGCGCGGCGCGCAATGGTGCCCGCCACGCAGCCCATGCCACGCACAGCGCCCAGCCAATGAAACACACCCAGCGTTCGCCCGTGGCCGCGTTCCAGCCCAGCCACGGCAACAGCTGCGCGGCGACGAAGGTGGCGCTGATGGCCACGCAGAGGCCGAGGCAGACACCCACCGTGGCGCGCGCCATGAGGCGGGTTGAACGGCTTTGTTGTGCCTGCCGTCGCCGACGACGCGATTCAATCCACAGCAGGTTGCCCGAGTAGAACAGGAACGCGCCGCCCAGTCCGAGCAGGAAATACAGCCACGGCACCGCGATGTTGCCGTAGTTGCCGTAGTGCAGTGCGTACACCGCGCTCAGCGTGGCGTGATTGGCGTCGCGCGCGCCCGGCAGCTGGACGGCAAGTACGGCGCCGCTGGTGGCGTCCAGCGCCACCGCGCCGGCGCCCAGACCCCGCGCAGTGCGACCGGTAATCTCGACCACCGCATGCGCGTCGCCAGCATGCGCCAGCTTGAGATAACCGGGTACGAAGTCGGCAATGCCGTGCCTGCTCGCCACCTCGATCGCGCGCGCGTGCCAGTGGGTCAATGGTGACAACGGCGCGGCGACATCGGCCGGGCGCACGACCGGCGCGGTATCCATGGCCGCCGCCGCGGCGTCCATCAACTTGCCGTCGTGAATCAGCGGATTGAGCACCAGCATCTGCACGGCCAGCAGGCACAGCAGCGCGCCGGTCACCGCAAACACGATGTGGAAGGGCGCGCTGAGTACGCCGATCACGTTGTGCGCGTCCTGCCAGAAGCGCTTGAGGTTGCGCCCCGGACGCAAGGCGAACAGATCCTTGAACAGGCGCGGCAAGTGAATCGTGAGCCCGGAAACCAGTGCGATACCGTACAGCAGGCTGACGATGCCCATCAGCCAGGCGCCGGCCATCGGGATACCCAACGTGTAGTGCAATTGGTTGATGAGCTCGGGCAGGCTGGCGCCGGGGGGCGTCGGGCTGCCACCGAGATGGCCTGGCGTGGCAAACAACCAGGTGCCGTGCGTGTCTTGCCAGTACGCGGTGGGCTCGGCCAACTCATAGCCGGGGAAGGTCATGCCCACATGTGCGCGGGCTTCGGGATGCCGCGCCAGCACGCCATCGAGCAGGCGCTGCGCGTCGTCGAGCGTGCCCGGCACCGCAAGCTGCGGGCTTGCCCACTGCTGCAGCTCGCCGTGAAACACCGTGATCGCGCCGGCATAGAACGCCACGAACAACGCAAGGCCGGCAATCAATCCCATCCACGAATGCAGCGTGGTGAAGGTGCGTACCGTGGTGGGTTTCAGTTTCACGCTACTGTCCTCAACGAACCCAGCCGGATGCTTGCAGCAGCCACAGCAGGCCCATTCCAAGCAGGGCCAGCGCACTCAGCCAGGCCCACGCCTGCTTGCCGCTGGGGAAACGGCACGCCACGCAGATCACGCCGATCCACAGCGGAAAGAACGCGACCAGGCCTGGCACCATGGTCGATTCCCATGACCCCGGCAACAGCCAGCTGACCAGGCCGACGAGAGCCGCGGCGAGGAAGAAACCCGGCAGCACGCCGGCACTGAAGCGTGCCCACATCAGCCCGCTCCCCACGCGGCCTTTCCGTATTTACCGGCTCTCCGTGGGAGGCTCCTGCGAGTGGCGATGGTGGGCTTGTGCATCAATCTTTCCCCACGGCGGTGACATCGGCATCGCGACTGCCGGCGAACCACGCCAGCCACGGCTGCACGACCAGCGCCAGCATCAGGCTGACCAGCGTCGCGCACAGTCCGACCGCGACGCCAAGCACGCTGATCCAGACCAGTAGCGACAGCAGCGCCAACGTGCCACCCATCATGCGCGCGGCACGCGGGTGGCCGCGCAATGCCGACCACAGGCAATGCGGCGAGGCGGCATACCACGCCGTGGCGGAACACGCGGCAAGCACACAGGCCAGCAGGCTGAGCATGCCGGCCTTACCAGCGGTAGCGCGCGCTGGCGGTGACCGTGCGCGCGTAGCCGTAGTAGCACCACGCGGCGCTGTTGCAGACCGAGACGTAGTTTTTGTCGGCAAGGTTGCTGACGTTCAACTGCAGTCGCCAGCTGCCCACGTCGTAGTGCGCGGCGGCGTCGAGCAAGGTGTAAGCCGGCGTCTTCCAGTCGTTGTAGATGTCGCCGTAATGCTTGCCGACATAGCGCACGCCGCCGCCGAAACCGAGCCCGGCCAGCGCACCGCCGACCAAGGTGTAGTCGGCGCCCAGCGACGCCTGCTGTTTCGGCAACAGGGCGATCTGCTTGCCCAGCGACGGCAGGTCGTTGGTCTGGGTGACCTTCGAATTGCTGTAGGTGTAGTCGCCGTAGACGCTGAGGTTGGGGCCGATGTTCCAGCGCGCTTCCAGCTCGACACCGCGCAATCGCGTCTCGCCTTGCTGCACTTGATACAACGTGTGGTTGGGGTCGATCGTCAGCGAGTTTTTCTGGGTGATCTGGTAGACCGATGCGGTGAGCAGACCGTTGCCGCCGGCCGGCTGGTATTTCAGGCCGGCTTCGTATTGGTCGCCGGTGGTGGGCTTGAACGCCTTGCCGGCAAAGTCGGTGCCGACCGTGGGCTGGAACGAATGCGACCATGACACGTACGGCGCCAGGCCGTTGTCGAACAGGTAGTTGACGCCGACGCGACCGGAAAACGCCCGGTCGGTCTGGTGCGCGCTGCCGCCGCCGATGACGTTGTCAGTGTCGGTCTTTACGTGATCCTGCCGCCCGCCGAGGGTGACGCCCCAGCGGCCGAGCGCGATTTGATCCTGCAGGTACACACCCAGCTGCGACTGCGTTTGCACGGTGTGGCTGGTGTAGGCCGGAACCACCACCGGGCTGCCGTAGACCGGATGGAACACGTCCAGTCCGGCGACGTTGAAGTCGAACGCGGAGGCGTAGTCGTCGTTGGCGCGGCGGTAGTCCACGCCGGCCAGCAGCGTGTGCTGCACGCGGTCGCCATCGAGGACATATTGCAGGTTGTCGTCCACGCCAAAGGTCTTGGTGTGGTTCTCGTTCGGGAACAGGTAGCGCAGCAGGGTGCGGCCGTCGCCAAGCAGACCGAACGCACCGACGTTGCCACCGTTGTTGTCGACGTCGGCCTTGCCGTAGCGCAGGTTCTGGTGGAACGCCAGGCCGCTGGCGAAGTCGTGGTGGAATTCGTAGCCGATCGAGGCCAACGTCTTGTCGTAGTCGTTCTGGCCCGGCTCGCCGGTGAAGCGATGGTGCGGGATCTTGCCGTTGGGGTTCGGCAGCAAGGTACCCGAGGCCGGCAGGAAGCCGCCGCCGGAAGCGGTCTCGGCTTTCTGGAAATGCGACAGCACGGTCAGCGAGGTGGCGTTGCTGGGCTTCCAGGTCAGCGCGGGGGCCAGGTAATAGCGGTCGTCCTGGATGTGGTCGACCATGGTGTCGCTCGCGCGCGCCAGGCCCGTAAGCCGGTACAGCACGGTGCCGGCATCGTTCAGCGGGCCGCCGAAATCGAACGTGCCCTGGCGCAGGTCGAAGTTGCCAACCTCCACACCCACTTCGTGCAATGGCTGCGCAGTCGGGCGCTTGCTGACCATGTTGACCATGCCGCCCGGCGGCATCGCGCCGTAGACCACCGACGACGGCCCCTTGAGCACTTCCAGCCGCTCCAGCCCGTACGGTTCGATGCGGGTGATGCCGGTGCCTGAACCTTCGGCCAGTGCCAGCCCGTCCATGTAGCGCGCGGGGGTGAATCCGCGCACCAGCAGCCAGTCGCTGCGCGAATCGGGGCCGTAGCCGCCGCCCTGTGCGCCGGCGGTGTACCACACCGCTTCCTCGATGCCCTGGATGCCGCGCCGGCGCATCTGCTCGTCGGTAATCACCGAAACCGACTGCGGGATGGCGATGATCGGCGTGTCGGTCTTGGTCACCGAGTCGCTGTCCTTGGCGATCGGCGCGGTGACTTGCACACCTTCAAGCGTGCGCGCGGATTGTGGCTGCGGCACTTCCGGCGCCGTGTCGGCAGCGGCCATGGCGATGGCCGGTGTGATAGCGAGGGCGGCGACCAGACCAAGCTGGTGAATGCCTGCGCGCAACGCGCTGTTCTTATTGTTTTTGGGGCTGGGGGTGCTGGGGGCGGTGGCGGTATAAACTAAATTGGGGTATGGCATGAGAGCCCTTGATCGGGTGAATGGCACTCGCCACGGCGATGACAACAGGCCATGATGGCCGGCGCAGCGGGGGCGGTACGCAGGGGGGGGCGAGGTGGGGACGCGGGTGGGGGGCGAGGCGGTACGCTGTTAGTAAACGCGAATCATTCGCATTATATGGAATGACGTGGCCGAGCGTCCAGCACGCAGGATGGCCGCACAAGGGGGATCGGTCGTCGGGCAAGGCACCTCAAGTGCTGCCCGGCCATGCCGATATAGTGAACAACTTTGCGTCCAGCGATCAGTAAAGCCGGTCGACTGGGTGATCGTGTGTCCGGTTGCGGTTCATGCCATGCCAGTACAAGTTGAAACGCTTGCTTTGATCAGCGCCATCCAGGGTGCCGTGCTGGCCGGCATGATCTGGGCTGGCGTACGGGGTACGCGCAGTGCGGCGCGGCGCAGCCTGTCGCTGCGCGCCGCGGCGTTGGCCGTGGAAGCCATGGGCTGGTCGGTGTTGGCGGGGGCAAGCTGGTTCACGCCGGCGCAATTGCTGCTTGGCGGCAATGCTTTCAATCTTGCCGCGCAGGCAATGGCCGTGATTGCCGTATGCATGTTGTTGGACGAGCCGCTGCGCCTGCGGCTGGTCATCGGCATTGCCGTGGTTGGCTGGCTGGGGGTGGTGTGGCTTTCCGTGGTGCAGCCGGATTACCGCTGGCGTGTGTTGTGGGGCACCGGGGTGATTTTCTGCAATATCGGCTTGCAGGCGCAGGCGCTGCTGCACGGCCGCTCGCGCGCACGCACGGTCATGCTGCTGGTGCTGGCGCTGGCGGCCAGTTTGCTGCTGTGGCGCAATGCGGTGCTGTGGCTGGGGGCGGGAGTGTCGGTCGGCGTGACCCAGCAAAGTACGGTGAATTCGCTGTATGTCCTGTTTGCCGGCATGCAGCCGCTGTTTGCCAGCATCGCGTTTCTGCTGCTGTATGGCGACGTGCTGGAACGCCAGCTGCACCGGCTGGCGCGGGTGGATGCGTTGACCGGCGTGAACAATCGCCTGGCGCTCAATGAAGCCGCGCGGCGATTGCTGGCCGGTGCCGCGCGCAGCGGCCAGCCGCTGGGCGTATTGATGCTGGATGCCGACCATTTCAAACGGGTCAATGACCGCTTTGGTCATGGCGGCGGCGATCAAGTCCTGCGCGTATTGGTGAGCAGCATTGCCGGCACGCTGCGCGCCACCGACGTGATTGGCCGCGTTGGCGGCGAGGAGTTTGTCGTGCTGGCGCCGGATACGCCGATGCATGCCTTGCTGGCCCTGGCCGAGCGTATCCGTGCCACGCTGGCGGCCACGCCCTTGACGCTCAACGGCGTCGTGTTGCACTTGACCGTCTCCATCGGCGCCGCCGTGGCGCCGCCGGGCGCCGGCGATGTCGCCGCGACGCTCAAGCTGGCGGACAACGCGCTGTATGCCGCCAAGCGGGCCGGGCGCGATCGTGTCGCCGCCTGGCCGCAGGAGACGACAGCGGAAGCGGACATTGCCGTCGATTCGGCGCCGGACTTTCACGCGCTTTAGCGGTGCGCGCACTATGGTCGGATCTTGGCTTGGCAGGAGCATCCCGATGGTTGTCGATATCACGCATGATCCCGTCGCGCGGCGCTTCTCGACTCGCGTCGAGGGTGTCGAATGCGAGCTTGATTACACCCTAGCCGGCGGCGTGATGACCATCACGCACACCGGTGTGCCGGCCGCGGTTGGCGGCCGTGGACTGGCTGGACAGCTGGTGCGCGAGGCGTTGACCACCGCCCGCGACCGGGGCTGGAAGGTGGTCCCGGCCTGCTCGTACGCCAGTGCGTGGATGGATCGCCATGCCGATTTCGACGATTTGCGCGCATGAGCAACCGCGAACTTTTGATGACGCAGCCATGAGCACGGCCGATGGTTCACGCGGCACCATGAAGCCATGGCGCTGGGTTCGCGCGCGGCCACGGGTGCTGTCAGCGCTGGGCCTGTTCGTGCTGGTTGGTGCCGGCCTGATGGCTGCCGGCATGGCCTGGGCCAACGCAATCGCGCTGGCGTTCGACCTGGCGGCGCTGGTGTTCCTCGGCGTGTTGGCGTGGCTCTTCAGCCATTCCTCGCCGCAGCACATGCGAGCCCATGCGCAGATGCTGGATACCGGACGCTGGGGCGTGCTGTGGGGTGGTGTCGTGATCTCGGCGATGGTGCTGGTGGCGCTGGTCGACGAATTGCAGGCCGCGCATCACGTCGGCGTGTTGCCGCTGGTGGTGGGCGTGGTGACGGTCGTCCTGTGCTGGCTGTTTCTCAACAGCATGTTTGCCATCCATTACGCGCATGGCTATTACGGCAATTACGGTCCGCAACACGCGGCGCTGGAGTTTCCGTCCACGCCGAAACCCGATTACTGGGATTTTGCCTATTTCTCCATTGTCGTCGGCATGACTTTCCAGGTGTCGGACGTGCAGATCACCAGCAGTTATTTGCGCCGTGTGGTGTTGCTGCACAGCGTGATCGCGTTTTTCTTCAACGTGTTCATCATTGCCATCACCGTCAATATCGTCGCCGGACAAGGCGGCTGATGGGCTGCCATCCGGGGCATTGCAGCCCCGGCTGCCGTGGTCCCGGATATACTGGCAGCCACTCCAATGCGATTACCGCACCGAGGCCAACGCCCTTGAGCAAACGCCAGCGCACCCCCGCCACCATCACGGTTGATGACATTCGTCAGCAAGTCATTGCCGCCCTGGAATCCCTCAAGGCCAAGGATGTTCGCGAGATCGATGTGCGTGGGCGCACTTCCGTCGCCGATCTGTTGGTGATCGCCTCCGGTACTTCGGCACGCCACGTCAAGTCGATTGCCGATGAGGTCACGCTGTTCGCCAAACGCGCCGGAGTGATTCCGCTCGGTGTCGAGGGTGCGGATGAAGGCGAGTGGGTGCTGGTCGATCTGGGCGACGTTATCGTTCACGTCATGCTGCCGCGCATCCGCGAGTTCTACGGCCTGGAGCGGCTGTGGGCGGTGGGTGGCGCGGACGAAGCCCAGGATGCCGCGCAGGTCGGCTGACGCATCACCGGTGCGACGCGCGCGAGCCATGCCTGATCCGCTTGCGACCGATGGGACCGTCCCTATTCCATGTTTGCCGGGAGCGCCATGCGTGCCCGCTTGATTGCCGTCGGTGAACACATGCCGGGCTGGGTGGCCGAAGGCCTGGCCGAATACAGCAAGCGCCTGTCGCACGAACTGCCGCTGACGCTGGTCGAGCTCAAGCCCGGCATTCGCGGCAAGGGCCGCGACACCGCTCGCGCGATGCAGGACGAGGCCGCGTCTCTGCTGGCCGCGGTCGGCCGCGATACCCACGTCGTGGTGCTGGATGGTGGCGGCAAGGCGTGGTCGAGCGAAGCGCTTGCCGCCCAGCTGGCGCAATGGCGCATGGCGGGTCGCGACCTGGCGTTTCTCATCGGCGGCCCCGACGGCCATGCACCCGAGGTGCTGGCGCGTGCCGACCAGTCGTGGTCACTTGGGCCATTGACGCTGCCGCACATGCTGGTGCGCCTGCTGGTCGTCGAGCAGTTGTATCGCGCCACCACCATCGTCAATGGCCATCCCTACCATCGCGGCTGATGGCCCCGCTGCGGAGTTGTCCATGCTTTATCTCGCGTCTCGATCACCGCGCCGGCAGCAGCTGTTGCAGCAGTTGAACCTTGCCTTCGAGGTGTTGCCGGTCGAGGTGCCGGAGGTACCGCGTGCCGACGAGTTGCCGGCCGACTATGTGCGCCGCGTGGCGCTTGCCAAGGCACGGGCCGGGCGGGAAAGCCTGGGCGCGCATGCGGCGCAGGCGTGGGTGCTTGGCGCCGATACCGAAGTCGTGCTCGATGGCGAGGTGTTCGGCAAGCCGGTCGATGCCGCCGATGCGGCCGGCATGTTGCGGCGGCTGTCCGGCCGCACCCACACCGTGTTGTCGGCGTTGTGGCTGGTCGGCGATGGGCGCGAGATGGCCGCGTTGTGCACCTCGCGGGTAACGTTTGCGGCGCTGACGCCGGCCGACATCCACGACTATGTGGCTGGTGGCGAGTGTATGGGCAAGGCTGGCGCCTATGCCATCCAGGGCCAGGCCGCGGCGTTCATCAGCCACCTTGAGGGCAGCTACTCGGGCGTGATGGGGCTGCCGTTGTACGAGACCGCGCAGTTGCTGCGCGCGTCGCCTGTGTCGGGCGCCGTCACGTCAGCACGCTGAAGGCGACGGACCACGCCCCCAGCGCCAGGGCGTTGTGCGTGGCGTGGGCCAGGATGGCCGGCCACAGCGAGCGGCAATGCAGCCGCAGCCACGCCAGGACAAGACCCAGCACCACCAGCTGCGGCAAGGCAAACCACTGCCAATGCAGCCCCGGCATGTGCAGCGCGGCGAAAGCCAGCGCCGTGACGACCGCCGCCGTGCGCACGCCAAGCCGCGGGATCAGCGCCGACAACAGGACGCCGCGAAACATCAGCTCCTCGGCCAGCGGCGCCACGATCACGGCGACCGTGGCCAAGGCGAGATGGCCGAGCATGGGTGCGTCGTGCGCCAGTTGCCGGACGTTTTGCATAACCTCGTGCCCGCCCGCCAGCCAATGCGTGAGCAAGCCGCCGGCGACCGGTGCAATCAGGCCCACGCCCAGGGCCAGCGCCAGCCAGTGACCGTACGGCCGATGCAGGCCCAATCCCGGTGGCGTGGCGTATGCCCACAAGGCGTGCCAGCGGCGGCGAGCCTGCCAGACCACCACCACGGCGGCGCTGGTCGCCGCCAGCATGGCGATGGCGATGCTGCCGCCCGGGGCGGCCAGTGCCCGCTGCGCGGTGTGGCCGATGCCGCCTGCGCCAAGCCCGCGCAGCAAGGCCGGCACCAGAGACAGGATGCCGCTGACGAGAATCTGCACGGCCGCGTACAGCGCGATCAGGCCCAGCGCCAGCCATACGCGTGGCGCATCGACGGTTGGCGTGGTCATTGCTGGCGGCTCGCGGCAGCGTGTCGCGATGATCGATTCAACCGACCAGCAACGCGCGGATGACGCCGATGCCGGCCAATACCAGTGTCGCGATCCAGGCCAGCATGCCCAGGACATAGCCGGGGCCGCGCTTGGCCGGGTCGCGTGTATACGCCAGTGCGTACCAGATGCGGGCGGCGATCCACACCAGGCCGGCGCACCCGGCCCAGAGTCCAAAGCCGTACAGGGTGGCCAGCCACAGCGTGGGCAGGTACAGCACGCTGGCTTCCAGCGTGTTCATCTGCACGCGGTAGGCGCGCTCGAACATCGGGTGGCCGCTGGTCGCCGGCGCCTTGATGGCATAGCGTCCACGCGCCCAGCCGACGGCAAACATGCAGCCAAACAGCAGCAATACATCAAGCAAAGTCACCAGCGCACTGAGTTGGTTCACGTATTCGTCCCGGCAAATATCGCTTACTGTAGCCGCTGCACACGGTGCGCGGCGACGCACGCGCATGTCTTCAGGCAACGGCGACGGGAAGGGAACCGGTATGGACTGGCGAAAAAGCGGACGCAGCAGCAACGTGGAAATGGGCAGCGGCGGCGGTGGCGGCTTCCGCTTTGGCGGCGGGCGCATGGGCTTGGGCGGCTTGATCGTGCTGGCGTTGATCGGCTGGGTTTTCTTCAAGAACCCGTTGGCGCTGCTGGGTGACACGGCGGGGCTGTCCGGATCGCAAACCAGCAGCCAGGTGCAGGCCAACACCGCGGTCAATTGCCAGTCGCCGGGCGATGAGCAGATTGATTTTGTCTGCCATATCGTCGGCAGTACCGAGCAGGTGTGGGATGCGGTTTTCAAGACGCAAGGGGTGGCCTATGTCGCGCCCAAACTGCACCTGTTCACTGGCGCGGTGCAGACCGCCTGCGGCGGCGCCAGCGCGGCGGTCGGGCCGTTTTATTGCCCGGGCGACCAGAAGGTGTATCTGGATTTGAGCTTCTTCCAGCAGCTGCAGACCGAGCTGCATTCTTCCGGCGACTTTGCGCGTGCTTATGTCATCGCCCACGAGGTCGGCCACCACGTGCAGCAGCTCACCGGCATGTTTGCCAAGGTCGAGGCAGCACGCCGGCGCGGCGCCGCCATGCAGGGCGCGCAGGGTTTGTCGGTACGCCAGGAGCTGCAGGCCGATTGCTATGCCGGGGTGTGGGCCAATCACAGCCAGCAGCAACTCGACTGGCTGGAATCGGGCGACATCGAATCGGCCTTGAATGCAGCCAGCCACATTGGCGACGATGCCTTGCAGGGCGAGCGCGGACAGGTGCGGCCGGACACGTTCACGCACGGCACCTCGGCGCAGCGCGTGCACTGGTTCAAGGTCGGGCTGGAAGACGGGCGCATGGCCAGCTGTAATACCTTCACCGGCACGATTTGACGGCTCATACGGCTGTGGCTTTGGCCGCAGCCGTGCCTATGCTGCCGGCATTCATGCCAGTGGCGGCAAGCCCAAGCCGAGGCGTAGCGGGTCGAGCAGCGCGCCGTAGCGTGCCGCACGCGCGGTGTCGTGGCGCAGCGGCTGGCGGACCTGGGCGGCGCTGGCGGTGCGCACGGCGCGCGTGGCGTGCTGGAAATCCAGGCATTGCGCGGCAAACGGCAGGCCGCAAAAGGCGAGCAATTCCCGGGTTTGGCCTTCCGTATCGTCCAGCAACGCTTCGTAATGCTGGATGCGCATTTGTCGTGGCCGGGCTGTCTGCCAAGTCTGCGTGAGGTCATCGTGGTCGCGCGTATAGGCGGCAATGTCGGTGAGACTGCAGGCAAAGTGCGGCAGCCGGTAAAACTGCTGCTTGAAGCATGACCAGCCGGTTTCCACCGGGTCGCGGCGCGTGTCGATGATGTGTGCCCCCGGCAGCATGGCGGCAATGACGCCGGCCAACAGCCAGTTTTCGGGCAGCTTGTCGGTGTGCCGCGGTCGCTGCGTACGCCATCGCGCAGTGCGCGCGAGGTAGTCACGGCCCAGCCGCTGCCAGTCGTCCGCCGAGGCGTGCGGGATCCACGCCGGCGCGGCAAGCCGGCGCCGCGCAGATTCCGCTGCCAGCACCTCCTGCAAGTCGCCCAGTTCGCTGGCGCCAGCCACTTGCGGATGCGCCGCCAGGATCTGCTCGAACAAGGTGGAACCCGAGCGCGGCAGGCCGACGATGAAGATCACTTCACGGCCAAGGTCGGCCTGCCGGGGCGTGGGCAAATGCGCCGATGCGGCATGCATCGCCTGTGCATAGGTGTGGAACGCATCGGCACACCACGGTGCGGGCGCCGCCAGCCGGGCATTGGCCGTGGCAAAAGCGGCGAAGGCCTGGACGTACATCCCGGCGTCTTCGTTGGCCTTGCCCAGCGCGAAGCCTATGCCGATGCGATCGGCATCGCGCAGGTCATCGCGCTGCAACGCTTGCGCCAGCTGTTCGTGATCGGCGGTCGATAGCGGCCGGGTCTTGATGTTGGCCAGGCCGCGCCATGCGTCGCCGCAGGTCGGCGCCATGGCCAGCACTTGGCGGTAGCCGTCCGCCGCTTCGTCCAGGCGTCCGGCGTGGGTCAAGGCGTCGGCCAGCAACACGCCGGCGGGGACGAGGGTCGGCGCCAGCGTGTGCGCGCGTTGCAGGGCGTGGATGGCGGCCACCGTGTCGCCGCGCAACTGATGGTGGCGGCCGAGGTTGAACCACGGCAGCGGCGCGGTCGGTGCCAGGTCACAGGCCTTCTGCCAGCACGCGCCGGCCGCCGTGTCGTTGCCGACCGCGCGCTGCAGATTGCCGAGGTCGGACCACGCCAGGGCGTAGTCCGGCCATTGCGCCAGCGCGCGTTGCAGCAAGGCGTGGGCGGCTGCTGGTTGTTGCGCACGCAGCCGCAACAGAGCATCCATTCGCAGGATTTCCGGATGTCCGGGATGCGTCGCCGTCGCGGTATCGAGGGCGCTGCGCGCCGCCGCGGCGTTGCCGTCGCGCAAGGCGCATGCGGTCGCTTGCAGCAGGGCGCGGGCGGCAGTGTCCAGGCCGTCCAGCCGCGGTCCGGCCATGGCCGGCGAAGGGGCGTCTGTCCGGGTCGCGGGCATGGAGTGGCTCAATCAGGGTGAGCGTTTAATCATGCACCGATTGCCATCGCGGCGGCGGGGCCCTTGCCGCTACTTGCGTCGCGGCGGCTTGAAGCCCGCCGGGCGCGGTTTGAAGCCGCCGCTGCGCTTGCCGGGTCGGGGCGCCGGATGCGACGCCGGGTGTGGCACGCCGGCGGCGGCCGCGTCGCCGACGCTTTCGCTGCCGTCCCATTCGTGGATGCGCAACTGCTGCTGCACGACCCAGACCTTTTTCAGGTGCTCGAGGATCTCGCGCGGCATGCCGTCGGGCAGGTCGATCAGGCTGTAGTGGTCGCGGATGCTGACGCGGCCGATGTACTGGCTGTCCAGCCCGGCCTCGTTGGCGATGGCGCCAACGATGTTGCCCGGCTTTACGCCGTGTTCGTGGCCAACCTCGATGCGGTAGGTGCGCTTGCCCTGTTCGGTGGCGTGTGGTCGCAGCGGACGCATGCCGTATTCGCGCGGCGCGCTTTCCCGGCCACGCGGCGCATGTTCGCGCTGGGTGCGCGCATTGTCGTTGCGCTCGCGTGGCGTGCGTTCGCGTGGCGGTGCGTCGTGCTTGTCGTGCGCCGGAGGCGCCAGCAGCAGCGGCTGGTCGCCCTGCGCGATGCGGGCCAAGGCGGCGGCAATTTCCAGTGCCGGCACGTCGTGCTCGTGCTCGTATTGCTCGATCAATTGCTGGAACAGGCCCAGGTCGCCCAGCGCCAGCGTGTCGCTGATGCGCTGCTTGAACTTGGCAATGCGCACGTCGTTGACCACCTCGACCGAGGGCAGCTGCATCTGCTCGATCGCCTGTCGCGTCGTACGCTCGATGGCGCGCAACATGCCGCGCTCGCGCGGGCTGACAAACAGGATCGCCTCGCCGCTGCGCCCGGCACGGCCGGTGCGGCCGATGCGGTGGACGTAGCTCTCGGTGTCGTAGGGGATGTCGTAATTGACGACGTGGCTGATGCGATCCACGTCCAGTCCGCGCGCGGCGACATCGGTGGCGACCAGGATGTCGAGCTTGCCGTCTTTCAGTTGCTGGATCACGCGCTCGCGCTGCGCCTGGGCAATGTCGCCGTTGATGGCTGCGGCTGCCAGTCCGCGCGCCTGCAGCTTGCCGGCCAGCTCGTCGGTGGCCTGCTTGGTGCGGGTGAAGATGATCATTGCGTCGAACGGTTCGGCTTCGAGGATGCGGGTCAAGGCATCAAGCTTGTGCATGCCGCTGACCAGCCAGTAGCGCTGGTGGATATGTGGCGTGGTGCTGGCCGAGGACTTGATCACCACTTCCACCGGGTCTTTCAGGTGGCGCTGGGCAATCTTGCGGATGGCGGCCGGCATGGTGGCGGAAAACAGCGCCACCTGGCGCTGCGGCGGCGTGGCGCTGAGCACCTTTTCCACGTCGTCGACGAAACCCATGCGCAGCATTTCGTCGGCTTCGTCCAGCACCAGGTATTTCAGCGTGGAAAGATCGAGCGTGCCTTTGTCCAGATGATCGATCACCCGCCCCGGCGTGCCGACCACAACATGCACGCCGCGCTTGAGCGCATGCAGCTGCGGGCCGTAGCTCTGGCCGCCGTAGATCGGCAGCACCTGGAAGCCGGGGATGTGCGCGGCGTAGGTCTGGAAGGCTTCGGCCACCTGGATGGCCAATTCCCGCGTGGGCGCCAGCACCAGGGCCTGTGGCTTGCCGGCGTGGCGGTCGATGCGCGACAGGATCGGCAAGGCAAACGCCGCGGTCTTGCCGGTGCCGGTCTGCGCCTGTCCCAGCACGTCGCGCCCGGCCAGCAGCGGCGGGATGGTCTGTGCCTGGATGGGCGAGGGTGACTCGTAGCCGACGTCGGCCAGCACGGCCATGACGTCGGGATGCAGGTCGAGTCCGCTGAAACCGGACGGCTCCGGCGCGTGGTCGGTGACAGGGACAGACATGGGGAACCTCGAAACGGGAAGCGGCGAAGGACACAGCGCGCAAGGGCGCAAGTTTATCAGGCACGGTTGTGGAAACGTCCCGACGGCACTGGCCGCTACACTCGTGTGCAGTGCCAATGGAGGCGGTCATGCTCGAGACACTCAGCGAACAAGCGTGCCACGGTGGAGTGCAGGGCTTTTATCGACATGCTTCGGCTGCCTGCAGTGGGCCGATGCGGTTCGGGCTGTTTCTGCCGGCGCAGGCGCGAACCCGCCGTTGCCCGGTGCTGTATTTTCTCGCCGGCCTCACCTGCAACGAGGAGACTGCCGCCATCAAGGCCGGTGCGCAGCGACTGGCGGCGCAGCTGGGCCTGGCGTTGGTGACGCCCGATACCAGCCCGCGCGACACTGGTTTCGATGGCGCCACCGGCGACTGGGAAGTCGGCGAGGGTGCCGGGTTTTATCTGGATGCCACGCAGGCGCCCTGGTCGACGCGCTTTTGCATGGAGCGCTACCTCACCGATGAGCTGCCGGCATTGCTGGCGCAAAACTTTGCGCTGGATGTCAGCCGCAGCGGTATATGCGGCCATTCCATGGGGGGCCACGGCGCACTGACGTTGGCCCTGCGTCACCCGCAAACGTATGGCTCGGTGTCAGCCTTCGCACCCATCGTCGCACCCAGCCAAGTGCCGTGGGGACGCAAGGCCTTCGCCCGTTACCTGGGCGATGACCCGGCGGCGTGGTCGGCACACGACGCCTGTGAACTGGTGCGGCGCCAGACCTTTGCCGGCACGATCCTGATCGATCAGGGCGAAGCCGACCCGTGGCTGCAGGCCCAGCTCAGGCCGGAGCTGTTTGACCAGGCTTGTGCCGAAGCCGGTCAACCACTGTTGCTGCGCCGACACGCCGGTTACGACCACAGCTACTGGTTTGTCAGCAGCTTCATCGACGACCACCTGCGCCATCACGCCAGCGCCCTGGGCCTGATGTAGCGCCGCATCGGCCGCCGATCTTTGCGTCGCCCAATGCGCGCGGAGCGGGTATCACCCGCTCCGCAACCGCGGCACGCCTCAGGCGTTGGCAGCGGGACGCGAATGCGGGCGACGACGTTGCTGGTTGCCGGTGGGGCGTTCCTTGCGGCCCTGCGCGGCATAACCATTGGGGCGTGGCGCGCCGCTGGGCTTGCCTTGGCGCGAGGTCGACGAACGCTGGCCGCCGCGCTGCTGGCGCTGTCCACTTTGCTGGCGCTGTCCGCCCTGCTTGGGCCGCGGTGCACCGGCATCCAGTCGCAATGGCGCCGACGGTTCGAAGCCGGCAATGGCGACGATCTTGATATCGTGCTTGAGCAGCTTGTCGATGTCGTACAGCAGGCCTGACTCATCATGGCTGACCAGCGACACGGCCAGCCCTTCCATGCCGGCACGACCGGTGCGGCCAATGCGGTGCACGTAATCTTCGGCGACCGACGGCAGGTCGTAGTTGATGACGATGGGCAACTGTTCGATGTCGATGCCGCGCGCGGCAATGTCGGTAGCCACCAGCACAGTGACACGGTGCGACTTGAAATCAGCCAGGGCACGTGTGCGCGCGTTCTGGCTCTTGTTGCCGTGGATCGCGGCGGTGCGCAGACCCGAAGCGTTGAGGAAGGTCACCAGTTTGTCGGCACCATGCTTGGTACGACTGAACACCAGTGCCTGCCGGCGGCTGTCGTCGGCCAGCAGATGCAACAGCAGGTCGCGCTTGCGCGCGGCATCTACCGGGTGCACCAGATGGCTGACCAGCGTGGCGACCGCGTTCGGGTTGTCGACGGAAATTTCCTGCGGGTTGTGCATGAACTCCAGTGCCAGCGTCTTGATTGCCGGCGCGAACGTGGCCGAGAACAGCAGCGTCTGGCGTTTCTTTGGCACCACGGCGAGGATGCGCTTCAACGCGGGCAGGAAGCCCATGTCGAGCATGCGGTCGGCTTCGTCCAGGATCAGCGTTTCCACCGAGGAAAGATCCAGCGTGCGCTGCTGCATGTGGTCGAGCAGGCGTCCCGGCGTGGCGATGACGATGTCCACGCCGCGACGCAGCGCGTTGATCTGCGGGCCCATGCTGACGCCACCAAAAATGGTGGTGCTGCTGACCTGCATGTGCTTGCCGTAGCTGCGGATGTTGTCGTGGATCTGCGCTGCCAGCTCGCGCGTCGGGGTGAGGATCAGCGCACGCGGGCGGCGCGTCATGGTCTGTCCGGCGGTGGACAGCTTTTGCAACAGCGGCAGCGCGAATGCGGCGGTCTTGCCGGTGCCGGTTTGTGCGGCGGCCAGCAGGTCGTGTCCGGCCAGCGCGGGTGGAATCGCGGCAGACTGGATGGGTGTGGGGTCGGCGTAGCCGTATTCGGCAAGCGCACGCAACAACGCGGGCGCAAGGCCCAGCGAATCGAAAGACATGAAGCACTCCTGAGCAACCCGGAGTGTTCATACCGTGTTGCAAGAAAGGGAAAGGGCGACTGAATGGCCGCGACAGTCAGAGCGACTGCGCCGCGCAGTATAGCGGGCGTGGTCGCCAGCTGTATATCGCCGTGGCGTGCGCGTATGTCCTGGCGTTCATCCCAGGAGCCTGGGCGGTAGAAACGTTCGAGGCGAAAAGCTGGCTGCGCCAGGACAGTTTTTCGACGATTCGCCGGCCCATAGTGGCTCTATGGGCCAAGAATTGGCGGAGAAATGGACCAAGCAGGCGGCTTTGCAGCCCGGACGGTTTCTGCCGCCTAGGCTCCCAGCGGACGGGCAACCAGCAGGTAACTGTTGTATGGCGTGCGTCCGCGCAACGGGCTGATGCACACGTCCAGGCCGGCATTTTCCAGCGCCACGCGCAATTCTCCGGCGCTGGGATAATGCTGCACGCCGCCAGGGATCCAGCCGCTGCGGCGCAGGAAAAACTCCTCCGCCCGTGTGGCATGGAAGCGCCAGTTGGGCTCGCGCAGCACGTTGCGGATCACCAGCATGCCGTGCGGGGCCAGATGCCGGGCCGCCGCCTGCAGCAGGCGGCGTTGGTGTTCGGCGCCCAGGTAATGCAGGACGTCCAGCAACGCCACGTTGCCACGCAGTGGCGGCAAGGTGGTGGCGTCGGTGCAGGCCAGGTGCATGCGATCTTGCGCGCCAGCGTGTCGCGCCGCCGCCTGTGCGGTACGGATCTTGCGCGGGTCGTGATCGACGCCGGTGTAATCGGTGCGCGTGCCGATGGCGTGCAGATATTGGCCGAGCAGGCCGATGCCGCAGCCGATATCCAGCAAGGGCAGCATGCTGTCGCCGATGAGTCTGACGGTGGCCGCGTAGACCGGATCGTTGGCCAGCTTCCAGCGCACATGCCAGCGGTGGCCGCGATGCGCATAGTGGGCCGCGATGGATTTCCGCGCGCTGCGGTCGAGTGTCGGCATGTTGACCTTGTGCGCCGATGGCGCCGTGTCGCGAATCCCCCGTGCAGGATCATAGTCCGCGACGGACTGGCGCGGCCATGCCAGCGCCCGCGCCCGCCGCTGCCAGTCCGGCCGCTGCTAGAATCGCGCGTTTGATCACGGGACACGCACATGCAGGCTGGCAAGGACAAGGTCATCGCGTTGCACTACACCTTGACGGTGGATGGCGACCAGGTTGAAAGCTCGCGCGACCGCGGTGAGCCGCTATGGGTGGTGCTCGGTCACGGGCAGCTGATCCCCGGCCTGGAATCCGCGCTGGAAGGACACGAACAAGGCGACGCGCTGAGCGTGGATATCGCCCCGGCGGACGCCTACGGCGAGCGCCAGGAAGGCCAGGTGCAGCGTTTGTCGAAGAAGTACCTGCCGCATGCCGATCGCCTGAAGCCGGGCATGACCAGCGTGCTGCGCATGAAGGATGGCGGCCAGCGCGCGGTCACCGTGCACAAGGTGGGCATGAGCACCATCGATGTGGACATGAACCATCCGATGGCGGGCAAGACGCTGCATTTCGACGTGTCGCTGGAGCAGGTGCGCGATGCCACCGCGGAAGAACTGGCACACGGCCACGCGCATGCACCGGGTACCGCCGAGCACTGATTGGCACCCGCGGCGTCACACCACTTGGTATCCCGTAGGAGCCCGCTTGCGGGCGATAGTCTTGCCTTGGATGGCGCAAGAATTTTGGTGACGCAGAAAAAGCATCGCCCGCAAGCGGGCTCCTACGGGGGCGGCCGACACAGGGCGGGCAATGCGCGCCGACATGGTCTGTTACGTGGCGGTGAATTTCAGTCCAGCAGGCGCTTGCCGTAGGCAAAATGGTCGCGCCAGTACGGGCCGTCGATGTCGTCCAGGCGCACCGTGCCGCCGCTGTTGGGAGCGTGGACGAAGCGGCCCTTGCCGACGTACACGCCAACGTGGCTGATGTCGCCACCGCTGGCAAAAAACACCAGGTCGCCACTGGCCAGCTTGGTCATGTGCTGCACGTTGCGTCCATCCACCTTGGCCATGGCGCGCGAACTGTGTGGCAGGCGCAAGCCGGTGGCGGTTTGATAGATGTAGTCGACCAGGCCACTGCAGTCGAAACCGCCGTCGGGCGTGTTGCCGCCCCAGCGGTAAGGCGTGCCGACCAGGGCCATGGCGCGAAACAACACGTCGTTGGCCGCGGCCACCTGGTCCGGTGCGCGCGCCGGCGCGTTGGCCAGGCCTGAGTGCGATGACTTGAACGTGGGTTGCGCCTTGCGCGGGGCACTGGCACAGCCGGCAAGGATGGCGCCGATGGCCGCGACCCACGCCAGATTGCGCGCGCGCTGCGACCAGTGGGAGGTGCGTGACGCCATGGGTTGATCCATTGAAGCCTCGCTGTAGTTCACAGTGAGGTTAACAAATCAATGGGTTGCATGAAAGTCATGAACTACTGCGTAAAGTCGATGAAGCGCATGCGTGATGGCTTTCAGACGGCATCCGCCTGTCGTACGTTCGCCGGTTTCCCCGTGGTCGGGGCCGCTCCGGGCGCAGCTGATGAGTCGTCGGTATCGGTGAGCGAGAACCTTACCGGCACCCGCGCGTAGCTCTCGATTGGCTTGCCGTCGCGCAGGGCGGGATTGAAGCGCCACTTCATGGCGGCATCACTGGCGGCCTTGACCAAGCTCGGCGCGACGTTGTCGGCCGAATGCACGGTGATGCGTTGCGGTTGTCCGTCAGTCCCCACCAGAACCTCCAGGATGACCATTCCCTGGTCGTGGTTCTTCACCGCGTCGGCGGGGTACTTCGGGGCGAGGTGCGCGTTGTATTCCAGGTTCGCGGCGGCGTGTGGCTCGGCGACCGTGGACAACGGACTCTGCGCCACCCAGGCGCTGGCGGCCAGCAGCACGGCGACGGCGAGAAAGCCCATGCGCCGACGCGTGGCGCCGGGACGATACTGCCCGATCATCACGAGACGTTCCTTCAATTGCGGCTCGGCAAGCCAGGGGGTGAACACCGGCGCGGCGGCGATGCCAGCCGTGTCGAGCAGGGTGCGGGCGTAACGTGCCTGGGCTTGCGGCGTGGCGCGCAGGACGGCTTCATCGCAGGCCAGCTCCTGATCCAGCCGTAGCCGCGGTGCGGCCAGCCATGCCAGCGGATGGAACCACAACAGCGCCAGGCCGATTTCCGCCAGCAGGCGCCACAGCGGATCGCCGCGGCGCAAGTGGGTCAATTCGTGGCGCAGGACCAGGGCCTGCTGGTCGCAAGCAAAGCGCCGGGTGAAATCCGGCGGCAGCAGCAACAGGCTGCGCATGGCCCACAGCAGGCCGGGTCCGGTGGCGTGCAGGCGCACGCGTCGCGAGTCGAGATCGGGCAACGTCGCTTGCAGCCGGCGCAGGACATCAACTGGCGGCGTGCGGCATTGCCGCCGCAAACGCCAGTAACGCGTGGCCAGCCGCAGCATCATCGCCGCGCTGCCGATAAGCCAGATCAGTGCGACCCAGCTGGACTGATCCGGCAACGCCGTGCCAACCACGGGAACGAGGCTTGGCAGCAGGCCGGGCACGGTGACGACCCGCAGCGCCGGCGGCAGGCCGGGCAGCCATGGCAGTGCCGCCAGCAGCACGGGCAGCAGCCACAGCGTGAACGCCGGCCCGGCACCGAATGCCCGGCGCACCGGCTTGCGCAGCATGAGTACGCCAGCGAGGCCGAAGGTGACGTACCACATCATGTCGACCATGGTCAGTGTCCCTTGTCGTCAATGGCATCGACCAGTTTGCGCAACTCGGCAAGGTCGTGCGCCGAGAGCTTTTCGTGTTCGCTGAAATGCACCAGCAGCGGCGCCAGGTGCCCGCCAAACACGCGATCGAGCAGGCTGCGGCTTTCGCTGGCCTGCCAATCCTCGCGCTGCAGCAGGGGCGAATACAAGTAGCGCCGGCCGTCGCGCGTGGCAGTCAAGGCGCGCTTGCCCAGCAGGCGGTTGAGCAGGGTCTTGATGGTCTTCTCGTGCCACCCCGTACCTGGCTGCAACGCCGCCACGATCTCGCCAGCGGTTTGCGGCGCACGGCGCCACAGCACGTCCATGACGCGGCTTTCCGCCTCGCTGATGGTGGGTACACCGTGCATGCTTGGCACCTTTATTACGCCTGTAATCGACAGTTAGATTGCATACGTCGCTGCCGGTTGGCAATACCCGGTGCCGCCAGCGTGGATGTCGCCATCGACGCGACGGGCGCGATCTATTCGACGGGCACGTCGGCCGCGACCCGATGCGCATTACGGTGCACAATGGCCGATACCCGTCGACAGGAGTGGATCATGTCCAGGCATATGCGAACGATGTGGCTTGCGCTGTTGTGTGCTTTGCCCGTGGCCGGCATGGCGGCCACGCCGACCGATCAGCACGCCGGCACCCTTGATGCGGCAGTGGCTCAGGCGGTCAACGATCCGGCGCGCACTGCCGACAAGGTTGACGATGCGCGGCGCAAGGTGGCGCAGATCATGCTGTTTGCGCAGGTCAAGCCGGGGCAGAAGGTGCTGGAACTGCTTCCCGGCAAGGGTTATTTCACCCGCGTATTCAGTGCCTTGGTGGGTCCGGCCGGGCGCGTCTACACGGTGTGGCCGCAGGAGGCGGAGAAGTTTTCCGCCAAGGCCTTTGCGCAGTGGACAGCACTGGCTGCCACGCCGCATTACGCCAATGTCACCTTGCTGCAGCAGCCGGCGGCCAAGCTGACGACGCCCGAACCGGTGGATCTGGTATTCACCTCGCAGAACTATCACGACTATCCCGACAGCTTCATGGGCAACGCCGACCCGGCAGCGCTGGACCGCCAGGCTTTCGCGGCGCTCAAGCCAGGTGGCCTGTTCGTGGTGATCGACCATGTAGCCGCTGCCGGGCATGGCCTGGCCGATACCGAAACCCTGCACCGCATCGATCCGGCAACGGTGCGCGCCCAGGTTGAAGCGGCCGGTTTCACGTTCGATGGCGAAAGCGATGCGCTGCGCAACAGCGCCGACCCGCACACGGCCAAGGTGTTTGATCCCTCGATACGTGGCCATACTGATCAGTTCATCTACCGCTTCCGCAAGCCGCTTCAGTAAGCGCACGGCATCATGAGCGACACCGACCTGCCGGCATCATTGCGCATCGTCAACATGGATGCGCCGTCGGCGGCCGGCACGGCTGATCCGCCGCCCGTCAAGCCGTCCGAACCCGATGCCGCAGATTGCTGTGGCGAAGGTTGCATACGCTGCGTTTACGACACCTACGACGAGGCAATGGAGCGCTACAAGGCGGCGCTGGCCGCCTGGCAGGCGCGCCAGCCGCATTGAGACAAATCGCGGGGCGGTCCAATGTCAGTCGCGCAAGTCGGGCAGCGTGCCGAGGCGCTGGCCAACTTGCACGGCTTGTTCGGCGGCCAGCGCATCCAGCTGCACGCCGGCAGGCAGCAGCACAATGACCGTCGAGCCCATGTTGAAGCGCGCCATCTCGGCGCCGCGCTGCAGCGTGATGGCACGGCCGGCGAAGGATTTTTCGCGGATGGCGTGGGCGTAGGGTGGTATGACCAGCCCATCCCACACGGTCGCCACCGATGACACCAGGATGGCGCCGACCATGACCACGACAAACGGGCCGTGGTCGCCGTCGAAGTGACACACCAAACGTTCGTTGCGGGCAAAAATGCGCGGAATACCCGCCACCGCGAACGGCGCCACGCTGAAGATACGTCCCGGCACATGCACGGTGGTGCGCAGCGTGCCGGTCAGCGGCATGTGTACGCGGTGATAATCGCGTGGCGACAGGTACACGGTGAGAAAGCTGCCGTTGCGATACGGTGCCGCTGCCGCCGCGTCGCCGCCGAGCAGTTCCACGGCGCTGTAGTCGCGACCCTTGGCCTGAAAGATGCGGCCGTTGGCGATACGTCCGGCCTGGCTGATGCGACCGTCGGCGGGACACGACACGGCGGCGTGGTCGGGATCGAACTGGCGCGCATCGGCGCGCAGCTTGCGCGTGAAAAACGCATTGAAGTGCTGGTACGCGGTGGGCTCGGGCTCGGCGGCCTCGGCCATGTTGACGTGGTATTTGCGCACGATGGTGCGGATCAGCCAGTTCTTCCACGGCGCGAAAGTCCACCGCGTCGCGTGGTAGACGAGGCGCGACAGCGCCTGGTGCGGCGCGAGGTATTGCACGATCAGCTTCAAATTCATCGCGGCAGTATAGACAAGGGCTGGTTGGCCACCCGCCCACCTATACTGACCGCCGCCTGCACGCCGTAATCCGGAATTACTTGTGACCACCGAACTGTCCAGCATCATCGACTTCATCCGCTACGCCGCCAGCCGCTTTGCCGCCGCCGGGCTCACGTTTGGCCACAGCCACGACAATCCCATCGACGAGGCGACGCACCTGGTGCTCGGCTGCCTGCATCTGCCACCTGATTTGCCGCCGGCCTACGCTGTCGGGCGGCTGGTCGATGAAGAGAAGACCCGCGTGCTGGCGTTGATCGAACGCCGCATCGATGAGCGCGTGCCGGTGGCCTATCTGGTCGGCGAAACCTGGTTTGCCGGGCTGCAGTTCAAGAGCGATCCGCGCGCCCTGGTGCCGCGCTCGCCGATTGCCGAGCTGATCGAATCGGGTTTTGCGCCGTGGCTGGACGACCGCCCGGTCGAGCGCGTGCTGGATTTGTGTACCGGCTCGGGCTGCATCGGTATCGCCATTGCACAGTACAACCGCAGCTGGCAGGTGGATCTGGCCGACATCAGCACCGAGGCGCTGGCGCTGGCGCGCGAGAACATGGCGTTGCAATGCGTCGGCGACCGGGTCAACGCCATTCAATCGAACCTGTTTTCCGGGTTGGCCGGACAGACCTACGACTTGATCGTGTCCAATCCACCATACGTCACCGATGCGGAGTACGCCACGCTGCCGGGCGAGTACGCCCACGAGCCGAAGCTTGGCCTCACTTCCGGTGCCGACGGCCTGGACTTGTGCCTGCGTATGCTGGATGAGGCGGCGGCGCATCTCAACGAAGACGGGCTGCTGATCGTCGAGGTGGGCGAGAGCGAGCGCGCCTTGTGCCGTCTGCTGCCGCAGGTGCCGTTCGTGTGGGTGGAATTCAAGGTCGGCGCCATGGGCGTGTTCGTGCTGGGCCGGCGCGACCTGATCGACCATGCGCAGGCCATTGGTGCCGCCGCCGCGGCACGCCGCGCGGCCTGACCGTGGAGTGGGTCACCGCCCGCCTGCGCCTGGATCGACTGCAGGCGGACGATGCCGCGGCCTTGTTCGCGTGTCGCGCTGATCCGGCGGTGGCACGCTTCCAGGGCTGGTGTCCGGACAATATCGATGAGGTGCGCCAATTCATTGCCGCGCAATCGCCAGCTGCCGTGCCCACGGGCTGGTTTCAGCGTGCCATCCGCTGGCGTGCCGATGGCACGCTGATCGGCGATCTTGGCCTGAACCTGCCAGCGGACCATCACGCGGCAGTCGAGTTTGGCATCAGCTTGCTGCCGGCCTGGCAGCGTCGCGGCTGCGCGGCGGAAGCTTTGCGCGCTGTCTTTGATGAGGTATTCGGCGAGCTTGCACGCCATCGCATCGTCGCTTCGGTGGACCCGCGCAACACCGCCTGCGTGGGCCTGTTGCGTACGCTGGGCTTGCGCGAGGAGGCACACCATCGCCAAAGCCTGTGGTGGCGCGGGCAGTGGGTCGACGACGTGATCTTTGCCATGCTGGCGGACGAGTGGCGTCCATCGGCACGCGCGCCCGCAGCGCGGAAGTGACCGCGGCGCGCCCGGACTGTCGCCGTTGCGTGTAGGCGGGATGGTCGAGCGGCTATGCTTTGCCGGTCTATCCGGATGTGCGCCATGTCCAGCAACGCGTTTGGCAAGCTTTTGACTGTCACCACCTTTGGCGAAAGTCACGGGCCGGCCATCGGGTGCGTGATCGACGGCTGCCCGCCGGGCCTGCCGATCAGCGTGGAGGAGTTCAAGCCTGACCTGGCACGCCGCGCCACCGCACGCAACCGCTACACCTCGCAGCGGCATGAGGCGGACGCGGTGGAAATTCTTTCCGGCGTGTACACCGGCTTGACCACCGGCACGCCGATTGCGCTGCTGATCCGCAATACCGATCAGCGCAGCCACGACTACGACCGCATTGCCGATACCTTTCGTCCTGGCCACGCCGATTACACCTATTGGCAGAAATACGGCATCCGCGATCCGCGTGGCGGAGGCCGCGCTTCGGCGCGCGAAACCACGATGCGCGTGGCCGCCGGCGTGATCGCCAAAAAGTGGCTGGCCCTGCACTACGGCGTGCATGTGCGTGGCCATCTGGCACAGCTGGGCGATATCACGCCGCGTCATTTCGACTGGGACGCCGTGGAGGCCAATACATTTTTCTGGCCCGATGCCGCGCAGGTGCCCGAGCTTGAGCAGACGATCAACGCGCTGCGCAAGGCCGGCGACTCGGTTGGCGCGCGGGTCAACGTGGTGGCCAGCGGCGTACCTCCAGGCTGGGGCGAGCCTGTGTACAGTAGGCTCGATGCCGAACTGGCGGCGGCGTTGATGTCGATCAATGCGGTCAAGGGCGTGGAGATCGGCGACGGTTTTGCCGCCGTGGCGCAGCGTGGCAGCCAGCATCGCGATGAAATGCAAGTGGACGGCTTTACGTCCAATCATGCAGGCGGCATCCTTGGCGGCATCAGCAGTGGACAGGAGGTGGTGGCGTCCATCGTGCTCAAGCCGACCTCCAGCATCATGCTGCCGGGACACAGCGTGAATCTGGCCGGGGAGGCCACGCAAGTGGCTACCCGTGGCCGGCATGACCCTTGTGTCGGTGTACGCGCCACGCCCATTGCCGAGGCCATGGTGGCGCTGGTGCTGATGGATCATGCGCTGCGCCATCGTGCGCAGTGCGGCGACGTCGGTCCGGTCACGCCGCGCATCCCGGCGCAGGCAGGACAATGAGCTGCGGCGGTGTGCCGTACGTTCCCCCCGATCCCGTCGGCACGGAGGTGCCGGCCGGCCCATTCACTTCAGACGAACCCACCCACGCATGAGCAAGAAATCGAGTTACAAGGTCGCCATGGTCGGCGCCACCGGTGCCGTCGGCGAGACCTTGCTGTCCATCCTCGCCGAGCGCGATTTCCCGGTCAGCGAACTGGTGCCGCTGGCCAGCGAACGCTCGGCCGGCAGCAAGGTCAGCTTTGCCGGCCGCGAACTCACCGTGCAGCTGCTGGATACCTATGACTTTGCCGGCGTGGACATTGCCTTCTTTTCGGCCGGCGGCAGCGTCAGCCGCGAACATGCACCGCGCGCGGCTGCGGCCGGGGCGGTAGTCGTGGACAACACCTCGGAGTTCCGCTACCAGGACGATGTGCCGCTGGTGGTGAGCGAGGTCAATGCACATGCCGTGGCCGGGTACACCACGCGCGGCATCATCGCCAACCCCAATTGCTCGACCATGCAGATGCTGGTCGCGCTGGCGCCGATCCATCGCGCCGTCGGCATCGAGCGCATCAACGTGGCGACCTATCAATCGGTGTCCGGTGCCGGCCGCTCGGGCATGGAAGAGCTGGGGCGACAGACAGCGGCGTTACTCAATTTCAAGGGCGTGGAAACCGGCGGCAAGTTTCCGGCACAGATTGCATTCAATGTCATTCCGCAAATCGACGAATTCCAGCCCAACGGCTACACCCGGGAGGAAATGAAGCTGGTGTGGGAAACGCGCAAGATTCTCGAGGACGAAACCATCCAGGTGAATCCCACCGCCGTGCGCGTGCCGGTGTTTTACGGCCACGGTGAGGCGGTACACATTGAAACGCGCGACAAGCTCGGGTTGGCGGCGGCGCGTGCCCTGCTTTCGAGCGCGCCGGGCGTGGAGCTGATGGATGAGCGCAAGGCAGGGGGTTATCCCACGCCGGTGGGAGAGGCGGCCGGGCATGATGCGGTCTTTGTCGGCCGCGTGCGCGAGGACATTTCCCACGAGCGCGGCCTGGACCTGTGGATCGTTGCCGACAATATCCGCAAGGGCGCGGCACTCAATGCCGTGCAGATTGCCGAAATCCTGATCGCGGATTATCTGTGAATGCGCCGTGCCGTGTTCGGAAGGACTGCAGGGCACCGGCGGACAAGCCGAGAAGCGGCCGCAACAATTGCCCGCAAGTGGTTGCCGGGGCTATTGTTGATTGGCATACATATAACTAAAGTGGCAACTCGTTTGCAGACGTTGCCGCGCAGCGGTGACACCTTCAATGGCGTCAGGCTTGTACCGGGGGATACGCAATGAATCGTTTGTCGAAGTTGTCGATGCTGGTTGCGCTGGGGCTTTGCAGCAGCCAGCTCATGGCGGTGGATCTGGGCCAGATCCAGGTCAAATCCGCGCTCGGACAACCACTTGTAGCCGAAATCCCGGTGCAGTCGGCGACGCCTGCCGAGTTGCAGCAATTGAGCGCGCAACTGGCCTCCAATGAAGACTTTACCCGCGCCGGCATCATGGGCGGGCGTACGGCCATCCCGCTGCATTTTGCCGTCACCACGGTAGGCGGGCGCCATGTCATCCGCATTACCAGCACGACGCCGGTAGACGATCCGTTCCTCGATCTGCTGGTTGAAGTGCATGGCGCGACCGGCAAGAGCGTACGCGAGTTCACCATCCTGCTGGATCCGCCCGGCACGCCAGCCAGCCCAGCCGCACCGGCCGTGGCAGCGCCGGCCCCGACAGCTCCGGCGCCGCGTACGGCTGCCCCGAGTCACGCGACAGCTGCGTCCACACCGGCACCCGCGGCAGCGCCCACCCCCGCGCCCGCCAGCGCCAAGCCAGCGGCCACGGCGGGGAGCCAGTACGGTCCGGTGACGCGGGGACAGACCTTGTCCAGCATTGCCCGTCAAGCGGCGCCGGCCGAGGTCGACGTGCACCAGATGCTGTTGGCGATCAAGCAGGCCAACCCCGATGCCTTCTATCGCGACAACATCAATGCACTGAAGACGGGGGCGGTGCTGCGCATTCCCACCGCCAGCCAGGCGCAGGCCATGACCGTGGCGGCCGCCGTGGCGGAAGTCCGTCGACAGAACAGCGATTGGCGCGCCGGCCCGGCGGCGGCGCCCACCACGGTTGCCGACATGGCGACGCGGGCCGACGCCTCCAGCGCCCCGACGCCGACCGCGGATAACGCCGGTGATCGCTTGGCGTTGGTGCCGGCCAAGGGCGAGGGCAGCGATACGGCCAAAACGGCTGGCAACAGCACGGCGGCGGGCAAGGGCGAGGATGCAGCCGCCTTGCGCCAAAACCTGCTGCGCGCACAGGAAAGCCTGGCCAGCGCACAGCAACAGTCGACCGACCTCAAGGCGCAGCTCAAGGAGCTGGCCGACGTCAACGATAAGAACACGCGCCTGTTGTCGCTCAAGGACAGCCAGATTGCGGAGCTGCAGGACAAGCTGGCTGCCGCCCGCAAGGGTGAGCCTGAGCCTGCGCCAGCGGTGTCGACGGCTGCAGCTGCCGGATCGGCCGTTGCTGGCGCTGCATCGGCGGCTGCGCCGGCAAGTGCCGGAAGCGCCGCGCCGCTTGCGGCTGCCGGTTCGGCGGCTGCGGCACCAGAGGCGGCGGGGTCCGTCGCCGCGGCATCTTCGGCGGCCGTGGCTCCCGGCGTGGTCGCTGCCAGCACGGCAGCGGCACCGCCCATCGCTGCGCCTGTCGAGGATGCAGCGGCCAAGCCGGAATCTCCCGCCGCGGCACCGCGGCCCGATGCGTCATTGATGCCGTGGTACATGCAGCCCTGGGCTTGGGCGGCGGGTGCTGGCGCCATCGTCCTGCTGCTGTTGCTGGCCTTGCTTGGACGGCGGCGTAAAACGCCGCTGATGGCGGCTGGCGCGGCATCTTCCCTGGCGGACCGGTTTTCCACGTCGCCGACCACAGATGCGCCGACCGACGATGTGCCGGCAACCGAGACCACGGACGCACTGTCCGCCACGGATACCGACCAGGACGAGCTGCTCGATCAGCTGGCCGAGCGTCCCGACGACCTGGGCCTCAATCTGGAGCTGGTCACGCTGTATTACTCGCGTCGCGACGTCGAGCACTTCGAGGCCGCAGCCGAGGCGATGTACGCGCATATCACCGATCCGGCACAGGCAGACTGGCAGGAAGTCGTGCGCATGGGCGAGGATCTGGCGCCGACCCATCCGCTGTTTGAACAGCAACCGCCACCTGCCACCAGCGCGGCGGACGATGGCACGCTTGCCGGCTTTGATATCGATGCGGGCGTGGATGCAGAGGCAGATCCATCCGCCCCGGCGTCATC
Organism: uncultured Rhodanobacter sp.; assembly: GCA_964568445.1. Classification (GTDB taxonomy): domain Bacteria; phylum Pseudomonadota; class Gammaproteobacteria; order Xanthomonadales; family Rhodanobacteraceae; genus Rhodanobacter. Next base: position 34,497 of record CAZMPZ010000014.1, on the reverse strand, counting down.
GGTGCCGCCGCCGCTGTCGACTGCACCGAAGCCGGTTGGTGGCTACGCCTTCGATTTCAATCTGACGCCCGCAGCCGCACCTGTTGCCGGTGTGCCGGCCGAAGCGGGTGATGAAGCATCGACGGCGGATGAAGCGGCGGGTGAAGCGTTGGCGCAGGACGATCCGGGTACGTGGAAGTTTGCCGCCGATGAGACGGTCAGCGCCGACCCGCCCGCCGCGCTCGGCGAGTTCAACGACGATCCGGTCGACACCAAACTGGATTTGGCCCGCGCTTATCTGGATATGGGTGACGCCGAAGGCGCGCGTGCCATGCTCGATGAAGTCGTGCAGGAAGGCAGCCAGATGCAGCGCGATGTCGCCCGCGAATTGCTGGCGGGCCTTGATCACTGACCGGCCACTGGTGGTTCATGTGACAACACGCGGGCCGCTTGTCGGCCCGCGTGTTTTATGGTGTGTACCGTGTGGCAGCAGGTGGCGGTGAGTGATGCGTATTGCCCTGGGCATTGAATACGACGGCACCGATTTCCTCGGCTGGCAACGCCTGCGCGTCGGTCCCAGCGTGCAGGCGGCGGTCGAGCAGGCGTTGTCGCGCGTGGCCGCCCACTCGGTGCTGCTTACCTGCGCGGGGCGCACCGACACCGGTGTGCACGGCCGCTGCCAGGTGGTGCATTTCGATACGGATGCGCAGCGCGCCATGCGCGGCTGGGTGCTTGGCGGCTGCTCCAACCTGCCCGATGCGGTGGCAGTGATGTGGGCGCAGCCGGTTGCCGATGACTTCCATGCCCGCTATGCGGCGCGCAGCCGTCGCTATGTCTATCGGTTGCTCAATCGGCCGGTGCGCGCCGCGCTGGACGCCCGTTTCGTTACCTGGGAACGCCTGCCACTGGATGCCGAACGCATGCACGAAGCAGCGCAGGCGTTGCTGGGGCCGCATGACTTCACCGCGTTTCGCGCCTTGTCCTGCCAGGCCAAACATCCGCGGCGGACGGTGCTGGCGGTCGGCGTGCAGCGCACGGGAGACGAGGTCTGCGTGCACATCGAGGCCAACGGATTCTTGCATCACATGGTGCGCAACATCGTCGGCTCGTTGCTGATGATCGGCCGCGGCGAGCGCCCGGTGGCCTGGCTGGGCGAACTCCTCGCCGGGCGCAATCGGCAGGTGGCCGGCCCAACCGCGCCGTCGTCGGGCCTGACCTTCGTTGGCCCGCGTTACGAAGCGCGTTGGGGGCTGCCGGCGGAGGTGTCGCTGTGACCGCCGTCAAATGCTGCGGCATGACGCGCGTGCAGGATGCACTGCTTGCCGCCGAACTGGGTGCCGCTGCCATCGGCATGGTGTTCACCACGCGCAGTCGGCGCCAGGTGACGCTGGCGCGCGGACAGGCGATGGTCGCCGCGTTGCCGCCGGCGGTGGCGGCAGTGGCGCTGTTCATGGATGACGACGCTGCCCGTGTGCGTGAAGTCGTGGCTGCCGTGCATCCGGCGATGTTGCAGTTCCACGGTGCGGAAAGTGACGCCTGGTGCGCACAGTTTGGCCTGCCGTTTCTCAAGGCGGTGGCGATGGGCGATGGCGTTGCCGACGCAGCGGCGTATCAGGCTTGGCCGCAGGCTGCCGGTTTGTTGCTGGATGGGCATCGGCGTGGTGGCGCTGGTGGCGGCGGGCAGCGCTTCGATTGGACGCAGCCGTTGCCGGCACTGGCGCAGCCGGTGTGGCTGGCGGGCGGGCTTGATGCCGACAACGTCGGCGCGGCAATTCATGCGCTGCATCCGTGGGCGGTGGATGTGGCCAGTGGCGTGGAGGATGCGCCCGGTATCAAGTCGGCGCAGCGGTTGCGGGATTTCTTTCGCGCTGTGGCGCAGGCGGACGCCGCATGAGCGCCCTGCATGCCATCGACGAGTGTGCCGCCAGCGAATTCTCATTGGCATTGGATACGTTGGCGGCGCGCGAGCGGCCGCTGGTCATTCGGGGTTTGTGTCGCGACTGGCCACTGGTGCGCCAGGCCCAGGCATCGGACAGCGCGTTTGCCCGCCACGTCGCCGCGCATGACAGCGGCGCTGCAGTGGATGCCCTGCTGCTGCCGGCCGAGGCTGGCGGCTGCATTGGCTACAACGCAGCGTTTGACGGCTTCAACTTCACGCATCACCGGGTGGCCATCACCCAGGCACTGCAGCGCCTGGCGCGCTACAGCCAGCAGGTCGATGCGCCGGGCCTGGCGGTGCAAAGCGCGTTGATGGCCGAATGCGTCCCCGGCCTGCTGGATACACACGCGCTTGCCGGCATGCCCGACAGCGTGCAGCCGCGCTTGTGGGTCGGCAATCGCGTCACCACGCCGGCGCATTTCGACGAGTATCACAATCTTGCCTGCGTGGTCTGCGGCGTGCGCCGCTTCACCTTGTTTGCACCCGACCAAGTGGGCAATTTGTACATTGGGCCGCTGGACTTCGCGCCCACCGGCGCCGCCATTGGCGTGGCGCGCCTGGACCAGGTGGATGACCCGCGTTATCCGCGCTTGCGCGATGCGTTGGCTGCTGCGCAGAGTGCCGAGTTGCACGCGGGCGACGCCATCTACATCCCGCCGTTGTGGTGGCATCACGTGGCATCGCTGGAGCGGCTCAACGCCCTGGTCAATTACTGGTGGCAGCCGCAGGCGCCGGGTGGCAGTGCAGCGCACACCGCGTTGGGTTGTCTGCTGCATTGCATCCTTGCCTTCAAGTCCTTGCCGGCGGCAGAGCGCGCGGCCTGGCGGGGGCTGCTTGAGCACTACGTCTTTGCCGCCGACGAGCCGTTGGCGCACATCCCGCGCGCGCGTCGCGGCGTGCTGGGCGAGATGGACGAAGCGCAAATCGGCGCCTTGCGCGAACGCATCCGCGGCTATTTGTAAGTGTGCCGCAGCCGGCACCGACAACGCGCGACCAGTGCGTTGCCGTTAAGATGGGCACTTGCTGCCCGTGCGCTGCAGATGCGTCGCCTGTGTCGCGCGCAACGACAGACGTCTGGACGTCCATTAGGTACCCACAGCCACATGCTTGATTTCAACGATTACCCAGACAGCCATGGCCGCTTTGGCGACTACGGCGGGACTTATGTTGCCGAGACCCTGATGGCACCGCTGGCCGAACTCACGCAAGCCTATCTGGCCTTGCGCGGCGACCCGCAGTTCGTGGCCGAACTGGATCGCGATCTCAAGTATTACGTCGGCCGCCCCAGCCCGATCTATCACGCCGAGCGGCTGTCAAAGTACGTTGGCGGCGCGCAGATCCTCTTCAAGCGCGAGGACTTGAACCATACCGGTGCGCACAAGATCAACAACACTGTGGGCCAGGCGCTGGTTGCCCGACGCATGGGCAAGCCGCGCATCATTGCCGAGACCGGCGCCGGCCAGCATGGCGTGGCCAGTGCCACCGTCGCCGCGCGGCTGGGCCTGAAGTGCGTGGTGTACATGGGCGCGGTGGACATCGAGCGGCAGAAGATGAATGTCTACCGCATGAAGCTGCTTGGCGCCGAGGTGGTGCCAGTCACCTCCGGTTCGCAAACGCTCAAGGATGCCTTGAACGAGGCGATGCGCGACTGGGTCACCAATGTGGCCGATACCTTCTACATGATCGGCACGGTCGCCGGCCCGCATCCGTATCCGCTGATGGTGCGCGATTTCAACGCCGTGGTCGGGCGCGAGGCGCGGGCGCAGATGCTGGCGCAGTATGGGCGCCTGCCGGATGTACTTACCGCGTGTGTCGGCGGCGGCTCCAACGCCATCGGCCTGTTTCACGCCTTTCTCAACGACGCTGCGGTGCGCATTGTCGGTGCCGAGGCGGCGGGACTGGGACTGGCCACGGGGCAACACGCGGCGTCGTTGTCCGCGGGGCGGCCAGGCGTGCTGCACGGCAATCACACCTACGTGTTGTGCGATGACAATGGCCAGATCGCCCAGACCCATTCGGTGTCGGCCGGGCTGGATTACCCCGGGGTCGGGCCGGAGCATGCCTTCCTGAAGGATGCCGGTCGGGCGCAGTACGTCGGCATCACCGACGATGAAGCACTGGAGGCGTTCCATCTGCTGTGCCGGCAGGAAGGCATCCTGGCCGCGCTGGAATCCAGCCATGCGGTGGCCGAGGCGATCAAGCTGGCGCGCGAGTTGCCGCACGATGGCCTGGTGCTGTGCAATCTGTCCGGCCGCGGCGACAAGGATGTGCATACCATTGCCGCGCGCGAAGGCGTGAAGGTGTAAGTGCAGTGCGCGTGGCGAGGCGCAGAAAGTGAAGGCAAGCTTCGCGCGCCAAGCCACCTGGATTTTCCGCGGCGCTGTCCCGTCGTTCACTTCCTATTGCTGATCCCATGTCCCGTATCGATTCCCGTTTTGCCCAGCTCAAGGCCGCCGGCCGTACCGGCCTGATCCCGTTTGTCACCGCCGGTGATCCGGCGCCGGAGCACATGGTGGCGCTGATGCATGCGCTGGTGGCTGCCGGTGCCGACTTGATTGAATTGGGCGTGCCGTTTTCCGACCCGATGGCCGATGGCGAAGTCATCCAGCATGCCAGCGAGCGTGCCATCGCCCGCGGCACGGGACTGCGTCAGGTGCTGGCGTGGGTGGGCGAATTTCGCCAACGCGATACCGACACGCCGGTGGTGTTGATGGGCTATCTCAATCCGGTGGAGGCTCACGGCTATGCGCGATTTGCAGCCGACGCCGTCGCAGCCGGCGTGGATGGCGTCCTGCTGGTGGATTGCCCGCTGGAGGAATCTGCGGTTGCCCGGCCATTGCGTGATGCCGGCCTGCAGCAGATCCTGCTGGTTGCGCCAACCACCACGCCGGCGCGTTTGCGCCAATTGAGCGAGGCGGCAGCGGGGTTCCTGTACTATGTAGCGTTTGCAGGTATCACGGGTGGCGCGCAGCTGCAGGCTGGCGATGTCGCCGCGCATGTCGCTGCGCTGCGGGCTGCCACATCGGCGCCGGTGGCCGTGGGTTTCGGCATCCGGGATGCCGCCAGTGCCAGGGCAATTGCCGCCTTTGCCGATGCCGTGGTCATTGGCAGTGCGCTGGTGGCAAGCCTGGCTGGAGCGACGACGGCGGCAGACATCGAACAGCGGGTGAACGCGTTCATGCGGCCTATTCGCGGTGCGCTTGACGCAGCGTGAGTTGACGCTGCGGCCACCCATCACAACGGGATGATGCAATGAACTGGTTGCAGAAAATCATGAATCCGCGCACGCGTGCCGCGCACTCCACCGCCAGCCGTGGCTCGGTGCCGGAAGGGGTGTGGGACAAGTGCGATGGCTGCGGGGCGGTGCTGTATCGCCCGGATCTGGAACGCAACCTGATGGTTTGCCCCAAGTGCGACCATCATCATTACATCAGTGCGCGCAAGCGCTTGCTGGCGCTGCTGGATGAAGGCAGCACGCAGGAGCTGTGGCCCAGCCTGGAGCCAATCGATCCACTGAAGTTTCGCGATACCAAGAAATATCGCGACCGCATTGCCGCTGCGCAGAAGAAAACCGGCAGCCGCGACGCGCTGCTGGTGATGACCGGCAAATTGAAGGCCCGCCCACTGGTGGCCACAGCTTTCGAGTTTGCCTACATGGGCGGCTCCATGGGCTCCGTCGTTGGCGAAAAATTTACGCGTGCCGCCGAGCGGGCGCTGGCCGATCGCAGCGCCTTGGTGGGCTTCACCGCCACTGGCGGCGCACGCATGCAGGAAGCATTGTTTTCCCTGTTGCAGATGGCCAAGACCTCGGCGGCGCTGGCGCGGCTGCGGGCCGCCGGCGTGCCGTACATCAGCGTGCTGACCAATCCAACCACCGGCGGCGTGTCGGCCAGCCTGGCGATGCTGGGCGACATCAACATTGGCGAGCCCAAGGCCTTGATCGGCTTTGCCGGGCCGCGCGTGATCGAGCAGACCGTGCGCGAAACCTTGCCTGAAGGTTTCCAGCGTTCGGAGTTCCTGCTGGAGCACGGTGCCATCGACATGATCGTCGACCGCCGGCAGATGCGCGACAAGCTGGCTGACCTGCTTGGCGTACTCATGCGCGAGCCGCGCGCGGCGTGAGCGACCGCGCTGCCGGTTATCCACAGCGCATGTGCACAGGCGGTTGCACAAGCCTGTGCACAACTCGTTCGAGGGCCTTTGCACACAAGCACTTGTGACGCATTGTGCAGATTCTGCCCAGGTAGCTTGCTGCGGCAAACGCGTACACTGGGCACTTCGTTCAACCGGAGACTACGCGATGAAACGCATCCTGCTTGGAGTGTTGTTGGCTGGCTTGTCGACGACGGCGCTGGCAGCCGAAGTCCCGGCGACAGCGGCCAGCCAGGCGCCCGTGGACGCCAAGGTGTACATCATCTCGCCCACGGATGGCGCCACCGTCAGCCCTGACGTCACCGTGCGCTTTGGCCTGCGCGGCATGGGCGTGGCGCCGGCGGGCGTCGTCAAGGAGCACACCGGGCATCATCACCTGCTGGTTGACGTGCGCGAGCTGCCGGCAGCAGGTCAGCCAATCCCCGTCGATGCCCAGCACTTGCATTTTGGCGGCGGGCAGACACAGACCACGCTGCATCTGACACCCGGTACGCACACGCTGCAGCTGGAGCTGGGCGATCACAACCATGTGCCGTTTGCGCCGCCGTTGGTGTCGAAGAAAATCACCATCCACGTCAAGTGATGCCGCAGCCATCGTGGTGACGGCTATCGGCCATCGACGCACAGGGACGCAACGGGAAGGGTCGCGTCCGGGGATCGGCTAAAATTCACGGCTTCGTTCCACATGCCGTGAAAGCCATGACCGTTCGTACCCGTTTCGCTCCCAGCCCGACAGGATTCCTGCATATTGGCGGCGCGCGCACCGCGCTGTATTGCTGGCTGGAAGCGCGTCGGCGCGGGGGCGAGTTCATCCTGCGCATCGAGGACACCGACCGCGAGCGCTCGACCGACGCCGCTGTGCAGGCCATCCTCGATGCGATGGCGTGGCTGGGCCTGGCGCACGATGAAGGCCCGATCTACCAGACCACGCGGCTGGCGCGTTACCGGCAGGTGGCCGACGATCTGGTGGCCGCCGGCAAGGCCTACTACGCCTACGAGAGCAAGGATGAGATCGACGCCATGCGTGTCGCCGCCGTGGCGCGTGGCGACAAGCCGCGTTACAACGGCTATTACCGCGAGCGTAACGAACCGCGGCGGGACGATCCCAACCGGGTGATCCGCTTCAAGAATCCGGGCGAAGGCTCGGTGGTGTTCGACGATGGGGTGAAAGGCCGCATCGAGATTGCCAACGCCGAGCTGGACGACCTGGTGATCTTCCGCTCCGATGGCTGGCCAACCTACAACTTCGCGGTGGTGGTCGACGATACGGACATGGGTATCACCGAGGTGATACGCGGCGATGACCATGTCAACAACACGCCGCGGCAGATCAACATCTACGAAGCGCTGGGTGCGCGCGTGCCGCAGTTTGCGCACTTGCCGATGATCCTGGACAAGGAAGGCAAGAAGCTGTCCAAGCGCACCAGTGCCGTTGGCGTCATGGAATATCGCGAGCAGGGCTTCCTGCCGCATGCGCTGCTCAACTACCTGGTACGTCTGGGCTGGTCGCACGGTGATCAGGAGATTTTCTCGCGCGAGGAAATGATCTCGCTCTTCAGCATTGCCGACGTCAACAAGGCGCCGTCGCGTTTCGACATGGAAAAGCTGGCGTGGATCAACCAGCACTATCTCAAGACCGACGACCCGCAGTCGCTGCTGCCGGAGTTTGTCTGGCATCTGGCCCGAGCCGGTGTCGATGTCACGCAGGGCCCGGCGCCGGTGGAGGTGCTGGTCGCGCTGCGCGAGCGCGTGCATACGCTGAAGGAGATGGCCGAGCGGGCACGTATCTGGTACGCACCGATCGGCGAATGGGACGACAAGGCGGTTGCCAAGCACCTGCACAACGCGCATTCGGTTGCCATCCTCGAGGCCGTGCACGCGGCATTGTCGGTAGCGGACGAATGGTCGCCGGCGCTGGTGCAGCAGGTCGTGCACGCGGTGGCGGAAAAACTGGCGCTGGGCTTGGGCAAGATTGCGCAGCCGCTGCGCGTGGCCATGACCGGCACGCAGGTGTCGCCATCCATCGAGGATACGGTGTACCTGGCTGGGCGCAGCGAAGCGCTCAAGCGCATCGATGCCGCCTTGGCGATGGCGCGACAGTAGCCGGCGCGCGCTGATCGGCGTGCCTGGAGGCGGACATGGATGAGTTGCTGAGTCGCGCGCTGCAAGGCGTCGACCCGAATGCTCCCGGCGCGTTCTGGCTGGTCTTCACCAACCTGATGGCGCTCGTGCCATGGCGCACGCTGGCGTGGTGGAATGCGCTGTTTGTGCTGGTCGGGGCCGCGCTAGGCGCCTGGCGCGGGCATTGGCGCGAAGGCGTCATGTGGGCGCTGGTGCTGGGGCCGATCGGTTGGCTGGTGTTGCTGTGGCGCACCCGTCGGCGGCTGCGCCCGCCGTCCTTGCCGGTACCCCGTCGCAGGGACTGATGCCGTGCGATGTATGATGGCAGCGAGGTGCGGGCCATGAGTCATCAAGTCGCTGCCAGTCTGCCGGTTCACCATGCGCACGTGCATGATGCGCGCGCCTTGGTCCGTGCCGTGGCCGAGGTCAGCGCCGAGCGCGGCCTGCGCCTGACACCGCTGCGTCGCGAAGTGCTGGAGCTCATCGTTGGTGCGGGTCGGCCGATGAAGGCTTACGACCTGCTGGATCTGCTGCGCGAAAAGCACGGCAATGCCGCGCCGCCCACTGTCTACCGTGCGCTCGACTTCCTGCTGGAAAACCGCTTCATCCACAAGCTGGAGTCGATCAACGCGTTCGTTTCCTGCCATCACCCGGCGGAAGCGCACCAGGTGCCGTTCCTGATCTGCGACGTGTGTTCGAGCGCGCAGGAAGTGTGCGATGACCGCGTGGCCGAGTTGATCGAGGCACAGTCGCGCGCGCTGGGCTTTCGCCCGCAGGCGCAGACGCTTGAGGTTCACGGTACCTGCAGGCACTGCCAGAAATCCTGATGGCCTGATTCGCGGCGCGTGCGCGGTGGCGGCCACGATGCCAGGCAGGGCTCGACATACCCGCGCAGGTATCGTTGCGCATGGTTGGCGTAGCCTGCGGCGACAAGTCGCGGCCATTGGACGCCACGGCACTGGCGTCACCAGATGTTATAACGTAACATGCGTCGTCAATGGCATACGGTGTGATGTCGAGCGTGACAACGATGACGGCGAGCGATCAATCAAACGTGACGAGTGCGTGGCATGTCGCCGATCGCGTGGGGGCGATGGCGTCGTTCCTGTGCGCGGTGCATTGTGCGTTGCTGCCGTTCGTGCTGGCGTTGCTGCCGTTTGTCGGTCTTGGCTTCCTGGCCGATCATCGTTTTGAGCGGGGCTTCGTGATTTTCGCCTGCGTGCTGGCGGCCATCGCCCTGGGCCGCGGCTATCGGCGGCACCGCCTGCGCCAGCCGCTGCTGCTGGCTGCAGCCGGGATCGCCTTGCTGTTGCTGGGCGTCACCTTCATCAACAGCGCCGAACTCACGGTGCACAGCGTGCTGGTCACTTGCGGAGGGCTACTGTTGGCGGCCGCGCACTTCGTCAACCTGCGCAATGATCGTGGCAACAGGGTGGGCGCGGTGCAGTGCGCGCATTGATGGCGTCGCGGGATGCACAGTGGCCGGCGCGGCGGGTGATTGTGTAACGCCAGGCGTGGTTTCTAGCATGCGCGAATGGGTTCCGCGATGCCAGACAATCACGATCATGTTCATGCAGTGCCCGGGCGCGGCGATGGTCGCGGCCGCAAGCTGTTGGTGGCGTTTGGCCTCACTACGGTAATGATGGGTGTCGAGGTTGCCGGCGGATTGTGGTCCGGCTCACTTGCACTGCTGGCCGATGCCGGTCACATGCTGGTCGATGCGCTGGCTTTGCTGCTGGCACTCACTGGCGCATGGCTGTCGATCCGCCCGGCGGATACCCGGCGCAGTTACGGCTACGGCCGGATGGAAGTCCTGGCGGGCTTCGTCAACGCGTTGCTGCAGATACTGCTGGTGGCCTGGATCGTCTACGAGGCGGTGGCGCGCATCCGCCATCCGCAAGCCATCCTGTCCGGCGTGATGCTGGTGGTGGCGTGTGCGGGGCTGCTGGTCAATATCGGCGTGCTGCGCATGCTGCACGGCCATGCGCACGACGACGTCAACATGGCGGGTGCCGCGTTGCATGTGGCGGGGGATCTGCTCGGTTCGCTGGCGGCGATTGCCGCGGCGTTGCTGGTATGGCGATTTGGCTGGTTGTGGGCGGATCCGGCGTTGTCGGTGCTGGTCGCGCTGTTGATCCTGGCGAGCGCGTGGCGCTTGTTGCGGCGCTCGGCGCACATTCTGCTGGAAGGCGTGCCCGACGGCATGGACAGTGCACAGGTGGTGGATGCATTGCGTGCGGCCGATGCCTCCATTGCCGATATTCATCATTTGCACGTATGGCAGCTGGCTTCCGGTTCGCGCATGGCTACCTTGCATGCCACCTTGCGTGATGGCGCGGACAACGCAGCCAGCATGCGTGCGATTCATGCGTTGCTGCGCGAGAGATTCGGTATCCGGCATGTCACCGTCCAGGTGGATGCCGAGGGCTGTCCCGACGAGGTTGACGATGGTGGTGCACGGCCGATGCCGCCCTGAGCTGGCTGTGCGGTGGCGCTTCGATAGGCCACTGTTATGATGGGTGTCACTTCATCCAGCACTATCGAAAGGAGTTTCCCATGGGCAAAGGCGATCGCAAGACCCGCCGCGGCAAAACGTATCGCGGCAGTTATGGCAACAAGCGCGCGCATGCTGTCACTCCGGCGGTGGCCGGTGGCAAACCCACGGTGACGCGGACGGCTGCCGCCAAGTCCGCTGCCCCGCGGGCTGCGGCGAAGAAACCGGCGGCGCGCAAGAAATCCGCTTGAATCAACGCTTCGACATGCATTGAAACCCCGCTGCGGCGGGGTTTTTTGTGGATTGGAGGGCGTGCCGTGGCGCTTCAGTGTGCGGGGGACAGGCGGGCCGATTCGTCGGGTGTCGCCGGCGTGAATGGCAGGGACGGTGCCGGCGGGATGCCCTCGCGCCAGCGCGCCAGTTGTGTGGCGATGCCACGGCCGATGGCGATTTGCGGTTCGGACGCGATCAGCCCGTCACGCTGTTCCCATTGCTGGATGTCGGCACGGGCCTGCGCGAAAGCGGCAACGAAGTCATCCGTGTGATTGAGGCCGTCGACCAGCCAGGCGCGCCCGAAGTAGGTGATATCCGAGTCGCTGCCGCAGCCGAACGAGCTGCGGTCGGCACGCGCGGCAGTCAGCACCAGCGTTCCGGCTCCGCGTAATGGGGGCAGGAAACCGCCGGAGTAGCAGGCGTTGATCACGACCACCTTCCACTGGAAAGGTCGCGTGTGCAGGATGTCGGCCAAATCGTTGGCGCCCATGCCGTCCAGCGGCAATGGGTCCATGTCGATCAGCAGATTGTGGTCTTCACTGCCGTGGCTGGTCACGTACAGCAGCAGGATGTCCTGTGCCGGGTCCATGGTGTGCGCCAAGGCATCCAGGGCGGCTTCCAGATTGCTCCAGGTCGCCAGCGGATGCGTGGCCAGGCTGGCCGGGTTGTTTTCCAGTACCAGGGCATGTGTGGCCGGGCCAAAGCGCTGCGTGAACATGCGGGCGGCATACTCGGCTTCGTTGCGGAACACGTCCTCGCTGCCATCGCCGGCAAACGTCAGCAGATACAGGTTGGGCTGGCCGGGAACGCGCGGACTCAACCGGGCGATGGCATCGCGCAGCATGCGCGGCTGTGCGTACAGCACCTGCTCGGGCGAAGGCGCGTCCGCCGGCCACGCGTCGAGTGGGCTGGCCAGATTTGCGCCCGGCGCGGCGTCGTACCCGGTGTGTTGCAGGCTGGTCGACAGCGCCATGGCGACACCGGCGATCAGGCCCAGCAGGATGAGCAGAACGCTGCGCATGGTCAGTGGCTACGGGGTGATGGCGTCAAAGTCGCGGTACGCCGGATGCCGTGGCTCGGGCGGAAGTGGGGCCGGGTCGCGGATCAGCCACGCCGTGTTCCAGCCGGCGTTGGCCGCGGCGTCCAGTTCTTCGCCGGTGTCGGACAGAAACAGGATGTGGGCCGGCTGCTGGCCGATGGCTGCGGCGATGCGCACGTAGGAGGTCTTCTCGCGTTTGGGGCCGGTCTGGGTATCGAAGTAGCCACTGAACAGGCCGCTCAGGTCGCCGGCCGCGCTGTAGCGGAAAAACAGTTGTTGGGCCTGTACCGAGCCGGAGGAATACACATACAGCTTTTGCCCGTCGGCGCGCCATTGGCGCAAGCGTGCCGCGACCTCCGGGTAAACATGGGCGCGGTAGTCGCCGGCAAGATAGCCATCTTTCCAGATCATGCCTTGCAAGGCCTTGAGCGCCGTGGATTTGCGGTCGATGTCGATCCAGTGCAGCAGCAGTTCGATCAGCTCCTGGCGTAAGGCTTCGACCAGCCCGGCCTCGCGCGCGGCCTCGTGCAGCCAGTGCTGGATTTCGCTGCGATCGGCGTGGGTCTCGATGAAAGCCGGCAGCCGTTTGCGGGCGTACGGAAACAGTACGTCGTGCACGAAATGGATGGAGCTGGTGGTGCCTTCGATGTCGGTGACGATGGCGCGGATCATGGTCATGGCATCTGTCTCGTGGGTAGTGCAGCCGTTGTTCGGCACATACCGGATCGTGCTGCGGCGTGCGGATCACTCAGGCGCGGGTGGCGGGGACCATGCGCGGAAAGCGGTCGGCAATGTCGCTGCCGCTCAAATGTGCCACCCAGCCGTCCTTGTTGGTGAACAGGCGAATGGCGATGAAATAGGGTGCCTCACTCATGTCGAACCAGTGTGGCGTGCCGTCGGGTACGCCGATCAGGTCGCCGGCTTCGCACAGCACGTCATAGACCTTGTCGCCGATGTGCAGGGTGAACTGGCCGGAGCCGGCAACGAAGAAGCGCACTTCGTCCTCGCTGTGGCTGTGTTCGGCCAGGAATTTCTTGCGCAGCATGGCGCGGTCGGGATGATCGGGCGTGAGACTGATCACGTCCACCGACTGGTAGCCACGCTCGGCCATCAGTCGATCGATGTCGACGCGATAGGCGGCGATGACCGCGGCCTGGTCAGCGCCGGGCGCGAGCGGCTGGTTGGCTTGCCAGCGTTCGAAGCGCACGCCGACGGCGCCAAGCGCGGCACTGATGGCAGCGTGATCGTGCAGCGACTGCAAGGGCGTGTCGGGGCGCGCCTCGTCGAAAATCCGCAGGTGACTCATGGTGTCTGCAACCTCCGCAAATCCAATTCACAGCCAAGCAGGAATTCCAGCGCCTCCAGATGGCGGCGCGCCTCGGGCATGTCGCGACCCCAGGTGTAGATGCCGTGACCATCGATGAGGTATGCCGCCAGCGGTTTGCCGGCGTCGAGCCAGGCATCGACTTGCACGACCAGTTCGTTCATGTGTTGGGTATTGGGGAAAACCGGGATGTTCAGGGTATCGGTGTGGCTGTGGAAGCCACGGATGGCCTTTTGCAGTTCCCAGCCCTGCAGGCACGCCACGCCGGCAGTGGCAAACGCACGCGATGCCACGCTTTGCGTGCGCGAATGGGTGTGCAGCACGGCGTTGGCATCGGCGAAGCGACGGTAAATCTGCAGGTGCAGTGCGGTTTCCGCGCTGGGGCGCGCATCGCTATCCACGGGCTGGCCACGGGTGTCGGCCAGCATGACGTCGCTGGCGCGAAGATGCGCCTTGTCGCGCCCGGAAATACTGATGGCAATGTGCGCCGTGTCCACTCGCATGGAGAAATTGCCGCTGGTCGCCGGTGTCCAGCCCAACGCACCCAGCTCGCGCGACGCCTGCGCCACGGCATTGGCGCACTGCGCGAAGGCATCGTTTTTTGTCACGGCGACGGGAGGCTGGCTCATGATTTTGGACGTCCAAATGAGTTGCGAATATAACATGCGTGCCTTGGTCATCTGGCGCGAAATGAGAGCCATTCTCGCAAGTCAGGAAGCATTGACGATCCGGGGCTACCATGCCTTTGCCGCGTGTCGTACGTGGCAAAGTGTCTTGTCACCACGGAGGTCACGCCATGTCTGATCCAGTAGATACCCAGTCGCGTCGTCATTTTCTCAAGGTTGCTGCCGGTGCCACGGCGGCGGCGGTCGTGCTTGGCGGCTTGCCGCGTTTTGCGCGAGGCGCTGCACCACTGCCGCCGGTGAAGGAAACCGACGCCATGGCCAAGGCCTTGGACTATGTCGAGGACGCATCCAGGTCGACCAATGCCAAGCACAAGGCTGGCGACATTTGCGCCAACTGCCAGTTCTACAGCGGTGGCCCGACCGGGCGTGGTGGCTGCCAGTTGTTTCCGGGCAAATCGGTCAACGCCAAGGGCTGGTGCGTGTCGCACGCCAAGAAAGCCTGACGCGTCGTATCAATCCGATGGCTTGGAGAAGGGCCGGCGTTTGCCGGCCTTTCTGTTTTTGCCGGCATCCACTTGCATGAGTGTGATCGGGCGTGTCGACGGTGCGGCCAGCGGTCGGCGCAGGTGGCTTGCGGGTTGCGGCGGTCAGACAAAGTGCTGCCCGGAACACGGCAGGCTGAGGAGCTGACTCACCTGACGCGCCGGGCAGCGATCCCGGGGTCCACTGCCAAGTGAAAAACCCGCGGTGAGGTGATGATACTCCCGGGTTTGCGGCAAAGGGCAGTCCGGGACGGGATTTGTCTCGAAAAATTATCGTTAAATCGTTTTATATCAGTCACTTGTGCCGTAAATAAGCTGCAAACTCTACATAACTACCGGCAAACTTGATACTTTCTCACTTGTCGACTGATCGTCGACGTTTGATGAAGTTGTCAACGAATGTCGGCACTTCGTCGCAAGTCGCGTAAGTGGCTGTGGCGGTAGCCGTAGAGGAAGTAGATGGCCAGGCCTGCCACCGTCCACACGATCATCAGCATCCAGTTGTACCAGGCCATGTACGAAAGCAAGGCGAGGCAGCTCAGGATGCCGAGCGAGCAGATCACCGGCGCCCACGGCACGCGGAAGGTGCGCTTCAGCTCGGGGTGGGTGTGGCGCAGGATCCACACCCCGCCACATACGGCGATGAAGGCGATCAGCGTGCCCATGGACACAAGCTCGCCAAGCACGTCCAGCGGAAACACGGCGGCGAGCAGGGCAATGCCGGCACCAGTGATGAGCGTGTTGAGATGCGGAGTGCGATGCACCGGATGGATGCGGGTGAAGACCTTCGGCAGCATGCCGTCACGGCCCATGATGTAGAAGATTCGCGGCTGCGCGATGATCATCACCAGCACGACCGATGCCAGCCCCAGCATCGCGCCAACCTCCACCACCCAGCGCAGCCAACCCAGTTGCGGATGGCCCTGCAGCGCGGTGACGACTGGCTCGTTCGTGCCGAGGATGGTGTAGGAGTTGAGTCCGGTCATGACGGCCGCCATCGCGATGTACAGCAACGTGCAGATGGCGAGGGAGCCGAGAATCGCGATGGGCAGGTCGCGCTGTGGGTTGCGCGACTCCTGTGCCGCGACCGAGGTTGCCTCGAAACCGATATAGGCGAAGAACACCATGGCCGCACCGCGCATCACGCCACCCCAGCCATAGCGATGATTGCCTTCCGACTCCGGAATGAACGGCACCCAGTTGGAGGGATCCACGTAGCGCCAGCCCACCACGATCACCAGCAGGACCAGGCCGACCTTGATGATGACCATGAGCGAATTCAACAAACTTGATTCACGGATGCCGACGTAGCAAATCCAGGTCAGCAAGGCCACCAGTGCCACTGCCGGCAGGTTGAGGAGGGCGCCGGTGGCGACCAGCTGGTGGTCCGCGGTAAACACCAGCGGCGCGTTGGTAAGCGCTGCCGGCAATGACAGATCCATGTTGAACAGGCCGCCGACATGGCTGAGCAGGCTGAGGAAGTAGCCGGTCCAGCTCACGGCTACGGCGGAGGCGGACACGCCGTATTCCAGCACGAGATTCCAGCCGATGAACCAGGCCATCAGCTCCCCGAGCGTGGCGTACGCATAGGAGTACGCGCTGCCGGACAGCGGGATCAGCGTGGCGAACTCCGCGTAACACAACGCGGTGAACGAGCTGCAGATCGCCGCCAGCAGGAACGACAGGATTACCGCCGGGCCGGCATGGTCCGCTGCCGCTACACCAGTGATCACGAAGATCCCGGCGCCAATCACGGCGCCGATGCCGATTGCGGTCAGTCCCCAGGGACCCAGCGTACGTCGCAGGGTCGGGCCGTGGGTGTCATCGCCTTCACTGAAGTCGGACTTGCGGGCGAGCAATTGCTTGAGCATGAGTTGACTCTGCGTTGGCGGGCGGCGCCATGGCGTCGGACGCCTGTCGCCCGCGTAAAGACCGCGGCCGGCGTGGGTGCCGGCCGCATTGGGTTACGCGTTGGTCCGGCGCAAATTGCTGTGCCGGTAGCCGTAGAAGCCGTAAATCATGAAGCCGAAGAGGGTCCAGCCACACAGCAGGGTCCAGTGGTCGACAAACACCGGCCAGAACAGGAACAGGCAGGCGGCGGCGCCCAACGGGCATACGACCCACGGCATCGGCACCTTGAATGCGCGCGGTACATCCGGGCGCGTGTAGCGCAGTACCAGGATGCCGATGCACACCGTGGTGAACGCCAGCAACGTACCCATGGACACCATGTCGCCCAGTACCGTGACCGGCAGCAAGCCTGCCAGGATCGCCGCGATGATGCCGACGATGATCGTGCCGACATACGGCGTGCGGTGCTGCTTGTGCACCTTGCCCAGCACCTTGGGCAGCAAGCCGTCCTTGGACATCGAGTAGAAGATGCGCGGCTGGCCCATCAGCATCACCAGCACCACCGAGCTCAATCCCGCCAGCGCGGCAAAGACAACCAATGCCTTCATCGCCGTCAGCAGCATGCTTGCCGTGCTGCCTGCCGGCAGCGTACCCAGCACATAGCTCAACGCGGTGGCGACCGGCTCAGGCGTGTCCAGTTCGCGGAACGGTGCCAGGCCGGTGAGTGCTGCGGCCATGGCGATGTACAGGATGGTGCAGATCAGCAACGACCCGAGAATACCGATGGGCATGTCGCGCTGCGGATTCTTTGCCTCGCCAGCGGCGGTGGAAACCGCATCGAAGCCGATATAGGCGAAGAACACCACGCCCGCACCGCGGACCACGCCACCCCAGCCAAACTTGGTGCCGCCGCCTTCGATGGCTTCCGCCGGCACCAGGAACGGATGCCACAGCGCCGGGTTGATGAAGTGGAAAGTGACCACCAGGAACAGCAGGATCACGATCACCTTGATGGCGACGATGACGGCGTTGACGCCGGCCGATTGCGTGATGCCGCGATAGCACAGCCAGCTGATGGCGGCGACGATGGCCACGGCTGGTAGGTTGATCAAGGTGCCGGTGGCGACCAGCTGATGCGCATCGTTGAAGGTGAACGGCGCGGAAGCCAGCGCTGCCGGCAGGGTGAGATCCATGCCGACCGCGGAGCTCAGCATGCGCAACATCTCGTTGAAATAACCCGACCAGCCCACGGCGACGGTCGAGGCGGCAAACAGGTATTCCAGCACCAGGTTCCAGCCGACAAACCAGGCGACCGACTCGCCCAATGTCGCGTAGGAATACGAATAGGCGCTGCCTGATACCGGCAGCATTGCCGCGAATTCGGCGTAGCACAGGCCGGCCAGGCCACAGGCCACGCCAGCCAGCAAAAAGCTGATGATCAGTGCCGGGCCGGCGTAATCGGCCGCAGCCGTGCCGGTGAGGACGAAGATGCCGGCGCCGATGACCGCGCCGATGCCGAGCATCACCAAGTGGCGCGCAGTCAGCACGCGTTTGAGGGTAACCTCGCCTTCGGTGCTGCCTTCAACCGGCTCTCCGGCATCGACATGCGGCATGGCCCCAATCGGGTGGGTGGCAAACAGGCTTCGCAGCATCGAGCTCCCCTCGAGTAATGAATGCCCCGTTTCCGGTGGTGTGCATCGACGGCGACAGTGGCAGGGCAACATAGCCCATGCCGGCAAGCCAGTACAAGCTGTCATGTGGCACCCCCGTGACCAGGATGGGCAATGAGCGATCAATCCCGTTTGTCCGTGCAGCCGCTGTTGCGCGCGTTCGACCGTTACGCGCAGCAATGGCCCGCCGAGGCGGAACTGGTGCATGCGTTTGCGCAATTCGCGCGCGTCACACCGGATGCATTTGTGCGCAGCAATCTGCAGGCGCATTTCACCGGCTCGGCGTGGCTGGTCAGTGCCGACGGCGCGCGGGTGTTGCTGCTGCATCACCGCAAGCTGGATCGCTGGCTGCAGCCCGGCGGCCATGCCGATGGCGATCCGGATTTGCAGCGCGTGGCGCTCCGCGAGGCACAGGAGGAAACCGGCCTTGTTCAGCTGTGCATGGAACAAGCCATCTTTGATCTGGATCGCCACCGCATTCCGGCGCGCGGCAGCGAGCCGGAGCATTGGCATCACGATGTGCGCTACGTGGCGCGTGCGGCCGGTGACGAGCACTTTGTGCGCAATGGTGAATCGCGCGCGCTGGCGTGGCGAGCCGTGGCCGACGTTGCGGCCGATGTCACGCTGGAAGGATCGCTGCGCCGCATGGCGCGCAAGTGGCTGGCGCGCGGTGCTTGAGCGCGCAGGCGTCGCGCGGTTCAGCCGTCCAGCCCGGACTCGCCGTCGATGACGCCAAACCGTCGAGGCGTGAACGCCAGTGCGACGACCGTCAGCAGCGACACGCCAAGCAGCCCCAGATAGACGTGATGCATGGCGGTGTCGATGGCTCGGCGTAGATAGACGTCGGTGGCTGCCGGCAGGTGCCGACCGGACAGGGCGCTGATGACCGTATCGATGCCGGTCGGCAACTGGACCTGCGCGGAGGCCGGCGCCCGCGCCAAGGCATCAGCCAACGCCTGGTTGAAAATGGCGCCGAACATCGCCGCGCCCAGGCTTTGGCCGAGATAGCGCGAGAAGATGTTGGCGCCGGTGACGACGCCGCGTTTGCGCCAGCCGACCATGGACTGCACGCCCACCAGCAGCGGTGTGGACAGCAGGCCGAAGCCGGCGCCCAGCAGCACTTGATCGAGCACCACCCAGTCGGTGGCCACGCGGTACGGCAGCAGCAGGAAACCGCAGGCCGAGAGCACGATCAGGACGGCACCCAGCAAACTGGTGTCGCGAAAACCAATGCGCAGATACAGCTTGCCAGACCACGCCGAAGCCACCGGCCAGCCGATGCTCATGCAGGCCAGCAGCAAGCCGGCGGCAATGGCGCCCAGGCCCAGCGTGGATTGGCCGAAGGTCGGCAGATAGGTGCTGGGTCCCATGATCATCAGGCCCAGGCCAATCGTGGCCAGGTTGCTCAAGGCCAGCACGCGGTGGCGCCACAGCCAGCCCGGCATGATCGGTTCGGCCGCACGGCGCTCGACCCATACCGTGGCCGCCAGCAGCACGCTGGCGCAGGCGAAAGCGAGGGCGCTTGGCCACGACAGCCATGCCCAGGTCTGGCCACCTTGCAGCACGGCAAAGATCAGTGCGCCGCCAGCCAGCAGGATCAAGCCGGCACCGGCGTGATCGATGCGGTGGTGGTGATGCTGCAGCGGTTCATGCAGGAACTTCACCAGCAGCCCCACCGCCACCGCGCCAATAGGCAGGTTGACGAGGAAGATCCAATGCCACGAGGCGTATTGCGCAAAGGCGCCGCCCAGCGTCGGCCCGGCGATGGCGGCGACACCCCACACGCTGGATAGCCAGCCCTGGATGCGTGCGCGCTCGCGTACGGAATACAGATCGCCGGCCAACGTGTTGACGGTGGCCATGATCGAGCCGGCGCCCAGTCCCTGCAGGCCGCGAAACACGATCAACGACACCATGTCCCACGCCAGTGCGGAGGCGGCGGAGCCGGCAAGGAAAATCAGCGTGCCGATGATGAGGATCGGCTTGCGGCCAAACATGTCCGCCAGCTTGCCGTAGACCGGGATGGTGACCGTCTGCGCCAGCAGGTAAATCGAGAACACCCAGGTGAACAGGGCAAAGCCGCCGAGGTCGCCGACAATCTGCGGAATGGCGGTGGACACGATGGTGGTGTCCATGGCCGCCAGCATCATGCTCAGCATCAACGCCGCGAGAATCCAGCGGCGCTGGCGGGGACCCATGGCGTCGTTCACCGCGTCAGGCCGGAGGTTGCCACGGCATCGCCACAAACCGGGTCAAAGATATTTTTCCGGCGCCGGATGGACGTGGCCGCAAGCCGTGCAGGTGCGCGCGGCGGTCGAGCGGTAAAAGCGTTCGAATACCGGCGGGAAGTCGTGCTCGATGCTTTCCAGCACGAAATACTCCTCGTACAGCTTGTGGTTGCACGCTTCGCAGAACCACATCAATCCGTCCTTCTCGCCGGCGATGCGGCGGCGTTCGATCACCAGGCCAATGGAGCCGGCGGCACGGTTGGGCGAGTGCGGCACGCGCGGTGGCAGGTAGAAGATTTCGCCAGCGTGCAACGGGATGCTGCGGCGCGCGCCGTCATCCTGCACGTTCAAGGTGATGCCGCCTTCCAGCTGGTAGAAAAACTCCGGGCCTTCGTCGTAGTGGTAATCGGTGCGTGCATTGGGCCCGCCGACAATCATGATGATGAAATCGCCGTCGACAATGCATTTGTTGCCGACCGGCGGCTTGAGCAGGTGGCGGTGTTCGTCGATCCAGCGTTGCAGGTTGAGTGGTGGCAGCAAGGACATGGCGGTCGCCAGCGGGGAACTACCCGCACCTTAGCGCTGCGCCAGCGGCAAAAGAAGGTCGCGACGGTCGCCGCTGGGGTCATATCGCGTTGTCGATGATGTGGGACAAGCCGGATGTGGCGCGCCAGGGCCGCCAAGCGCACTCACACTTCCAATGACGCCAGATCGCCCTTTTGTTCCAGCCATGCCTTGCGGTCACTGGCGCGCTTCTTGGACAGCAATAGATCCATCAATTTGATCGTGCTGGTGTCGGTGATGTCGTCGTCGACGGTGAGTTGCACCAGCCGCCGCGTGTCGGGGTGGATGGTGGACTCGCGCAGCTGCGGCGGATTCATTTCGCCCAGGCCCTTGAAGCGCGTGGTGCTCACCGCGCCCTTCATTTTCTCGCGCTCGATACGCTGCAGCATGGCCTGCTTCTCGCCTTCGTCGAGGCAGTAGAACACCTGTTTGCCGACATCGACGCGGAACAGCGGCGGCATGGCGATGAACACATGGCCTTCGCTGACCAGCTTGGGAAAGTGGCGCAGGAACAAGGCCGACAGCAAGGTGGCGATGTGCAGGCCGTCGGAGTCGGCATCGGCCAGCACGATGACCTTGCCGTAGCGCAGGCCGGAGAGATCGTCCTTGCCCGGATCGCAGCCGATGGCCACGGCCAGGTTGTGTACTTCTTCGGAAGCCAGTACCTGGGTGGATTCCACTTCCCATGTGTTGAGGATCTTGCCGCGCAGCGGCAGGATTGCCTGGAACTCCTTGTCGCGCGCCTGCTTGGCGCTGCCGCCGGCCGAGTCGCCCTCGACCAGGAACAACTCCGTGCGCGAGAGATCGGTGGCCGTGCAATCGGCCAGCTTGCCGGGCAGGGCCGGACCTTGCGTGATCTTCTTGCGCACGATCTGCCTGGAGGCCTTCAAGCGTGCGCTGGCGTGTTCGATCGCCAGCTGGGCAATGCGTTCGCCAATGTCCACATGCTGGTTGAGCCAGATGCTGAAGGCATCGTGGATGATGGTTTCCACCAGCCCAGCGGCGTGGCGGGAAGACAAGCGCTCCTTGATCTGGCCGGCAAACTGCGGATCGCGCAAGCGCGCGGACAACACGAACGACAAACGCTCCCACACATCCTCCGGCGCCAGCTTGACGCCGCGTGGCAGCAGATTATGCAGGTCGCAGAACTCGCGCACCGTGGTGGTCAAGCCGGTGCGCAGGCCGTTGACATGCGTGCCGCCTTGCAGGGTGGGAATCAGGTTGACGTAGCTTTCCTGGATCAGCTCGCCTTCCGGCACCCAGGCCAGCGCCACCTCCAGGCCCTCGTCGTCGCGCGCGGTGTGGTGCACGAACAACTCGTCAGGCAGCGCCGGCGTACCATCCAGTTCGCCACGCAGATAGTCGCGCAGGCCGTTTTCGTAATGCCACTGGCAGGATTCACCGCTGACGTGGTCGGTCAGGCTGACGGTGAGTCCGGCGCACAGCACGGCCTTGGCGCGCAGCAGGTGCTTGAGCTTGGGCAGGGAAATTTTTGGCGAGTCGAAATACTTGGCTTCCGGCCAGAAATGCAGTGTCGTGCCGCTGCACTTTTTCGCCACACTGCCGAGTGTTTCCAGTTTGCCCTGCTTGTCGCCGTGGGCAAACACCATGCGGTATTCGTTGCCGTCACGGCGGATGGTGACCTCGGCGCGTTCGGACAGCGCGTTGACCACCGAGACACCGACGCCATGCAGGCCACCGGAAAAGTTGTAGTTCTTGCCGCTGAACTTACCGCCGGCGTGCAACCGGGTCATGATCAGCTCGACGCCGGGGACCTTCTCCTCCGGATGGATGTCCACCGGCATGCCGCGGCCGTCATCGCTGACTTCGATCGAGCCGTCCTCGTGCAGCACCACGTCGATGGTGCTGGCGTAGCCGGACAGTGCCTCGTCCACGGAGTTGTCCACCACCTCCTGCACCAGGTGGTTGGGCCGGGTGGTGTCGGTGTACATGCCGGGCCGGCGCTTGACCGGGTCCAGACCAGACAAAACCTCGATATCGGCGGCGTCGTAGCGACTGCTCATGCGTGGACTTTCAGCGGTGGAAAAGACCGTCAAGCATGGGGCGCCGGACCGGGCAGGGTCAAGCCAGGCACCCATGGGCCTCAAGCATTGGGAGCCCGCTGGCGGGCGATGCTTTTTGCTTCTTTGCCGTCACCGTGAGGCAAGAGCATCGCCCGCCAGCGGGCTCCTGCGCGTTGTGTCGAGGTCTTCACCGATAGCCCTGTGCCTGCAGGGTGAACAGGTGTGCGTAATGGCCGGCAAGTTCCATCAGCTCGCCGTGGCTGCCGCGCTCGATGATGCGGCCGTCCTGGATGGCGATGATCTGGTCGGCCATGCGCACGGTGGAAAAGCGGTGCGAGATCAGGATGACGATGCGCTCGCCGGCCAGCTCGCGAAAATGCTCGAAGATGGTCGCTTCCGCGGCGGCGTCCATGGCCGCGGTAGGCTCGTCCAGCACCAGCACGTCGGCGGCCGAGCGCATGAACGCGCGAGCCAGGGCAATCTTCTGCCATTGCCCGCCGGACAGTTCGCGGCCGGTGCGGAACCATTTGCCCAGCTGCGTGTGAAAGCCCTGCGGCAAGGCATCGATGAAGGCATTGGCCATGCCCTTGTCGCCGGCCGTGCGCCAGCGCGCTTCGTCCTCGAAGTGGGTGACGTCACCGGCGCCGATGTTTTCGCCCACGCGCATCTGGTAGCGCGCAAAGTCCTGGAAAATCACGCCGATGCGCTGGCGCAACGTGGCGGCATCCCAGTCGCGCAAATCAGTGCCGTCAAGCAGGATGCGGCCGCTGTCGGGCCGGTACAGTTCGGTCAGCAGCTTGATCAGCGTGGTCTTGCCCGAGCCGTTGCGGCCGACCAGCGCCAATGACTGGCCGGGACGAATGTGCAGGCTGATGTCATCCAGCGCGGGAGTGGTCGCTTCGGGGTAGGTGAAGCTGACGTGCTCGAAGCGCACGCCATCGCCAGGCTGCGCGCCGTGCGTGGCGGTGCCGGTGGCGGCGGTGACCGGGGTTTCCAGGTATTCATACAGGCTGGACAGGTACAGGTTGTCCTCGTACATGCCGCCGATTGCCGAGAGCATCGCCGATACCGCCGACTGGCCCTGGCGGAACAGCATCAGGTACATGGTCATCTGCCCCAGCGTGATGCGCCCGATCACCGTGGTCACGGCAATCCATGCGTAGGCGCCGTACAGCGCCAGCGTGCCCAGCAGGCCAAGGCCGAAACCCCAACTGTCGCGGCGGATGGTCAGGTCGCGGTCGTCGCGGTACAGCCGGTTGAAGATGTCGCGATAGCGTTTGAGCAGCAGCGGACCAAGGTCGAACAGCTTGACTTCCTTGGCGTGGTCCTCGCGTGCAAGCACGGTTTCCAGGTACATCTGCATGCGTGTTTCCGGCGAGCGCCAGCGAAACAGCCGGAACGCATCGCCGGCAAACCGGGTCTCGGCAAAAAACGCCGGCACGCCGGCAAGCAGCAGCACGGCCACGGCCCACGGTGAAAACTGGAACAGCAGCGTGCCGTAGCTCAGCAGCGAGATCGCGTTCTGGCCGAGGCCAAAGGTGCGCGTGACCAGCGACAGCGGCCGGCTGGAGGCCTCGCGCCGCGCCCGCGTCAGCTTGTCGTAGAACTCCGAATCCTCGAACTGCGCCAGCTCCAGCGTCAGCGCCTTTTCCAGGATCATCACATTGACGCGCTCGCCCAGCAGCGCGCGCAGCAGCGACTGGCACAGCGACAGGCCGCGCTGCGCACCGGCCAATGCGGCCACCAGCACGCCTTCGGCCACCACCCATTCGATGACCGGCCTGAGCGTCGTCGTGCCACTGGCCGTCCACAGCCGGTTGGCGGCGACCACGGCGTCGACGATCTGCGCGCCGACATAGGCGATGGCCGCAGGCAACAGGCCGGCAACCAGCGTCAGCGCGGCCAGGGCAAAGGTCAGCCCGCGGCTGGTGCTCCACACCAGGGCCAAGGCGCGGGTGCTGAAGCGGAACACGCCGAGAAAGCTGCGCTTGAGCTCCTGTGGATCGCTGTCCAGTGGCGCGCTGGGCGGTGGCACGGTGGCAGGCATCCTTTACGCGCCGCGAATTGCGGCGAGGCGCTGAATATGGCGACCTTGTCGGCGCGGCACAAGGCAGCCGGTCGATGAGACGCGCCGCGTTGGCCGGTGCCGGCGCGCGGTGTCGGGTCTGGTGGCGGCGTGCCGCGCGGTGGCATCATGCCGCATGGATTTGACCGCCTATTTACAGCGCATCGGTTACCGCGCTGCGCCAGCCGTGGATGTGGCCACCTTGCGGGCCTTGGTCGTGGCGCATGCGTCGACCATCACGTTTGAAAACCTCGATCCGCTGCTGGGCGTACCGGTTGAACTCACGCCGGAGGCGGTGGAGCGCAAGCTGGTGCGCGCGCATCGCGGCGGGTATTGCTTCGAGCAGAACCTGCTGCTGGCCGAGGCATTGCGCGCCATTGGCTTTGAGGTGACCGGCCTGATCGCCCGCGTGCTGTGGAAGCGACCCGAGGACGCGGTGACGGCGCAGACGCACATGTTGCTGCGCGTGGAGATTGCCGGCGAAAGCTGGTTGGCCGATGTCGGTTTTGGTCACCAAGTGCCGACCGGTGCGCTGCGGCTGCGCGCGGGCATCGAGCAGCCCACGACGATGGAGCCGTTCCGGCTGATGATGGTCGACGGCGACTGGCGCCTGCAATGCCTGCTCGGCGGCCAGTGGCGATCGCTGTATCGCTTCGATCTGCGCCGCGTACGCCCGATCGATTACCTGGTGGCCAACCATTACGTGTCCACCTGGGCCGAGTCATCCTTCGTCAACAACCTGATGGTGGCGCGTACCGAGGCCACGCGGCGCCTGAGTTTGCACAATCGCGAATTCAGCGTGCGCCGGCCGGGCGCCGAGCCGACGCACCTCGTGTTGCGTGACGGCGCGCAAATCCGGCAGGTGCTGGAGCGCGAGTTCCTGCTCACGCTGCCCGACAACCCGCGCCTGGATGCCGTATTGGCACGGCTGCCGTCCGCCGTGTAATTGCGCACGCTGCCGGCACCTGATTGCCACGCATGCATCCGGCCGCGCGGGACGGCTGGCTTTTTTCGCGAATGTGCGGCGGGTCGTGTCGGCCCTACGCCGGCGTCGTCGCGGCGGAGCGGGCTGAGTCCAATGCCTGCGGGTCGGCCAACACATGGATGCGCATGTCGCCGCAGTCCACCTGCTGCCCGCCATGAATCTTGCAGGTCTTGCGCAGCTCGGGCTGGCCGTCCACCTGCACGTTGCCGGCAGCCACCAGTCGCTTGCCGGCGCCGCCGCTGTCGCACAGGCCGACCAGCTTGAGCAGCAGGTTGAGTTCGACGTATTGGCCGCGCAGCTGGAAATCGCAGGTTTGCATGAGTCATGGCGAGAAGAAGGGAGCGCTGATGATAAGACGCCATCGCGCGCTCGGCCGTGAGGCCGGCATCATCGCTGGCCGGAAACCCGGTTGCGCCCGTGTTCGGCCATGGCGATGCACAGCGCCAGCCACGCGCCGCCGCTGACAAAGCCGCCCAGCACATCGCTGGCGTAATGCACCTGCAGCAGTATCCGGCTGATGCCGATCAAGCCTGCCATGACCACGCTGGCGGCAATCACTGCGCGGTGGAAAGGCGCCGGCAGCAGGCGCAGCAGTACATAGGCCAGCATGCCGTAGAAGACGATGGCGCCAAACGCGTGGCCGCTGGGGAAACTGAAACCCGGCTCGCTGAGGAGGCCGTGGTCGTACAGCGGGCGGGCGCGGCGGAACAACAGTTTCAACGCGCTGTTGAGCGGCACGATGCCGCCCATGACCAGTGTCCACCACGCCGCCAGCTGGCCTTGCCGGCGCCACAGCAATGCCAGCGCAATGACGACGGACGCGGCCGCGACCCACACCAGATCGCCGAGCTGCGTCACGATGGCGATGGCACGCAATGCCGGCAGTGGCAGATGCGTATGCAGGCCCGTTGCCAATGCAGCATCGAATGCCAGCACATGGCCGGGCGTGGCGGCGTTGACGGCCCATGCCAGCCACGCGAATACCGTCACCAACGCGCCAACCAGCAGGAGCGCAGCAGGTGGGTGCCGGCGGCGATGTACTGCCGCGTCGGCATGGCGGCGACGCTGCACACGGCGCCATGCCGTGTCGCCGGCGATCACTGCCAGCATCAGCAGCAGCACCCACAGCGCCAGCGCGTGGCGGGCGATCCAGTCCACGGTGTCCACTGTCTGCAAGCGGCGTCTCCTCGGCCTTGGGCGGCGGCGCATGACTTCCGGGGCTGGCCGCGGCGGCGCTTTGCCATGATAGTTGACGCTTTCCGCTGCGGAGATCTCGCGATGGCAGTACGTCGTCTGTCCTGGCCGCTGGTCGGCTGCTGTGCGTTGCTGGCCTTTGCTTCCAGTGCCGTTGCGCAAACCCCGCCGGTGGCGGCGACACCGGTGGATGCCACGGTCAGCACCGCCTTGCCGGCGCAGCTGGCGGACTTTGACGCTTACGTCGAGAGTGCGCGCAAGACGTTTGACGTGCCCGGCATCGCCGTGGCCATCGTCAAGGATGGCAAGGTTGTGCTGGAGCGCGGGTTTGGCTTGCGCGAGCTTGGCCAGAGTGCGCCCGTGGATGCCCGCACGCTGTTTGCCATCGCCTCCAACACCAAGGCTTTCACCGCTGCCGCGCTGGAGCAGCTGGCCGAGGCCGGCAGGCTCAAGATGGACGATCGGGTCATCGACCACTTGCCGTGGTTTCGCATGTCCGACCCGTACGTCACCCATGAAATGCGCATTCGCGACCTGCTGGCCCATCGCAGCGGCTTGAGCCTCGGCGCTGGCGACCTGCTGTACTGGCCGCCGACGTCCTACACCACCAAGGAGGTCGTGCAGCGGTTGGCCAAGGTGCCGATCAAGAATGGCTTTCGCAGCGGCTATGCCTACGACAACATCCTGTTTGCAGTGGCGACGCTGGTGATCGAGGACGCCTCTGGCCAGAGCTATGCCGACTATGTGCGCACGCACCTGTTCGCGCCGGTCGGCATGGACGACACGCTGATCGACATGACCGAGCTCAAGCCCGGCATGGATGTTGCCACCGGCCATGCCAAGGCGGATTTCAAGGATCTGGTGCCGGTGCCGCCGATGGCGTGGCGCAATGATCCAGGCGCCGGCGGCATTTATTCCAGCGTGCACGACATGGCCAAATGGATGAACGTGCAACTGGCGGGCGGTGCGTTGCCGCGGTCGGGCGCCGATGGCAAGCCGTTGCGCATCTTTTCCGCAGACAGCCAGCGTGACATGTGGAGCATGCTCACACCGATCACAGTGCGGGCGCCATCCATCCCCGAGCTGGCGCCGCTGACGCCCAATTTCTCCGGCTACGGCGAGAGCTGGTTCCTGTCCGATTACCGCGGCGAAAAGCTGGCGTGGCACACCGGTGGCTGGCCGGGCATGGTCTCGCGCGTGACCCTGGTGCCGGGGCAGAAACTTGGCGTGGTGGTGCTGACCAATGCCGAATCCGGCGCGGCCTTCAACGCCATCACCTATCGCGTGCTGGACGCCTGGCTCAACCCGTCGCACAAGACCGATTGGGTGGCGGCGTATGCCAAGGCGGTGGCACAGGGGCAGGCACGGGCCGATGACAGCCTGGCCCGGCACGAGGCCGCGCGCGACAAGCACAGCAAACCGTCATTGGCGTTGGCTGACTACGCTGGCACGTATCGCGATCCGTGGTACGGCGACGTCATCATCCGCAATGAAGGTGGCAAGTTGCGCCTGCGCTTTGCCAAGACCGCGCAGCTGGTGGGCACCATGACGCCGTGGCAGCACGACAGCTTTGTCGTGCGCTGGGACGATCGCACGCTCAACGCCGATGCCTTTGTCAGCTTTGCGCTGGATATGGACGGCCATATCACCGGCGTGCGCATGCAGCCGATGTCGCCGTTGACCGATTTCAGCTTCGACTTCCAGGACTTGCGGCTGGTGCCGGTGACGACGCCCTAGAGATCGTGCTTGGGCGATAACCTGCTCTCGTAGGAGCCCGCTCGCGGGCGATGCATTCAACATTCAGAAGCATCGCCCGCGAGCCGGTTCCTGCAAGGTTGCTCCAGCCAACCTCACTCCCGCGTGCCGGTGTCCTCCGCCAGTGGCGGCAGGTTGCGCACCAGCATGCTTTGCGGGCGGGTCAGCGGCAGCTTGGCGGCGCGCAGGCGCTCAAGCATGGCAAACAACAAGGCGCTCTTGATGCCGCCGACGTCGCGCGGACTGCTGACGTAGGCGATGCAGGCAAAGGTGATGGCACTGGCGTCGATGTTGTCCAGCATCACCACCGGCGCAGGATCGTCCAGCGTACCGGGCTGCTCGTGCAGCACATCCAGCAACAGGGCGCGTACCTGCGCGGCGTCGGTATCCAGCGGCATCGGCAGCTTGATCAGCACCCGGCCCTGGGCATTGGCCAGGGTGACGTTGCGCACCTTGTCGGTGATGAGCTGTGAGTTGGGCACGATCACGGTGGAACGGTCGCCCATGCGGATTTCCGTGGCACGCACGTTGATGCGCTGGATGTCGCCCTCGACATCGGTGGACAGGCTGACCCAGTCGCCCACCTTCACCGGCCGCTCCACCAGCAGGATCAGCCCGGAGATGAAGTTCTGCACGATGGCCTGCAGGCCAAAGCCGATGCCGACCGACAACGCACTGACGATCCACGCGATGGATTTCAGGTCGACGCCCAGTTGCGCCAGCGCCAGCACCACCACCAGCAGGCCGGCGACATAACCCAGCAGCGTCACCAGCGAGTTTTGCATGCCCACGGTCATCGCCGTCTTGGGCAGCAGCTTGTTGCTCAGCCAGGCCTTGAACGCGCGCAGCGCCAGCAGCCCCACCACCAGCACCGCGATGGCACTGAGGATGGTGCCCGGTTGCACGGCAAGGCTGCCCAGCTTCAGGTTGCCGAGGTTTTGCGTGACGCCATTGATCAAATCGCCCGGGCTGGCACCGAAGGGCAGCAGTGCGACCACCAGCGCGAGCAGCACCAGCACGACGCGGCCGACGCCCGAGAGCACCACGGCGGCCTGTTCCAGCGTGCGCTCGTTCATGCCAAAGGCGGTTTGCAGGCGCTTGCCGCTGCGCCAGTCCGGCGCCAGCAAGGTGTTGGCCAGATCATTCAGCAGATGGCTCAGGACATAGACCGTAGCCACGATCACGCCGATCCACAGCATTTCCATGGCGATGAAATACGCCAGGGCAATGAAGCCGCTGATGATGCCCAGCCAGCTGATGACCACGCCGACGATGGCCGCGGCGCGCAACGCGCCGACCCAGGGTGGCTGGCGTGGCGACGGGGCGTCATCCCCACCGGTTTCGCGCGGTGCGCGGGTGCGGCGCAAGGCCATGCCGATCAGGCTGCTGACCACCAGGGCGGTCAGGCCGTGGATCACCACGGTCACCGCCAGGCTGGTACCCAGGGCGCGCGCCGTCCGATCCAGCAGGCCAAACACCAGCGCGGCGGCGCCAAGCAGCCACGGGAACGCTCGCAGTCGATGCGCCGTGGCGTTGGCGATGGCCGGCAGCCGCCAGGTTGGGCGCTTGACCGACAGCAAGGCGTAGCCCATGCCGGCGATATAGGCGGCAAACCACACCGTGTGCACGGCGCCGGTGGCCAGCTCGTCCAGGTCGTCATCCAGTACGTCATTCCAGTTGATGCCCAGATAAACCAGCTGCGCCGCCAGGCCGGCCACGCCCATTGCTGCCAACGCCGTGCCGGCAGCCAGCGCGCTGCGCCGCAGATGACCGTCTGGCGTTTGCCGCGTCACCAGCAACAGCAGCAGGCGGTCGAGTAGCCAGCCGCCCAGGGTCAACAGCAGCCCGGCGCCAAACAGGCACCACAGCAGCGGCGTGCGTTGCGCGGGTTGCCAGACATCGTTCAACGCCGCTTGCCAGCGTGTGGCCATCCGGCGCAGGTGCCGCATGTCATCGGGCAGGGCGTGCAGCGGTGCGGACCAGAAGGCGCGCATGAACGGCACAGCGGTACGCGAACTCAGGCGTGCCTGGAACTGGTCGTTGCGCAGGGCGGCGATTTGCGTCGCCACCTGACCGGCCGTCTGGCTCAGCAATTGCGCCTGTTTGATCTGCGCGTCGAGCGCGGATTGGGCCTTGTCCAGCGTGCGGCGCTGTGCGCGCACTTCGGCCGCTTCGGGTGCGGCGCCCTTGTCCGGTACCGGACCGAGTACGGCCAGCTGCGCCTGCAAATCCACCATTTGTGGGGCCAGTGCCGTCGCCAGTTGACGGGCGCTTTCCTGGATGGCCAAGGCCTGTCCGCGCAGGTCGGCCAGCGGCGTACTGTCGGGCGTCGGGTGCTTGAGCGTCGCTTGTATCTTGTCCAGCTGGGCAGCAAGGGCGTCGACGGTCGGCGCTGGCGTCGTGGTCGATGACGCCGCGGCAGCGACGTCGTTGCCCTGTGCCCAACTGGACGGTGTGCCGAGAGCAAGCAGGATGAGGGCGATCCAGCAAAGTGATGTACGCATCCAGTCATGATCGAAGCACCGGTGCGGGCGGTCAATCGCACGCAAGCCGTCGTGCCCCGCGCTGCTGGCTGGCGTTCAGCCGGCTGGGCACGGCGTCACGGGGGCTTGACTCTGGACCTGGATCAAGGTTCTAGACTTGGCATATGAATACCCGCCACGCAGCGCTCACCATCGGTGTCGTCGCCCGCCGCGCCGGGGTCGGCGTCGACACCATCCGCTATTACGAACGAGAGGGCCTGTTGCCCGAACCGCCACGTCGCGCCTCGGGCTATCGCAGTTATGGCGAGGATGCCATTGCCCAATTGCATTTCATCCGGCGTGCCAAGGCGCTGGGTTTCACCTTGGCCGAAGTGCGCGAGCTGCTGGCCTTGTCCGCCGATCGCCAGCGCGGGGTGAAGGCGGTCAAGCGCCGCGCCCAGCAGCGCCTGGCGGCATTGGATCAGCGCCTTGCCGAGATGCAGCGCGTGCGTGACGGACTGGCGCAGCTGATCGACTCGTGTCCCGGTCACGGCGTGCCCGAGCAGTGCCCGATCCTGCGCGCGCTCAATACGGAGGAGACAGCGGCATGACCCGGCATATGAACCATCTCGCGCAGGGCGCCGCGGCGACCGTCATCGACCCGATCTGCGGCATGACGGTCAACTCGCAAGCGAGTCCGCATCACGCCACGCATGCCGGGCATGACTACGCATTCTGTTCGGCGCATTGCCGCGAGAAATTCATTGCCGACCCGGCACGTTATCTCAAGGCAGATGTCGTTGCGCCACCGTCACCGACAGCGCCGGCCGGCGCCACCTACACCTGCCCGATGCATCCGGAGATCCGCCAGATCGGGCCCGGTGCCTGCCCCATTTGCGGCATGGCGCTGGAGCCGGTGCTGCCGCAGGCCGATGCCGCCGAAGACAATGAACTGCCGACCCTGGCACGGCGCTTGTGGTGTCTGGTGGCGCTGACCGTGCCGGTATTCGCACTGGCGATGGGCCCGCACTTGTTTGGCTGGCATCTCGGCGCGCCGTGGGCCGGCGTGGCGGGCTGGATCGAGGCCGTGCTGGCCAGCATCGTCGTGCTGTGGGGCGGCGCGCCGTTTTTTGCCCGCGGCTGGCGTTCGCTCAAGCCGTGGCGTCCCAACATGTACACGCTGATCGCGCTGGGTACTGGCGTGGCGTGGACATACAGCGCCGTGGCCTTCTGGTGGCCGCAGCTGTTTCCGCCCGGTTTCCGCGACAGTCATGGCAACGTCGCGGTGTATTTCGAGTCGGCGGCCGTCATCGTCACCCTGGTGACGATGGGGGATTTCCTGGAATTGCGCGCGCGCCGCCGCACCGGTGCGGCGCTGCAGGCCCTGCTGGGACTGGCGCCAAAGACGGCGCGTCGGCTGGCGGCCGATGGCAGCGAGGCCGACGTGCCATTGGAACAGGTGCAGGTCGACGATCGCTTGCGGGTGCGGCCTGGCGAGAAGGTGCCGGTCGACGGCGTGGTGGTGGACGGCGCCAGCCATGTCGACGAGTCGATGCTGACCGGCGAGTCGATGCCGGTGGCCAAGGCCGTGGGCGATATCGTCACCGGCGGCACCTTGAATCAACAAGGTGCGCTGGTCATGCGCGCGCAAAAGGTGGGCGACGCAACCCTGCTGGCGCAAATCGTGGCGTTGGTGGCGCAGGCGCAGCGCAGCAAGGCGCCGTTGCAGCGCGTGGCCGACACCGTTGCCGCGTGGTTCGTGCCGGCGGTGGTGGCCGTGGCCATCCTGGCGTTCGTGGTCTGGGCCACCATCGGGCCGCAACCGCAATTCACGCACGCGCTGATTGCCGCGGTGTCGGTGCTCATCATCGCCTGCCCGTGCGCGCTGGGTCTGGCCACGCCCATTTCGGTGATGGTGGCCAGCGGTCGCGGTGCCCAGCATGGCGTGCTGTTCCGTGACGCCGGTGCCATTGAAGGTCTGCAGCGCATCGACACCTTGCTGGTGGACAAGACCGGCACCTTGACCGAAGGCAAACCGGCACTGACCGAGCTGGTCGCACTGGGGACGCTGGGTCGTGAACGGTTGCTGGCATTGGCCGCGGCTATCGAGCGCTTGAGCGAGCATCCGCTGGCGCGCGCGATCGTGGCCGCCGCCGAGGCCGAAGGCGCGCCGGCCGCTGCCGTAACGGATTTCAAGGCATTGACTGGGCGCGGTGTGCGCGCCCAGGTGGATGGCATCGCGCTGGCGCTGGGCAATGCCGCATTGATGGGCGAGCTGGGCGTGGCCATTGACGCATCGTCGGCCCAGCGTGCGCAGGTCGCGCGCGGGCAGGGCGCGACCGTCATGTTCATGGCTGCCGACGGTGTGCTTGTTGCCTTGCTGGTGGTGGCCGACCGCATCAAGGCCGACACGCCGCACGCCATTCGCGCACTCAGAAGCACGGGCCTGCGTATTGTCATGCTGACCGGCGACAACGTGACCACGGCCAACGCCGTGGCCGGTGAGCTGGGCATCGACGAAGTGCACGCCGACCTGGCGCCGGCCGACAAGGCGATGGTGGTCAGGCAATTGCAGGCGCAAGGCCGACGCGTGGCCATGGCCGGCGATGGCGTCAACGATGCGCCGGCGCTGGCGGTAGCGGACATTGGCGTGGCGATGGGCAGCGGCACCGACGTGGCCATCGAGAGTGCACAGGTCACCCTGGTCAAGGGTGAGCTGAGTGCCGTGGTGCGGGCGCGCCGGCTGTCGCGCGCCACGGTGCGCAACATCCACCAGAACCTGTTTTTCGCCTTCATCTACAACGCGGTCGGCGTGCCGCTGGCGGCCGGCGTGCTGTATCCGTGGCTGGGCATCACGCTGTCGCCAATGTTTGCCGCACTGGCCATGAGTCTGAGCTCCGTGTCCGTGGTGGGCAATGCCCTGCGCCTGCGTACCGTGCCATTGGATGCGTAGGGACGTCTGGTGCCTGGGTGGGAGCGCGCTGGCGCGCGATGCTCTTGCACTGGCGCCGGGAACCGGGAAGCTTTCGTCGCCCAGTAGCTTTCTTCAGCCCCCCACCTGTAGGAGCGCGCTGGCGCGCGATGCTTTTGCGTTGGTGTTGCGGAACTGAAAGAAGCTTTCGAGCGCCTGCGGCGCCCGAGTCACTTTTCTCTGAATGGCCAGAGAAAAGTAACCCAAAGAGAGGCCACCCCGTTTGGCGCTTGCCGGGC
>CAZMPZ010000013.1:0-67147 GCA_964568445.1 uncultured Rhodanobacter sp. | reverse complement strand
AGCCGGGGGCGGGCTTTTCGACAGCACATCCGTGTGCTGACGAAAAGGCGGCGGCTTCCTGCCGCCGCCCGCTGCGCGGCCTGTCGCCCCAGTCTCACCGCCGCGCAGGGGACTCAAGGTCAAAAGCGTGAAGCGTCGTGCCGCGTGCAATAACGCTCGACGAAGCGGTGAATGACGCAGTGAGCGGTAGCCACGCTTCCACGCCCCTGTGCGGCGAGTGCGGCGGGGCTGCCCGGCCCGAAGGGGGATCGGCAGGAAGCCGATCCCTTTTCGTCGGTACATGGACGTGCCGTCGAAAAGCCAAGCCACGGCGCACGATCTTTTCGCCCGGCCACGGGCGAAAAGCGCCAAGCGGGGTGCCTCTCTCTTTGGTTACTTTCTCTCGGGCAAGCGAGAGAAAGTTACTCGGGCGCCGCAGGCGCTCGAAAGCTTCTTCCCATGGCCCAACACCAGTGCAAGAGCATCGCGCGCCAGCGCGCTCCTACGGGCGAGTGGGTGAGAGTAAAGACACGCGGGCACCACAGTGGCGCGCCAAACCACGACGCCCACCTACAATGGCAACCTTGTTGCCCACGGACCCACTCACATGCGCACCCTGCTCTACCGGCTGATTGGCGTGCTGGAAATTGCCGGCGGTTTGTACGGCATGGTTGCCATGGCGCGGCGACTGCTGCCGCTGGGTATGGGCCAGGACAGCGTGGTGGCGCTGATCGGGCTGGCGTTGTTTGGCTTCACACTGGCCGCCGGCGTGCAGTTGGTCGATGGCAGCGAGCGCGGCATCAGCATGTCACGCTGGGCGCAGGCGCTGCAGCTGCCGTTGATTGCCTTGCCGGTGTTCAGTTACGGCCTGCACAGCGGCGCCTTCGTCAACGTGTTTGCCACCTTGCAGGCGATACCGCGGCTGGGGTTGGACTGGCACCTCGCCAGCCAAGGTTTCGTGCTGGCCACCGGCGGACCCGGCGTGCCGCGCGTGGGCGTCAACGTGCTGGCGCTGGCGTCCTATCTGGTGTTGCGCCTGCGCTGAATCACCAGCTTGCCGGCGCGTGGCGGCGGGTGACCGCAAGGCAACGGTTATCATGCGCGGATGAATACGCCTGCGCCGTCGGACCTACCCGTCATCCAGCTCACCTCCGACCGCAACCCCGGCCATCCATGGGTGTGGTCGGCGCAGGTGCGCAAACCGGCACAAAAACTGCCACCGGGCAGCGTGGTGGCCGTGCATGATGCCAACGGCCGCTTCGTCGGCCACGGCTTGTGGAACGGGCATGCGCGCATCGCCTTGCGCCTGCTCAATCACGATCCGGCCGCGCCCATTGATGCGGCGTGGATCGCCGCGCGCATTGCCGACGCCGTGGCCCTGCGTCGCGATCTGTTGGGGCTCGACCGCGTGAGCGACGCCTGGCGCGTCGTGCACAGCGAAGGCGACGGCCTGTCCGGGCTGATCGTCGACCGCTACGCCGATACGCTGGTGATCGAATATTTTTCTGCCGGCATGTGGCGCCTGCGCGAGCCAATCCACGCCGCCTTGCTGGCGCAGTTCCCCGGCGCGCAGCTGTACTGGTTTGCCGAGTCACACGTGCAAAAGCAGGAGTCCTTCGACTGCCGCAGCCCGGCCGTGCCGGCCGCCGTCGAAGTCCACGAACACGGCCTGCGCTTTCACGCCGCGCCCGGCAGCGGGCACAAGACCGGCTTCTTCGCCGACCAGCGCGACAACCGGGCGCGCTTTGCCGAGTTGGCTCGCGGCCGGCGCGTGCTCGACCTATGCTGCAACGCCGGCGGCTTTGCCGTGCATGCGATGGCGGGCGGCGCGCGTGAAGCCGTGGGCGTGGATCTCGATGCCGGCATCCTGGACCTGGCACGCGCCAATGCCGCGGCCAACGATGTCGCCGTGCGCTTCGAGCAGGCTGACGTGTTCGACTGGGTGCGCGCCGCGGTCACGCGTGGCGAGCGCTACGACGCCGTGGTGCTCGACCCGCCCAAGCTCACCCGCGACCGCAGCAAGGTCACCGGCGCACTCAAGAAATACTTCGCCATGAACCGTACCGTGCTGGATGCCATTGTCCCCGGCGGCATCCTGCTGACCTGCTCATGCACCGGACTGGTCGGCCAGGCGGAGTTTCTGGAAATGCTGCGCCGGGTGAGCTTGAACGCCGGCCGCGACATCCAGGTGCTGCACGTCGGCGGCGCCGGCGCCGACCACCCGTTCCACGCCGATGTGGCCGAAGGCCGCTACCTCAAGGCGGTGTTCTGCCGCGTGGAGTGAGCCGATTCGCTGTCTCGATGGCAGCCGGCATCACGCCCTGAAATTGGGCATTGTCCGACGGGTTCGATGTGCGACGACCATGCGCCGACGGGCGACACCCACCGGCGCCGATGCGCGTCAGGCCGGGCGCGGCAGGCGGCCGCGCAGCGTGGCGGTGTCGAAGGGACCGGGCTGGGCCAGCAGCTCGCGCGCGGCGTCGACCTGATCCCACACATTCCACAGCAGCACGCCGCGCACGCGGCCGGCGTCCAGGTAATACACCACGCCTTCGCGATTGGGCGTGGTCCAGTCCTCCACCACTTGCAGCCGCGTATCGAGGCGGCCGATGGCCTCGTAGCCCAGATCAAACAGGTCGGAATAGAACATGGGCTGGACGGCGTAATCGGCCGCACGCCCGGCCATGGCCAAGCCCGCATGACGACCCATGCTGACGGCCGCATCCTCATGTTCCACGCGCATGCGCTGATCGAGCGCCACGCTGTGGAAGTTGGCGACATCGCCGGCGGCCCAGACGCCGGCTCCGCTCGTGCGCAACTGCGCATCCACCACCACGCCATTGTCCACGGCCAGGCCGGCGCGCTGTGCCAGGTCGGTATTGGGCGTGACGCCAAGGCCGGCCACCACCACATCGAAGCGTCGCGTCTGGCCGTCGGACAAGGTCAGCTCCACGCCGCCGGCCACGGCCCGCCCGGTCTTGACGGTGAGGCCGCTGGCCACTTCCACGCCATGCTCACGGTAGTAATCACTCAGGTAACGCGACAAACCGTCCGGGTAGCGGCCGGCGCCGATGGACGGTTCGGGGAAAAACATGCTGACCTTGCAGCCGACGCCATTAAGCGAGGCCGCCAGTTCGCTGCCGATGAAGCCGCCGCCAACCACGGCCACGCTCGCCCCCGGCACGGCAAAGCGGCGCAGGGCCTGATAGTCGGCCAAGGTGCGAAAGTGGATCAGCCGTTCGCCGCCATCAAAACCCATGTGCCGCGCGGTGGCGCCATTGGCCAGCAACGCGTGACGGTACTGCCAGACATCGCCGTGATCGTCGCGTGCGCTGTGCGCGGCGCAGTCCAGCGCCTCGATACGCCGGCCCAGATGCAGCTGTGCACCCGTGGCGGCGGTCGCCAGGTCGATCTCCGTTGGTGTCTTGTCGCCCTTCCACAGCGCCTTGGACAGCGGTGGGCGCTGATACGGCGGTACCGCTTCGGCGCCAACCATGTCGATGCGGCCGCTGGTGTCGACCTCGCGAATGGCATGGGCGGCGGCATCGGCAGCCATGCCGGCACCGATGATCAGATAGTCGGTTGTGTGTTGCATACCCATCCTCGCAGTCGTGACGTGTCCATCATGCCCGTGCCGGGCGGCATTTTCCTGCCCGGTGCGGCCACTGTCGCGGCGCATGCGACGGCGCGCCGTACACTCTGATGCATCGAGTCGCGGAAACGTTCCATGCCCTTGCCGGAAATCCTCATCGTCATCGTCCTGCTTGGCGTCATCGCCGCCATTGCCTTGCTGCTGGTGTTGCTGGCACGTGGCCGGGGCGACGCCGGCGTGACCGCGCGGTTGGATGCGCTCAAGGACGACGGCGCGCGTCTTGAACGCGCCATGCACGAGGACCAGCGCGCCGGTCGCGCCGAATTGCAGCAAGGCCTGGAACACTTTCGTGGCCAGTTGGCCGCGCAGCTGGACACGGCGTGGAAACATCAAGGCGAGCGCCTGGACGCCTTCGCCAGCCGCCTGACCGAGCTGACCGGAAGCACCGACGAAGGCTTCAAGTCGCTGGTGCAGCGCCTGGTCGAGGACGCGCGCAAGAGCCGCGAGGAACTGACTGCGGTGCTGACGCGGCTGGGCGAACAGCAGCACCAGCAACTGGCCGCGCTTACCGCCGACAACGAAAAGCGCATGGCCGAAGTACGCGCCACGCTGGAAGCCAAGCTTGGCGCGCTGCAGCAGGACAACGCCGCCAAGCTCGAACAGATGCGCGCCACGGTCGATGAAAAACTGCAAAGCACGCTGGAAACGCGGCTCGGGCAATCGTTCAAACTGGTGTCCGAGCGGCTGGAAGCCGTGCAGCGCGGCCTGGGTGAGATGCAGAATCTGGCCACCGGCGTCGGCGACTTGAAACGCGTGCTGACCAACGTCAAGCGCCGCGGCATCCTGGGCGAAGTGCAGCTGGGCAGCCTGCTGGAAGACCTGCTGACCGCCGAGCAATACGCCGCCAACATCGCCACCGTGCCCGGCAGCAGCGAGCGCGTGGAATTCGCCATCCGCATGCCGGGCCAGGACGAGGGCGAAAACTGCTACCTGCCGATCGATTCCAAGTTTCCCGTCGAGGATTACCAGCGCCTGCTGGAAGCGCAGGACGCGGCCGATGCCGACGCCGCGGCACAGGCTGGCCGCGCGCTGGAAGTGCGCGTGCGCGAGGAAGCCAAGCGCATCAAATCCAAGTACGTGGCCGCACCACACACCACGGATTTCGCCGTGCTGTTCCTGCCCACCGAAGGCCTGTACGCCGAAGTGCTGCGCCGGCCCGGCCTGTTTGAAAGCCTGCAGCGCGAACAACGCATCGTCGTCGCCGGGCCGACCACCTTGAGCGCCCTGCTCAACAGCCTGCAGATGGGTTTTCGCACGCTGGCCATCGCCAAGCGCAGCAGCGAAGTGTGGAAGCTGCTGGGCACGGTCAAGAGCGAGTTCGGCAAGTTTGGCCTGATCCTGGAAAAGGCCGAGCGCCAGCTCAACACCGTCAGCAAAAGCATCAGCGACGCCAGCAAGAAGACCCGCACTATCGAGCGCAAATTGCGTAGCGTGGAATCGCTTTCCGCCGACACCGACGCGCAAATGTCGATCGACATACCGGCGCTGGCCGACGACGACAGCGACGATGACGCCGCGTCACCGTAGGCCTCGTTACACTGGCGCGATTCCCAAGTCAGAGAAGGTTTCCGCATGAGCGAGCAGCACCCTCCCAACGATGTCACCCAGGAACAGGCCGAGGAAGCGGTGCGCACGCTGCTGCGCTGGGCCGGCGACGACCCCGCACGCGAGGGCCTGCTGGATACGCCCAAGCGCGTGGCCAAGGCCTATCGCGAGTGGTTCTCCGGTTATGCGGTCGATCCCGGCGAATACCTCAAGCGCACCTTCGAGGAAGTGGCCGGCTACGACGAGATGGTGGTGCTGCGCGGCATCGATTTTGAAAGCCACTGCGAGCACCACATCGCGCCGATCATCGGCCGTGCGCACATCGGCTACCTGCCGACCGACCGCGTGGTCGGCATCAGCAAGCTGGCGCGCGTGGTCGACGCCTTTGCCAAGCGTTTCCAGGTGCAGGAAAAACTCACCGCGCAGATCGCCCAATGCATCCAGGACAACCTGCACCCGGCCGGCGTCGCCGTGGTGATCGACGCCAGCCACGGCTGCATGACCACGCGCGGCGTGCACAAGCGCGGCGTGTCGATGGTGACCAGCCAGATGCTGGGCGTGTTCCGCGACGACCCGCGCACGCGGCTGGAATTCCTGCAGTTCATCGGCATTGACCGCCTGCCGCGCTGAGCCGACGCGGCACCTGCTGTCGCGGGCCGTGGCCGCGGCAGCACTGGCCATGGTCTGTGCCAGCAGCCTGGCGCAGACACTGCCGGCAAACCGCGGCGCCTACCTGCAGCTGTTCGACAGCGATGGCGACGGCCGCGTCAGCGTCGCCGAATACGTGCACTACATGAGCGCCGGTTTCCACGCCATGGACCGCGACGGCGACAACATCCTCACGCCGTCCGAGCTGCCCGGTGGCCACGGCCGCGCCATCACCCTGAGCGAGCGCGAGCAGGATGTGCGCGCGCAGTTCCAGCGCCTGGACCGCAATCGCGATCACTTCCTGGACGCACACGAGTTGACCGCGCCGCCAAGGTGAATGCGCCTCGCATGCGTGTCGGCAATCATGCGGCGACAGCCGGCTCTTTGAACATGCGGCGGACGGGACGCCCTATGCGGCCGGTCGGGCCGTGATCGTATGTACGGCCTGCACCAGCCAGGCCGCTGCCAGACTGCCGGCAAGGCACAGCGCCCATGGCCCACCGCCCAGACCGTCGCCGCGCAGCTGGGCCGTGATGCCGAGGCTCTGCCCCAGCAACGGCACGGCATACATCCATGCCTGCGCCTTGACCGGCACGAGGACCGGCAGCGCGCTGGGGATCAGCGACAGCACCATGAGCAACGTGACATGCGCCTGCGCTTCGCGATCGCTGCGCGCAAAAGCCGCCACCCACATCTGCAGCGCGGCCAGCAGCAATGCCAGCGGTGCCATCAACGCCAGCACGGTACCGGCAAAGCGCCAGCCGGGGTCGAATTCCATGCCCGGATTTCCCGCGACGATAAACTGCCCGACCAGCGAGAACACCAGCACAGTGACACCAAGACTGGCCAGCGAAAACACGCTGACGGCGGCAAGCCTGCCCAGAAGGATTCTCCCGCGCGCGACCGCGTTGGCCGACGTTGCCGGCCACGCGTGCCCACCGGCGGCAAGGTCGATGGCGAGATACCGGCCACCCATGAACAGCGCAACGACGAAAAGGCACGGCAGCACGGCAAACCCGCGCAACGCACGCGACGGCGGCGGCGCCTGATCGCGCGGCGCAACCTGCACCGGCCGCGCAATGCCGGGCGACAGCCCGCGCGCGACCAGCCGCAGCGCGCCCTGCGTGCGTGCGTACGCCGCCACCAGCTCGTTCAACCGCTGCACCGCGTCTTGCGTCTCGGTGCGTGAGGCATCGAAGTACAGCTCCACCTGCGCCGGTTCACCAGCACGCCAGGCCCGGCCGTAATCGGCCGGCACGCGCAACACCAGATCGGCGTCCCGCCGGCGCACGGCGGCCGCGGGATCAGCGACCGGCGGCCCCGCCACCACGCCGCCCTCGCGCAAGGCGGCCAGCAGATTTGGCGCATAGGGCGCGCCTATCACCGACACATGCAGCAGCTGTCCGGCCGAAGCCGGCGGGCGGTTGGCCGGCACGCCCATCATCAGCAGGAACAACAGCGGCACCAGCAGCGGGCCGACGAGAAACGCGCTGACCAGGGTGCGGCGGTCGCGCAGGTTTCCCTGTACCGCCTGCACGAACACGGCGAGCGCCTTGCCGGATGTCTCATGCGCCGCCTTCCCGGTCATGGCTCGGCACCGTTGTAATCAAGGAAGAACGGCGGTGCCTGCAGATGCTGCAGACAGCGGGCGTCCAGCGTTGCCGGTTGCAGCCGGTCGATAAATTCGCGCACCAGTTGCGGCCCGCAGCCGATACCCAGCACGCCGTGGCTCTGGCCCTTGAACCGCAGCACGCGCGCGTCAGGAAGCTTGGCCGCCACCGCCTCGGCGTAGCGCGGCGGGGTGACCGGATCGTACTGGCCAGCCAACAGCAGCACCGGTTTGGCCGTGTACAACGGCTGATGGAAATCCGCCGATCGCGCGCCTTTGGGCCACACCGCGCAGATGGCCTGATAGGCCGCGACCAGCCGATGGCCAAGTACGGTGTCCGCATCCGCCGCGCGCGGTGCGAGCTGGTCGGCATCCTCGCTGCAGATCACGCTGTAGGCCATGCCGCTGCCGGCAAGGTCGTCCAGGTCGCCACTGAGCAGCTTGGCCTGACCCAGCAACGGACCGACGTCGCCGTGTGCCGCGGTGTCGATGGACAGCGGCAGCAAGGCAGCCGTGGCGCCGTCATAGGCAAACAGGCGCACCACGTTGACCAACGTGTCGGCATCCAGCACGCGCTGCACACTCCGGTACGACTCCGGATCGCGCGCGCGCACCGGATGCGGGTTGGCTGCCAGCGCATCGCGCAGCTGAAGCAACGTCTGGTAGGGATGGTCAAAACGCGCATGGCACACCGCGT
Organism: uncultured Rhodanobacter sp.; assembly: GCA_964568445.1. Taxonomy (GTDB): domain Bacteria; phylum Pseudomonadota; class Gammaproteobacteria; order Xanthomonadales; family Rhodanobacteraceae; genus Rhodanobacter. The sequence continues at coordinate 59,017 of CAZMPZ010000013.1, read as the reverse complement.
CGGCCGCGCAGCGTGCGAACTGCGCCTTGAGCGCGTCATCCAGATTGCGCGCAAAGTCCGCGCCCAGCACCACGGTGTTGGGCACCACGCTGTCCAGCACCAGGGCGCGCACGCCGTCGGGATGGCGCGCCGCGTATTGCTGCGCCACCCGCGTGCCGTAGGACACGCCAACCAGATCCAACGCCGGCGCACCGAGCGCACGGCGCACGGCTTCCAGATCCGCCACCGCATCGCCGGTGGTGTAGTGGCGCGGATCGGTGTGCGTGCGCACCTGCGCCAGGCAAGCCGCCGCCTGCGCGCGCAACGCGGTCGGATCAAACGCATCGGCATCGGCATCGGCGGCGTCCCCGGTGGCAGCATCGGCAGCCGTGCACTGCAGCGCATTGGAGCCGCCCGTGCCGCGCTGGTCCAGCAGCAGGATGTGACGCTGATCGCGCAGCGGCCGCAGCATCATCGCCACCTGCGCAGCGTAGGCGGTGGCCGCCTGGCCGGGGCCGCCGGCAAGGAACATCAGCATGTCCGGCTGCGCCACCCGCGCTGACGCGCGCAGCACCGCCAGCTTCAACGTGATCTGGCGCCCTTGCGGCGCGGCGCGATTTTCCGGCACGGCCAGAGCGCCGCACCACGCCGCGGTACTTTGTCCGCTGTGCGGCGTGGGCAGCTCGCAGGCGGTCAGGGTCAGCGCGCCAAGCCGCCACGTCGACGCCGGCGCCGCATGCAGCCGCTGACCCCACGGTTGCCATGCCAGCACCACCGCCAGCGCCAGCGTGATCGGCGCCACACGCCTGCCCAGGCTCATGCGTGGCCGTCCTCATCCGGGGTGAAGATCGCTTCAATCGGACGGCCAAACAGCCGGGCAATCTTGAACGCCAGCGGCAGGCTGGGATCGTATTTGCCGGTTTCAATGGCATTGACGGTCTGTCGCGACACGTCCAGCCGTTCGGCCAGGTCCGCCTGCGACCAAGCCTGCTCGCCGCGCAATCCACGCAACTGGTTATGCATGAGCGGCGCCCTCCATCGTCATCCCACCTCGCGCGCTCATTGGCGGTAACGCCAGGACAGGACGCCAACCACCACGCCCCACACCGCAAACATCGCCGGCAACACCCAGGTCATCTGCCCGGGCCATGTCGGCACCACGTCCGCGCCCTGCAGAAAGCCCAGCGCAAAGGTGCCGGTGGCGACAATGGCGCAAGTGATGGTGACCGCCTGCAGCTGGATGCGCTGCTGCAGCTCGTCGAGCCCGGCCATGTAATGGGCGATGGCGCGCACCACCAGCGCCACCGGCAACACCGGCGCCAGCACCACCAGCGCGCGCAAGGGCGTGGGCATGCTCACCTTCTGCAACAGCAGGATCGACAGCGGCAACACCACCACATACGCCGCCATGGCTGGGAAAAACTCCCGCAGGTAGCGCCGGTGCACGGCACGCATCGGCTCGTCGGCACGCTGGAAGCGCGCGCACCCCAGCCAGATGAGGCCGGTGGCCACGGCAACCAATCCAAGCTGCCACAACCAGCCGACATGGATGAAGGCGCCGATGACCGCCACCGACGCGCCGGCCACCGTGGCGACGAGACCGGCCAGAGTCAGCACGCGGCGATGCGTCATCGGCTTGCCCGCTGGCGGCGAAGAATGTGTGGAAGGGGTGGACATGATGGGACTCCTGGCAAGCATGCCATCACAGCGATTGGAGAAAGTCTGCCAGTACCGCGTGGAAGCGTTGCGGCTGGTCAAACATCACGTAATGGCGCGAGGAGCTGATGGATACCACCTTGGCCTGCGGCGCGTTGCTCAGCAGGCCCTGGTAATACGCGGTTTTTTGCGCCTCGCTCATCACCAGCGGCGGCTGGCTGAAGTCGGCCGCGTAATACGGCGAGATCTCCAGCACCGGCACATCGGCATGCTTGAGCACGGCGCGGCCATCGAACGCCAGATCCTCGGCCATGTACTGCGCGCTGGCGGCAATGTCGCTGCGCGCATTGAGCGGCGCCAGGCGCGCGGCCAGCTGCGGATCGATGACGCCGACCTTGCGCATGTAGTCCAGCGCCTGAGCGGCGAACTGTTCGGAGCTGAGCGCCGCCATCTGCGCCTGAGTGCGCTGGGCCATGGCCTGGCGCGTCGGGGCATCCACACGTTCCATGCCGGGAAAGATCGGCAAGCCATCCACCGCCACCACGCCGCCAAGCAGCTTGGCGTGCTCTCCGGCAAAGCGCAGCGCCAGCGTACCGCCCAGGCTGTGGCCGACCAGTACGGGTTTTTCCAGATGCCGGGTCGTGATCAGCGTGAGTAGCGAGGCATTGGCCTGGTCGAACAGATTGCCCGCCTCCCTGGGCAGGCTCACACCATTAAAACCAGCCAGCGTCACGGCATAGACCACATGTTTGGCCTGCAGCTTGGCGATGGTGTCTTTCCACACCCACGTACCGCCTTGCAGGCCCGGGATGAGGATGACTGGCTGGCCGTGAGTACCAAATTGTTCAACCTGCAAGCTGCCGACGCGGTCCGTGGCCGGCATCGGTTGTGCCGAGGCCGTACCGGCCACGACGGCCAGCAACAGGGCGGAAAACGCGAGGCGGGTGCAAACGCGGATCCAGCGGTGGAAGGGGTTCATGGCGGCGCTCCGGGTGACAGGGATGTCAAGTACGCTTGACATCGACGAGGCTATATGAAACCCCGCTTCGATGTCAAGCATGCTTGACTAAGCTTCATGTGATCCGTGAAGACACACCTTGCAAACCTGTACATTTTGTTATCATGTGTGACGCAGTTCGCATTCCAGGTGACGCGAACCGTAGGGGAATGCCGTAAAACGCCGCCAGGATTCTGTCCCGTGACAACAACCCGACGCGACACAAGCACCGCTGAATCAGCGTCATGCCGTCAGCGCCGCACGTTGGCATGGCGCTTGCTCTGTGACGGGAAACCGCGCTTTGCCCGGTTGTGATCCTCCGCGCAGATCAGGCAGCGCCTGCTGACCGGCCGGTTTGTTCCACCTGACATCCGCTTTTCCACCTTTTGTGGCGCAACACCGCGCCTGATCCACCCACATACCGAGGAACACGCATCATGCAAAAGACCCTGCTTTCCGCCGCCCTGGTTGCCGCTGTCGCCGCCATCGGTTTTGCTCCGAGCGCGCAGGCCGCGACCATCGGCAGCGGCACCATCTCCATCACCGGCCGCGTGGTGGGCAACACTTGCACCGTCACCGCCAATGGCGGCGCGGCGGTCGTCCTGCCCAACGTCATGACCGATGACCTGAACGCCGCCGGCACCACCGCCGGCGCGAAGAGTTTCGACATCGCGGTGAGCGGCTGCGATTCCGCCATCACCACCACGCAGATGGTCTTTGGTGGCACTGGCCGCAATGCCAACGGCAACCTCGACAACACGGCGGCGGGCGGCTCCACGGCCCAGGTGCAGCTGCTGAGCGGCGGCGCGGTCATCAATACGCAGGACCAGACCAACGCGCCGGCCATCAGCCTGACCAGCGGTGCCGGCAGCACCACGCTGACCGCGCAGTACTACGCCAACGGCGCGGCAGCCACGGCCGGTGCGGTGTCGGCCTCGGTCGATTTCACGCTGACCTACCTGTAAGCCGCAAACGGCGCGCGACGGCCGCGTCAGGCGGCTGTCGCGCGCCGTGTCGTATCTGAAAGCCGTGACCCGCAACCGGACAGTTCGATGAAAAACCTGCTCAGCGCGCTTGCTGCGGTTCTGTTCGCTTTTGGCGTCATGAGCCCGGCCGCCGACGCCAGCGTCGTGATCGGCGGTACCCGCGTCATCTTTCCCGCCGCCGGTGGCGAAGTCACCGTGCGCCTGAACAACAACGGCGAGCAGCCGGCGCTGGTCGAGGCGTGGATCGATGCCGGCGATCCGTCATCCACGCCGGACACGGCGCATGTGCCATTTCTCATCACGCCGCCGCTGTTCCGCATGAACGCCGGCAAGGGCCAGAGCCTGCGTATCGTCTACACCGGCCAGCCACTTCCCACTGATCGCGAGTCGCTGTACTGGCTCAACGTGCTGGAAGTGCCGCCCAAGCCCGTCGCGCCTGCCGGCGAGGCGCAAAACACCTTGCAGTTTGCCGTGCGCTCGCGCCTCAAGCTGTTTTTCCGCCCGGCCAACCTGGCCGGCAGCGCCGCCGATGCCGCCGCACACATCACCTGGACCGTAGCGCCCACGGGCCAGGGTCATGCGCTGGTCGCGCACAACGCCTCGGCCTATTACGTCACCTTCAGCAAGGCGACGGTGACCATCGGCAGCACCACGTACGACGCCGACAGTGCCATGGTGGCGCCGGGTGCCAGCCAGCAGCTGTCGCTGAAAGGCATGCCACGTGCGCCTGCCGCCGGGGATGCCGTCGACTACACCACGGTCAACGATTTCGGCGCCACGGAAACCCACAAGGGCGCCATTGCGCCGTGAATCGCGTGGCCGCCCTTGCGCCGTCAGCCACCCGGCAGCGTCTGCGCCGGCGTGTGCTGGCGGTGCTGATTGGCGCGGCCATCCTTGGCGCGTCACCGCTGGCCATGGCCGAGGCTGCCGCAACCGGCCCGGCCGACGCCAGCGGTACACCGGCCGACAGCAGCGCCGACGCGCGCTTTGACCGCAGCATGCTGTCCGGCGCCGGGCAGAACACCACCGACCTGTCGCGTTTCGAGCGCGGCAACTTCATCCCGGCCGGTAACTACAGCGTCGACATTTACCTCAACGACCGCCCGATTGGCCGCCGCGACGTGCACTTTGCCGCTGCCGAACCCGACGCCAGCGCCACGCCGTGCGTGACCGCCGAACTGCTGCAACTGCTGGGTCTGCATCCGACGGATCTGTCACCGCGCATCACCGCCGACCTGGCCGGCGGCGCGGTCTGCGTGGACATCGCCAGCGTAATCCCCGGCGCCAGCATGACGTTTGAAATGTCCGACCTGCGCCTGGACGTGAGCGTGCCGCAAGCCTATCTGGGCCTGCAGGCGCGCGGCTATGTCGACCCGCAATATTGGGATTCGGGCGTGACCGCGGGCCTGGTCAATTACAACTTCAACACCTTCCGCACGCGCAGCGGCGGCGTGGCGCAAACCTCGTCGTACCTTGGCTTGAACGACGGCCTGAATCTCGGCCGCTGGCATCTGCGCAACGCCGCTTCGCTCCGCTGGCAGTCCAGCGCGGCCGGTCGACCGGCCAGCCATCACTGGCAAAACATCGCCACCTACGCCCAGCGCGACCTGCCCGGGCTGCGCGCGCAGCTGACCGTGGGCGACGCCTTCACCAGTGGCGAGATCTTCGACAGCGTCGGCCTGCGCGGCGTGCAGATCGCCACCGACGACCGCATGCTGCCGCAATCACTGCGCGGCTATGCGCCGGTGGTGCGCGGCACCGCCGACAGCAACGCACGCGTGGTCGTGCGCCAGAACGGCATGCTGATCTACCAGACCACGGTCACGCCCGGCCCGTTCACCATCACCGACCTGTACGCCACCGGCTACGGCGGCGATTTCGAGGTCAGCGTGACCGAAGCCAATGGCCGTGTGCATACATTCTCCGTGCCCTACGCCTCGGTGCCGCAGCTGCTGCGCCCCGGCGTCACGCGTTTTGGCGTCGCCGCCGGCCAGCTGCGCGACAGCTCGATCAAGGATCGACCGGGGCTGGTACAGGCGACGATGCAGCATGGCTTCAGCAACCTCTTGACCGGCTACGCCGGCATGATCGGCTCGGCCGGCTACGGCGCGGCGCTCGTCGGCGGCGCCCTGAACACGCGCTACGGCGCCATGGCGCTGGATGTCAGCACGGCGCGCACACGCATCCCCGGCCTGGACGCGATGTCGGGCCAGAGCGTGCGCCTGAGCTACAGCAAGATCCTGGCGCCGATCGGCACCTCGCTTACCGTCGCCGCCTACCGCCACTCGACCAACGGCTATCTGGACCTGGCCGACGCCACGCGCGCGCGCGACCACACCCATCGCGGCCTGCCGGTATTCACCGGCAACGCAACCCCGCCCATCCTCATCAACGGCGTACCGGTATCGGACCTGCTGACACCGGCGCAGCAAGCCGCGCTGGTCGGTCTCGACCCGGATGATTTCACGCTGCCGACGGTGATCGGCCGCCAGCGCAACGGCTTCAGCCTCAACCTAAGCCAGCGCCTGGGCGAACGCGGTGGTTCGCTGTACATCAGCGGCTCGGCGCGCGACTACTGGAACCGCGCCGGCACCGATACGCAGTTCCAGATCGGCTACAACAACGCGCTGGGACGGGTGACCTACAACCTCGCCGCCAGCCGTGAGCGCGACCTGTTTGGCCGCAACGACAACCGCTACATGCTCAACCTCACCGTACCGCTGGGCGACGGCGCGCACCGGCCGATGCTGACTGGCGGCCTGGCCCACGATGGCAACGGCATGCAGGAGCAGGCCACGCTGAGCGGCACCGCCGGCGCCGACGACCGCTACAGCTACGGCGCCAGCGCGACCCACGCCAGTGGCGGCGATGCCAGCCTGGGCAACGTCGGCAGCACCGCCAACCTCAACGCCGGCTATCGCGGCAGCCATGTGCAGTTGAACGCCGGCTTCGGCGCCGGCAGCGGCTATTCGCAGGCCTCGTTCAACGCCGCCGGCGGCATCATCGCGCATGCCGGCGGCATCAACTTCAGCCAAAGCCTGGGCGACACCGTCGCCCTCGTGCAGGCGCCGGATGCCGACGGCGCACGCGTGGTCAACGCCGCCGGCGTGCGCATCGACCGCCGCGGCTACGCCGTGATCCCGTATGTCACGCCCTACATCCAGAACACCATCAGCATCGATCCCACCGGATTGCCGCTGGACGTGCAGCTGGACAGCACCAGCGCGCAAGTCGCGCCGCGCGCCGGTGCCGTGGTGCTGGTCAAGTTCAAGAGCGACAGCGGTCGCTTCGTGCTGATCCAGGCCCGCCGCGCCGACGGCAAACCCCTGCCGTTCGGCGCCGAAGTCACCGACGCCGACGGCCAGGCCGTGGGCATGGTCGGCCAGGCCGGCCGCATCATGGCGCGGGTCAAGGCGGCGGCCGGGGAGTTGCGTGTGCAGTGGGATGAGCAGGACGCCGCGCAAACCTGCCTGCTGCCGTATGCCTTGCCGGCGCGCGCCAAGGGCCAGCGCAAGGCCGGCGCCATCGAACAAATCAGCGTCACCTGCCAGACGCCACGGACCACGGCGCAGGTCGCCAGGAGCGGAACATGATGCGCGCCAAACTCTTGTGGGCCATGCCGCTGCTGCTGGGGTTGCCGCTGGCTGGTCATGCTGAATGTCGCTATTCCTCCGGCGGCAACACCTCGGTGACTTTCAGCCTGCCTACGACCCTCACCATTCCAGCCAACATGGCCAATGGCGATATCATTGCCACCTCTGCACAGACGGCGCCGGCGGATCCACCAGTAATCACCTGCGGATTCTGGTGGGGGAACACGCTGATCTGGTCAGCGGCCGAAACAGTAACCTACGGCGTTTCGAATTCGCGCGGTAGCTACAAAGCAGACAACATCACCTATGAGACCGGCATCCCCGGGATCGGCTACCGAATCACACATCCAACCGATTACCTGACACCTTATCCGCTCAACAGCCAATCGCTGAGCCAATCGACCTTCAGCGTGACCTCCGGACTCGAACTCATCAAGACCGGCCCGATTGCCTCCGGCAGCGTCCTTCCCGCCGGCAAGCTGGCCGATTGGCGCTGGGGTTCACTGATCCCCGAAACCTTCCGCCTCGCCAACGCCATCACCTTCACCACGCCCAGCTGCACGATCGTCACCGACCCGATCAACGTTACCCTGCCGACGGTCACCAGCGGTGCCTTCTCCGGCGTCGGTTCGACTTCGGGCAAGACGCCGTTCCAGATCACGCTCAACTGCCCGGCCGGCACTGCGGTGACCCACATCACCATGCACAGCACCGCGCCGGACAGCCATCAAGGCGTGGTCAAGCCTTCCGGCGCCGGTTACGCGGCGGGGATTGGCGTGCGGGTGCTGGATGGCAGCTCCAACCCGGTGGTCTTTGAGCAGCAGTCCATCGTCAACCCGCCCAACGCGACCACCTCGATCCCCTACTTCGCGCAGTATTTCCAGACCGCGCCGACGGTAACCAGTGGCCCGGTCAAGGCCACGGTGACGTTCAACATCTATTACCAATAACGTGACACCGCGGCATCACTCGTAGGTATGCACAACCATGCGCACGCTCTGTGCTGACATGGTGCCACCGGCCACATAAGCCAGCAGGCGATCATCGGCCACCAAGGTGGCGTCGACGTTGACGACGCTACGGGTGTAGCTGCGGCCGGCATCGACGGCGGTCTGGCCGCAGGTCAGGCGTTGCGCCGCAGCGGCCGGGCCTTGGGCCGCTGCCGCCAGGCGCGGGACGTTGACCGCGCAAGTCGACTCCACCACCGCGCCCGAGAAGCTGATCCGCCCACTGGCGGCGTGCACGTTTGGCACGCCCAGCAGCACAGCGCAGACGCCTGCGGAAATCACGATGGAAAGCAGCCTTGCGTTCATGGAGATGCCCTTCCGGCACCCGCAAACCGCGGGTGCTTGAAAGGCTCTCGGCCCAATCACGCCGGGCTTGATGGCATGGCGCCGGGCAACCCTCGCAACTGAGAACTGCGTCACGCAATTGACGCGTCTCAGTCAGTTACTCGGCGGGAAAGGTAGCGCCGGGTGGGGGAATCGACCTGCTCCAGCCAACCGCCAGCACCGCCTTGTGGAGTTTATCGACGCGGCGCGGACAAACTTGATGGTGTCATCCGCGCCGCAAGTGGACGCCGTTCGCGCCGGGCGCGGCCTGTGCCAGCAAGCGAGTTCGAGGCACCTACCAAACCCCAGACCCCGTTCGTACTGAGCGTAGCTTGCGCCAGCAAGCGGAGTCGAAACACTGCCCGCGGATCACCCTTCGACTTCGGCCCTGCGGGCCTACGCCCTGGGCGGACGGGAGGAAGGCATCGGCTGGATTCGTCGCGGATCAGAGCAAGCCCACATGAAAAATCATCACCCCCAGCTCGCCGCTAACGCACGGCCGGCATGGCCGCCATCGGTGCCGCCGCATCGGTCGACGCGGCCGGCGGCAGATCACGCTGCAGCATGCGCGCCTGCTCGCGCACCCACTGCGTGACCTGCACGCTGGGCACCAGGCCCTGGCCGTCGGAGACATACGTCAGGCCGTCCAGCACCTTGGCATACGGGCCAAAGCCCTGCACGCGAAACGGGATGACGATGGCCTGCCCGCCTTCGGCGGCGGCGCGCTGCACGAAGGCACGCACTTGCGCTTCGGCGGCGGCGCGCTTGTCCGGCCAATCCTCGCGCAAGGTGGCCACTTCCACGCGGCGGAACGGCAGGGCATGGCGCACGGCGTCGGCGCGGGCGGAGATCATCTGCAACCAGCGCTGGTTCTCGGCGTCATCACCGGGGCCGTGGGCGAGGATCAGCACGTCCTCCGTGGCCGGCATCTTGCTCAACGCCCGCGCACGCTCGGCCAGCACCGCGCCCATGCCTTCAGCCTCGGCCAGGCCGGGGCGGCTCATGGCAAACCGGGCGTCGGTCTGCAGTCGCCAGAAAGCCATGCCGTGACCGGCATGTCCGCCATGTCCAGCGTGCGCCGCTGGCCGTGGCCGCGCTGGCGCACCCGGCTGCAGGCCAAGCATTTGCGCCGTGCGCTGGTACCAGCTGTCACCACTGATGAACAGGCGCACGACGGCAATGCGCCCGACCCCGCGCGCCTGCAGGCGATCGACGCCGGCCTGCAGGCTGGTGGCATCGGCCATGCCGAAGGCGATCTCGGTCGGATAGTCGTGATCCACCGGCGCCAGCGCCTTGGTCACAGCCTGGTTCCACGCTGACTGACCGCCGTGGGCCATGACCAGCACGCCAAAGCCATCGCCTGCTGGAGTCGTTGCCGGGGCGGCGGCGTGATCGTGCGCCCAGGCCGTGGTGGCCAGTGCGGAAGCCGCCAGCAACAACCAGCGGGCCGCGCGCCGCGACCCGTGGTGACCTTGTCGTGCAGTGCGATGGGATTGCATGTCATCTCCTCAAAAGCGGACGGGAACGAAGGGAAGCGTGTCAGGTGAGCGAAGCGTGCAGTCGATGGTGCGGCCCGGCGGCGGGCCATGCCGGATGCAACGGTGCGTCGGCGGCTGGCCCACCCTGTCGGGCACCGGCGCGGCAGGCAAGGCGCTGCGCCATGGCAAAGCCCGCGGCCGACACGCCGGCCGGGTGCGCCGCCAGCCGCAGCGCCGACGGGGGACGGGACTGGTACACCGCCAGGCGCAGCACGCGTGAACGCCATGGCGCACCCATCACGTGGTCGGCCAGCTGTCGCCACAACCGGGTGCGCAATCCGCCGGAATCGTCCACGTCGATCCGCGCCGCCTCCGGCAGGGCCGAGACCAGTCGCTCCCACGCCAGGAAATCACTGTCCGGCAAGAGGTACAGACGCCAGCACACGCGACCGCCGGCATCACGCAGCAGTACGTATTCGCACACGCCATCGGCATCGACGCAGACGCCATGCGTGGCACCAGCGGCAGCGCGCCAGCCCTCCAGCAATCGCCCGCGATACACGCACAACACCGGCCCGAGGGCTGCCAGCTGGCGCGGCGTCGGCAGCGTTGCAGTGGCAGGGATGGGACACGTCAGCGGCAATCGATACATGGCATCACCACTCAATGGAAAAGCTGGCGGACAAGCTGCGCCCCGGCCGCGTGTAGCGCGCCAGTGCCGGCATGCTGGCGGCGACGCCGTTGACGTCGGCCCAGTCGGTCCAGGTCTTGTCGCCAAGGTTGAACAGGCCGACGTTGACCCGCGCGCGCTGTGTCACCTTCCAGTGCGCCAGCAGATCGAGCACACCGTAGCCGGCAGGGCGATACATGCCGGCGGCGACATGGCGCTTGCGCTGCGCAAAGCGGCCGGCCAGCTCCACGCCCCACGTGGTGCGCGTGTACCGCAAGCCGAGCGTTGCGCGCAGCGGGTCGACCGTGGCCAGCGGCTCGTGCGCCACCTGGTCGGTGCCCTGCGCCGAAGCCAGCGCACCGCGCAACGACCAGCCATCCAGATGCGGCATCAGCGCGCCAAGCTCGGCACCGGCGGACAGCTCCACGCCGTGGATGCGGGCGCGGGCAATGTTTTGCGACTGGAACACGCGCAGGCCATCGGCATTGATGCCGACCAGGCGGCCGGACTCGATGAACTGCCGATAGCGGTTGTCATAGGCGGACAAGCTGAAAAACGCGGCGTCGGCGCTGTAGCGCAGGCCCAGTTCAAAGCCGTCGCTGGTTTCCGGCTTGAGCGCCGGGTTGCCGATGGAGGTGTAGCCAAACGCCAGGTTGGTGAAGCCGGCGTTGACGTCGTTGTATGGCGGCGAGCGGAAACCATGCGCGTAGCTGGCAAAGGTCGACCAGTCGGCGGCGAAGTTCCACACCGCGCCCAGCTTCGGCGCCACGCTGGTGGCACGCAGGCCGCTGGCGACGAAGTCCGGATTGTCCTCGGCAAAAATCGCATCCACGTGCGGCTGCAATCGATAGCGATCCACGCGCACCGCCGGCACCAGGCGCAGCGCGCCGTCGGCCAACGTGATCTCGTCCTGCACGAACACGGCCAGCGCAGTGGTGTCGCTGCGCGGAAAATCGCGTACCGGGAACACGTCCGGCAGCATCACGTTGCTGGTTTCACCGGTGGCCAGGTGCGTGAGCACGCCGTCGCGCTGCTGCGCGGTGCGGGTGAAGGTGGCGCTGGCGCCGTAGGTCACGGCGTGGTCGGTGGTCGCGGTGGTGAAATCCTTGAACGCGGTCAACGCCGCGCCGGTCAGCTGCTGGCTGAAATCAAACACACGCTGGCGACGCTGCGCCTCACTGGCCAGCACGCGGTGCTCGTCGGTGTGCTGGGTGGTCACGCTGCGCTGGCGGTAGACCAACCAATGCAGGCGATCGGCCAGCGCGCCATCAACCGCATCCATGGCGTGATCGAGCGACACGCGCGTGCGCCGCTGGCGATCCAGGCCGGTCATGCCCAGCGTGTCGGCGTGTGTCATCGGCTGGAAACCGATGGCGCTGCGCATGTCGGTAGCGGTGCGGTCGGCATGGCCTTCGACCGTGAGCCGCAGGCGCTGATCGGCATTGGCCGTGTACACCAACTTGCCCAACACGTTGTTGCCGGCACCGTGTTGCGGATTGGGTGCCGTGCGCATCGCGCCATCACTGGCGTTGTCGCCCTGGTTGGTGCCGGCATCGGTGCGGCGCTTGCCGGCTACCAGCAAGGCCGACCAGTGGCCGTGACCCGTGGCCAGCGTGCCACCGGCAAAGCGGCCGTTGTTGGCGCCGGCATAACCGAACTTGGTGCCGGCGTAGACGCTGCGGCCGGCCTTGAGATAATCGGACGGATCCTTGGTCGCAAACGCCACCACGCCGCCCAGCGCATCGGAGCCATACAGCGCGCTGCCCGGCCCGCGCAGCACTTCCACGCGCTTGAGCGTATCCAAATCGACGAAGTTGCGATTGGCATTGGCATAGCTGCCCACCACCAGCGCATCGGTCACGGCGATGCCGTCGGTTTCGATGCGCACGCGATTGCCGCCGAGGCCACGAATGCGGATGTCGCCCAGGCCAAAGCGGCCAAAGCTGGAGGTGACGGAAATTCCCGGTTGATAGCGGAACAAATCCTTGAGATCGGTCACCAGCTGCGCGTCCATGTCGGCGCGGTCGATCTGGTCAACCGTCGCCGGCACGTCGGCCAGGGCGTGCGCGGTGCGCGTGGCGGTCACCACCACGCGTTCCATCTGCCGGGTATCGGGTGCGCCGTCGATGGCCGTTTCCGTCACGGGCGATGATTCGGCCAACGCGCCACCGGCAGCAACGGCCAGGGCCAACGGCACGACAAGGGACAAACGATGACGACGCATGAGCTCGCTCGAAAGAAGGGCGGCTGGCTGCGTCGGAGGCGACGACTGGCTGGCGGGAAAGCGGCGCGCGGCGCGCGGTGGCGCCGATGGATGCCGCGGTTATTTAGTCAGGATCAATTTGTTGTTGCGCGTCAGGCGCAGGTGATAGGTCTCACCGGCATGGTGGATCAGCAGCTCGTTGCGCCCGCCAAGCAGGGCCGCACTGTCGGCCTGCGGCGGATCGGCCGGAAAGCCGACACCGCACTTCCTGCACACGGCAACGGGTGGTGCCGATGCCTCCGGCGGGTGGTGATCGAGCATGCAAGGACGCCTGCGACGTTGACGGCGCCAATGATAACGATTCTCATTTGCATGTCAACAATGCCGCCCGCGCACGCAGCCGCCATGGAGGCCACGCCGGATTCCTACCTCGCCGAGACGTATTTCTCGCGGCGAATCTGGCGTACCGGCAGGCCGTAGGCTTGCAGTGCCGCGTAGGCGGTGTCGACCATATTGGGATTGCCGCACAGATAGGCGATGTCGCGCTCGGCGCTCGGTTCAAGCTCGGCCAGCACGCCCTGCACATGGCCGGCGCGGTCACTGGCACGCGGCGTGGCGCGCGGCGCGCGGCTCAGACAGGCGTGGAAGCGGAAGCCGGCATGGGCTTGCGCAAACGCCTCGAACTGCTCGCCGTACAGCACTTCGTGCTCGGTGCGCGCGCCATAGAGCAACACTACTTCACGTTCACCACCAACCAGCAACTGCTCGATTTGCGGCAACATGGCGCGATACGGCGTCACGCCGGTACCAGTGGCCAGCAGCAGATAGCGCGGGTTGGTGTCGGCGGCCTGCAAGCAAAACCGTCCATACGGACCGCTGGCGTTGATGGTGTCGCCGACCGCCAACGTGGCGAACAGGGCCGTGGCCGCACCGCCATCCACGTAGCTGACGGCAATCTCGACCTGCGCCACCGGCGAACTGCCGTCGCCCACGGTGCCGACCGAATAGCTGCGGCGCGTGGCCGTGCCGTCGGCGTAGGCAAAATGCACCTGCATGAACTGGCCGGGCACGAACGCCAACGGCGCACCGTCGACCCGCGCAAACACCAGATGCCGCACGCTCGGTGCCAGCATGTGGCTGTCAACGAGACGCAACTGGAAATGTTCAACCATGCAAAACCTGCCCTGGGCGCGACGACGTCGCGCGGTGTGATCGCGCCATGAGATGGCAGCGTCGGCACGCGGTTTCAAGCGCGGCGCCGGCCGCGAGGCCCGCGGCCAGCCCGCTATAATAGGTGTCCGCGTCCGCGCGGCCAACGCGGCGGCCCCGCCGACGTCGGCCAGGTCGTGCATCCCCTTGCTTGTGTCGTGCCCATGACTTCCACTCCCGCGCTTGCCGTCGACAACCTGCACAAGACCTACGGCAGCGGCGTCGAAGCGCTCAAGGGCGTCAGTCTCGAGGTGCGCGAAGGCGATTTCTTCGCCCTGCTCGGCCCCAACGGCGCGGGCAAGTCCACGCTGATCGGCATCCTGTCGTCGCTGGTCAACTCCACTGGCGGCGATGCACGCATCTTCGGCGTGTCGGTCAACCACCAGCGCAGCGCCGCCATGCGCCTGATCGGGCTGGTACCGCAGGAGATCAACTTCAACCAGTTCGAGAAGCCTTTCGACATCTGCGTCAACTCGGCCGGCTTCTATGGCGTCCCGCGCCAGCTGGCGGCGCAGCGCGCGGAGAAATATCTCAACGAATTGCGCTTGTGGGACAAGGCGCACATGCAGTCACGCACGCTGTCCGGCGGCATGAAGCGGCGGCTGATGATTGCCCGGGCGATGATGAACGAGCCGCGGCTGCTGATCCTGGATGAGCCGACCGCCGGCGTCGACATTGAAATCCGCCGCTCCATGTGGCAATTCGTCAGCGCCATCAACGCTGCCGGCACCACCGTCATCCTCACCACGCATTACCTGGAGGAGGCGGAAAAACTCTGCCGCAACATCGCCATCATCGATCACGGCAAGATCATTGAAAACACCAGCATGCACCAGCTTCTGGCCACGCTGGACGTGGAAACCTTCGTGCTCGACGTCGACCGCGTGCCGGCGCAGCTGCCACAATTGCCCGGCGTCACCCTGCGCAAGCGCGACGAGCAGACCCTGGAGGCGGAGATGGCGCGCGCGCACAACCTCAACGCCATGTTTGCCGCGCTGTCCGGCTGCGGCATCACCGTCACCTCGATGCGCAACAAGACCAACCGGCTGGAGGAGTTGTTCATGCGTCTGATTGGCGGCGACCGGGAGCAGGCGCAATGAACAGCGTGCAGCGCACCACACCGGCAACAACCCTGGCCGCGACCACCGCCCATGCCGGCCGTACCAGCGCCAACCTGGTGGCGCTGGGCACCCTGGTCCGGCGCGAGATCGTGCGCATCCTGCGCATCTGGACACAAACGCTGATCCCGCCGGCGATCACCATGACGCTGTATTTCGTCATCTTCGGCAAGCTGATCGGCAGCCGCATCGGCTCGATCCAGGGCGGCTTCACCTACATGCAGTACATCGTGCCCGGGTTGGTGATGATGAGCATCATCACCAACAGCTACGGCAACATCACCAGCTCGTTCTTCGGCGCCAAGTTCAGCCGCGCGGTGGAGGAAATGCTGGTCTCGCCCATGCCCAACTGGGTGATCCTCACCGGCTATGTCGCCGGCGCCACCGTGCGTGGCCTGGCCGTCGGCGTGCTGGTGCTGGGCATCGCGCTGTTTTTCACCAGCCTGCAAATCACCCACCCGCTGATCACCATCGGCGCCGTGCTGCTGGGCGCGGTGATTTTTTCACTGGCCGGCTTCATCAACGCCGTCTACGCCACCAAGTTTGACGACATCGCCCTGGTGCCGACCTTCATCCTCACCCCGCTGACCTATCTCGGCGGCGTGTTCTACTCGGTCACCATGCTGTCCGAGCCATGGCAGGGCATCTCGCGCGCCAACCCGATCCTGTACATGGTCAATGCCTTCCGCTACGGCGTGCTCGGCATCAGCGACGTTGGCATGATCCCGGCGTTTGCCATCATGCTGGGCTTCGTCGCTGCATTGTCGGCCTTTTCCCTGTATCTGCTCAGACGGGGCATCGGGTTGCGGTCGTAGGACGGCGCGACCGGCCGGCTCCGGTAGTGCGGCAGCCCCAAGCCTGCCCGGCGCGGATCACGCAGCCGGCAGGGTTTGCAGATCCCAGCGTGGATGCACCGGCACGGAGGCGCCCTGAAACTGGCCGTGGGCCAGGCGGATGGCGCCGGCCAAGGCAATCATCGCGCCGTTGTCGGTGCAAAACGCCGGGCGCGGGAAATACACGCGAAAGCCGTCGTCCGCAGCCGCTTGCGCCAGCTCGCGGCGCAGACGGTGGTTGGCACTGACGCCGCCGGCAATCACCAGACGCGTGCTGCCGACGGCTTTCAGCGCACGCCGGCACTTGATGATGAGGGTGGCGACGATGGCTTCCTCGAAGCCGCGCGCGATGTCCATGCGCGTCTGCTCGCTGTGGTCGCTGGCCTGCCACGCCAGCAGCACCTGGGTCTTCAAGCCGGAAAAACTGAAATCCAGCCCCGGGCGATCGGTCATCGGCCGGGAGAAATGGAAGGCACCGGCCGTGCCTTGCTCGGCCAGCTTGGCCAGCATCGGCCCGCCGGGATAGGGCAGGCCCATCATCTTGGCGGTCTTGTCGAAGGCTTCGCCGGCGGCGTCGTCCAGCGTGTCGCCCAGCACGGTGTAGTCGCCAATGGCCTTGACCTCCACCAGCAGCGAGTGCCCCCCGGACACCAGCAAGGCGACAAACGGCGGCTGCGGCGGGTCCTCTTCCAGCAGCGGCGCCAGCAGGTGGCCCTCCATATGGTGCACGCCCAACGCCGGCACGCCCAGTCCCCAGGCCAGCGCGCGGCCGGCACAGGCGCCGACCAGCAATGCACCGACCAGTCCGGGGCCGGCGGTGTAGGCCACGCCGCCAAGATCGCGCACGCCCAAACCCGCATCGGCCAGCACCTGGCGGATCAGTGGCAGCAGTTTGCGTACATGGTCGCGGCTGGCCAGCTCCGGCACCACGCCGCCGTAGTTGGCGTGCAGCTTGATCTGGCTGTACAGCGTATGCGCCAGCAGGCCGCGGCCTGGCGCATCCGGCTCCCAGCGCAGCACGGCCACGCCGGTCTCGTCACATGAGCTTTCGATCCCCAGCACGGGCTTGACAAACGCCGGCTTTGAAAATTCTGCAGTTTGCACGGTATAATTCGCGGCTCACCTATGAATACTTTCCGTATCCGCGGGAAGGTTACCACTTGGAGTTTCCATGCCCAACGTCAAAGTCCGCGAGAACGAGCCGTTCGAGATTGCACTGCGTCGTTTCAAGCGTACCTGCGAAAAGGCCGGCATCCTCGCTGAGACGCGCAAGCGCGAGTTCTACGAAAAGCCGACCCAGGAGCGCAAGCGCAAGCGCGCTGCCGCCGTCAAGCGTCACCTGCGCCGCCTGTCGCGCGACGTCTCCCGCAAGGTGCGCATGTACTGACGCATCGCGGCGTTCGCGCCGCGCTCGTCACGCTGGCGCGGGTAACCGCCGCCGCACAAGGTCGCCCAAGCCGGTGTTGTCGCAAGGCAACGCCGGCTTTGTCGTTTGCGCAATAACCCCGGCCCGCTGCACGGCGGGTCATCTACATGGAGACTGGCCATGACGCTCAAACAGCAGCTCACCGAAGACATGAAGACCGCCATGCGCGGTGGCGACAAGGCCCGGCTGGGCGTGATCCGGCTGATCCTGGCGGCCATCAAGCAGCATGAAGTGGACGAGCGCGTCGAGCAAACCGACGCCATGGTGCTGGCCACGCTGGAAAAAATGCTCAAGCAGCGTCGCGACTCGATTGCCCAGTACAGCGCGGCCAAGCGCGACGACCTGGCCGCCGTCGAGCGCGCCGAGATGGACGTGATCGAAACCTATCTGCCGGCCCAGCTGAGCGAGACCGAACTCGACCAGCTGATCACCGAGGCGCTCTCCGCCACCGGCGCCAGCTCGGCGCGCGACATGGGCAAGGTCGTGGCCGCCGTCAAGGCCAAGGCTGCCGGTCGCGCCGACATGGCCGTGGTCGCTGGCAAGATCAAGGCACGCCTGGCGTCCTGATCGCCCAGGCTTTCAGGCCGCCCAGCGGCCATGCATTGCGTTCACAATCCTGTCGCTACGGTGCAAGCCACCGTAGCCATCGGCGGCGCCGGTTCGCACAGGAGAAGCACATGTTGAAGTGGGCCATCATTTTCGCCCTCATCTCGCTGGTCACCGGCTGGCTTGGCTTCAGCTCGCTGTCGGGCGCCACCGCGACTATCGCCAAAATCCTGTTCGGCATCTTCATCGTCTTGTTTGCACTGGCGATTCTGGCCGTGATCGGCGTATTCCACCTGTTGTAGACACCCACCTGCCACACCGGGGCCAACCTACCCGGTCGGCTAGAATGGTCGGGCCATGGGCGGTCTCATTCCCGACAGTTTCATTGATGATTTGCTGACTCGCGTCGACATTGTCGACGTGATCGAGCGCCGCGTGCCGCTGAAAAAGGCCGGCCGCGAGTGGATGGCATGCTGCCCGTTCCACAATGAGCGCTCACCCTCGTTTTCCGTCAGTCCGGCCAAGCAGTTCTATCACTGCTTTGGCTGCGGCGCGCACGGCAGCGCCATCAAGTTCCTGATGGAATACGACCGGCTGGAATTTCCCGACGCGGTGGAAGAGCTGGCGCAATCGGTGGGCCTGACCGTGCCGCGTGAGACCAGCGGCCGCCAGGCACCCGGCGAGGATCGATCGGGCCTGTACACGCTGCTGGAAAGCGCTGCCAACTGGTATGCCGCGCAACTGCCGGACAGCGCACCGGCGCAGGCATATTGCCGCGCGCGCGGGCTGGACGCGGACATCATCGCGCGCTTCCGCCTGGGTTGGGCGCCGGCCAGCTACGAGGGCATCCTCAACGCTCTGGGCCGCGACGACCGGCACCGGCAGTGGCTGACCGAAGCCGGCATGGTGGCACGCAACGAACGCGGCGGCGGCTACGACCGCTTTCGCGAACGGCTGATGTTCCCCATCCTCGACCGCCGCGGCCGGGTGATCGCCTTTGGCGGCCGCATCATCACCAGTGCAGCGCCTGCCGCGGCTGATGACGCCGCCGACGCGACGCCGGATGCGGCGGCGCGCCACGTCCCCAAATATCTCAACTCGCCGGAAACCCCGCTGTTCCACAAGGGTCGCGAGCTGTTTGCCTTGTGGCAGGTACGCCAGGCCAATCCCAAGCTCACGCGCATCGTCGTGGTCGAGGGCTACATGGACGTCATCGCCCTGCATCAGGCCGGCCTGCCAATTGCCGTGGCAACCTTGGGCACCGCGACCACGAGCGAACACGCGGAGCTGCTGTTCCGTGCCGCTACTGATGTCGTGTTCTGCTTTGACGGCGATCGCGCCGGTCGCGGCGCAGCCTGGAAAGCGCTGGAGTCAGCGCTGCCACGCCTGCGCGACGGGCGCCAGGCGTATTTCCTGTTTCTGCCCGAAGGCGAAGACCCCGACTCGCTGGTGCGCAAGGAGGGCAAGGCCGGCTTCGAGCGGCGCCTCGCGGCAGCCACGCCACTGTCGGAATATTTTTTCAGCACCTTGGCGCAGGACGTGGACACCAGCAGCCTGGACGGCCGCGCGCGGCTGGCCGAGCACGCGCGGCCACTGATCGCCAAACTGCCGGATGGCGCCTTTCGCGACCTGATGAGCGAGGAGTTGGAAAAACGCACCGGCGCGCGCGCGCAAGCGCCGGTGCGGACGTCGGGCGCCCATCCGGCACCGGCGTCGGCGCCGCATCGCAGCCTGGTGCGCAGCGCCATCACTCTGCTGCTGGCGCAGCCAGCGCTGGCCGATGACGTACCCACGCCCTACGCGTTCGCGGCGCTGGAGCAGCCGGGCGTGACTGTGCTGGCGCAATTGCTGGACCAGGCGCGCGCGCGGCCCGGTGTCAATCCGGCGCTGCTGGTGGAGGCTTTCGCCGGACGCGAGGAATACCCCGTGTTGCAGCGCCTGCTGATGCGACAACCGGTGGGCGACGCGGAAACCCAGGCGGTGGAGTTCCACGCCGCCTTGCAGCGCATGTGCGAGCAGGCCGTGGCACAACGCCGCGCCACACTGACCACCAAGAGCCGCACCGGCACCCTGGATGCGGCCGAAAAAGCCGAGTTGCGCCAGCTGCTGGCCGCGCGGGCGCAGCCCATGACACCCGCATCGTGACCCGCGTGCCATCACGCCTGCCGGCACGGTGCATCGCCACCCCGCACGCAGACTCGTACCATAAGCGGTTGTCGTGGCCAGCGTCTGCCGGCACAGCATGGCGAGATGCCGATGGATTTGCTTGACAGCCTGATCAACGTCTTTGCGCAAAACGGTTACGCGGCGGTATTCATCGCGCTGCTGATCTGCGGCGCCGGCGCGCCGTTGCCTGAAGATGTCACGCTGGTCGCCGGCGGCGTCATCGCCGGTCTCGGCTATGCCAACGTGCATGTGATGCTGGGCGTGACCATGGTCGGCGTGCTGCTGGGCGACAGCGGCATGTTCCTGATGGGCCATCACTTTGGCGCGCGCATCCTGAAATGGCGACTGGTGGCGTGGCTGCTGCCGCCCAGGCGCTACGCCCGCGTGCAATGCCAGTTTGAGCGCTACGGCAACCGGCTGATGTTCTTTGCCCGCTTCCTGCCGGGCATGCGCACAGCCGTGTTCATTACCGCCGGTACCACGCATCGGGTGTCGTTTTTGCGTTTCTTGCTGCTGGACGGCCTGGCGGCGTGCTTCAGCGTGCCAATCTGGGTTTATCTGGGCTACTTCGGCGCCAACAACCACGAGTGGCTGATGCTGTGGCTGCGCCGCGGGCAAAGCGGGCTGTGGGTCGCCGGCGGCTTGCTGCTGGTGCTGGTGGGCGTGGTGTGGTGGCGCCGTCGGCACCGGCGCCGCTGTCTGGCACAGCCGGCCGTGGACAGCCAGCACTGACCACCAACGCCATGGCACGCGGTGACTACAGCCAGCGCGCGTAGCGGCGGTTGTAGACGCCCTTCACCAACTGCATGAGCCCGCCGTAGGCAAGCACGGTGGCGGCCATCCATGCGAACCAGACACCAGGCAACGCCTGCATGCCGAGCCGTCCGCCGATGCCGGTGTACGGGATGGCCATGCCAATGGCAATGATCGCGGCAGTGAGCGCCAACACCGGCGCGGCGGCAGTACTTTGCAGGAACGGAACGCGGCGGGTGCGGATCATGTGCACGATCAGGGTTTGCGTGAGCAGGCTCTCGACGAACCAGCCGGACTGGAACAGCGCCTGGTGTTCGATCGAGTTCGCGCCGAACACGTGCCACAGCAGCCAGAACGTGGTCAGGTCGAACACCGAGCTGACCGGCCCGATCCACAGCATGAAGCGGCCAATATCGCTGGCGTCCCACTTGCGCGGATGGCGCACGTAGTCGTCATCCATGCGGTCGAACGGGATCGACAGCTGCGAGATGTCGTAGAGCAGGTTCAGCACCAGGATCTGCAGCGGCAACATCGGCAGGAACGGCAGGAACGCACTGGCCACCAACACGCTGAACATGTTGCCGAAGTTCGAGCTGGTGGTCATCTTGATGTACTTGACGATGTTGCCGAAGGTGACACGGCCTTCCAGCACGCCCTCCTCCAGCACCATCAGGTTTTTTTCCAGCAGGATGATGTCGGCCGACTCCTTGGCAATGTCGGTGGCGGTGTCCACCGAGATGCCGACGTCGGCATCGTGCAACGCCGGCGCATCGTTGATGCCGTCGCCGAGGAAACCCACGGTGTGGCCCTGGCGCTGCAGCGACTTCACCACGCGCGCCTTCTGCAGCGGCGACATCTTGGCAAACACCGTGGTGTGCCTGACCAGCGCATCGAGCGCGGCGCTATCCAGAACCTCGATGTCGCGACCCTGCACGGAATGGGCGACGTCCAGCCCAACCTCGCGGCAAATCTTGCGCGTTACTGCCTCGTTGTCGCCGGTGAGCACCTTGACCGTCACGCCGTGCGCATGCAGCGCGGCAATGGCGGTGGCGGCCGAATCCTTGGGCGGATCGAGAAACGCCAGACAGCCCACCGCGATGAGATCGCATTCGTCGGCCACGCTCCACGCGCGTGCGCTGGCCGGCGCATGGCGCACCGCCACCACCAGCACACGCAAGCCATCGGCGTTGAGCTGGTGCGTCATGGCACGGATCGCGTCCCGCCGCTGCGCGGTCATTGGCTCGACCTGGTCGCCAGCCTGCGCAAAGGCGCAGATCGCGAGCATTTCCTCCACCGCGCCCTTGCAGATCAACAGGTGCGCATCCCCGCCATCGGCAACCACCACCGACATGCGCCGGCGCTGGAAGTCGAACGGGATTTCATCCACCACGCGATAGCGTGCGGCCATGGGCTCCAGGTCGCGGTGCGCGAGCACCGCCGTGTCCATCAGGTTCTTGAGCCCGGTCTGGAAGCGGCTGTTGAGATAGCCGTATTCCAGCGCCTGCACGGACGCCTCGCCATCCAGATCGAGATGCCGTTCCAGCACGATCCGGTCCAGCGTCAGCGTGCCGGTCTTGTCGGTGCACAGCACGTCCATGGCGCCGAAGTTCTGGATTGCGTTGAGGCGCTTGACCACCACCTTGCGCCGCGACATGGCCAGCGCGCCCTTGGCCAGGTTGGCCGTGACGATCAGCGGCAACATCTCCGGCGTCAGGCCCACTGCCACTGACAAGGCAAACAGGAAAGCCTCGGTCCAGTCGTGCTTGTCCAGCCCGTTGATGAGAAAAACGATGGGCACCATCACCGCCATGAAGCGGATCAGCAACCAGCTCACCGAGCTCACGCCGCGGTCAAAGCTGGTTTGTACGCGCGCACCGGTCATGGAGTGCGCCAGCGAACCCAGGTAGCTGCGTGCGCCGGTCGCCAGCACCACCGCACTGGCCGTGCCGGAAATCACATTGGTGCCCATGTAGCAGATATTGGGCAGATCCAGTGGATTGCCGGCGGCAGCGGCGTCATCGCCCTGCGCGGCTTTTTCCACCGGCAGCGATTCGCCGGTGAGGATGGCCTGGCTGATGAACAGGTCCTTGGCACTGAGCAGACGCAGATCAGCCGGCACCATGTCGCCCGCGCCCAGATGCACGATGTCGCCGGCCACCAGCTCGCCTACCGGCACTTCGATCGGCTCGCTGTGGCCATCGGCGGCCTGGCGCGTGGCCGTGGCCGTGTTGCGCACCATCGCCTTGAGCTTTTCCGCCGCGCGCGAAGAACGGTATTCCTGGGTGAAACTCAGCAGCACGCTGATGGCCACCATCACCGCGACGATGAGCGGCCCGACGACATCGCTCGCGTCGGTGGCCAGCTGCACGCCGGCCAACACCACCAGCACGACGATGAACGGGTTCCGGAATGCGCGCAGCAGCTGACGCGACCAGTGCGGCGGCCTTTCGTGTGCCACCTCGTTCGCTCCGTCACGTTCCAGCCGCGCCTCGATCTCGCGCGCCCCCAAACCCGCGGGCGAACTGTGCAAGGTCGCCAGCAAGGCGTGCGTATCCATCGCCGCGTAACGGCTGGCCGCTACGGTGGGAGCGGACGCGTCGCCGCCGATCGTGCGCGAAAACCGCATCGTGCGGCTCAGCCGGCGTGGCGCGATTCAGGCGCAAACGCCACCGGCAACCGGCTTTCGTCGGCTACGGCGCCTACTTGCCGATCAGCCAACACCGGCCGCGGTTCGGGCACCGTCGCCACGAAGCGCCGGCGCGATTCGACGGGATGCGAAAAAAATGACGCGCCTGCGGCGCGCAGGCGGAATACAGCACGAAGGAATTTCATCGGCCTGACCTCGGGCAACGCCAGCGGCGTCACCCGGGCTGGACCGGTTGCGCTAACCCACGCGGCAACCCGCCAGCCGCAGACGGTCGCTGCGGGCGGTCAACAAGTTGAATTGCGCCGTCGGCATCCGAAGCACGCGGGTGCCGACCTTGCGACTGGGATAGACGTCCATATGCCTCAACACATATGCAACAACAAGGATGTCGCGCCGCCGGTACAGTGGCGCGACCGGCGCATTTTGCGGCGATCAGGCCACCGGGTCAACGCAGACAACGGTGATTCACGGCACCGTCACCAGTGGCGCCACCAGCCAATGGTCGATCAGCAGGAAGGCAAACAACCACATCAGGTACCAGATCGAGTATTTGAAGACCTTCATGGCATACAGCTCGTCCGGCGGGTCGAGCAGCCGCACGGCGTACCAGAGGAAGGCGATGCCCAGCCCGGCGGCACCCAGCAGATACAGCCAGCCGCTCATGCCGGTGAGTGCCGGCAGCAACGTCACCAGCACCAGCAAAATCGTATAGAACAAGATGTGCCAGCGTGTATACGGCACGCCGTGCGTCACCGGCAGCATCGGAATCTCGGCGCGGGCGTAGTCATCGCGACGGAAGATGGCCAGTGCCCAGAAGTGCGGCGGCGTCCACACGTAGATGATCAGGCACAACTGCAGTGCGTAGGGATGCAGCACGCCGGTGACGGCAGTCCAGCCCAGGATCGGCGGCACCGCGCCCGCCAGCCCGCCAATGACGATGTTCTGCGACGACGCGCGCTTGAGAAAAGCGGTGTAGATGACCGCATAGCCAATCAGGCCGATGAAGGTCAGTACGGCGGTGAGCACATTCACCCACAAGGCCAGCACCAGCATCGAGGCCACGCCAAGGCTGAAGGCAAACACGAACGCCTGGCGCGACGTCAGTGCGCCGGTGGCCAGGGGCCGGTGCAGGGTACGCACCATCACCTTGTCGATGCGCTGGTCGATCAACTGGTTGAATGCCGCCGCCGACGATGACGCCAGCCAGATACCGAGCGTGCCCAGCACGGCTTCCCGCCATGGCGGCAATCCTGGCACGGCCAGGAACATGCCGATGACCGCGCAAAACACCAGCAGCGCGACGATGCGCGGCTTGGTCAGCTCGTAGTATTCACGCAGCATGCCCATCAGCGTTGCCCCAGCGGCAGGAACATGGCCTGGTCATGCCGACGTTGCGTGCGCGCCAGGGTCGCCAGCAAGGTCAGCAGCAGCACGGCCGCCATGCCGTTGTGCGCGGTGGCAACCGACAGAGGCAGGGCAAAGTACACGTTGCTGATGCCCAGCAGGACCTGGCCGCTCAGTGCCAGTGCAATCAACACGCCCAGCCCGCGCAAACCGCGCGCCGCAGCCAGCAGTGCCAGCGTGGCGAGATAGCAGAACACCACCAGCGCGCCAATGCGGTGCGTGATCTGGATGGCACTGCGCGCCGCCATGTCGAGTACACCGCCTTCGTAATTGACGCCAATGCCACGCCACAACACAAAGCCCTCATGGAAATCCGTCGGTGGCCACCACTGTCCGAGGCAATGCGGGAACGCACTGGGGCCATAACCACAGGCCAGCGCTGCGTAATTGGCCGACGTCCAACCGCCCAGCGCAATCTGCCCGGCCAGCAGGACGATGCCGATGGCGGTCAGGCGCCGCAACGTGCGCAAGCGATCATCACGCGCGCCCACGCCGGCCAGCCGCAGCGCGACATAGGCCAGCAGCGCAAACGTCGCCATGCCGCCCAGCAAATGCCCCATCACCACCACCGGCTTGAGCAGCAACGTCACCGTCCACATGCCAAGCATGGCCTGGAAAATGATGACGGCCAAAGTCAGCACGCACAGACGCCACGCGCCGGGTCTTGGCAATCCCAGCGCCACCAACAGCGGCAACGCCATGGCACCGACAGCCAGGGCCGAGGACCAGACGTGTTCGCCCCGCATGTACAAGGCCACGGCACCCGCAGCAAACACGGCCGCCGCGATGATGGCCGTGCGCGCCAGCCGCACCCGCCAGCTGGCAGCCAGCGCCAGGATCAGCACCAGTACGCCCAGCGTGCCGGCCAGGAAGCGATGCACCTGCTCACGCCAGGCCTTGTGCGTCTCGAACGGGCGGTCGGGAAATGCGGCGTCGGCACGTGCAATCTCGTGCGCATGCTCCGGCCACGTCACCTGGCCATAGCAGGTGGGCCAGTCAGGGCACGACAAGCCGGCGTTGGACAAACGCACAAAGCCGCCAAACATCACCAGTCCAAGCGCGAACACTGCGGCGGCGACCGTGAGCCAGCGCAGCAGGCCGAAAGAACGCGCGTGCATCAGCGGATCACCTTGCGCATGTCACGCAGCAAACCGGCCGCGTCCATGCCTGCCGGATACAGCGACAACGCGGTGCCGTTGGATTCCACCAGCATGGCGCTGACACTGTCGCGCTGCTTCGGACGATAGACGTCCAGGCGTCCATCGACATCCGTACCAAGTTGCCAGTAGTCGAGCATGCCGCTGGCGACGGCCGCTGCCGGCTGCGGCCCCAGATACAGCAGGCGCAGGCGCGACTGGTTCTGGTTGAGCATGACGCGGGCCTTGGCCAGGTTGGTCAGATCCGCAATGCAACGGCGTGCGCAATCCGGTCCCGGCAGGGCGATCAGGGTCAGCCGCGGCTTGGCGTCGCGCCACGGCCACAGCGAACCATCGCCCATGCGCACGGCGACGTGTTCCTGCGCCAGATCGCGCTGCGGCGTGATGGCCTGGCCTTCGCCGGCAACGCCGGGCTGCCAGCCGCCAAGGCTCAGTCCCACCGCCGCCAGCAACGGAGCAAGAAACACGGCAGCAATCAGATACAGGGTGCGGCGGCTGGTGCGGCGCTTGGCAGATTCAACGTTGGGCATGGGCGGTCGCTCTCAAGTCAGGGTTTGCGTCGGCGCTTATCGCGATTGACCACCAACAGAATCACCAGCGCCGCCAGCGCAAAGGTGAACCATTGGATGGCATACGCGCGATGGCGGGCCGGCGGCATGGAGGAAAAATCGAGCGTATGCACGCGTAGATAAACCGACCGCGAGTCCGCATCCAGTGCCAGCACCCGCGGATAGAGTGGGCGCCCAAGGTCGGTCGCGACCTGCCCGAGGTCAAGATAAATGCTTTTCTTTGGCCACTGCGCCTGTCGCACCAGTGCATCGCCGCCCATCTCGAAGCCGACCGGTGGCGGCGGCACATACAAGCCGCGCAGTGTGGTCTGCCCGGTCGGCATGGCCGGAACCGGCAGGGTCTGGCCGTCACTGCCCGCGGCCAGGAAGCCCATGTCCACCAGCAGCAAGCGCGAATCATGGGCCACCACGAAGGGAGCAAACACCTCCACGCCGCGGCGTTGATCGTGATTGGGGTTGTCCAGCAAATACAGCCGGTCGACCAGGAAATGGCCCGTCACCAACACGCGCGGAAAAGCATCGGCTTTGGGTGCCGCAATGGCCTCGGCAAAGGGCTGCGCCGGCGCCGAAGCGGCCGCCGCGTAGCGCGCCAGCAGCAGATCCTTGGCCTCGGCACGATGCAGCTGCCACACGCCAAGACGCACAAACAACAGCATGCCGGCGGCCGTCAGCGCGATCGCCCACCACGGCGGCCGGCGCAAGCCCATCATGCCGGCCACCCTGTGGCGGCAGCTATACTCGCAAGCTCGCAATGCATTGGATCGGTCAAGTGGAAACTGTCTACAAATATGTATTGCTGGGACTGTTCGTGGTCGTGATTTTCAATCTCGGCCAGGCGTTGTATTTCATGATGACCGACAAGGACGACGACAAACGCACCGTGTGGGCGTTGACGCGGCGCATCGGCCTGTCGTTATTGTTCATCGCCATGGTCGGCGTAGGCATCTGGATGGGTTGGTTGCACCCGCACGACATTGCCCAGTAACCGCCTTATTGTAACCGGCTGCAGACGTACGGTCCTGCGTCGTACCTGACAAGCAAAAGCCCGCCATTGGCGGGCTTTTTCGTCGGCATGAACAGGAAGCCGGCAGCTCAAAGAATATAGACAAACATGAACAAGCCGAGCCAGACCACATCCACGAAATGCCAGTACCACGCCACCGCCTCGAAACCAAAGTGATGGTCCTTGTCGAAATGGCCCGCCAGCACGCGCAGCCAGATCACCGCCAGCATGATGGTGCCGAGCGTTACATGCAGGCCGTGGAAGCCGGTGAGCATGAAGAAAGTGGAGCCGTACACGCCACTGCGCATGGTGAGGTTGAGGTCGTGGTAAGCCTCGATGTACTCATGCGCCTGGAAGTACAGGAAGGTCGCGCCAAGCAAGACGGTCAGGCCCAGGAAAAACAAAATGCGACCGCGATGACCTGCACGCAGGGCGTGATGGGCAATGGTGATGGTGACGCTTGAGCTCAGCAGGATCAGGGTGTTGACCAGCGGCAGGCCCCAAGCCGGAACGACGCGGAACGCCCCGCCCATTTGCTCCGGGCCGTTGCCACCATCCGCACCCCAGGCCGAGGTGTAGTCGCTCCACAGGAATTGGTGGGTCAATACGCCGTGGCCCTCGCCACCCAGCCATGGCAGCGAATAAGTGCGGATGTAGAACAGTGCGCAGAAGAACGCGCCAAAGAACATCACCTCGGAAAAGATGAACCACAACATGCCCATGCGAAACGAGGTGTCCACCTGGTCGTTGTAGCTGCCGGCCAGTGATTCGTTGATCACCGAGCGGAACCAGCCGAAGAACATGCCGAAGATGCCGAGCACGCCGATCGTCAACACGATCTTGCCAAAGCTGGTGTCCTCGGCGCTGTTGAGCGCGTTCATCCAGTGCGCGGCGCCAAACACCGTCACGAACATCACCGCTGCGGCAATGACGGGCCATTGGCTTTTAGCCGGGACAAAGTACGTGTCTTGTTGCTGACCCATGGTGAACCCCGTGGATGTTCTGTGGCTCGCCCCGCGCCTGACGCGGGGATTTGCTGGCCGGATGGATCACCGCCGGCCGCGGATGTCATGTACCGCAATCGGCGGCTATTGCATCTTCATCATGATGATCTGGGCAAACGCGATCAGGTAAAAAATCGCCACCACCACCGTCAGAATGATCACCGTGCGTCGCACGCCGCGCTTGCGCGTACGGCGTGTGCGCTCGTCCAGCACCGGCGGCGTGATGGGATCGCGCATCGCCAGGTCAGTTGTTTACATTGCCGTGCGCAAGGTCATCATCGTTGATCACCGGCGGAATCGTGAAGGTGTGGAATGGCGCTGGCGACGGCACCGTCCACTCCAGGCCCTTGGCGCCTTCCCACACGCGATCGGTGGCCTTCTTCTTGGAGAAGAAGATGCAATGGATCAGCACGGCGACAAAGATGATCTGCGTGGCGCCGAACAGGAAGCCGCCAATGGAACTGACCATGTTGAAGTTGGCAAACGCCACGTTGTAATCGGGGATGCGACGCGGCATGCCGGCCAGACCCAGGAAGTGCTGCGGGAAGAACAACACGTTCACCCAGATCAGGCTGTTCCAGAAATGCACCTTGCCCCAGAACTCGCTGTACATGTGGCCGGTCCACTTGGGCATCCACAGGTAGGCTGCGCCAAGAATGGCAAACAGCGCACCAGTGACCAGCACGTAGTGGAAGTGGGCAACGATGAAGTAGGTGTCGTGATATTGGAAGTCAGCCGGCACCAAGGCCATCATCAAGCCGGAGAAACCGCCGATGCTGAACAACACGACGAAGGCGATGCCGAACAGCATGGGCGTCTCGAAGGTCATCGAGCTGCCCCACATCGTCGCCACCCAATTGAAGATCTTGATGCCGGTCGGCACTGAAATCAGCATCGTGCCGTACATGAAGAACAACTCGGCGCCCACCGGCATGCCCACCGCGAACATGTGGTGCGCCCACACGATGAACGACAGGAAGGCGATGCACGCGATCGAGAACACCATCGCCTTGTAGCCAAACACCGGCTTGCGGGCAAAGGTCGGGATGATCTCCGAGATGATGCCGAAGGCCGGCAAAATCATGATGTAGACCTCGGGATGCCCGAAGAACCAGAAGATGTGCTGATACAGCACCGGGTCACCGCCGCCGCCCGGGTTGAAGAAGTTGGTGCCGAAGTACTTGTCGGTCAGCAGCATCGTGACCGCACCGGCCAGTACCGGCATCACCGCGATCAGCAGGAACGCCGTGATCAGCCAGCTCCAGACGAAGATCGGCATCTTCATCAGGTCCATGCCGGGAGCGCGCATGTTGAGAATGGTGGCGATGATGTTGATCGCGCCCATGATCGAGCTGATGCCCATCAAGTGGATGGCAAACACCGCGTAGGGCAAATACGCACCCTGCAGCGACAGCGGCGGATACATGGTCCAGCCGCCGGACGGGCCGCCGCCTGGCAGGAACATGGACGATATCAGCAGCACGAAGGCAAACGGCAGAATCCAGAACGACAGGTTGTTCATGCGCGGCAACGCCATGTCCGGCGCGCCAATCATGAGCGGAATCATCCAGTTGCCCAGGCCCACGAACGCCGGCATGATCGCGCCGAAGATCATGATCAAGCCGTGCATCGAGGTCAGCTGATTGAAGAAATACGGCTGCATCAACTGCATGCCGGGCTTGAACAACTCCATGCGGATCAGCATGGCGAAGCTGCCGCCGACGAACAGCATGATCAGCGAGAACAGCAGATACAGCGAGCCGATGTCTTTGTGATTGGTCGACATGACCCAGCGCTGGAAGAAGCCCTTGGGCGCGCCATGGTGCTCTTCATGCTGATCGTGGATGGCTACTTCGGACATGGCCTTTGTACCTCGGGAACTACGGTGTTGAATCGTCGACGAAACGGAGAAATCAGCCTTGCTTGGCGGCTGGCACGGACGCCTCGACCGTCTTGGCGGCAGTCACTGCCGGCGCGGCGCCGGGCGTGGCCGCTTCCTGCTCGGCCAGCCACTTGGCAAAGTCAGCCTGGCTCTTGACCACCACCACGATCGGCATGAAGGCGTGATCCTGGCCGCACAGCTCCGCACACTGGCCGCGATACGTGCCCGGCTCATGGATGTTGGTCCACGCCGCATTGATGATTCCGGGGATGGCATCGAGCTTCCAGCCCATCGCCGGCACGAACCACGAATGGATGACGTCGCCGCTGGTGATGACGAAGCGCACCTTGGTGTCGGCCGGGATGACCAGCGGCTTGTCGACATTGAGCAGATAGGTGTTCTCGTCGCCAACCTTGACGTCATACGGGTTCAGGCCCGAACCCAACTGGCGCGTGTCGTCGCTTTGGGTATCCATGCGCGACATGAAGCCGACCTTCTCGATCGGCTTGCCACGGTATTCGACGTAGTCGTAGCGCCACTTCCACTGGTAGCCGGTGACCTTGACGGTCATCTGCGAACCGGTGGTATCGGCCCACGACACCATGCCGCTGGTGGCCATGTAGGCCAGCGCGACCAGGATCAGCACCGGGATGGTGGTCCAGATGACCTCCACCGTGGTGTTGTGCGACCACTTTTCAGCCACCGCGCCGCGCGACCGGCGGAAACGGAAGATGGCGATGAACATGGCCCCGAACACCAGCACGCCGATGACCGTGACCACGATCAACGCAACGTTGTTGAGCAGGTACGGCACATGCGACCAGGTGCTGGCACCCGGTGTCAGATTCATCTGCCACGGGCCGGGAGGAGCGGCCTGCGCGACACCGCACAGCGCTGCCAACGCGAGCGCCGCGCCGGTCTTGATCGATCGCCTGATGCCGCCAGATGTCATGTCTTGCACCTTTATTGAATCTGCCCGCGTGGCTGATCGCGACATCCGCTCAGCAACACCCGTAATTTGTTCGACAACGCCACGCGCTCGCTGTCTGCCAGAAACGCGCCTATCTCCAATGCCTGTCCATGCAGCGACAGCAGCAATTGTTGCCGTCCTTGCGCCGGAGCCAGCGACACGCGAACCCAGAACACGGGAAACCGCGTGCAACGTCGTCCCGGCAGTGACCGCACTTCCAGTGTCGACGCATCCAGCTCGATGCGCTCACCGCGATCACCCGAGCGCCAGGCAATGCTCAACGCATACGCCATGGCGACCGATTCAAGCCCGGCAAACAAGGGAGCAAACACGTTCCCCTGCCAGGCGCCAAGCCCGGCCGTACCCAACACCAACGCGACCAGAACCCAGATTACGCGTCGCAATCCGCGGCGACTGAGCGTGCGATTTGGCTTGAGCCACATCGTCACGCGCGGCAACCGCGCAGAAGCTGGACGGAGCACGATCATGGACTGCCCGGCACGCCACAACGCGCAAATGATAGGCTGCGTTGGCGTCATGGGCAAGAATGTCGCGGGGGCATGATCTGGATCATGCGCAGAAATGTCGCGCATCCTTGATCTGGATCAAGCCATGGGACGCCTGCAAATGGACGTCTGCACCAACGTGCCCAGCGGATGCGGGCGCAGCGTACAATCGTGCGTTGTCCTACCGTTGTTCGTCTTTCGTCGAGCCTTCCCGTGACCCAACCCATCCTCAGCCCCGAACTTCCCGTCGGCGCCACGCCGGCGCGCGCGCGCATTACCGCGGCCTGGCTGCGCGACGAGACCGAAGCGGTCAATGATCTGCTGGCGCAGGCCACCTTGCCGGCAGCGGAAAGCGAGCAGGTGACCGACCTTGCCGCCGCCCTGGTGACCCGCGTGCGGGCGCGTGCCAAGGACCAAAGCGCCGTGGAATCGTTCATGCGCCAGTACGACCTGTCCAGCGAGGAAGGCGTGCTGCTGATGTGCGTGGCCGAGGCGCTGCTGCGCATTCCCGACAAGGCCACCGCCGACAAGCTGATCCGCGACAAGCTCGGCGACGCCAACTGGAAAAAACACCTGGGCCAGAGCGAGTCGCTGTTCGTCAACGCCTCGACCTGGGGCCTGATGCTGACCGGGCGCCTGGTCAACCTGAGCGAAAACACGCGCCACGATGTGACCGGTGCGCTCAAGCGGCTGATCGCCCGCGCCGGCGAACCGGCCATTCGCCTGGCAGTGCGCCAGGCCATGCGCATCATGGGCCACCAGTTTGTCATGGGCCGCACGATCGACGAGGCACTGGATCGCTGCGCCAAAAGGGAATACGCGATGTACCGCTATTCCTACGACATGCTCGGCGAGTCGGCGCTCACCGCGGAAACCGCCGAGCGCTATCAGCAGGATTACCGCAACGCCATTGCCGCCATCGGCGCGCGCGGCCCATTTGCCAGCCACACCGAGGCGCCTTCCATCTCGGTGAAACTGTCGGCGCTGCATCCACGCTATGAAGTGGCCAAGCGCGAACTGGCACGGCGCATGCTCACCGACAAGCTGCTGGAATTGTCGCAGCTGGCGATGAAATACAACATTGCCCTGTCGGTGGATGCCGAGGAAGCCGATCGCCTGGAGCTGTCGCTGGACATCATCGGCGACGTCTTCGCGCACCCGTCGCTGCAGGGCTGGAACGGCCTGGGCATCGTCGTGCAGGCCTATTCCAAGCGCACGCCGTTCGTCATCGACTGGGCCGTCGAGCTGGCCCGCAACACCGGCCGGCGCTGGTACGTGCGGTTGGTCAAGGGCGCCTACTGGGATGCCGAGATCAAGCGCGCACAGGAAAACGGCCTGGCCGGCTATCCGGTCTATACGCGCAAGCCCAACACCGATGTGTCCTATCTCGCCTGCGCGCACAAGCTGTTCGACGCCGGCATCGAGCGGGTCTATCCGCAATTTGCCACGCACAACGCGCAGACCATCGCCGCCGTGTATCACCTCGCACACGGCCGGCCATTCGAGTACCAGCGCCTGCACGGCATGGGCACGGACCTGTACGCCGAGGTGATCGGTCCGCAGCACTTGAATGTGCCGTGCCGCGTATACGCGCCGGTCGGCACGCACGAGGACTTGCTGCCTTATCTGGTACGCCGGCTGCTGGAAAACGGCGCCAACACCAGCTTCGTCAACCGCGTGGTGGACGACACCGTGCCGGTGCGCACGTTGGTGGCCGATCCGTGCCAGACCGTGCGCGGCTTTGCCGCCATCCCGCACCCGCGCATCGTGCTGCCGGTCAATCTCTACGGTGAACTTCGGAAGAATTCCATGGGCCTCAACTTCTCCAACGACAACGATCTGCAGGCGATGGCCGCCGCCGTCGCCGCCACTCCCGGCCCCTGGCATGCGGCGCCGCTGGTGCCCGGCACCAGCCCCAACGGCCCGACGGTGCAGGTGACCAACCCGGCCGACCGCCGCCAGGTCGTGGGCAGCTACGTCAGCGCCGACAACGCCACGGTGGACAAGGCGCTGGCCAACGCCGTTGCCGCGCAGCCAGCCTGGGATCGTCTGCCCGCGGCCAGCCGCGCAGCCATCCTCGAGCACGCGGCCGAGCAACTGGAGGCGCGCCGCGCCGAGTTCATCGCGCTGTGCGTGCGCGAGGCCGGCAAGAGCCTGCCCGACGCGATCGCCGAAATCCGCGAGGCCGCCGATTTCCTGCGCTACTACGCGACGATGGCACGCCGCTTGTTTGGCCAGCCAGAAGCCCTGCCCGGCCCCACCGGCGAAAGTAACGAGTTGTTCCTCAACGGCCGCGGCGTGTTCGTCTGCATCAGTCCGTGGAACTTTCCGCTGGCGATCTTCATGGGCCAGATCAGCGCCGCGCTCGCCGCCGGCAACGCGGTGCTCGCCAAGCCGGCCGAGCAGACTTCGTTGATTGGCCACCTGGCCGTCCAGTTGCTGCAAGCCGCCGGCGTGCCGGCCGACGTGCTGCAATACCTGCCCGGCGACGGCGCGGTCGTCGGCGCCGCGCTGACGAAGGACCCACGCGTGGCCGGCGTGGCCTTCACCGGCTCCACCGATACCGCCTGGGCGATCAACCGCGCGCTGGCCGCGCGCAACGCGCCAATTGCCGCGCTGATCGCTGAAACCGGCGGCCAGAACGCGATGATCGCCGACTCCTCGGCCTTGCCCGAACAGATCGTCAAGGACGTGATCGCCTCGGCGTTCCAGTCCGCCGGCCAGCGCTGCTCGGCCGCGCGCGTGCTGTTCGTGCAGGACGACATCGCCGACAAGGTGTGCGGCATGCTCACCGGCGCCATGGCCGAGCTGAAGGTCGGCGACCCCGGCCAGCTGTCGACCGACGTCGGCCCGGTGATCGACGAGGATGCGCGAAAGATCCTTGTCGACCACGCCGCGCGCATGGATCGTGAGGCGAAGAAAATCGGCGAGGTCGTGCTTGATCCGGCGACGACGGCCAACGGCACGTTCTTTGCCCCGCGCGCCTACGAAATTCCCTCGCTGGCCACGCTGACGCGCGAAGTGTTCGGCCCGATCCTGCATATCGTGCGCTGGAAGGGCAGCGAGCTGGCCAACGTCGTCGACCAGATCAACGCCACCGGCTACGGCCTTACCTTGGGCGTGCACAGCCGCATCAACGACACCGTCGATTACATCGCCAGCCACGCCCGCGTCGGCAACTGTTACGTCAACCGCAACCAGATCGGCGCCGTGGTCGGTGCCCAGCCGTTTGGCGGCGAAGCGTTGTCCGGCACCGGCCCCAAGGCTGGCGGCCCGCATTATCTGCTGCGCTTTGCCGGCGAACGCACGCTGACCATCAACACCACCGCGGCCGGCGGCAACGCCTCGCTGCTGACCATCGGCGAATAAGGGCCAGGATTCGGGGAAGCCCCATGCTCTTCTGCCTCTCTCTCAAGCTCCGTTTGGGAGAGAGTGTTGGGGTGAGGGGCTCTCAGGCATTGCCATGCCACCGAGACAACGGCTACGTTGCATGCCATTGCACGGAGCGTGGGCATGGCAAAACGACAAAACGGGCAGTCCGAGTTCACCCGCTGGATGGGGCCCTTGCTCGATTGCCTGCGCGCACTTGGCGGTTCGGCCAAACCGCAAGAGGTCTCCCGCTGGATCGCGCGCGAGTTGCGTCTCCCACCCGAGATCACCGAAGCCACCATCAAGTCCGGCGCCAATCGCTTCCACAACCAGGTGCAGTGGGCGCGCCAGTACTTGGTGTGGCAAGGCTTGCTGGACGATAGCAGACGTGGCGTCTGGACCCTGAGCCCGCTGGGATGGAAGACTCACCTTGAGGAAGGCTCTGCGCGGACCATTTTCCTCGACCGTGTAAAGGTCCAGCAATCCGAACGTAAACAGCACGCATCTGCAGAGCCGTATGCCGAGTCCGATCTGGCTGACACCGAACCACCCGAGGAGTCGCACGACCTTGGCCTGCTCGATGTCCTCAAATCCCTGCCACCCTACGGCTTCGAACTGATCTGTGGCCGCCTGCTGCGTGAGCACGGGTTCGAAGAGGTCGAGGTCACCCAGCGTTCGCGCGACGGCGGCATTGACGGCTACGGCTTGTTGCGCCTGAGCCCGTTCGTCAGCTTGCGCGTGGCGTTCCAGGCCAAGCGCTACAAGAACGTGGTCGCGCGCAGCGCCGTAGGTGAGTTCCGCAATGCCGTACTCGGGCGCGCCGAGAAGGGTGTGTTTATCACCACCGGCCGCTTCACCACGGACGCCGAAACCGAGGCTACCCGCGACGGCGTGATGCCGATCGAGCTGATAGACGGCGAGCAGTTGGTCGAACTGTTCCAGGACAAGCTAATCGGTGTGAAGCCCAAGACGGTCTACGAGATAGATCACGTCTTTTTCGACGAATTCCGGCGCGATTCCTGAATCCCGCTTGTGCATCGCGCAAGCAACCGGTGGCGCATGCGTGATAGAACAACAGAACATGCCGGCACGACGACCGGCCTATTGCGCCGGAGCAACTGCAAGATGGCCCGTCCCGCTGCCCTGACCGATCCGAACCACGGCAACACGGCCACGCTGGCCAACGACGATTCGCGGTACACCGCGGCCGAGTTTCCGTCGAACAAGCTGTTGTACCTGGCGCAGCTGGCCGATGCGGAAGGCGTCGACAGCACGCCGTGGTTTGCCGGGCTCGCGCTGAGCCGCGCGCAGATCGCCGACCCGGCGCTGCGCGTGTCGTACCGGCAGGCCAGCACCTTCATCCGCCGCGCGTTGCAGGCACTGGGCGTGCCCGACGCCGGGCTGCGCATCGGCCGCGAAGGCACCATTGGCGGCTTCGGTCTGCTTGGGTTGGCAATGATGACCTCGCGCACGTTTGGCGAGGCGATGCAGTCGGGCATCCGCTACCACAAGATCTGCGGCTGCCTGCTCGATCTCGCGTTCGAGGCGGTCAGCGAGCGGGCGGTAGCGCTGGTGGCCGCGCCGCAATTTGGCGATCTCGAACTGCTGCCGTTTTTCTGCGAGGAATTGTTTGCCAGCTCGCTGATGATCTCGCGCGAACTGGTCGGCCCCGAACTGCGCCCGCTGCGCGCGGAGTTCAGCTATCCGCAGCCGGCGTACATCGACGGCTACGCCGAGCTGTTCCAATGCGAGCTGGCGTTTGGCGCGCCGCGCAACCGCATGATCCTCGACACCCGCTGGCTGGCCCAGCCCTTGCCCGGCTACAACCCGCTGACCGCGAAACAGGCGCTGGCGCTGTGTGCGCAGCAACGCACGCCGGATGGCGGCGAGCCGCATCAGGAGATCGTCGCCGCAGTGGAGCGACTGCTGCGCAGCCAGCTGCGCGAACCGCCGAAGCTCAACGACGTGGCGCGCACGCTCAACCTCAGCGAACGCTCGCTGCGCCGCAAGCTGGCCGAGAGCGGGCGCATCTTCCGCGAAATCCATGACCGCGTGCGCGCCGAACGCGCGTTGCAACTGCTGCAAGCGGGCACGCTGAGCGTGGCCGAGATTGGCGGCGAAGTGGGCTTTGGCGACCCGCGTGAATTCCGCCGCGCGTTCAAGCGCTGGACCGGCATGGCCCCGCAGGAAGCACGCCGCACCGCCTGAATGGTCGCCCCGGCCAGCATGCTGGCCGATTTGCCCCCCGTGACGTGGCCGCTGTGCCCTCCCCGCCTCGCGCTTATTGCGGGACAGTCGGTACCAGGCCATGTGCTCCGCGGCATTCGCGGATCACGTTTGAATGGGGAGTTCAACGATCATGCGCAAGTTGCTTGTCATTGCCGCGCTCGGCACCACGCTGGCCGCCTGCAGCGGTGGTCATGAACCGGCCGCGCAAAACACTGCCGAAAGCACCGCCGACGCCAGCTTCGAGTCGAAACTGCAGGAGCAATTGCTGGACGCCAAGCCCGGCAGCGTGATCGAGATTCCCGCCGGGCACTACGCGCTCAAGCGCGGCCTGAGCCTGCGCACCGACGGCGTCACCATTCGTGGCGCCGGCATGGACAAGACCGTGCTGTCGTTCAAGGGCCAGGTGGTCGGGCCGGAAGGCCTGCTGGTCAACGCCAGCGACTTCACCATCGAGAACCTTGCGCTGGAAGACAGCAAGGGCGACGCACTGAAGATCAACCAGGGCAAGAACATCACTATCCGCGGCGTGCGCGCGGAATGGACCGGCGGCCCCAAGACCACCAACGGCGCCTACGGCCTGTACCCGGTGAAGACGCACAACGTGCTGATCGAGGATTCGGTGGTGATCGCCGCCTCCGACGCCGGCATCTACGTCGGCCAGTCGAGCAATGTCGTGATACGCAACAACCGCGCCGAATATAACGTGGCCGGCATCGAGGTCGAGAACTCGGTCGACGCCGACGTCTACGGCAACACCGCTACCAACAACACCGGCGGCATCCTGATCTTCAACATGCCCAACCTGACCCTGGCCGGGCACAGCACGCGCGTATTCAACAACAAGGTGTTTGCCAACAACACCGGCAACTTTGCCGCCAAGGGCGCGGCGGTGGCCAGCGTGCCGGCCGGCTCCGGCGTGGTGGTGAACTCCAACGACAAGGTGGAAATCTTCGACAACGACATTGCCGACCACAAGACGGCCAACGTGATCATTTCCAGCTATTTCTCCACCAATTACTACAACACCCGCGGCGTGGCGCCGGACTACAACCCGTATCCGAAAGGCATCTTCATCTACGACAACCGCTTCAAGGGCGGTGGCGATTCTCCAGACGGCTTGAAGTTCAAGGCGCTCAAGACCGCGATGTACGGCATCAACGGCCATTTCCCCGACATCCTGTGGGACGGCTTCGTCGATACCAAGACGCTGGTGGACGGCCTGCCGCCCGCGGCCGACCGCCTGTGCGTGAGCAACGGCGACGTCGGCGTGCTCAACGTCGATGGCCCGCACGATTACAAAAACCCCAGCACCGACACCAAGCCGTACCAGTGCACGCTGCCCAAACTGCCACCGGTGGTGCTCGAGCCGATGCCGAAGGCCTGAGGCGCCAAACATGCTGATGAAATTCCTGAAAGTTGTCCCGCTGCTGGCCTGCGCGCTGCTGCTGGTGGCATGCCCGCGCGGCATGTCGCCGGTGACTTACCACGCCGATGGCCGGCCGCCAAAACTCAGCGACTGGCACGTGGTCGAGGTGCGCAACAACGTCCTGCAGCTCAACGCCGGCGTGGTGCCGTACGACCTCAACACGCCGCTGTTCACCGACTACACGCACAAGCTGCGCACGATCTGGATGCCCAAGGGCGTCAGTGCCAAATACAGCGCCACCGACTCGTTCGACTTTCCCGTCGGCACGGTCATCAGCAAGACCTTCTACTACCCGCGCGCCAGCACCGTGCAGGCCGGCAACACCCGCTTCGCCGATGTCGCGCGCAACGAGGACTACTCGCACGACCGCGCCGGCGAAGGCCTGGACATGCGCAACGTGCACCTGGTCGAGACGCGCATCCTGGTGCGCCGTCCGGACGGCTGGGACCTGATTCCCTACGTGTGGAACGAGGCGCAGACCGAAGCCAGCCTGGCCCGCACCGGCGCCGTGGTGCCGCTGACACTGGTCGACGCCCACGCCGCCCGCGAGGATTTCAACTACGTGGTGCCGGATGAAAGCCAGTGCGCCAGCTGCCACGCACAGGACTGGGTCAGCCGCAAGGATCACCCGATCGGCCCCAAGGCACGGCACATGAACAAGGACTACGCCTACGCCAGCGGCACCGAAAACCAGCTGCAGCACCTGGCCCGGATCGGCTACCTCACCGGCGCGCCCGCCCCCGCCGATGCGCCGCGCAACGCCAACTGGGAAGACCCCACGGCCTCGCTGGATGCCCGTGCCCGCGCTTACCTGGACATCAACTGCGGCCACTGCCACAACGCCCACGGCGCGGCCAACACCACCGGCCTCTCGCTGGATATCGGCACGCCGGAGGATCGCCGCCTCGGCATCTGCAAGCCGCCGACCGCCGCCGGCCAGGGCACCGGCAACCATTTCTTCGACATCGTGCCGGGGCAGCCGGACGAATCGATCCTGCCCTACCGGCTGGCCTCGACCGAACCCGGCGTGATGATGCCCGAGATTGGCCGCAGCACTTCGCACCGTGAAGGCGTGGCACTGATCAAGGCCTGGATCGCCGCGCAGCCGGGAGATTGCGCGGCGATGCACTGAACCACCCACACGACCCACGCGCGGCCTCACCGCCGCGTCCATCGACGCAAGGGGAAACCTCGGCATGAGCATGCGCCAACACCCGCTTTCCACCAGCCTGCGCCAGCTGCTGCTCGGCGGCAGCCTGTTGCTGCCCTGCCTGTCGGCGGCCGCGCTCGGCCTCGACGCCCAGCCACAGGACGCCAGCGCCAGCCAGACCACCGACAGCGCCCACGCCAAGACCCTGGGCAACATCACCGTCACCGCGCAGGGGCGTTCGCAGGAGATGCAGTCGGTGCCGATCCCGCTGCAAATCGTCACCGCCAAGCAGATCGACACCCTGGCCGCCACCGACCTCAGCAAGATGAGCCTGTTCGTGCCCGGCCTGGTGGTTGGCGGCGATCAGCCAACCCAGCCCAGCTACCAACTGCGTGGCATCTCCACCGACGACTTCGGCATCGGCACTGAATCTGCCGTGGGCGTGTACGTGGACGGTGTCTACGCCGCCCGCTCCGGCGCCGCGTTGCTGGCGTTCAACGACGTGCAGCGGATCGAGGTGCTGAAAGGCCCGCAGGGCACGCTGTTCGGCCGCAACGCCGCCGCCGGCGCGATCTCGATCATCACCAACGAGCCTGGCGACACCTTCGAGGGCCGTGCACGGGCGCGCTTGGGCAACTACGGCCGGCAATATGTCGACGGCCTGCTCAACGTGCCGATCAACAAGGACATGGCGCTGCGCGTCAGCGCCTACAGCAACCGCAGCGACGGTTGGCTCAAGGACGCCGCCAGCGGCAAGACCTACGGCAACGACCGCGACTACGGCACCCGCGCCGTCTGGCGCTGGAACCTCTCCGACAACACCCGCGTGCTGCTGGCGTGGGATCACGAGAACCTCAAGCAATTACCAAAGCCGGCGATCGGGTTGATCCCGCTGTCCAACGACACCAACGAGCGCCCGCCGTATCCGGCCAACCCGGCCAACTACCTCAACCCGCTGCACGCGCCGCTCTACAACGACGCCGTCGGCGCGGTGGAAAGCCGCAAGTTCGACGGCGCCACGCTGACCGTGGACCACTCGTTCGGCTGGGGCAGCCTGGTCTCGACCACCGCCTGGCGCCACTTCAAGACGGAGAACCGCGGCGACTACGACGGCACCAACCACATCGTCAGCTACCTCGACACCGCCAATCGCGAGCGCAACCGCAGCTGGTACCAGGAGTTCAAGCTGAGCGGCAGCGACAGCCTGGTGGACTGGGTCAGCGGCGTCAGCTACTACGACGAGCGCGCGCGCCAGACCAGTGAAACCAACATCTTCACCGACGGCATCGACACGCTGGCCAACAACGTGATGGGCGCGGGCTACCCGCTCACCGACATCAGCAACTTCATGGCCATGATGGGCCTGCCCTACACCCTGCTTGGCGACCCGTGGCACGAGGCGATCAGCAACGTCGGCCATTTCAAGGCCTATGCCGCGTTCGGCGACGTGATCTGGCACCTCAACGACCGCCTCAACCTCACCACCGGCATCCGCTACACGCGCGACCAGAAGACGTTCTCCTGGTACAACATGCCGCGCCGCGCCGACGGACTCGACGCCACCGTCGCCGCGCTGGACCAGGCCGGCATCCTCGGCATGCTGCCGCCGGAGGCGCAGTACGCGCTGGCCATGTTCGGCAACAACATCATCTTCACCGACGCCATTGGCGTGCCGGTGCAGTTCCGTAACAGCTGGAGCGACTTCAGCCCGCGCGTGGTGCTCGATTACAAATTCACTCCCGACGTGATGGGCTACGTCTCGGCCACCAAGGGCTACAAGGCCGGCGGCTACAACAGCGTGCAAGTCGCCTCGCGCTTCGAACCGGAAAAGGTGTGGAACTACGAGGCCGGCATCAAGACCGTGTTTCCCGACCAGAACCTGCTGCTCAATGGCTCGGCGTACTACTACAAGTACACCAACCGCCAGTCGCTGACGCTGGACCCGAACACCGCCGGCTCCGGCGTGCCGCGCTACCTGGTCAACAGCACCGACCAGGAAGCACGTGGACTGGAACTGGAAGCGCAGTGGCAACCGGTGGAAGACCTGCGGCTGAGCCTCACCGGTGCCTACATCGACGCCACCTACAGCCACGCCGTGGCACCTTCCGGCCAGAACCTGTCGGGCCAGCCCACCGGCGAACCGAGGTTCTCCTACGCCGCCGCGCTCGGCTACACTTGGCATGCGGTGGCCGGCGGCACGCTTGAAGCCAATATCAATCATGCCTTCCGCGGCGCATCGCGCTGCAACCGCGACTCGCAGCTGCAGGGCACCTGCCAGGTCAGCCCCAACTTCACCACCGGCAGCAGCCAGCAGCGCACCGACGCGCGGCTGGACTGGAACGCGGCGAGCGGCCACTGGGGCGTCGCGGTCTACGCCAACAACGTATTCGACCAGCGCTACGTCACCGGTGTCAGCAACATCTCCGCCAGCGTGTTTGGCACGCCGTACGCTTCCATCACGCCACCGCGCATGTGGGGCGTGGAGTGGCACGTAAAATTCTGAGAGCCTGTACATGATCGACAGCACATCGTTGACCGCCATCCTGCAGCGTCTGCGTGACGCACAGGCGCGCGACCCGTTGCCCGATTGGGAAACACGCGCCCAGCGCCTGCGGGCGCTGGAGGCGATGCTGCGCGAGCAGCGCGCGCCGTTTGCCGCCGCGATCAATGCCGATTTCGGCCAGCGCCCGGTCGAGGAAACCGACCTGCTGGAAACCTTTCCCAGCCTGTCCGCGATACGCCATGCGCTGCGCCATGGCCGGCGTTGGATGCGGCCGTCCAGACGTCTGGCGGCCATGGCGTTCCTGCCGGCCCGCGTCGAGCTGCGGCCGCAGCCGCGCGGCGTCGTCGGCATCATCGTGCCGTGGAATTACCCGCTGTATCTCGCCGTCGGACCGCTGGTCGACGCGCTGGCCGCCGGCAACCGCGTCATGCTGAAGATGAGCGAGTTCACGCCGCGTTTTTCCGCGTTGTTCGCGCAACAAATTGCCGCGCATTTCGCCGACGATGAAGTGGTCGTGATCAATGGCGCCGCCGACGTGGCGCAGGCTTTCTCCGCATTGGCCTTCGACCACCTGCTGTTTACCGGCTCCACCGCCGTTGGCCGTCAGGTCATGCGCGCGGCGGCCGCCAACCTGACCCCGGTGACGCTGGAACTGGGCGGCAAGTCGCCAGCCATCATCGGCCCGCATGCCGACTTCGACCATGCGGTGGAGCGCATCGTGTTCGGCAAGCTGATCAATGCCGGGCAAACCTGCATTGCGCCGGATTACGTGTTGCTGCCGCGCCATCGCGTCGCGGATTTCATCGCTGCCGCACGTCGGGTCGCCACGCGCATGTACCCGGCCCTGGCGCACAACACGCAATACGCCAGCATCATTTCCGACCGGCAGTATGCGCGGCTGGCGGCCTTGCGCGACAACGCCCGTGACGCCGGCGCGCAGCTGCATGCCCTGACCGATGCGGCGGACGATCCGGTTCGGCGCCGGTTGACGCCGCAACTGCTGTGCGAAGTGGATGACAGCATGACGGTGATGCGCGAGGAGATCTTCGGCCCGCTGCTGCCGCTGGTGCCGTATGACACGCTCGATCAAGCCGTGGCGTATGTGACGGCACGCCCGCATCCGCTGTCGCTATATGTATTTGACCGCGACCACCAGCGCGTCGACAGCGTACTGGCACGCACCACGGCCGGCGGCGCCAGCA
This sequence comes from uncultured Rhodanobacter sp., assembly GCA_964568445.1. Classification (GTDB taxonomy): domain Bacteria; phylum Pseudomonadota; class Gammaproteobacteria; order Xanthomonadales; family Rhodanobacteraceae; genus Rhodanobacter. The sequence goes on along the minus strand of CAZMPZ010000013.1, from coordinate 15,052 downwards.
TCAACGACACGCTGTACCACATCGCGCAACACCACTTGCCGTTTGGCGGCGTCGGCACCTCGGGCATGGGCGGCTATCACGGCGAGGCCGGGTTCCGCACGTTCTCGCACCTGCTGCCGGTGTTCCGGCAATCCCGCCTCAATGCCGCAAGCTGGCTCAACCCGCCCTACGGCGCACGGTTCGCACGCATCGTGCGCTGGATGCTCAAGCGCGGCTGAGGCGGCTTCAGTCCGTACGTAGGACAGGTTTGGCGTCTGCCTGACCGGCCTTCTTGAACACCATGTGATCGAAGGAAATGGCCCGGACCTTGCCGCTCTCGACTGCAAAGTCGAGGAACTGTCCCGAGTTCGGCACAAACTCGATGCGAACCCGATCTTTCTGCTCGCCGCCGCTGGCCACCGCTGCCAGTCGCCCCCAGCGGATGTGCATGCGTTGATCCTCGTCCAGCCGAACCGTCATGTCTCCCAGCAGGGGGTTTGAATAGGTTCCAACATACGCCGCGCGCGGCCGTGACAGATCCCAGGCACGCGCCTGGATCTCACCGTTCCGCTCGACCGCCGCCAGATGCATCTTGCGGGCTTTCGCCTGCAACTCATCGAACCGATGCGCCACCGCCGCCTCGGTGCCGGGCTGTTGCAGCAGGACTCCGTAGACGTAATCGGCGATCAGGCTGGTCAGCCGCGCACTGAGGAAATCCTCGTTGTTGAGCACCACCAACCCGATGTTTTCTTCCGGCATGAAGGAGAGGTGCGCGTGAAAACCGGCAAAGCCGCCAAAGTGATGCAGCATCTTCCGGCCCTTGTAGTCGCCGGTGTACCAGCCCCACGCATAGCCGCTGCGCGGAAAGTCCAGGTAATGCGCTGCCAGCGTGATCTGCGGCTGGTGGGATCGCTCGATCACCGCCTTCGGCAGCGCCTGTCCGTCACCCGCTGAAAGCTGGGCGAGCAGGAACCGGGCAAGGTCCGGCGCCGTGGAGACCATGCCTCCAGCAGCCTGCATGGTGTCGTCGGATTTGACCAGGTACAGCGGCTCGCGCGGCTGTGCGCCGGCGAACGAATAGGGCTTGGCCAACGACCATCCGGCTGCTTCGGCCTTGCTGATATAGGCCGTCGTCCGCGTCATGCCCAGCGGCTGGAAGATGGCGTGGTCCAGTTGCTGTTGCCATGGCATCGCAAAGTGCCGGTCCATCCAGACGCTCGCGATGTTGTAGCCCACGTTGGTGTACTTGAACGTCCCTCGCGCCGCTTTTTCATCCGGATAGGAAGCCGCGACCAGCGCCTGCAGCGATGACGCGTCGTGCACCCCGCTGAACGCTGTGGCCCAGCCCAGCGGCTGGTTGTCCACGCCGGAGCCATGCACGAGCAGGTCCTTCATGGTGACGGATTTCGCATCGATGCCCGCAAAGCGGATTTCCGGAAACATCTGCTGCAACGACAGCTGCGTATCCAGCTCGCCGGCCTGTTCCTTGATCAGCGCGTTCAAGGCGAAGAAAGGTTTGGTCGCCGACGCGATGTAGAACACCGTATCGCGCGTAACCGGCGTCCGCGCGGCGATATCGGAGAATCCGAAGTAACCCTCATAAATGATCTTGCCGTCCTTCACCACGGCAATGGCGGTGCCGGAAGGCAGCGCGGTGGCATCCTTGGTGTGCTGGATGAAACCCGCCAGCGGAGCGAAATCCGGCTGGGTCGCACCATGCGCGGGAAAGGAGAGGGCCGCCACGAGGGCAAGCGCAGTCGCCACGAAACAGTTCATGGAATTCCTTGGATTCAAAGTGGGTGGTGCCGCGTACTGGCAGACCGGCGTGTTTGTATCTGCTCGCGGGTGCTGCCTGCCGGCGGCGTGGGACTACGTACTTACTTCAACCTGCGTTCCAGCATGTAGTACACGAGGTTGCCCAGCCCGGTGGCGCCGAGCACAAGCGCGATGACGCCGGGCGTGATGCGGTCGGTGCCAATCCATTCCACCAGGCCAAAGCCGATCGCCAGTGCAACCAGCACACAACCCCAATGCAACGAGGCCTGGCGCCGGCGGGCCGCTTCACCCTCAAGCAGTGAACGCACCAGTTCTTCGGAACCGCGCGACTCGATAGCCCGCCTGCGCGTATAGGCCTCCATCACCGTCTTGATGGAATAGGCGATGCAGATGAACAAGGTGATGGGGATAAGCAGGTCGAGGTTCACGATGTCGTTTCCAGTGGGATGGGTTACCTACTGAGATACGTCCGCAAACGCATCGGTTGCGGCAAATCGTTTGCAACCGATGTCATGTCCGACGTATCCCTATACGGGATGCCCACCTCGCGCACTCCTTCCGACGACACCCTTGCCGCTGACCGGGCGTTGGTGGACGCAGTTCTGGCCGGCAGGACCGGCGCGTTCGCGCAACTGGTGCATGACTACCAGAACCTGTGCTGGCACGTCGTGGATCGCATGGTGAGGCACCCGGACGACACGCGCGAGCTGTGCCAGGAGGCATTCCTGCGCATCCATCAGTCACTGCATCAATACCGCGGCGAGAGCGCATTGAAATCGTGGGTGGCGCAGGTGGCTTACTCGGTGGCCAGGCGGCACCTCGAACGCAAGCGCATCCCGATCGCCGAGGCGGGCGGGGGCAAGGACGGCATGTTCCTGGCCGAGCGCGTCGATGACGGTTTCGACCTCGAAACGGCGATGGCGGACCAGGAGATCAGCGCATACCTGCACACCGCCATCGAGGCCCTGCCGCCACTGCAGCGGACCGTGCTGACGCTCCACCATCTGGAAGAAATGCCGATCGGTGAGATCGCCCGGATAACCGGCATGGCCGAAGGCACCATCAAAAGCCACCTGTTCCGCAGCCGCAAGCTGTTGCGAAACATGCTGGAATCGCGCATGGGGGTATCGACATGAGCATGACGGACAATCCGCCAATCGACGAAAGCGAGTGGGCCGCACAGGAACGCGGCATGCGTGCGGTGCTGGCACAGGATGCAACCGGCATGGATGCGGCCACCATGGACTACAGCGTCATCGCCAGGGCGCTGGTCACCGCGCCGCACGGCGAACCACCCAACGGTTTCGCTGACGATGTCGCCAAACGCATCACCCGGCGTGGTGCGAGAGTGGAACGCTTGCTGTCGCGTACCCTGTTGGCCGCCTTCGTGCTCACGTCGATCATCGTGTGCGTGCAGTACGGTGGGCAATGGTGGCGGCCTCTGCACCAGTCGTTCGGCGACGAGGCGCTGCAGTGGATGCTGGTCGCCACGGCTTGTGCAGCGCTGTCATGGACAAGCCGCCAGCTGCTGGAGCTTGCCGCCCAGGCTCCCGGGAGAGTGTCCGGCACGAACAGTCGGTAGACGAAGGGATGACAAGCCCGTGCCATTCGGCCATGAAAAAACTCCCCGCTCACGCGGGGAGTTTTGGTTTTCGCGCCTGTCTCGCGGCTGGCGTCAGAACTTGTAGGTAGCCGACAGACCCAGCAGGTTGCCGTAGTCGTCGGACGAGCCCACCAAGGTGTCGCCGGTGGCGCTGTGCGAGCCGTTCATGTGCGCCTCGTTGACGAAGATATGCGCATACGAGGCACTGAGCTCGAAGTTCTCGCTGGCCTTGTAGCCAATGCCGATGGTGGCGAGCTTGCGCGTGGAATCGGGCACGCGCGGGCTGCGCGTGGCAGCGTAGGTCGGCGTGGAGTCCACCGCGATGCCGCCACGCAGGGTGAGGCGATCATTCACGTAATAGTCGCCGCCCACCGAGGCATACCAGGTATTGCGCCAGTTGAAGACTTCCACGCTGTCCGGCTGTGCCGGGTTGCCGTATCTGACCACGAGGTTCTTGAACACATCCCACTTGGTATGCGCCAGGTCCATGCCGATGCCGAACTTCTCGGCCTGATGCCAGTAGCTGAGGCTGATGACCGACGGCGTGGTGAAATCGGCGTTGCCGGTGGAATGCGCAAACGGCGGGATAGACCCGGCCAGCGCCGGATTGGCCAGCAACATGTCGTAGCCCGGCGTCCGCGTGAAGTTGCCCGTGCCTTCCAGGCCGTGCTTGATCTCGGAGCGGTAGTTGAGGGCCAGCTTGTCGTTGGCCGTGAGCTTCCAGTAGGCGGACAGCTGCCAGCCGTAGCCGGTGTCGTCGCCCTTGATACGCGCCAGGCCATCGGCACCGACCGGTGTGGCGGCGGCAACGCCGGCAGCCTGTGCACCCGCAGTCGCCTTGATGGTGGCCAGCATGGCGGAAGCCTGCGCCGGGCTGATGGCACCCGCGGCGACACCAGCGGCAACCTGTGCGGCCGCATCCGCGGCTTGCGCGGCAATGCCCTGCTGCACCTTGAGGCCGATGGCGTTGTAGTTGATGGCCGAGGTCAGCTCTGCCGACGTCTTCTGCGCAATGATGCTGGCGCCCAGGGCAAAGTTGTCGGTCACGTCAAACGAGGCCGACAACGTGGCGTCCAGCGACTGGAACTTGGACTTGATGCCGTTGTAGCGGCCCATCCAGTTGCTGTCGTATTCGGTCTGGAAACCAAACGGCACGGAGAAACCGAAGCCGACATGCATGCGGTCGCTGACCTGGGTGGCAAAGAACAGTGCCGGCACCGGCAAGGTAGTACCCGCCTCGCCGCCATCACCGCCGCTGATCGGGCGGCCCAGCACGTCGTGCGCGCTGCCACTGAACTTGCTGCTGAAATTGATGCCGGTCACATCGGCCTGCAAATAGGTGCCCTTGAGGTCACTCATCGCTGCCGGGCTGTTGACCACCACGGACACATCGCCGCCGGCCGTGGCCGAACCGGCGTAGGCGCGGCCCAGGCCCATGGTGCTGTTTTCCTTGAGCTGGAACGCACTGGCATTGGCCAGACCCGGCACTACCAGCACGCCGGCCACCGCCGCACTCAATGCAGCCAATACCAGCGGTCGGGCGTGACCCGCCACGGAACGGAAAGACTTGTACATCGATGACTCCTGCTGATCGGTCAAAAGACGATACATAGAGGGAACGCGCGAACCACGGATTCATACGGTCGTTTGAAGCTTGCCCGGACTGTGCCCGGTCATTGCGGCGGTTGCAAGTGCCAGCGCAACACGACCCACGGCCGCCGCGGCCCCGTGAGGCCTTGCCTGCACCATTGTAAACGTCCGCCATGGACTTCCCTGCCGACGGCCCCGCCGGACTCGGGCGGGCCGGGTTTCACCTTGACCACCCAAGCCTGACGGCCTGCTAGGCTCAACGCTCCGTCGCGGGAGACAACCCCATGCAGTGCTTTGTCTACGCCAGCGAACACAAGCCCAATACCTATCTGTGGCTCGCCGGCCGCGACGCGCTTGACGTCGTGCCTGAGTCGCTGCTGTTGCTGCTGGGCAAGCTGAGCTTCGTGCTGGAAGTGGAGCTTACCGAGCAGCGGCGCCTGCCGGTGGAAGATACCCGGATCGTGCTGGAACACCTGCGCGGCCAGCGCTGGCACCTGCAACTGCCGCCAGGCGAAACCGTCGCCACCGCCACCATGGACACACCCCCGCGCGGCAGCCACGACCGTCGCGACAACTGATCGCTGTCCCGCCGCGCCGGATACCTGGACGGCGGAAATTTTCCGGGCGGCAAAGTCGCCGGTGTGTTTAACACTTGGTTACCGTCTGTGCGGGTAACGATTTCTATACTGTGCGGATGACCCAACCCACACTGCGGCACTATCGCAACCTGCTACAGGCCTTGGCGTGGTTCGTCCCAAGCCTGCTGACCATTGCCGTGGCCGGCATGGTCACCCATCCGCTGACGCTGATCCCGCTGCTGCTGGCCAATGCATTGTGCATGGCCGCCAGCTGTCGGGTGCTGGGCTTTGATCTGGAACCGGGTTTCAGCCGCACCGTGCTGCGCCGCGGCGCCACGCACCTGGTGCTGTTTACGGCCTACACCGCCGCGCTGTTCGTGTTGGTGGCATGGCCGATGCTGCACCTCATGCAGGCGCCAGGCACCAGCGCGGCGCTGATCCTGGTGGCAACGCTGATGCTGGCCATGGCCTTGCTGTGGCGGTTGTGGCCAGCATTCGGGCTGGTTTTTGTCTGGGACGACGCCTATCCGCCGCAGGCCGATGCCTCGTGGATCTTCACCGCCGCCGCGCGCAGCCTGGCATTTGCCCGCCATCTGTCGCGCGAGGAGCGGGCCTTCACCCACTATTTGCCGGTGGCGCTGGCGGTGCTGGTGCTGGCTTTTGGCGCCATTGCCCTGGCCGGCCTGTACGGCGTCCTGCCGCCCGAACCCCGCGTAGCCGCGCTGGCGCTGTATGGCGCCGTGCTGATGCCGCTGGGCTGCCTGACCATCGCCAATCGCACCGTGCATGCGCTGCTCAGCGAGCCTGGCGCCCGCGCTCAGCGGGCACGCGGCAACAGCAACGCCGATGCCGTGGAAATCGCGGCGCCGCTGCCGGTCGAGGTCGAGGCGTCGGCACCGACCGAAGACACCCCCGCAACCGCGGCCGATGCGCCTTCGCCCCAGGCCCTGCTGGATGCCGTGCGTGCCGGCGACGCGACGCGCGCCGCCGCCCTGCTCGAAGCCGGTGCCGATCCCGATCTGGCGCCGGCCGCGGGCGACCGCGACCAGCGGCCGGTACTGATGCTGGCTGCGCTGCTGCCGGACACCCAGCTGCTGCGCCTGCTCATTGCCAAGGGTGCCGACGTCAACCGCGCCAGCCACGGCCTGACGGCACTGCTGGCCGCCACCCGCGACAGCTGGCACGGCCGCGCCGAAGCCGTCCTCACGCTACTGACCAACGGCGCCGATGCGCATGCCACCGACAGCGCCGGCAACACCGCCCTGCACGGCGCAGTACTCAGCGCCGAGCCCGGCGTGGCCGCCATGCTGCTGGACGCCGGCACGCCCATCAATGCGGTCAATGCCGCACAGGACAGCGCGCTGGTCGTCGCCTGCCGCGCCGCCAACTGGCCGCTGGTGCGCTTTCTGCTTGAACGTGGCGCCACGCCGGCAGTAGCCGGCGCCACGCCGGCGCTGGTCGCCGCCGCCGGTGTCACCGAGGACGACGAGCGCGGCGTCAAGCTGCTGCTCAAGCAGCGCGCCGCCGTCAACGTGCAGGACGCGCAAGGCCGCAGCGCACTCATCGCCGCCGCCGCCGAAGGCCACGTACAGATTGCCGCCGCTCTGCTGGCCGCCGGCGCCGACCCCAACCTGGCCGACACGCATGGCAGCACCGCGCTGATGGAAGCCGCCCGGGCCGGCGCCAGCGCCATCGTGCAGGCGCTGGTCGCCGCCGGCGCCGACCCCGCCGTGCGCGACCAGCACGGCCGCGACGCCATCACGCTGGCCTGCCAGTCGCCACGGACCCACGCCGACACCGTCAGCGCCCTGCTTGCCGCCGGAGCACCCGCCACGACCGCCAGCGCCGACGGCCGCAGCGCACTTGACCACGCCGCCGCCGCCGGGCGCTGGGACCTGGTCGCCGTGCTGGACCCGCAAACCCCGTTGCCGGCCAGCCTGAGTCCCGAACTGCTGGCCGAAGGCCGCGACACGCCCGGCCACCTGCTGGACGCGCTGCGCTTTGCGCACTGGGCCATCGTCTCCACCTTTGTCGAACGCGTACGCGAATGGCCGCAACACGAGTTGGCGGCGCTGTACCTGCAGCTGTCCGCGCCCGACCTGGGCGCCGCGCGGCACTGGCTGCTCGACCACGGCCTGGACGCCGAGGCACGCCTGATGCCAGCAGCCGTCGAGGCCGAGGCCGCGCCGCCGGCGTCGGGCCAGCGCCTGTTCGACGCCTTGCTCGCGCACCTGCCTGAAGCCGCCGCCGCCCTGCACGACCTGCTGGACGCCGGCGCCACACCGGCCGGAGCCGGGCTGCTGGCCGCCGCGCTGGAACACCTCGACGCCGACACCGCCGGCCACCTGCCGCAGCGCCTGCTGGAGGCCGGTGCCGATCCGTTTGCAGCAAGGACCGACGGCCGCACGCCATTGCACCTGGCCGCCGCCAACGGCCTGTCGCCGTTCCTGCAAACCCTGCTGGCCACCGGCTGCAACCCCAACGTACGCGACGACCGGGGCCGCACGCCGCTGCTGGCGGCGCTCGATCACGGTGCCGGCGCCTTGCCGATGGTGCGCGCGCTGATTGCCTACGGCGCCGATCCGGAAGCCGCCGACAGCAACGGCGAGACGGTACTCGGCCGCGCCCTGGAACATCCGCAACTGGAACGCTGGCTGGACTGGCGCGACTGGCCGCACCCGCATCGTCCGTTGCGCGCGGACGACCTGCCGGCCGCCGCCGCCGTCGGCGCATTGGCGACGGTGCAGCGCCTGCTGGAACTCGGCTTCAGCGTCGACGCGCGCGACGCCCACGGCGCCACCGCGCTGGTGCGCGCCAGCGGCAGCGGCCACGCCGCCATCGTCGGCTGTCTGCTGGACGCGGGCGCCGATGCCGCGCTGACCGCGCCCAGCGGCGTCACCGCACTGGCCGCCGCCACCAGCACGCGCCAGGCCGCCGTGATCGACCTGCTGCTTGCCCGCCAGGCAGCCGTGGACCAGCCGCTGCCCAACGCCGCCACGGCGCTGATGGTGGCCGCCACGCTGGGCTATCCGGAAATCGTCGAGGCGCTGCTGGACGCTGGCGCCAATGCCAACGCGGTAAATGCCGCCGGGCGCAACGCGCTGCATGCCGCTGCGCAATTCAGCTTTGAACACAACGACAGCCTGCGCGCGCGGCGGCTGTTTGCCGTGCTGCTCACGCACGGCGCCGACATCAACCGCGCCGACGGCGAAGGCCTGAGCCCGCTGCTGCTGCTGCTGGGCGCGCACATGCCGGCCGACAGCAACTGCGACGCCACCCACCTCGGCGCCCTGGTGCCGGTGCTGCTGGATGCCGGCGCCGAGGCCGGGCACGCCGACCAGCGCGGCGTGACGCCGCTGCACGCCTGTGCCATGCATGCCCTGCTGGCACCGGCGCGCACCCTGCTGGCGCATGGCGCACAGCGCGACGCCGAAGACGCCTTTGGCCGCAACGCCGCGGAAGTCGCGCGACAACTGGGCTACGTCGACATTGCCCACGAGCTGGGCGTGCGCCCCGGCGCCATCCCCAGCGTGCGCCAGACCCTGCGCCATCCGGCGCAACCGGCGGAGTGAATCGGCGGCGCCCGATGTCGGGCATCGGGCGCCGCCACCTACGATGGCTTGGAATGCGCCGCGCCGTGCTCGCGCAGGCGCGCCGCCTGCGACGCGGCATCGGCGTCAAACAAGGCCTGCAAATCCGTCAACGCCTCGCGCGTGCTTTGCGCCAGCGCGGCAGCATCGTCGTAAACCAATGACTGGCGGTCGAGCAGCTCCTCGTCGTAATGCCGGAAGCGCGCCACGCGCTCGGCGGCAAACGCCTCGGGCAACCCCAGCGCCTGCAAGGTCATGCGCGTCATCTCCAGGCTGGACAGGTACGTCTCGCGCACCGGATCGGGCACACCCAGATCCTTGAGCCGATAAGCATGCTGGCGGTTGCGCGCGCGGGCGATGATCCGCAAGTGCGGGTACTGCCGACGCACCAGCCGCGCGATGCGCAGGTTGGTCTCCGGGTCATCCGTGGCCAGCACGAACACCTCGGCCTTGCTGGCCTGCGCCGAACGCAGCAGCTCCGGCCGCGAGGGATCGCCGAAATACAGATCCACCGTGCCCAGCGCGCGCGACACGTCCACCTGCCGTGCCGAATGTTCCAGCGCCACGAACGGAACCCCCTGCGCACGCAGCACGCGGCCGACGATCTGCCCGACGCGGCCAAAGCCGGCGATGATGACGCGCGGCGCGTCGGTGTCGATGGTGTCAAAGGCACGCGTCGGCGCCGTCGAGGGCACCCGCAGCACGCGCGCCGCCAGCACCACCAGCAGCGGCGTCAGAGCCATGCTGACGATGATCGACAGCACCAGCGCGTCGCGCTGCACGACCGCGATCAAGCCCTGCTGGGTCGCCTGGTGCAAGACCACGAAGGCAAACTCGCCGCCGCACGCCAGCAACGCCACCAGCCGCAGGCTGTCGGCTCGCGACAAACCCGACAGCCAACGCCCCAGCGGCCACAGCAACACACCCTTGATGACGATCAGCGCCAGCACCAGCGCCGCGATCAACGCCGGCTGTCGCCACAAAAGCTGCAAGTCCATCGACATGCCGACACTGATGAAGAACAGCCCCAGCAGCAGGCCTTTGAACGGCTCGATATGCGATTCCATCTCGTGCCGGTATTCGGAATCGGCCAGCAGCATGCCGGCCAGGAACGCACCCAGCGTGGCCGACAAGCCGGCCAGCTCCATCAGCCATGCCGTGCCCATCACCACCAGCAGCGCGGTGGCGGTGGACACTTCCAGCGAATCGGCACGGGCGACAAAGCGGAACACCGGCCGCAACAGGTAGCGCCCGCCGACCACCACCGCCACGATCATGCCCACCGTGCGCAGCACCGCCAGCGGCTCCAGCGGATGCGCACCGGCCGCCGAGGCCAGCAACGGCACGGCGGCCAGCAGCGGGATGGCGGCCAGGTCCTGGAACAGCAGCACCGAGAAAGCCTCGCGGCCGTAGGCGCTGCCGGCCTCCTTGCGCTCGGCGAGGATCTGCAGGCCAAACGCCGTCGAGGACAAGGCCAGCGCGCCGCCGACGATGAACGCCGCGCCGTCGCGCAAGCCGAACATGCCATGCGCGATGGCACCGATGACGATGCTGGCCAGCAACACCTGCAGCAGGCCGGTGCCGAACACCGCGCGACGCATCACCCACAGCCGCTGCGGCGACAGCTCCAGGCCAATCACGAACAGCATCAGCACGATGCCGAATTCGGAAATCGCCGCCACGCCCTCGGTATCGCTGATCAGCCCCAAGACCGGCGGCCCTACCATCACCCCGGCCAGCAGATAGCCCAGCACCGAGCCGAGCCGGAAACGCTTGGTCAGCGGCACGGCAATCACCGTGGCCAGCAAGAACACCACGGCGGTCTTGAGCAAGTCGTAGCCTTCCACGGCAAGCGGCTCCGGTACTTGGGGACGACCGATTATTCCACGTCCACGGGCGCATCCTGCGGACGCCTGATGCATGGCCGATCAACCGGCACAACGAGGCTGCCCACGCGTTTCCGCAGCCGCGACTGAAACGCAAAAGGCCGAAGCTCCCGCTTCGGCCTTTTGCCCCTGCCCATCAGCCGGGCGTATTCAGAACCACGGCCAGGCTTTGAGCTCATACCCTTGCGGCGGGATGTTGCCGGCCAGGTACTGGACGAAATAATCCCAGCGGCGGCGCGTGGTGTACGGCGTGGCGTCGCCGTAGCCGTGACGCACGTTGGGGATGATGAGCATATCGAAATCCTTGTTGGCCTTGATCAGCGCCTCGGCCACCAGATAGGTCTCGCCCACCGGCACGTTGTCGTCCAGCGTGCCGTGCACCAGCATCAAGCGGCCCTTCAAATGCTTGGCGAGCAGCTGGTTGGCCTGGTTGTCGTAGTTGGTGGTGCCGTCCTTGTTCGTCACCAGCAGGCCCTGGTATTTCTCGCCCCAGTCGTTTTCGTAGTTGCGATTGTCGTGATTGCCGGACTCGGCCCAGCCGACCTTGAAGAAATCGGGGTAGCGGAACATGGCATCGGCCGTGGTATTGCCGCCGCCGGAGTGGCCCCAGATGCCGACGCGGTTGATATCGATCCACGGATGACGTGCGGCCAGTTCCTTGATGCCGGCGACCTGGTCGGGCAGCGTGTTGTCGCCCATGTCGCCGTACCAGGTGTGGTGGAAGCTGGTCGAGCGCCACGGCGTACCCATGCCGTCCAGCGCGATGACGATGAAGCCCAGCTCGGCCATGGCCTGATGGTCGGCGCGCGCAGGCATGAAGCTGCGGCCGCGCACCGAACCGGTCTGCGGGCCTGGATAGACGTAATCGATGATCGGGTATTTCCTGGCCGGATCGAAATTGGACGGCTTGAACATGATGCCGTACAGATCGGTCTTGCCGTCACGCGCCTTGACCGTGAACGGCACCGGCGCCACCCAGCCGGCCGCCTTGAGGCGACTGATGTCGGCCTTCGCGACGGTAGCGATGATGCGGCCATCGACGCTTGCGCGCAGCACGGTCACCGGCGGCGTGGTCGGCGTGGAGTAGCTGTCGACAAAGGTCTTGCCGTCAGGCGACAGGCTGATGGTGTGGTCGGCATTTTCCGGCGTGAGCAACACCGGCGCGCCGCCATCCAGGTTCACCTTCCAGAACTGGCGGTAGTACGGATTGACGCCGGCGGTCTTGCCCACGCCGACAAACCACAACTCGCGCGCGGCGGAGTCCACATGCAGCACCTGCGCCACATTGCCCTCGCCGCTGGTCACCGGATGCTTGAACTTGCCGGTGGCCAGATCGACCAGATACAGGTTGTTCCAGTCGTTGCGTTCGGACGGCCAGACGGCTTCGTGCGTGTTCGGCAGATACTGCCAGTTCACCTCGCCGTGGCCGCTTTCGTAATAGTTCTTGACGGTTTCGTCGAACGCGGTGCGCACCGCTCCGGTACTGGCATCGGCCACGCGGTAGGACATGTGTTTGCGGTCGCGCGAGCTGTTGACCAAGGCGAAGGTCCGGCTGTCGTCCGCCCACTTCAGGTCGCTCCACACGCCGTCGCTGTTGCAGCTGATGTCGTCGCACAGGCTGGACAGGCGCTGCTGGGGTTCCAGCTTGAGCCGCACCACCTTGCGCGCGGCAACGTCGATCACCACCGGCTCGATCATGAACACCTTCTCGTCGCCAGGCAGCGGGTACTTCCAGGCGTCAAGTTCCGGATGGCCGACCTGGGTGCGTACGGTGTACATCTCGCCCACGCCGCGCTGGTCCTGCTGGTAGGTGGCGATCTGCTTGGAGTCGGGCGACCAGTTGAGCACGGCGCGGTCGGTGTGGATCCAGCCGGCGTTGTCAGTGGCGTAGCCAAAATCCTTCACGCCATCGGTGGTGAGCTGGGTCTCCTGGCCGGTGGCCAGGTCGCGCACCCACAGATTCCAGTCGCGAATGAAAGCCTCGCGGGTCTTGTCCGGCGACAGGATGCCCGGCTCGTCACCGGCCTTGGATTCGGGCTTGGCCGTGCACGTGCCGGCCGCCGCCAGGTCGCACAGGTAATGCTTGCCCTTCAAGGTGATGTCGTAGCGGCCATCGGCCAGCTCGCTGAAATCAAAGCCTGTCGGCGGCACATTGTCCGCGCTCACCGGCTTGCCGCTGGCCTTGGACAATGCGGCGGCCAGCTTGACCTGGTCGAACGCCGGCGCGGCCTTGCCGGTGGCGGTATCCATGACCAACACATGATCGCCGGAGGCGTCATGGTCGCGATACCAGAAATGCGTGGCGTCCAGCCACTTCACGCGCTGCACCGAGTGATCGACCAGCGGCGCGGTGTTGTAGACCATCGCCCGCTCGGCGCGCGCGTAATCGTCGGCGCCCAGTTTGTGCGTTTGCGCAGCGACACTGCCGGAGAGTACGCCCATCACCACGGCGCCCAACAGCCGCGCCTTGCCAACTCGAAGTTGCATGTTCTGGTCTCCGTCAAGGATGAAACCACCATCAATGCCACGCGCAAACGCTGATGCTACAGGTGGACACGCCCTGCCCACCCGTGCCGAAAGCTTATCGCGGCATGGCGTCGCGCCCGCCGGGCGGGCCATCGCGCGGCGCTAGACTCAAAGTCATGAATGCGCTTGATCACTCCGCACTGGGCAAGGCCACCGATTACCGCGGTGGCTATGACCCGACACGCTTGTTTCCCATCGAACGCGCGCGCAATCGCGCGGCGATCGGCATCACCGGCGCGCTGCCATTTCGTGGCGTGGACATCTGGAATGCCTACGAGCTGTCGTGGCTGGACGCACGCGGCAAGCCGCACGTCGCGCTGGCCGAGTTCCGCGTGGGCGCCGATTCGCCGGCCATCATCGAGTCCAAGTCGTTCAAGCTCTATCTCAACGGCTTTGCCAGCGAACGCATGCCCGATGCCGACACGCTGCGCGCCACGCTGGCGCGTGACCTGTCCGCCGCAGCCGGTGCCACGGTGGTGGTGACCTTGTCCGAAGCGCGCGCCGCGCGACATGCCATCCACGACCTGGACGGCCAGGTGCTGGACGACCTGCCGCTGGACATCACGCACTACGGCCCGCCGCAAGCCGACCTGCTGCACCTGCGCGACGCGACCGCGAACGCGACCGCGAACGAAACGCTGGTGTCGCACCTTTTGCGCTCCAACTGCCCGGTCACCGGCCAGCCTGACTGGGGCAGCGTGCAGATCACCTATGCGGGACCGGCCATCGACCACGCCGGACTGCTGCGCTATCTCATTTCCTATCGCGACCACAACGAGTTCCACGAGCATTGCGTGGAGCGCATCTTCGTCGACCTGATGGCCCGCTGTGCGCCGCGCAGCCTGAGCGTGTACGCACGCTATACGCGCCGCGGCGGGCTGGACATCAACCCGTATCGCAGCACCGGCACCGGGCAGCCGGCCAACGTGCGCACGCCGCGCCAATAACGTCCGGCGCCGATCCCGACCGCCGCCGAGGAGTGTTTCCATGTCCCCATCCCGTACCGGCACCTTGCCGGAGATGACCGACCACGCCTGGCTGCACCACGCCCTGGAGGCACTGGCGCAGGAGGCCGCGCGTTCGGCCGACACGCACCTGCTGAAGCTTGATTTCCCCGGCTTTCCCGGCATCGACTTCTACTTCAAGGATGAAGCGTCCCACCCCACCGGCAGCCTCAAGCACCGGCTGGCGCGCTCGCTGTATCTGTACGCGCTGTGCAACGGCCGCCTGCATGCGGGGCAGACCGTGGTCGACGCGTCCTCCGGCAGCACCGCCATTTCCGAGGCCTGGTTTGCGCGCCTGCTGGGGCTGCCGTTCATTGCCGTGATGCCCGCCGCCACCGCACCGGCCAAGATTCGCGACGTGCAATCCCTGGGCGGCACCTGCGACCTGGTGGACGACCCGGCCCAGGTGCACGCACGCGCCGCCGAACACACCGCGCGCGGCGCCTGTCACCTGGATCAGTTTGGCCTGGCCGAGCGCGCCACCGACTGGCGCGGCAACAACAACATCGCCGAATCCATC
>CAZMPZ010000012.1:0-80738 GCA_964568445.1 uncultured Rhodanobacter sp. | reverse complement strand
CCTTGAGTCCCCTGCGCGGCGGTGAGACGGGGGCGACAGGCCGCGTCAGCGGGCGGCGGCAGGAGGCCGCTGCCTTTTCGTCAGCACACGGACGTGCTGTCGAAAAGCCCGCCCCCGGCTCACGGACTTGCCGGGCGGCACGCCCGGCAAGCGCCAAACGGGGTGGCCTCTCTTTGGGTTACTTTTCTCTGGCCATCAGAGAAAAGTGACTCGGGCGCCGCAGGCGCTCGAAACGCTCTTGGAAGTCCTGGCATCGGCGCAAGAGCATCGCGCGCCAGCGCGCTCCTACGGGAGCAAAAACGGGGTTGGAGCGAAAGCGGGGTCATCAGGTTCAGTTGTTCCATTGTCTGTATCAGGTCGGGAGCCAACACGCGGCTCCGCGGGTCACTTCGCCAACTGCACCAGCACCCGATGCCAGAACGCCAACCCGGCCTCGACCTCCGAGGCTGGCAGTTTTTCGTTGAGCCCATGCGCAAACGTGTCGTCGGGTTTGGTGAACGAGGCATCGATGCCGTAGCTGGGAACGCCGGCGTTGCGGAAGTACAGGCTGTCGGAGGCGCCGGCGGACATGCCGGGGACGATTTCCACGTCGGGGAAGCGGGCGTGTACGGCGTCGGTGACGGCGGCGATTACATCCGGGCTCAGGGGTGAGGCGGGGCTGGCTACGGGTGTGGGCGGTAGCACAGTGACGGTGGCGGATTGGTCGTCGATCACCTTGACCAGGGTGTTGCGCACGTGATCGACCGGGGTGCCGGGGAAGATGCGGCAGTTGATATTGACGCTGGCGCTTTGCGGCAGGGCGTTGAGGGCGTGGCCGCCGTTGAGCATGGTGGCGACGCAGGTGGTGCGGATCTGGCCGACGTAGGCGGGGTCGGCGGAGATCGTGGCTGCAGCGGTGGCATCGTCGGGGTGGGTGGCGAAGCGGGTCATCGCCGCGCCGAGCGGACCAGGTGTGTGGGCGCCGAGCGCGCGCAGCGAGGCGCGGGTGATCTCGTTGCTCTGCGGCGGGAACTGGTAGGCGGCGACGCGATCGATGAGGCGTGCCAGCCGATAGATGGCGTTGTTTTTGCCGGGCTGGCTGGAGTGTCCGCCGGGCGAGGTCAGGCTGATCTGGAAGTCCGCATAGGTCTTCTCGGCCGCCTGGATTTCATACAGCGTGGGCTTGCCGGTAGTGGGGTCGAGGGTGCCGCCGCCGGAATCGGCGTTGAGCAGGAACTCGGCGTCGTGATAGCGGCGGGCCAGCTCGCGGGTGGTGGCCATCGCGGTTTCCTCGTCGCCGGACAGCAGCAGGATCAGGTCGTGGCTGGGCCGGAAGCCTTCGCGCTTGAGCCGGATCAGGGTCTGCACCAGCACCACCACGCCGGTCTTCATGTCGGCGCTGCCGCGACCGTAGAGGTAACCGTTCTCCTCGACCAGGGTGAACGGATCGCGCTGCCAGTCCTGGCGCTTGGCGGCGACCACGTCCATGTGTCCGGACAGTAGGATTGGCTTGCCTTTACCGGTGCCGCGATAGCGCGCCACCAGCGCGGCGGTTTCGCCGACCGGGATGATCTCGACATCGCTGGCGGCGAAGCCGGCGGCCTTGAGTTGGTCGGCCAGGTAGGCGGCCAGCACCGGCACCTGGTGCTCGCCCTCGACGGTGTGGATGCTGATGGCATGCTTCAGCATGGCCATGGTTTCGGGCAGTGCCTCGGCGCTGGTACGGGTCACCGTGTCGGCGTGTGCCAGTCCGATGCCGGCGCAGAGGGCCAGCGTGATGTCGGCGGCGCCGAGTGTTCGTGCTGCTCTCATGCGGGATCCCCTGTGGATGACTTGAACGGTGCCCGAGTATGCGCGGCGGCTCGTGCGGCTGCATATGCCGGCCAGACGGGATCGAACCTCGGGCCGTGGAACCCGCTCGTGCTGAGCCCTTCAATAAATTCGGGACAGGCGTAGCTTGCGTCAGCAAGCGAAGTCGAAGCGCTTCGAGGCGACACCCTTCGACTCCCTCGCTCCTCAAAGCAGCGGCCATCCTTGGCCGCTCCCCGAGTGCGGCGCTACGCGCCTACGCTCAGGGCGAACGGTGGACTGGCGGCTTGGAACGGTGGATCGGCGGCTGGGATTCGACACTGATCAGGTATGCCGATGACCCGCCGCGCCATCGTGCTAACCTTGCCGCCGCGCTGGCGGCCATGCTGGCGGCGCGACACCCTTTGGGGAGTAGCCTGCCTCGCTTCGGCGGGGCGTCTTCGTCAACATGCTCGGCGCACCCGCCGTGGCGAAGACACCGATCCTGGTTGGAGAGACCAACGGCCGACGGCGCCACGACGGTGGGGCGCGCCGTTGTGCCGTTGCGCCTGGCCCGACCGATTGGAGCATCCATGAATCCCGTTACCATCCTGCTGCTCGGCTTTGCCATGTCCACCGACGCGTTCGCGGCGGCGATCGGCAAGGGCGCCGCCATGACTAGGCCGCGGCTCGGCCAGGCGCTGCGCGTGGGCCTGATTTTCGGCGTGATCGAGGCGATCACGCCGGTGGTCGGCTGGCTGCTGGGCAAGGGTGCCTCGCGTTACATCGAAGCATGGGATCACTGGATCGCGTTCGCCCTGCTGTTGGCGCTGGGCCTGCACATGATCTGGAACGGCGTGAAGCCGGAGTCGGACGAACCGGTCGACGAGGCGAAGAAGCACGGTTTCGTCGCCCTTGCGCTGACCGGCCTGTCCACCAGCATCGATGCGCTGGCGGTGGGTGTGGGGCTGGCTTTCGTCAACGTTCCGATCGCGCTGGTGGCGGTGGTGATCGGCCTGTGCACATTCACCATGGTCACCTTGGGCATCATGCTCGGCCGCGTGCTGGGCGATGTGGTCGGCAAGCGCGCCGAGATGATCGGTGGCGTCATCCTGATCGGCGTGGACGCGGTGATCCTGTACGAGCATCTTTCGGCCTGAGCGATCGCCATGAACGAAACCCGGGGATCGCTCCCCGGGTTCAGTTGTTTACTGCCGCATCCATCGAGTTCCGATCAGGTTTGCGCGCCAGGCCGTCGCGTGGCGTGCAAGGCGGCATAAGCCTTGATCGCCGCGATCGCCAGCGGCACGGCGCCGAAGATGATGAAGACCAGGTCGCCGGGCAGGCGCAGCCACTCGATCACGCGGGCGGTGTCGGTGCCGGTATAGGCGAGGCTGCGCGCATGCCAGTAGCCATGCTGCATCACGTCCCACACCTGCAGCACGCCGCCGGGGAACAGGCTGCAGGCCAGCATCAGCAGCAGGCCGAGGTTGGTGCCCCAGAAGCTGACCTTGACGTACTTCTCGATGCCCGGCCAACGCGCGTCGTCGGTGGTCTGGCGCAGCACGAACACCATCAGCGCGATCGCCAGCATGCCGAACACGCCCATCATCGCGGCGTGGCCGTGGTTGGGCGTGAGGATGGTGCCGACTTCGTAGTAACTGATGATCGGCAGGTTGATCAGAAAGCCGAACACGCCGGCGCCGAGGAAATTCCAGAAGCCCACCGCGATCAGGTAGTAGAACGTCCACTTGTGTGGTACCGCGACCGACTTGCCGCAGACGTCGCAGCTGCCGCGGGTGGTGCGCACGAAGTCCCAGGCGTCCAGCGTCAGCAGGGTCAGCGGCACCACTTCCAGCACCGAGACCATCGCCGACATCGCCATGTTGAACTGGCTCTGCCCGGTGAAGTACCAGTGGTGGCCGGTGCCGATCAGGCCACCGCCGAAGTACAGGATGGCGTCGAGGTAAATCACCCGCAGCGCGGTGTTGCGTTTGGTCAGGCCGAGCTGGAAGAACGTCAGCGCGACCACCGTGGTGGCGAAGAATTCGAAGAAGCCCTCCACCCATAGATGGATGATCCAGAAGCGCCAGGTGTCGACCACCGTGAAATTCGTCTTGGCGCCGAAGAACAGCGCCGGGATGTAGAACACCGGGATCGCCAGTGCCGCGTACAGGAACATCCGCGCCAACGGTCGTGCTTCCGGGTTGGCCACCGTGCGCGGCCGCGCCAGCCACCACAGCATGGCGAACCAGCCGAGCAGGCCGATGACCAGCAGGTATTGCCAGAAGCGGCCGATCTCCAGGTATTCCCAACCCTGGTTGCCCAGCCAGAACCACCAGTCGCCGAGCAGGCCGGACATGCCGGCCCATTCGCCGAGCAGGCTGGCGCCGATCACCAGCGCGAACGCGGCAAACAGCAGGTGGATGGCCGGGGCGAGCCAGCGCGGTTCATCGGCACGCAACGAGCGCCCGAGGAACAGCGCGGCGGCGACGTAGGCGGTGGCGATCCAGAAAATCGCGGTCTGCAGATGCCAGGTGCGCAGCAGGTTGCTGGGGAAGATTTTTTCCAGCTGGAAGCCGTAGAAGCTGCCGGGGTCGGCACGGAAATGCGCGACCGCGCCACCGATCAGGGTCTGCATCAGGAACAGCAGTGCCACCACCACGAAAAATTTCACCAGCGCGCGCTGGCCGGGACTGGCCAGCCCCGGGATCACCTGCGGATGCACGTGATGGCCGCGGGTGACCCAGCCCAGGTAATCGAACTTGCCGAACGCCAGCAGCACCGCGCCGATGCCGCCGAGCAGCACCACCAGACTCAGCGCGCTCCATAAAAACGCGCCCGGCGGCGCCACGTTGCCGACTTCGGGATCGTATGGAAAGTTGTTGGTGTACGAGTAGTCGCTGCCCGGACGATTGGCCACCGAGGCCCACGCCGCCCAGGTGATGAACGCGGTGAGCTGGTGCAGCTCGGCCGGGTCGGTGATCAGGTCGGGCTTGAGACCGCCGTTCTTGACCGGATCATGGAAATAGGCGGTCCAGCGGGCGGTCTGCTGGCGGTACGCGATGGCTTCCGGCGCGGTCAGGTGCAGCGTGTCGCTGGCCGCATCGAAGCGGTTGGTTTTCAGCGTCACCGCCACTTGCGCACGGATGGCGGCCCGTTGGCCCGGGTCCAGCTCGGCTACCGGCTTGCCGTATTGCTGCTGCGCCAGCGCGGCGGCGGTGTCATCGCCGATATCGTGCAGGGCGTTGGCGGAATAGTCGGGGCCGAGATAGGCGCCGTGTCCCCAGATGGTGCCGTTGTCCATCAGGCCGTAACGCAGGAACAGCGCCTGGCCGTTGCCGACGTCCTCCGCCGTGAAGACGGTGGTGCCGTCGGCGTCGACGACCTGGCCGGGAATCGGTGGCGCGTTGCGATAGGCCAGCGCGGTGATCGCCAGCAACCCGGCAAAGCCGAGCACCATCACGATCAGGACCGAGCGCACCCACCAGGGCGACAGCGGCGATTCTTCCGGTTCGTTCTTGGGCTGCGCGGCTTCGGCCATGACCATTCCCCTGCGTCGGGTTGGAAGTATCGTCGCGCGCCGGATGACACGCTTGGCGATGCTGCAACCTGGCGAGACTACACCCGCAACGTGACGTTGGGTGCAAGGTGGAACGGGGCGGGGGCGCCGGTCGAGACGCAGCATGAAAAAGCAGAAAACCCGGAGATCGCTCCCCGGGTTCGGTGCTTGGTGCCGGCTGGAACGCCGGCGCGATCGAAGACGAAGCCTTACTTCGACTCCTTCTCCATCAGCTTCTCGACCATGCCGGCCGGCACGTCCTCGTAGTGGTCGAACTCCATGCTGAAGGTGCCGCGGCCGCGGGTGGCCGAGCGCAGGAAGTTGATGTAGCCGAACATCTCGGCCAGCGGCACGAAGCCCTGCACGAAGGCCGACGTGCCTTTCTGGCCCTGCTCGCTGACGGTGCCGCGGCGGCGATTGATGTCGCCGATGACGTCGCCAAGGTAGTCGGCCTCCATCACCACTTCGAGGTGCATGATCGGCTCCAGCAATTTGGGCTTGCTGAGCTTCTGCGCCTCACGAAAGCATTGCCGCGCGGCAATCTCGAACGCCAGTGCGGAGGAGTCCACGTCGTGGTACTTGCCGTCGACCAGGCGCGCCTTGAAGTCGACCACTTCGTAGCCGGCGACCTGGCCTTCGTGCGATTCGGCCATGATGGAATGCTCGACCGCCGGGATGTATTCACGCGGCACCCGGCCACCGACGACCTCGTCGGCAAACACCACGCCGCTGCCCTGCGGCAGGGGCTCGAAGATCATGCTGACTTCGGCAAACTGGCCGGAGCCGCCGGTCTGTTTCTTGTGCGTGTAGGTGTGGCTGACGGCGTGACCAAACGCCTCGCGGTAGCTGACCTTGGGCTTGCCCATGTTGGCTTCCACGCCCAGCTCGGTACGCATGCGGTCGATGGTCACTTCAAGGTGCAGCTCGCCCATGCCCATCAGCACGGTCTGCCCGGTTTCCTGATCGACCTGCAGGCGCAGCGACGGATCGGCCTTGACCATCTTGTAGAGCGCGATGGAGAGCTTGTCCAGATCGTGCCGGGTTTTGGGTTCGACGGCGACGCTGATGACCGGATCGGGGAAGCGCATGCGCTCGAGCAAGGCTGGATGCGCCGGGTCGGTCAGTGAATCGCCGGTCTCGGTTTCCTTCATGGAGACAAACGCGCAGATGTCGCCAGCGCGCACCTCGTCGATTTCCGTGGCCTCGTCGGCCTGGATTTCGACGATGCGGCCAATGCGTTCTTTCTTGCCGCGGCTGACGTTTTGCAGCGTGTCGCCTTTCTTGATGATGCCGGAATACACACGGCAAAACGTCAGCGTGCCGAACTGATCGTTGATGACCTTGAACGCCAGCGCACGCGCCGGGGCGTCGTCGGTCACGGCCTGTTCGCCGATGACCTTGCCGTCTTCATCGACCAGCGAGATACCGCCGTTTTCGCCCGGGTACGGCAGGTAGTCGACCACTGCGTCCAGCAGCTGCTGCACGCCCTTGTTCTTGTACGAGGAGCCGCACAGCACGGGCACCAGCGCGCCGCTGACGGTGCCGCGGCGGATGCATTGCTTGAGCACGGCTGGGTCGAACTCGCCGGTGTTGAGCAATCGCTCGAACGCCGCGTCATCCAGCGCCAGCGCGGTTTCCAGCATGTCCTGGCGCAGCTTGGGCAGGTCGGCCACCCAGGCGTTGTCGGCGTCGGCGGCAAAGTGCAGGCGACTGGCAAGCTGGTCCATGGGTACGGTTTCCCACGGGCTGTCCTTGTCGTCGGAGGCCCAGATGAAACCGACGCCAGCGACCAGGTCGACCATGCCGCAAAACTCGTCGCTGCTGCCCAGCGGTACCTCGCACAGCAGGGCGTGGGCGCCAAGCCGCTCGCGGATGCCCTTGACGCAATGCGCAAAGTTGGCGCCGATGCGGTCCATCTTGTTGACGTAGCACAGGCGCGGCACGTGGTACTGGTCGGCCAGGCGCCAGTTGGTTTCCGTTTGCGGCTCCACGCCGGCGACACCATCGAACACCACCACGGCGCCATCCAGCACGCGTAGCGAGCGGTTGACCTCGATGGTGAAATCGACGTGGCCCGGCGTGTCGATCAGGTTGATGCGGTGGCCTTTCCACTCGGTGGAGACGGCGGCCGACTGGATGGTGATGCCGCGCTTGCGCTCCTGCTCCATGTAGTCGGTGGTGGTCGAGCCTTTGCCGTCCTTGGTGTCGTGCACGTCGACGATCTGGTGCTTCCTGTGCGTGTAATACAGCACGCGCTCGGTGGTCGTGGTCTTGCCCGCGTCGATGTGGGCAATGATGCCGATGTTGCGATACAGCGGGAGAGGTTTGCGGCGCGACATGCTTCAAGTTCCGGGTGGCCGGGCCTGCCCCGCGGGCAGCTTGCGGTCGATGTCGCCATCATGGACTTTTTCGTGCCGGCCGGTACGGCGCCAGCGTTCCCGCAGCGAAACGATCCGTCGTCTTTTTGCCGACTACCGGGCGTAGTGCCTGCCACCTAGCATGGATCCATGGGCGGCACGCGCGACGCCAGCCTGGCTGAAGCCCTGCGCGCAATCATCGGCTGCCCCCTTTTCCCGTTGGATTTTTGAGGAGTCACCGCGATGAAACCCGTTTTGCATGTCGTGATCGCCAGCACCCGTCCCGGCCGCGTCGGGCCTGCCGTCGCCCGTTGGTTTGCCGATTTCGCGCGCCAGCACGGCACGTTTGACGTACGGCTGGTCGACCTGGCCGATTTCAACCTGCCGGTGTATGACGAGCCGCGCCATCCGGTGATGCAGCAGTACGAGCACGCGCACACCAAGGCGTGGGCGGCCAGCGTGAGTGCTGCCGATGCGTTTGTGTTCGTCACGCCGGAATACAACTACGGCCCGTCGCCGGCTTTCGTCAATGCGCTCAACTACGTGTATCGCGAGTGGAATTACAAGGCGTGCGGCTTTGTCAGCTATGGCGGCGTGTCTGGTGGCTTGCGCTCGGTGCAACAGGCCAAGCCGCTGGTCACCACGTTGAAGATGATGCCGATGGTCGAAGGCGTGATGGTGCCGATGGTTGGCCAGCAGCTGGATGCGGCCGGGACGTTTGCGTCCAACGCGTTGATTGACGGCTCCGCAGTGCAGATGCTGGATGAATTGCGCAAGTGGACGGACGCCTTGGCCGTGCTGCGCCCCGAGCGCGTACCGACCGCCGCATCCGAGCGTGCGGTGGCGCTGGCCTGAGCCGGTCGCCTGCGCGGCGATTCAGACCGCCGCGGCGCGGAAGGTCACCACCAGCACGTCGCGGTGCGCCGGTTGCCCCGGATCCAGCGGGATCACTGGTGTCACGCCATGCAGCACGCGCGCATCCTCGACCAGCGCTGCATCCAGCGCGTGCGTCAGCGTGAAGCTGCCAAGCAGTTTCAGGTCGGGGCTGTGGATGGTGGTCGTGCCGCGCGCAATGTTCTGGCGGTCGATCAGCAGCACCAGCACGAAGTCCACGCCGTCGCGATGAATGCCTTCCGGCGTCGGCTCGCCGGCTTCGTTGGCGCGTGCCTCGATGCGGAACTGGTGTATCTCGATGTGCCAGTGTCGGGTGTGCGGTGCCAGCGCGGAGAACTCGTCGCGGCAAAACGCCAGGATGCGTTGCAGGCAGGCGCCTTCGCCGATGGCCGGCAGTACCGGCTCGAACCAGCGCTCGATGTCGCCTTGCAGATGGTTGTAGCGACGGCTCTGGTAGTGCGGCTGGTGCGGCTGGCGGGTGATCTTGCCATCGGCGTCGCAGGCAAACGTCGCGTGCCGCCGCCGCCGATGCCGGCCGCTGGCGGCCAGGTAGGTATCGGGCGCCAGATCGTTCCAGCTGGCGGCAAAGGTTTCCCAATCGGGCAACTGCGCCGGGTCCAGCAGGTCGCGCATGGCATCGGCGGTGACAAAGGCAAAGCCGTCGCGCTGCAGCTGTAGGTGCATCGGCGACACATCGAGGCGTGAATTCATGCGCGCACGGTAGCAGGCCGTCGCGCGCGCCGCGATGAGCGTCGTCGCGCGCGACGCCTGTCATCATCAAGCGGGAAACGCGCGCTCCAGCCACGCTGGCACCGGGATGTCCTTGCTGCGCAGAAAGGCTGGATTGAACAGCTTGGCCTGATAGCGCGTGCCGGCATCGGCCAGCAGCGTGACGATGGTGTGGCCCGGCCCCAGCTCGCGCGCCAGGCGAATGGCACCGGCCAGGTTGACGCCGCTGGAGCCGCCGATGTTCCACCCTTCCTCGCGCAGCAGCTGGTGGATCAGCGGCACCGATTCGGTATCGGCGATCGACCAGGCCAGGTCGATCGGCGCGTCGGCAAAGTTGGCCGTCACCCGGCTGGAACCGATGCCCTCGCTGATGGAATTGCCGTGCGCCGCAAGCTCGCCGGTGTTGATGTAATGCGCCAGTGCCGAACCGTCGGGGTCGGCCAGCGCGATGCGTATGTTGCGCCGGCGCGACTTGAGCGCGCGACCGACGCCGGCCAGCGTGCCGCCGGTGCCGGCCGAGCAGACGAAGCCGTCGACCTGGCCGTTCGTGTCGTCCCAGATTTCGACGCCGGTGGTGGCCTCGTGGAAATCGCGGTTGGCCGTGTTGTCGAACTGGTTGGCAAACCACGCGCTGCCGGCGTGTTCGGCATTCAGTGCCGCGGCCCAGGCCTGCGCGCGATGCGCGTAGTGGCCGGGGTCCTTGTACGGCACGGCGGGCACCAGGTGCACATCGGCACCGCCCATGCGCAAGGCGTCGATCTTCTCCTGGCTTTGCGTCTGCGGCATGAAGATCACCGTGCGATAGCCGCGGCTGGCGCCGATCAGGGTCAAGCCGATGCCGGTGTTGCCGGCCGTGCCTTCGACGATGATGCCGCCCGGGCGCAGCTCGCCGCGGCGCTCGGCATCCAGGATCAGGCCCAGCGCGGTGCGGTCCTTGATCGAGCCGCCGGGGTTGAGGAACTCGGCCTTGCCGAGGATTTCGCAGCCGGTGAGTTCACTGGCGGCACGCAGCCGCAACAACGGGGTGTGGCCGACAGCGGCCGATAGATCAGGACGTGGGTTCATTGGAAATGTAGGGCGCCGAAAAGGAGGGCCGGCGCGCGTGCATGATGCGCGCTGCATGCGTCGGGGATGTTGTCGCCGATCAGGCGGGAGCGATTTAGCCGATGGCGGCGTGAGCCTGGGGTCAGGCCGTGTCGACGGTTTGTGAGTATAGACGCATAAACGTTTAGACGTCTATTGACAATTACCAGTTCGGCGGATAAGTTGCGCAAAACTCATCGAGACCGACGGAGGGACAGGCCCTTGGATGTCGGGGCAACCTGGGCTCGCCCAAGGTGCCAACTCCTGCGGCGGCACCGGTCGGTGCCATCCGGAAGATGGGCGTCAGGCCAGCGCAGGCATTTCTTGCGGTTGGCGCGGCGACCGTCTCCGGCGGCAGGGTCGATGGTCACCGGAGCGCCAGCGTGAGCCAGACAGTCGCCGTCAGAAATGCCCCGCCACCCACGGCGTCGATCCCGCCACCCACGGCGTCGATCCCGCCGCCACGGAGGTTGGTTTGTCATCGCGATACCTGCAACGTGCGGGTGCGCGCCAAGTATGGCGCCGGTGTACGCATGGTGGCTTTGCGCTATGCGTGGCTCGGTGCGGCCGATGCGCCCACAGTCATTGTCCAGGGCGGCATTTCCGCCAGCCGCGATGTACTGACGCTGGACGCCGAGGCGGCGCCGGGCTGGTGGCAGGCGCTGGTCGGCCCGGGGCGGGCAATCGACGTGCGTCAGTACCGGGTGTTGTCCATCGACTGGATCACCGGGCAGGAGCTCGAAGCCGGTGCCGTGTCCAGCGAGGATCAGGCCGACGCGCTGGCGGCGTTGCTGCACCGGCTGGGCATTGCGCAGGTGCGGGCGTTTGTCGGCGCGTCCTATGGCGCCATGGTGGCGTTGGCGTTTGCCGCCCGCCATGGCCACCTGCTGCAACGTCTGCTGCTGCTGGCCGGTGCGCATCGCGCGCATCCGCTGGCCACCGCGCAGCGCAGCGTGCAGCGGCAGATCGTGCGCCTGGG
Organism: uncultured Rhodanobacter sp.; assembly: GCA_964568445.1. Taxonomy (GTDB): domain Bacteria; phylum Pseudomonadota; class Gammaproteobacteria; order Xanthomonadales; family Rhodanobacteraceae; genus Rhodanobacter. The sequence continues at coordinate 69,367 of CAZMPZ010000012.1, read as the reverse complement.
CGTGGCGTCGGGACGGGTCGATGACGCGCTGGCCCTGGCGCGGCAACTGGCCGTGACCACCTATCGCGGCAGTGCGGAGTTTGCGCAGCGCTTTGCCGGCGCGCCGGAGCTGCGCGAGGACCGGTTTCATTTCCCGGTGGAGGATTATCTGGAGCATCAGGGCAAGCGCTTTGTCGAGCGTTTTGCCGCCGCGCGCTTTCTCGCCCTGTCCGAATCGATCGACCTGCACGACGTGGCGCCCGAGGCCATCGCCACGCCAGCCAGCCTGATCGGCTTTCCGTCCGACCGCCTGGTGCCGCTTGCCGACCTGTGCGAGCTGCAGCTGCGCCTGCGCGGCCCGGCCACCTTGTCGGTGGTGGAGTCGCCATTTGGCCATGACGCATTCCTCAAGGAGACCGGGCAGCTGGCGCCGCTGCTGCGTGATGCCCTGGCCCAGGAATGACCGCCCGCTGCCCGCCGACGCGGAGTGGGCCATTGCGCACTTGGGCACCCTGGCCGGCACGCCTTCACGAATGACCTGGAGATTGATGATGACTGAGTCTGCCGCCTGTACCCGCGCCGTGCGTGCCGGGTTGGAATCCGATACCCAGCACGGCGCGGTGATCCCGCCGCTGTATCTGTCGAGCAATTACGCGTTTGCCGGCTTTGGCCGCAAGCGGGCCTACGACTATTCGCGCAGCGGCAATCCGACGCGCGACCTGCTGGCCGATGCGCTGGCCGGGCTTGAACATGGCGCGGGTGCCGTGGTCACCGCCAGCGGCATGTCCGCGGTGGCCCTGGCGTTGCAGCTGGTACCAGCCGGTGGCCGGGTGCTGGCGGCGCATGATTGCTACGGCGGCACCTGGCGGCTGCTTGATGCGTGGGCGCGGCAGCAGCGTTTCAGCGTCGCCTTTGCCGACTTGACCGACCCCGCGGCGTTGGCCGCGGAGCTGGCAGGCAAGCCGGATCTGGTATGGGTGGAGACGCCCTCCAATCCGCTGCTGCGCATCACCGACATTCGCCAGGTGGCGTCGGCGGCGCACCAGGTCGGTGCGCGGGTGGTGGTGGACAACACCTTTTTGTCGCCGGCCCTGCAGCAGCCGCTCGTCCTGGATGCGGACGTGGTCGTGCACTCCACCACCAAGTACATCAATGGCCACAGCGACGTGGTCGGTGGGGCGGTAATCGCGCGCGAGGCGGCGCTGGTCGATGAGCTCAAGTGGTGGGCCAACTGCATTGGCCTGACTGGTGCGCCGTTTGACAGCTACCTGACCTTGCGCGGCCTGCGCACGCTGAGCGTGCGCGTGCGCCAGCATGAGGAAAACGCCGCCCGCATCGCCCGGCACCTGGCGGGACACGGGCTGGTGCGCAAGGTGTGGTATCCCGGCTTGGCGAGCCATCCCGGGCATGCACTGGCAGCGCGGCAGCAGCAGGGTTTTGGCGCCATGCTGAGCTTCGAGCTGGAAGGCGGCGTCGAGCGCGTGGCGGCGTTTGTCGAAGGCCTGCAGCATTTCTCGCTGGCCGAATCGCTGGGCGGCGTGGAAAGCCTGATTGCCCATCCGGCCAGCATGACGCATGCGGCGATGAGTGCGCAGGCGCGCCGCCGTGCCGGTATCGCCGACACCTTGTTGCGGGTCTCGGTCGGGTTGGAGGACGTGGGGGATTTGCTGCACGACCTCGATGCCGCGCTGGATCGCGCCGCAGCGGTGACCAAACCCAAACGCGCGGTGACGGCGTGAGCGCGCGTGCGTCGGCGCTGGCGGCCGCGGATCTCTCCGCGCCGGCCATGCGTGGCAGCGTCGGGCATGCATCGCGTCCGCGCATTGCGGCGGTGCTGCTGGGTATGGGCGTCATCGGCGGCGCGCTGGCCAGGTTGCTGGATACCCCGCCGGCGGCGCTCGTGCGCCTGGTGGGTGTGGCCAATTCGCGCTGGCAGCGGTGGCGCGTCGAGGGTTTGGCGCGTGGCTTCAGGCGCGAGGATCTGCAATCCGGCGAGCGCCGCGACGACGCGTGCCTGCTGGCCGCGCTCGATGCCAGCGATGCGGCGTGCAAGGTCATCATCGACGCCACCGCCAGCGGCGCGTTGGCCGCGTGCCATGCGTCATGGCTGGCGCGCGGCTTTCATGTGGTCACGGCCAACAAGGCGCTGGCCGGCGGCGCGCTGCCGGGGTGGCGGGCATTGCAGGCGGCGTGCGCGGGCGGCGCGCATTACGGCGATTCGGCCACCATTGGCGCCGGCTTGCCGGTGCTGTCCACGCTGCGCCGGCTGCGCCAATGCGGCGATCACCTGCTGACGCTGGAAGGCGTGTTTTCCGGCTCGCTGTCGTGGCTGTTCAATCAATATGACGGCAGCCGGCCGTTTTCCGCCTTGCTGCGCATGGCGCGCGAGCTTGGTTATACCGAGCCGGACCCGCGTACCGATCTATCTGGGCAGGACGTAGCGCGCAAGCTGTTGATCCTTTCGCGCAACGCCGGTTTCATGCTGGACAGTGATGAAGTGCAGGTAAGCAGCCTGGTGCCGGCGGCGCTGCGCACGGTCGATGCCGAAACCTTTCTGCGCCGCGCCTCCGAACTGGACGCGCCGCTGGCCGCGCTGCAGGCCACGGCACAATCACACGGCGCGGTGCTGCGGTACCTGGCGCGACTCAACCAGCGCGGCCTGGCCCGCGTCGGTTTGGTCGAGGTGCCGGTCACGCATCCGGCGGCGCGGTTGTACGGCACCGACAATCAGTTTGCCTTCACCACCACCCGCTACAACACGCAGCCGCTGGTGATCCAGGGGCCAGGCGCTGGTCCGGATATCACCGCGCAGGCTCTGCTGGCGGACGTGCTGGGCTTGCCTCAGGCTTGATTGCATCGGGCTTGATCGACTCGGCTCAGGCCGGGCCTTGTGCTGGCGATGGCGTGCCCATCGTGTGTCGGCGCGCTGCCAGCGCCACGCCCGACACCAGCAGGGCCAGTGACGCCATCTCCAGCACGCTGGGCCAGCGTCCGGCCCAGAGCAGGCCGTAGAGCAAGGCAAACGAGGTCTCGAAGACCAGCATCTGGCCGCTCAAGGTCAGCGGCAATCGCGTGGAGGCAAGGTTCCACATCCAGTTGCCAAACCACGAGCAGGCCACTGCCAGCGCCAGGTTCAGTCCCCAGAAGCGTATCCAGTCGGCGTGGCCAAACGTCGCCGCTGGCGGCAGTCCCGGCCACGCCAGCGCGGTCAGCCAGACCAGGCCGCCCAGCACGCCGGTGACCATGCCCCACAGCAGCGACCATTGCTGGCTGTCAAAGCGGGTTTGCGCTTTCAGGAAGCGCGCATTGCGCACCGCAAACCACGACCAGCTCAGCACCGAACCGGCGGCGCAAACCATGCCGATGACGCGCTCGCCCAGCGGCTGCTGTTGCGCGTGTGGCGACCAGAGCACATCCACGTTGATGCACGCCACGCCCAGCAGCACCAGTGCCAGCGGGCCAAGCAGGCGTTTGAGCGGCGCCGCCCCGGCATCGTGACGGCCCAGCAGCGTGATCACCACCGGCGTGGTGCCGACGATCAGCGCCGTCGGTGCCACGCCAGCCAGCTGCACCGCGCTGGCCACACCGAGGTAATAAAGCAGGTTGCCGGTGACGGCAAACTCGACCAGCAGCCACACGTCACCGCGCTGCAGTCGCGCCAGCAATCGCGGCAATACCGGCCAGGCCAGCACCAGCGAGAACGCGCCGTACATCAGGTAGCGCGCGCAGCTCAGCCACAGCGGCGGGAAGCCGGCCAGCAGCGCCGGCACCAGGAACACGCCGCCCCACACTGCGCCGGCCAGTACCCCGCAGGCGATGCCCGAGCGCATGCGTGCGGTCTCAGCGGAATGCGCTGCGAGCATGGCGACTGTCGTCGGACGCGGTCGTGGTGCGTGGGGTCACGGCCGATCCAGCCACAGGATCGGCGTATCCAGTTGCCAGCCGGTTGAGCGCAAAGTGGCGTGCGCCGTGGACAGTGGTGCGGGAAGATTCATCGGTGCTGCCGATGCAGCGACATGGGTGGCGTCGATGACGACTTGCCACTTTGCCGTCGCTGGATTGAACCACCACACGCGCAGGTACAAGGTGTTTGGCCTGGCGCCGTCATGCGCCACGTCACCAGCGCGCAGGAACAGCAGCTCACGGCCGGCCTGGCGCGGATCGGGTGCCAGCAGCAGTCGGCATTGCCGTGGCTCGGCATCCGTGCAACCGGGCCAGTTGTGCGGGACGTCGAGTCCGATGTCGTCCGGCAGCGGCAGCGTCTGCCAGTGCTGGCCGGACGGATCGCTGCGCTCGATCACCGGGTGCGACGCCGGCATGGCACTCAGGTTGGCCAGGTTGGCCTGGTCCTCCGCGGACAAGGCCCAGCCCAGCTTCACCACGCCGCCATCGGCCATGACCACGGCGCTGTAGCCACCACCGTGGCTGGGTGTGCTGCGCTGCCAGCCGGCGGTGATTTCATTGCCGGTGGTGGCGGTGGCATAGGTCTCGAAGCGCAGGGACGGCACGACGGCGCCAAAGCCGACGAAATGCTCGGCGCAGACGCGGCTGCCGTCCGGTCCGTCGGTGCACGGCCCCGGCAGCGATACCAGGGCGTTCTGCGACGTCCCGCCGGCGACCACCAGCTGGCCGTCATCGAGCCAGCGCGTGGTGGCGTCCTGGCTGTGCAGGGACATGGCGCGTCCGCGCGGCGTCAGCTTGCCACTGGCGAGATCCAGCGCCAGCAGCCGGCTGTCAGGCATGGTGAGCAGGAACGCCTGGCCGTCGCGCACGCCCACCAGCCGGCTGCGCGCTGCCGTAGCGGGTATGGGCAGGTGCCGCCAGGTGCGCGCCGTCACGTCGTAGATGGCCGCATCGCCGCTGCCTTCGGGCAGGTACGACGACAAGCCCTCGCCGGGCGCAAAAGTGCGATCGCCGGCCGCCAGGCGGCCCTTGACCAGCACATGGTCATCATCGAGCCAGACCGCATCCGCGGCACCGGCCGCAAACGGTAGTGGCGGCAGTTGCTCGACCCGGCCCTGCGGCAAGTGCAGCAGTTCGGCGACGCGGCTGTAGCGCATCTGCCCGAAGTCAGTCATTTCGAACGCACGGCCGGCAGCCAGGAACACGCGGTTGCCGCGGCGGGTCATGGCCGCGCCGTGCAGCGTCAGGCTGACCGGGTGGAACGGTGCCGCTGGCGCGTGCAGCGCGATGTGGTCGATGGCGACGGTGCGGTGGCAGCAGCCATACGTCTCCGTTGCGTAGCTCACGTGCACGCCACCAGCCACGGCCACGGTGTCGTTGTCCAGTGCCTGCAGCACGCCACCGATGTGCGGCTCCTCCATGGCCCCGACGACGCGCCAGTTCGCGGCATAGCCGGTGGCGCGGGTCTTGTCGGCCGGCAGCAGCATGACCTGGCGCTCGTTGCTGCCGCCGGCGATCAGGTCGCCGTTGGGCGCCACCGCGAGCGATGGCGAATCGGCGCCGTAGGCCTCCGCGCATAACGGCAGAGGCAGGTCAGGCAGCGTGCTCCATTGGTCTTGCGCTGCGTCGTACACATCGACGACGCGTGCGGATTCCCGGTAGCAGGCCAGGTGTTCGGCGCCGGCAACCACCACGCGTCCATCGGGCAGCAGGGCGGATGCGCCGCTGACGCGCGGGTGCGGCAGTGCCGCGATCGCGTGCATCGTGCCGCTGGCCGGATCGAGCACGGCGGTGCGGGATGCGGTCATGTCGCCACCCATGACCAGCACGCGCCCGTCGCGCAGCGTGCGCACCATCACGCCGTAGCGCGGACTGGTGTACCGGTTGGCGGCGACCAGCGGCGCCGGGGGTGCCGGGTAAGTCAGCGGCCCGAGGTCCTTGCTGGCCAGCGTGCCGTCGGCCAGCTGATACAGATGCTGGATGCGCCCGGCTTCCGACATCCGGTTGCTGCCGTGCTCATCTCCGAAGACGAGCACGGAGCCATCCGGCAGCCCGGCCAGCACTGGTTGATTGGCGCCAAAGTCGGCCAGCAGCCGATCGCCGGTGTCGGCCAGCAACAGCACCTGCGGCCCGACCAGCCACAACCCCGCCGAGGTTTGTACGGCGCTGTAGCGGGCGTACTCCGGCTGGCGCGGATTGCGCACGCTGTAGCGTGCGTTCTTGAGCAAATCCAGCTGCGGCAAGGGCAGGCTGGTGATGCGCAGGGTGGGCTGACGGGCGTCGGGCCAGTGGACCGTGCGCAGCGTGGCGGTATCGCCGGTGCCCGTGCGCTGGAACAGCAGCAGCCGATCGTGGCCGATCGGCAGCGGCGCGGCAAAGGTGGTGGTGTCGTTGAGCGTGCCCAGCACGGCCGCGTCGGTGATGATGTCACCGGAACCCTGCACGGGGGTGGTGGACAGCGCGGCAGCTGTCAGCGTCAAGGCCAGCAGGGCGCTGCCGAGCCCGGCCAACATGCGGCGTGCCGATCGGCGTTCAGTACCCATTGGCGCCGCCGTCATCAAAGTGTCCGGCCTCGCCGACCAGCGTGGTCTCGTCGCAGGGATCATCGTCGGGGGACGCGCAGTCCTTGGCGAGCGACGACAGGAACAAGGTGGTCTGGTTGTCCAGCGTGGTGATCAGATCAGGCCGGCCGTCGTGGTCGAGGTCGCCGGCCCAGGACAGATAGGTCCAGCCGGCGATGGCATCGGTGCCGGTAGGGAATCGGCCCAGCCATTGCCGCTGGGTGCCGACAAGCAAGTCCAGCTCCAGGGTTTCGTGTTCGTAGGCATCCTCGGTAGTGGGGACATCAGACAGTCTTGGCACGAGCAGCACCGGTTCCGGACCCGGCGCGGGGATGCGCGTTTCCAGCGTGCCGGCACGGCCACCGGGCGGGTAGCTGTCCATGCCGGCGTGCAGCCAGGTTGTGACCGGGCCGGGACCGAGCTTGAATCCGGCCGTGGGTGACAGTTTGAGCAGGGCAATCAGCACGGGGGGCGATGCCGTGTCCGCGGTCACGCGGCCCAGGCCAAACGGCAGCGGCGCCCAGCGCAACTGCTGGGCCGGCACGCGGGAATCGGTAGGTAGCGTCGTTGGCGTAACCGTCAACGTGGTTGCGTACAGCGCGCAGGTGTGTCGGCATACCAGTGCCCACCAGCCGCCACCACTGCGGTAGTTCGCGTCGGCGATGTACCGGCCGAGCGGCGTGCCGACCGCCGGCTGGTCGGCCCCTATCGGCAAGGGCGCCAGTGGCTGCAGATTGCCGGAGACGAGCTGCACGGTGTCGCCAGTGACGTCCTGGGCGTGCACGCCGGCACCGGCGAGCGCCATCAGCAGTGCGGCACATGTCAAACCGTGACCCTGGGTCAGCCCCATGCGCGTGTTGCCTGTGTGTCCGTTGTTGGTGCGCGATTATGCGACTGGATTGCGCCTGGCCGTCCAGGAGCCTGGGCGGCAGAAACCGTCCGGATTGCAAAGCCGCCTGCTTGGTCCAGTTTTCCGCCAATTCTTGGTCCATGGAATCACCATGAGCCGGCGAGTTGTCGAAAAGCTGTCCTGGCGTAGCCGGCTTTTCGCCTCGAACATTTCTACCGCCCAGACCCCTGGTTGCGATCTCTCAGCAGGTTTACACACCTAGCGGCAGTGCGTTCAGCTCGGCGCGCGCGCCAAGACGTGATTCCCATTTGGCAATGAGCTTCGGAACGACCGCGTGCAATTGCGCGCGGTACCACGCCTGCATGACGGCCGCGCGCGCAGCGCGATCACTGCCCGGCCGCACCTGCAGGTGAACGTGCAGGTTGGCCTGATACAGCGTGGCGCCGGTAACGTCGGCCGCAATTGTTGCCCAGGTTCGTGTAACCCGGGTTGCCGACACGCGCCGCGTCCGTGAACAGCGCGACTACGCGGTTTTGCGTCGCGCGTTCGGGGCGGGGTGCGGGCGTCGTGGGCATGCTTCAGGCGATCCAGTGTGTAACCGGCTGGCCGAGGAATTGTTCCAGATCGATGCCGTCACCGCCTACCAGCAGGCTGCGCGTGACCGAGAACGCGTTGGCGAAAGCTGCACTTCCCGCGTGCAGGCGTGGCGCGTGGCCGCTTTTCACCTCGATCGCGGTGAGCTTGCGCTTGCGTTCCACCACGAAGTCCACCTCGTCACCGCGTTCGCGCCAGTAGTACAGCCGGCACTCGCCTGCGGTCGCCGCGTTCGCAAGCTGCGCGCCCACGGCCGATTCCACCAGTCGCCCCCAGAACGCGGGATCGGCGCGCGCGTCCTTGAGATCCACGTCGGCCTGCGCGCTCATCAGCGCCGTGTTCAGTACCTGCAGCTTGGGGCTCGCGGCACGCTGGCGCGCTGTGTCGCCAGCATACTTGGGCAGGCCGCACACCATCCCGGCGCCGGCCAGCAAATCCAGGTAATGCGCGAGCGTGGTGCTGTTGCCCGCATCCTGCAGCTGGCCCAGCATCTTGGTGTAGGAAAGGATCTGCCCCGAATAGCGGCACGCCAGCTCGAACAGGCGCCGCAGCAACGCGGGCTTGTCCACCCGCGTCATCAGCAGCACATCGCGCGAGACGGAGGTTTCCACCAGCGAATCCATGATGTAGCGCACCCAGCGCGTGGGCTCGCCAATCAGCGGTGCCGCGCCGGGGTAACCACCGTAATACACGTATTCGTCCAGCGTGAAGCCGAACGCCTCGCGCATTTCCGCGAACGTCCAGTGCGGCAGATGCAGCAGCTCGAAGCGGCCGGCCAGGCTTTCGGTCAGGCCACGCGCAATCAGCAGCGGCGCCGAACCCAGCAACACCACCTTGAGCGGACAGCGAAGGCGTGTGTCCTCGTCCCACAGGCGCTTGACCTGTTCCGACCAGTCGGGAATCTTCTGGACTTCGTCCAGTACCAGCAGCGCGCCGCGCTTGTCCGCGCCCTTGGCCGCCAGTCGCGCGGCGTCCCACTGCTGCGCAAGCCATCCGGCGCCCTGCAGGGTGGGTGCATCGGCACTGGCAAACGTTGTTGGCAGCGCCAGTGTTTCCACCGCCTGCTGCACCAGCGTGGTCTTGCCCACCTGGCGCGGCCCAGCCACCACCTGCAGGAACCGGCGTGGTTCCTTGAGGCGTTTGATCAGCGTTGTGGCCTGCGGGCGTCGATGGTCCATACGAATTACTCAATGCACTGAGTAATTTTACTCAATGCCGTGAGTAATGCAATCAAGCAACCAACCGGGTAGACGGTGCCGCGCCCGCGCGTCAGGCGCCGGCTTGCGCTCGCGTGCGCGCCTTCGCGGTGGATGGCTGATGCCGCATGGCTTCCGCTGCCTCGTTCGCCAGCTCGGCATACGCCACCTGTGCACGCGATCCCATGCGCCCCGCGCCAACGGCAAGGCCGAGCGTCTGGCGTGAACCAGCCTGCGCGAGTGGGCCTGTCCCTGCACCAGCTCCAAACAGTGCGCCCGCACTTTCGCGCCTTGCCCGTACCACTACAACGGGCATCGACCCCACGCCAGCCTTGGCTACAACCCCCTCATCTCACGCACTCTGCCGGGCCACGTGTCGGGTTTACACATCTAGTACTCGGTGACGCGCTCGGCGGTTTCCTCGTCCGGCGGTACCAATGGCGCGTCCGGATCGGCCAGCGCTTCCCGCTGCGCGGCAACAACCGACGGCGTGCGCCAGCCCGAGGCCACGCCCCACAGGAAAAAGCCCAACCCCAGCACCGCGACCACGGCCAGATCGATGCCGTAGTCCAGGTAGCCTTGGCCGCCAAATTTCGTGCTGCCGGCCCACGACACCAGCGCCAGCGTTGGCAGGTAGGCGATCAGCCACCACGCGCCCTTCAGCTGCCGGCCGAAGTCGTGCCAGCCGGCCTTGGCCTGGTAGTAGAAGTACACCGGCAGCGCGACCACCATCAGCACGATGATCTGCCCGGTCAGCGGCCACTTGGCCCAGTACAGCAGCTCGGTGGACATGATGAAGGCAATCGCCGCCAGCACTGGCAGGCCGCGCAGGCGAAATGGCCGGTTCAGCTCCGGCGCGGTGCGGCGCAAGGTCATGACGCTGATCGGGCCGGTGAGATAGGAGATGACCGTGGCCACGGAAATGACTGCCGCCAGCGCGCCCCAGCCGCGGAAGAAAAACAGGAACAGGAACGACACCGCCAGGTTCACCCACATCGCCGGGCGCGGCACGCCCCACTTGGGATGCACGCGGCCAAGGATCTTCGGCAAGGTGCCGTTGCGCTCCATGCCGTAGAGCATGCGCGCGGTGGTGGCGGTGTAGGTCATGCCGGTGCCGCTGGGGCTGACCACCGCGTCGATGAACAGCAGCGTCGCCAGCCATTGCAGGCCCAGGATGATCGCCAGGTCGGCAAACGGCGAGGAGAAATTGATGCCGTGCCAGCCGACGTCGGCCAGCATCTCGCGCGGCACCGCGCCGATGAACGACACCTGCAGCAGCACGTACACCACGGTGGCCAGGCCGATCGAGCAGACGATGGCAAACGGGATGCTGCGGCCGGGATTGCGCGCCTCGCCAGCCAGGTTTACCGGGCTTTGGAAACCATTGAAGCTGAAGACGATGCCGGCGATGGCCACGGCGGTGAGGATCGACGGGAAATCGGTCTGGTGCAGCTCGCCGTGGATGCCGACGGCGAAGTTTTCCGGGTGGAAGCCGCTCAGCATCAGCAGCACGGCAGTCAGCGCCGGGATCACCAGCTTGAACAAGGTGATGGCGGCGTTGGAGCGCGCGAACAGCTTTACGCTCCAGAAGTTGAACAGGAAATACATCACCACCAGCGCGGCGGCGATCAGCAGGCCATTGGTGCTGAGCTCACCATGGCCGCCCGGCATCTGGTGATAAAGGTCGCGCGCCCACTGCCACTTCCACGACGACATGTATTGCGCCGAGGCTTCGGCCTCGACCGAGATCACCGAGACGATGGCGATCCAGTTCGCCCACGCGGCAATGAAACCGACCAGCGAGCCGTGCGAATAATGCCCGTAGCGCACCATGCCGCCGGACTCGGGAAACATCGCGCCCAGCTCGGCGTAGGTCAGCGCCACCGTGGTGATGATGGCCGCGCCGATGATCCAGGCCCAGATCGCACCCGGCCCGGCAATCTGCGCCGCGCGCCAGGCACCAAACAGCCAGCCCGAACCGATGATCGAGCCCAGCCCGGTCAGCATCAGGGCGAACGCACCGACATCGCGACGAATCTGGCTGGCTTGAGACATTGAAGCTCCCGTGCAGGCGCCAGTGGCGTCGAAAAACGTCGATGGTCGCAGAATCACGCGGTCAATGTCATCCGTCACAGGTCACGGCTGGTGCCAAATGGGCTGCAATCCTGGCTTGCGATCGCGTCCCTGTGGAAAGGATGCCGCGCGACAGAGGTCAGTCACCCAGTGCCAGAGCACCTTGCGTCGGTACCGCGCGGGTGCGCGAAAATGCCAGCAACTCACCCAATCGCGCGCCCTTCTCGCGCCAGTCGTGGAACAACGATTCGCCGACCAGCGCGTAATGCCACTGACGCTCGCCGCGCTGTTCCGCGTCGAGCGCGTTGATCTGTTCGCACCACGTCGTCGCCGCCTTCAGCTTGCGCTGCACGTTCGGGTGGTTGACCTGTTGCTGCGCCTTGGTTTCGACCAGGTAAATGGCGTCGGCCGTGCGCACCAGGAAGTCGGGGATGTACCGGGCCGGCATGCCGTCATCCTTGACGTAGCGCAGCCGGGCGAAATCGTGGCGGTTCTCGCTGATCTTGCAGAATGCCTCCACGCTGGCGTCGCCTTGCGCCCACTCGATGAATGCGCGTTCCAATCCGCCACTGCGGGTTGGGTATGGCAGTCGTGTGTAGATGCATTTGGTCACTTCCAGCGAAGCGGTTTCGCGGACCATCAACTTGGTCACCTCGGACAAATGACGATGGCGCACCTCGGTGATGCCACTGATGTTGTGTTCCTCGGCACGTACCAGCGCCAGGCCGAAGATCTTCACGATATGGTCGAGCACCGGCTGCAACAGCAATAGCCGCCAGCCTTCGTTTTCGAATGGCTCGAAGGTTTCGTCAAACAGCCGCTCGCGGATGTAATCGTCCAGCGCAGTGGCCAGCGCGGCGGTATTCATCCGCAGGTAAGGACGATCCAGGTGCGGGGAAACCTTGTTGCTTCTTGGCAACGGGTGGTTCAGCGCCTGACCCACCCGCCGTGTGAGCCGCGACAACAACTCGTTATAACCGCCGACATTCATCGCCGCGCCATCGACGCGGTAATCGCCAAACAGCGTGCTGCTCTGCAGATCCTGCGAGGTGAAGGTGTCGCCCTTGCCCAATAGTTCAGCCAGCTTGGCACGGCTCATCGCGCTGAACGGCGGCAGCGTGGCAATATCGATCGGCAGGTGTTCGACGGTGTCGTCCGCCTCGCTCAGGATGAACGGGATTGCGAAGTCGTATTTCTCGTAGCCTTCGCGTAGCTCGGCGGCGATCAGGTCTCCGGTGCTGCTGCCCTCGTCATCGTCACTGGTGGTACCGATCAGACCCTCGGCCATCAGCTCGTCGTAGAAACTCTGGAATGCCGGATGTTCGACGATGGAAAGAATGTCGATCAGCGAACCCGGCTCTTCGCCGCGATTGATCCGCTCGCGATTCTCGCGCTTGATGTCGGCGTATTCCGGGTCGCGCCACATCAGGCGCAGGCCGCGGCCGATGGTCTGCTCCAGCAGGATCTGCGCCTGGCTGGAACGCAGCGGCACGATCACGCAAATGTTGTTGACGTCGAAGCCTTCGCGCAGCATCAGCACGCTGACGATTACCCGTGGCTGGGTGAGCCGGTCGACGTTGAACAGTTGCTGGCGAACCCGGGCCCATTCCTTCTCGCTCAGATCCGCCTTCTTGCCCGAGTCGACGGTAAGCACGTCGTCATCGTGCAGGCCTTCGTTGCGCAGGAATTGCGCAACCAGCGGCGACACGGTGGTGTCCTCGCACACCACCAGCATTTTCGGATGGCGCGTGGCATCGGCGCGGACGAAATCCGCCTCCAGCTTGCGCAGCTTCTGTAGGCCGGCGCGCAGCATCACGCGCTGGCCTTCGGACAGACGTATGTTGCCGTCGTCGTCGCGTTCGGCCGTGAACTCCAGCGGGAGCGCGCCGAGCTCCTTGCGCTTGTCCAGCACCAACGACTTCACCAGCCCAAGCCGCATCGCGGCTTTCAGGTCGAAGTCGACCACGATATGCGGGAAGTAGATCTTCCGTCGGTTTTTGCCGCCGCCGACGTCATTGTACGGCGTGGCGGAAAAATCCATTTGCACGAAGCGGCGACCCTTGCTTGCAGCGATGATCGACAGGCTCTTTTGCCACTCGACTTCGGTGGTCTCGCCTTCCTTTTTCAGCTCGTGGATGTGGTGCGCCTCGTCGTTGAACACCATCAGGTCGGGCAGGTCGGCGAGATAGCTCAGCACGTTGCCGCGCGCCCAGCGGCGGTCGAGCACGTCGAGGTTGTTGCCGCTCAATCGGCCCGGTTTCAATGGCAGCACGTCGTAGACCACGCGGGCCGCATCGGCGACCATGCCGGGCGTGTCGACCCACTCGGTTTCTTCCTGCTCCGCTTCCTCTTCGGCCTCGCTGAGCAGGTGCCAATTGGTGATCGCGATCATGCCGTTGCCGGTGGCCTTCAGGCCGATCTCATGCTTCTGGCAGACATTGCCGCGCACGAACTGCGCGATACGCTCGCGCCGCGCCGGCGGAGTGAACAGCTCGGCGTAGCTGGCGATGTCGGAGCTCGCGAAATCACGGCTGCCATCCGCGCGTTTCTTGCCGAGGAACGCATCGAGCAAGCGCTCGTACACGATCAGTCCCGGCGCCACGATCAGGAAGCGACGTGTGAAGCGCGGATCGTCGCGACCTTCGTCCAGCGCCGCCGTCTTGTTCAACAACTGCCACACCAGCAGCGCCTGCAACACCCAGGTCTTGCCGGTGCCGGTGGCCATCTTCAGACAGTACTTCGGATGGCTGTGCTTGACCTGGCCCACGTCGACCAGTCGCGTGCCTTCCAGCAAGGCGTCGGCACACACTTGCTGGTACAGGTCAATCAGGTTCGGACTGGCCAGCACCTCGTGTGCGACGATCACATTGAGGATCGCCTGGCGCTGGCCGGGATGGAAATTGAACGTACGTGACTGGCAGGCATCCTCGCCGAACCACCAGCGCAGTAGCTCAGCCGTCACTGGTGTCACCAGTTCGTACAAGTCGGCAATGCCTTGTTCCAGGCCGATGCACAACTGCTCCGTGCGTCGAGTCAGTGCGGCAGACAATGCCAATTGCGGTTCGGTGACGACGCTCATGACTGCGGCTCTGCCACGACCTGAACCACCTCGGCTTCGAAGCCGAATACATCGACCACGCGCACACAAATGCGTCGCTCGCCAGCCTTGTAGGGCACGCTAAAGTTCGCGGCGGTTACGACGCGTAGCGGGTCGTCGTCGTTGGCGGTGTTGCCGCGGTAGTCCTGCCATACCGAGCGGAACACCTGGCCGTCATAGTCCGGGTCCACCGCCCAGTACTCGATCAGCGCCAGCGGTTCGGCATTGGCCACCTTGAGCAGCTTCTTGCGGTTGGCCTCGTCAAGGTTGATCGCCTCGGGCGAGAGCAGCACGTAGTTGTCCAGGGTGACCTGGAGTTGTTCCTCATCACCGCTGCGCGTGCGGCGCACCGGCTTGATCGTGAGGTATTGCAGGCTGGAGAAACGTACCTGGCCACGCAGCTTCTCGATGCCGCCCTTCTTGCGCAGGCGGTCGAGCAGGTCGGGCGGAATCACCAGCACTTCCAGCTGTGGGTCGTTGAGTGCAGTAATGCTCTGGCCGATCGACGGCTCGAAGTTCCAGCCCAGCACCACCACCCGGTCCCAGCCGCCAAGCAGGTGCTCGCGCTGGGCGATCGCCTTGCGCAGGGTGGCGTCGCCGGTGAGCTTGTTCGGCGAATCCACCAGCACCAGTGTCTTCTTGCCGGCGTAGACCACCGCGCCGAGATTGCGCAGCGGGTTGTCTTCCGGCTGCAGCGGCAGCGCGCCGTATAGCGACAACACGATCCCCGACAGGTCGCCCACGCGGAAGCTGCGCCCCAGCGAACTCTTCGCCGCTTCGACCTGGTAGTCACCGATCGCCTGGTACAGGAACGGTTTGGCGCCCTGGTCGATCAGCCGCTTGCGCATGATCATGCAGGCGGGCTTGCCGAGATCGGTGGTGATCCAGCGGCGGCCGAGCTTTTCGGCGACGGCAGCGGTGGTGCCGGAGCCGCCGAAGCAGTCAAATACCAATCCGCTCATCGGGCACGAAGCATTGACGATTCGTTCAAGAAGTGGCTCCGGTTTTTGTGTGCCGTAGTCCACTCTTTCTTTCGATGAGGATGAAATAATAGGGATGTCCCAAACATCCGAGATAGCCTTTCCTTCTCGCAGAATTTCGTCGACTCGGCGAAGCTTGTTTTTGGAATTTCCTTTCCCACCGGGCATCCATATCCATTCGATGTTGTTTTCGTCGATATGAATGGCTTGCTTCCGACTTTTCATGAGATCGTCTTTCGTCCACTTCGTTTTCGGCATGACGAAGTGAGTCTCTCCGCTTTTTCCATAGAAGAAGATGACATCATGCTTCCTGTTGAAGAAGCTCGGCAGGTCCATCATCCGAAATGAGTAATCCCAGACGACCTCGTTTTTGAAGTTTCCTTTGCCGAAAACGTCATCCATTACCAACTTGACGTAATGCCCCACATGCCAATCCAGATGCACATAAATCGATCCCGTGTCGCTCAATAGCTCCCGCATCAGAATCAGCCGCGGCGTGATCATCGCCAGATACGACGCCGTGCCATCCGACCACGTATCCGAATACGCGAACTGCTCGATCACCGTCGGCTTCTGTTCCAGCTCCACGCCCGGTAGCGAAACCTTGGTGCGGTAATCGGCCTTGGAATCGAACGGCGGGTCGATGTAGACCAGGTCGACCTTGCCGCGCAGGCTCGGCGTGTGTTCGTCGCCGGCCAGCAGCGCGGTCATCGCCAGCAGGTTGTCGCCGTAGATCAGCCGGTTGGTCCAGTCGGCGCTGCCCTCGTCGCCCAGATGCGCCTGCCGGTTTGCCGCGGTGATCCAGTCGCTGTCACGCGTGTCCTTCGACGGCAGCACCCATTCGCGCGTCTGCAGGCTGATCCGGTGCCGCCCCTCCAGGCTCTCCAGGATCTTCTCGGCCTGCTGCCGTCCGCGCGCGACGATCTCGGGGAGCTGTTCCAGCAGGGATTTGGGCATGAGAGCGATTGCTTGGCTATGAAAGCAAAACTTTATCAGCATCGAAAGTAATAGTTTCATCGCGTGTGACGCCCCGTCCTACCGTCCGGCCATGAGGAAGGAACAGGCGGCGTTCGCGGAACGCCTTTCCGCTGCCTTGGCCGCGGCAAAAATCGAGGCGAGTCCAGTCGGGCTGGAAAAGCTGCTGGCCCGCTATGGCGGTACACCGGTGACGCCGCAGGCAATCTCCGGCTGGCTCAACGGCAAGCATTTGCCGAAGCAGGCCAACATGCAGGCGTTGGCCAGGATGGTGGATTTGCCACCGCATGAACTGCAGTACGGCGGCAGCAAGTTCACCCGTGGCGTACGCGAGGAACGCACCGCATGGCCGGAGCGTTTAAGCGGCCTGGATCGTCTGACTTTCGAGGATTTCCTGCGGCTGTCGGAGCGTCAGCGTGGGCTGGTGCGAGAGTTGATTGCGGTGTTCACGGAAGTATCGGCACGCAAGAAAAGCCCATGACGGCGTGGTCGTCGTGAGCCATGTCAGCCTGTGACAGCGACTTCACTGCAATGCCTTGAAGGGGCTGCCACGGCTGAGGGTGCGCCCACCAAGGTTGGAGTACAGCGAGACCTCAGCATTCGATGACGTTGACGGCCAGGCCGCCGCGGCTGGTTTCCTTGTATTTGTCCTTCATGTCGCGGCCGGTGTCGCGCATGGTCTTGATGACCTTGTCCAGGCTGACGCGGTGTTTGCCGTCGCTCTTGAGCGCCATGCGGCTGGCGTTGATGGCCTTGACCGAACCCATGGCGTTGCGCTCGATGCAGGGGATTTGCACCAGGCCGCCGATGGGATCGCAGGTCAGGCCAAGGTTGTGTTCCATGCCGATTTCGGCGGCGTTCTCCACCTGCATCATGTTGCCGCCAAGCGCGGCGGTGAGGCCGCCGGCAGACATGGAGCAGGCCACGCCGACTTCGCCCTGGCAGCCGACTTCGGCGCCGGACAGCGAGGCGTTTTCCTTGTACAGGATGCCGATGGCGGCGGCGGTGAGCAGGTAGTTGATGATGCCTTCGTCGTTGGCGTTGGCGCAGAAGCGCAGGTAGTAATGGCCGACCGCCGGCACGATGCCGGCCGCACCATTGGTCGGCGCGGTGACCACGCGGCCGCCGGCGGCGTTTTCCTCGTTGACCGCCAGTGCGTAGAGGTTCACCCAGTCGAGGATGGTCAACGGGTCCTTCAGCGCGGCTTCGGGCTGGCTGCGCAGTTCGGCCAGCATGGCCGGCGCGCGGCGCGTGACCTTGAGTCCGCCGGGCAGCACGCCGGGCGAGCGCAGGCCGCGGCTGACGCAATCGGCCATGGCCTGCCAGATGGTCATCAGGCCGGCGCGGGTTTCGGCTTCCGGACGCCAGACCGACTCGTTGGCCATCATCAGCTGCGCAATGGTCAGCTGGTGCTGCGCGCACAGCGCCAGCAACTCGTCGCCGCTGTGGAACGGATAGGGCTGCGCGGTGGTGTCGGCGACGATGCGGTCTTCGGCGGCCTCGTCGGTGTTGACCACGAAGCCGCCGCCGACCGAGTAGTAATCGCGCGTGGCCAGCTCGGTGCCATCCGCGTCGTAGGCGGTGAAGCGCATGCCGTTGGTGTGGAACGGCAGTTTCTGGCGCTTGTTGAAAATGAGGTCGTGCTTCTCGTCAAACGCGATGTTGCGCTTGCCCAGCAGCTGCAGGTGCCCGCTGCCGCGGATGCGCTCCAGCGTGGCGGGGATCCGGTCCGGATCGACCGTGTCCGGGTGCTGGCCTTCGAAGCCCAGCATCACTGCCTTGTCGGTGCCATGGCCGCGTCCGGTCAGGGCCAGCGAGCCGTACAGTTCGGCGCGCAGGCGGGCTACGCGGTCAAGCACGCCTTTCTCCTCCAGCCAGTGTTCGGCAAAACGGGCGGCAGCGCGCATCGGCCCCACGGTGTGCGAGGACGACGGCCCGATGCCGATCTTGAACAGGTCAAACACGCTGACGGCCATGGTGGTTTCGGCTTGAAGGGAGGGGAATGGCTATTCTACCGAGGCTTTCCCGGCGCCCAAGGTATCCCTGCAATGGCCCGCTTTGTCCTGTATCAGCGCGATTACTGCCACCTGTGCGACATGGCGCTGGATGTCCTGGCGCGGGCGCATGCACCGGATTTCGACAGTGTGTGGGTCGATGACAGCGCGTCGGCGGAGCTGCGCTACGGCACGCGCGTGCCGGTGTTGCGCGACAACGACGACGGGCGCGAGCTGGACTGGCCGTTCGATGCGTCGGCGGTGCGCGCGTTTGTCGACGCTGGTTGCGCACGGGAAGCGACGCCGGACATCTGACGCGCGCGGGCGCGATCCGCGTTAAAGTCAAACGCGGGGCGAGACGCAGAGGGGCGTGCGACGCGGCAGGCGCGCTGAAGTGTGACGCGCACGAATGGATTGGTGTTTCCGGGGGACACATGCGCGCAGCGTGGCTGTGGGGAATGTTGCTGGCTACGACGCTGGCCGTGCCGGCACGCGGGGCCACGGGGGTGGCGCCGGTTACGGCGACGCCGCCGGTGATGGCCGACGCCGCGCCGGTGATTGGCCATCCGACGCCGCAGTTTCGCCGTTATGGCGCGGACGATGGCCTGCCCAGCGGCTCGGTCTACGCGGTGGCGCAGGATCGCAACGGCTTGATGTGGTTTGCCACCGCCGGCGGCCTGGTGCGCTTCGATGGCGTGAGCTTCAAGGTGTTTCGCCACGACCCGGCCGATGCCGACTCGCTGCCGTCAAACCAGATCTATGCCCTGCTGGTGGATCGCACCAACCGCGTGTGGGCCGGCGGGATGATGACCGGCCTGTCGGTCTACGACCAGATTCACCGCCGCTTTCGCCACTGGGACCACGATCCCGGCAAAGCCGACAGCCTGGTCAACGATGAAGTCTGGTCCATGGCGCAAACCGGCGACGGGCGCATCTGGGTTGCCACCCAGGGCGGGCTTGAGCGCCTGCGCACGGACGAGCGCGGTTTCGAGCACATGACGCTCGACCTGCCGGGCGTGGCGGCCCGGTCCTTTGGTCCCACCCGCGCCTTGTTTGCCGATGCCGACGGCCGCTTGTGGATCGGCACGGACACCGGCTTGTATGTGCGTGCGGCGGACGGCCAGACCCGTCGCGTGCGCGTCGATGCGGCGTTTGCCGGCGACATCGGCAAGGTGTGGCATATCGAAGGCGGCGCCGGCGAGGTGCGCGTTGCCGTCACCGGCGGGCTGCTGGTCATTGGTGCCGATGGCGTCGCCCGGCCGCTGGCCGGCCGCGAGCTGGCCGCGTCGCGCGTGGTCAGCAGTGCCCGCGATGGCCAGGGTCGGTTGTGGTTGGGTACGCTGACCGGCGTGGTCATGGTGTCCGCCGACGGCCAGCTGCAGCGCATCACCGCCCAACCCCTGCTGCCCGGTGGCCTGCCGGGCGACGGCCTGGCGCAGATCCTGCGCGATCACGAAGGCGGTTTGTGGTTTGTGCTGGACCAGGCCGGCATTGCCTACCTGCCGCCACGCTGGAGCGGCGTGACGCGCTACACGCATGTGCCCGATGATCCGGGCAGCCTGCACGACACCGCCGTGCTCGCCGTCACGCGCAGTACCGATGGGCAATTGTGGGTGGGTGGCTGGAGCGGCTGGGTGGACAAGCTCGACCCGCGCACCGGCGCGGTCAAGAGCGTGGCGCGCCATATCAGCGGCAGCGTCGGCGCTATGGCCGAGGATCGCCAGGGCCGGTTGTGGCTGACCACTTCCGGCCGTTTGCTGGTTGCCGATCACGGCAAGCTGACGGCATTGGATGCGGCGCACAGCGGCATGAGCCGTCCGGTGGCATTGATCCGCGCCGACGATGGCGAGCTGTATGCCGCGTCCTGGGGCGAGGGCTTGATGGCCATCGACACCCAGCGCATGCGCGGCACACCGCTGCTGCCGGCCGATCAGCTGGGCGACACCGCCTATTACGGCGCCTTGCTCAACCACGGCGGCCGGCTTTGGTATGCCAGCAGCGGTGGTGTGCAATTCATCAATGACCGCCACCAGCTGGAGTTCGTGCCGGGGGTGCCGCACGATGAAGCGCTTGGCATCGGCTTTGATCCGCAGGGCGGATTCTGGACCTTGAGCACCAGCGCCTTGACCCACTATCGCTACGCCGGCGGCCGGGCCACGCGCATCGACCAGGTGGATTTGCAGTCGATGCCGTTTGCCGAGGACATCCGGTCCATCCATGTCGATGGCAGCGGCCAGGTGTGGCTGTTCGGCGATCCGGGCCTATGGCGGCTGGATCCGGCGACGCGGCAGTTCACGCGATACGGCGCCGCGCAGGGCCTGTCCAATGCCGGGTTCGGCAACGGCTCCATCGCGGTGTTGGCCGATGGCAGCGTGTTTGCCGCCAGTAATGGTGGCGTCATGGCCTTTGTCCCGCGCCAGTTGCAGGCGCACTGGCAGCCGGATGCGCCGCCGCGGCTGACGCTGACCGAGCTGGCCGTGCGTCGCGGTGGATCACTGCAAGCGTTGGCGCTGGATGGCGCCGGGATCGACCTGCAATGGAACGACCGCGACCTGCACATCGGCGTGCGGCTGGCGTCGTATCTCGATCCGGCTGCGAACCGTTATCGATTCTGGCTGCATGGTGTGGACAGCGGCTGGGTGGATGCCACCGGCCCGGGACAGCGCGATTTTTCCGCCTTGCCCGCCGGCAGCTACACGCTGGAGGCCAGCGCCGCAGGTGCCGATGGCCAGTGGCGCACTCTGGCCCAGCCACTGCGCATCACGGTGCAGGCTCCGCCATGGGCGCGCTGGTGGGCGTGGACGGCGTATGTGCTGACCACCGTGTTGGTGTTGGGCGCGCTGCTGCTGGCTTGGCGCCGGCGCTTGAATGCGCGCCATCGCATGCAGTTGCTGGAGCAGCAGCGGCACATGGCCGAAGCCGCCAACGCCGCCAAGACCCAATTCCTGGCCACGCTGAGCCACGAGATTCGCACGCCGATGACCGGCATCATGGGCATGGCCGAGCTGTTGCTGGGCACGTCCTTGGACGAGGTGCAGGGCGATTACACGCGCGCCATGCAGCGCTCGGGCCGCATGCTGCTGCGGCTGCTCAACGATGCACTGGATCTCTCGCGCATCGAGGCCGGCCGGCTGGAGCTGGAAAAGGCGCCCTTCAACCCGCGCCAGCTGCTGGATGAGGTGATTGACCTGGAGCGTGGCCAGGCGCGGCTCAAGGGTATCGACCTGCGCTTGCAGGTGGCCGATGACCTGCCACCGCGCCTGCTTGGCGACATGTTGCGCATCAAGCAGGTGCTGCTGAATCTTGCCAACAACGCACTCAAGTTCACCGTGGTCGGCAGCGTCACCCTGGGGGCATCGCGCACGCGCGACGGCGTGTTGTTCACCGTCAGCGACACCGGCCCGGGCATTCCCGCAGCCAGCCGCGACCGCCTGTTCCAGCGCTTCGAGCAGCTGGCCGGTCCGCAGCGTGCCGCCGGCAGTGGGTTGGGGCTGGCCATTTGCCGCGAGCTGGTGAACATCATGGGCGGCTCCATCGAGCTGGAGTCAGCCGCTGGCGCCGGCAGCACGTTCCGCGTACGCCTGCCGTTGGCCGAGCTGTCGGCCGACGCCGCGTCCGCGCATGGCGGTACCGGCCCGGTCGCGCCGCGCCGCATTCTGCTGGTGGAGGATGACGTGATTGTCGCGGCGGTGATTCGCGGCATGCTGGCGGCGCAGGGCCACGCGGTCTGTCATGTGGTCAACGGCCTGGCGGCACTGGCCGAGCTGGCGCAGACGCGCTTCGACGTCGTGTTGCTGGATCTGGACTTGCCGGGCGTGGACGGTTTCCAGATTGCCCGCATGCTGCGCCAGCGCGAAACCGCAGGCGGACGCGTGCCGATCCTGGCCGTCACCGCACGCTCGGGGGCGGACGACGAGGCATTGGCGCTCGCCGCCGGCATGGACGGCTTCCTGCGCAAACCACTGACCGGCGAGCAACTGGCCGCGTCCATCGACCAGGTGCTGGCCACCGCAGGGTGAGGTGGCCCCGCTCCCCGTCTCTCATCAACTACATGTCGAACTTCTGCACGCTGCAGCCGCGGCGCTGGTATTCGCGCCAGCGTTCGCGCGAGCCTTCGCGTGCGGCGGGATCGGCGGCGACCACTTCCAGCACGCGCTGGTATTTTCCCGGTGCGCACTCGTCGCGCAGGTTGATGACCAGCGGGCGGTCGGCGGTGGGGGTGTCTGGCGGCACGATCAGCACGGCGGTGTGGACATCGTCATCGTCGCCGGCCAGCTGATGCGGGATGAACGCGTCCTCGTCGAACTCCCACAGCAACCCGTCCAGTGCTTCGGCCTGGGCAAAGTCGCGCGTCAGGATCAGCGTGGGTTGCTGTGCGACGAAGGCCTTGCGCGCAAGCTCACACACCAGCAGCAGCGGCTGTTCGCGAAAGCGCGGTTTGTCGATCAGGTAAAAGTCGGCACGCATGGTCTTGGGCAGTGAAGAACCTGTCGGCAGTGTAGCGGCTGCACCCCGCACGCCGGTCCCGGCCGGGCCGCTGCCGGAGAGCTTGACCGGCTAAACTGCACGCTTTGCCGCGCAGCCATGGCCGGGCGGCAGGGTCGTGTCCTGTCCCCGCAGTGCCGGCCAGCCGAACGGAATTCCGTGCATGCTCAGCATCCTTGATCGCTATTTTCTGCGCGAGCTGGCCCAGACCGTGGCGGCCACGGTCATCGTGCTGCTGGTGATCGTGGTCGGCAGTACGTTTGCCAGGGTGCTGGGGCAGGTGGCCAACGGCAGCTTTCCAGCGGGCGTGATGTTTCAGGTGCTGGGCCTGCAGACGCTGGGCGGACTGACCAACCTGCTGCCGCTGGCCAGTTTCATCGGCGTGTTGATGGCGCTTGGGCGCATGTACCGCGAGAGCGAGATGCATGTGCTGGCTTCGTCCGGCATGGGGCCGGCCGGCGTGTTGCGGCCGGTGCTGGTGCTGGGTGCGGTGCTGGTGGTGCTGACCACGGTGGTGTCGTTGTGGCTTGGGCCGTGGGCCATGCGCACCAGTGACGCGCTGGTCACTGCGGCCAATCGGTCGGTGATTGCCGCCGGCCTCGACGCCGGTCGCTTCACCGAGCTGCCCAATCGCGGCGGCATCATCTTTGTCGACAGCTTGAGTCGCGATGGCAGCAAGCTCGGGCGTACTTTTGTCGCCACGCAACGGGTCAATCCGGCCGGCGAGGTACACGTCAAGCTGATCCATGCCGCCGATGGCCAGTTGTACCAGGCGGGCCAGGGCGGCGGACGCTTCATCGCCTTTCGCGACGGCTGGCAATACGACGTGCCGCTCGGCGGCAACGACTGGACGGTCATGCACTACGCGCGCAACGACACGGCCTTGTCCAGCGTCAGTGCCGATGATGACGATGACCCGATCCATGCCATGCCGACGCTGGAGCTGGCGCGCTCGGCCGATCCGCTGGCCCGCGCCGAGTTTGCCTGGCGCGCCAATGCGCCGGCGCTGACCCTGGTCTTCCTGCTGCTGGCGGTACCGTTGGCGCGGCAAAGCCCGCGTGAGCCGCGCTATGGCCGGTTGCTGCTGGCGGTCATCGGTTTTTATCTGTACTACTCGCTGCTGGCGCTGGGACGGGCGCAGATCGGCAAGGATCACTGGCACACGCAGGCGCCGCTGTGGGTGATGCATGTACTGATGCTGGCGTTCACGCTGTGGGTGTTCTGGCGCCAGTACGCGCCGCGCAAGTTGCCCAAGGTGCGTGACGCATGAATCTGCCGCGACTGAACCTGCCAAGGCTGCGTCTGCCGCGCGTCAAGCGCGTGGATCGGCTGATCGGCGCTGCCGTGCTGGCGTCGGTGCTCACCGTGTGGCTGGTGCTCACTGGCTTCGATGCGATGACACAGTTCCTGCGCCAGCTGGGCAACATCGGCAAGCATGGCTATGCGCTTGGCGACGCCGTGACCTATGTGCTGGTGACGTTTCCGCGCCGCGCGTACGAGATGTTTGGCTATGCCGCGCTGATCGGCGGCCTGCTGGCGCTGGGTGGGCTGGCCGGCAGCGGCGAGCTGACTGCCTTGCGCGCCGCCGGCATGTCGCGGTTGCGCATCGCCGGCTCCGCCGTCGGCGTCATCGCCGTGCTGATCGTCGGCGTGGTCGTGCTGGGCGAGACGGCGGCGCCGTGGGGCGATCAACTGGCGCAGTCGATGCAGTTGCGCATGCGCTCGGGCACGCTCGGGATGGCCACGCAAAGCGGCTTGTGGACACGCGATGGCGCCAGCTTCATCAACGCGCGCGGCACCAGCCTGCGCCAGCACGACGGCGTGGCCGACGTGCAGCTGAGCGATGTGCGCGTCTACACCTTTGCCGACGATGGCCGGCTGACCCATCTCACCTGGGCCAAAAGCGCCGAGCACGATGGTCGCCAATGGCAGCTGCGCGACGTGCGCAACACGACGCTGGACGCCACCGGCACGCATGCGACGCATGCGGCGGTCCAGGCGTGGCCGGTGCGCATCGACCCGCAGGTGCTGGTGCAGTCGATGGTGCAGCCGCGCTATCTGTCCATGCGCGACCTGCAGCGCAATATCGATTACCTGCGTGGCAATGGCGAGCAGCCGGGCAGCTATGCCGTGGCGTTCTGGGGCCGCGCGCTGTATCCGTTCAACGTGTTGATCCTGGTGCTGTGCACGCTGCCGTTCGCGTTTGGCGCGCTGCGCTCGGGCGGCCTGGGCAAGCGTATTTTCATCGGCATGTTGCTGGCCATCGCCTGGTATTTCCTGCAACAGGCCATGGTCAATTTCGGTACGGTCTACGGCCTGCCGCCGCTGCTGGCCAATCTGCTGCCAGCGCTGCTGCTGGGTACCTTGGCCGTGTGGTATTTCCGCCGCCGGGCATGAGCGGCGACGATCATCACTGGGGGATGGCTATGGAATGGGTTGATTTGCGCAGCGACACGGTGACCCGGCCGACGGCCGGGATGCGGCAGGCGATGGCGGCGGCCGACGTCGGCGACGACGTCTATGGCGAGGACCCGACCGTCAATGCCTTGCAGCAGCAGCTGGCTGCCGAGCTTGGGTTTGATGCGGGCCTGTTCGTCTCCAGCGGTACGCAGTCCAACCTGCTGGCGCTGTTTGCCCACTGCGAGCGCGGCGACGAGTATCTGGTCGGCATGGAGGCGCACACCTATCACCACGAGGGCGGCGGTGCGGCGGTGCTGGGTTCGATCCAGCCGCAGCCCATCGTGCAGGATGCCGATGGCACGCTGTCGCTGGCGTCGATCGAGGCGGCCATCAAGCCCGCTGATCCGCACTTTGCACGCACCCGTGTACTGGCGCTGGAAGACACCTGGAATGGCCGCGCCTTGCCGCTGGATTACCTCGCCCAGGCGACCGCGCTGGCGCGCCACCACGGGCTGGGCACGCATCTGGACGGCGCCCGCGTGTTCAATGCGGCGCTGGCTTGCCAGGTGCCGACACGCGAGATCACGGCGCATTTCGACACCGTGTCGATATGCCTGTCCAAGGGCTTGGGCGCGCCGGTCGGTTCGGTCCTGGTCGGCAGCACGGCCTTGATCGACCGCGCGCGGCGCTGGCGCAAGGTGCTGGGTGGCGGCTGGCGCCAGGCCGGCGTGCTGGCCGCGGCCGGCTTGTATGCGCTCGATCACCACGTAGCGCGCCTGGCTGACGACCATCATCGTGCGGAATGGCTGGCCGGTCGCCTGCATGAAATCCCCGGCCTCGAGCTGCTTGGCCAATACACCAACATGGTGTTTCTTGCGCTGCCGGTGGCACGGCAAAACGCATTGGACGTCTATTTACGCGCGCGCGGCATCCGCATCGGTGTCGGTCACACGCCGACATTGCGGCTGGTGACGCACCTGGATGTCGATGACGATGGTATCGAACGCGTCGCCACCGCTTTCGCGGCATTCTTTGCCGGCGGTTGATTGCGGGCCGCCGATGGCGTGCGGCGATGCCTGTCGGCATGAATGAGATCAACGCCGCCTGGGAAGGGGACCTGAGCGCCGATCCGGTTCTTCCCCCAGTTGTTTGGCGGCTGCCGCCACGCCGTCGGCCACGCGTTCAAACAGTGCCGCTGGGAAGTCCTCCGGCAAACGTTTTGCCAGCGCTTCGAGTGCCGGCGCGCGCGCTGGACGTATGCCGCTACCGGGCACCTCGGGCGCCCATGTACACCGTCCTGACGGTGCCAGCGCCGGTTACTTTGCCGGTTTGGCGGCGCGGCGGATGAAGTCGCGCACCTTTGGGTACACCACTTCACGCCAGCGGCGGCCGCTGAAGATGCCGTAATGGCCGGCGCCGTCGATCACTTCGTGCGCGTGGCGCCTGGCCGGGATGCCGGTGCACAAATCGTGCGCGGCGGCGGTCTGGCCGAGGCCGGAGATGTCGTCCAGCTCACCTTCCACGGTGAGCAGGGCGCTATGGGCGATATCCGCCGGCTTGACGCGCTCGCCGGCGACGTCCCACTCGCCGCGCGGCAACAGGAAGCGCTGGAACACCTTGTCGATGGTGTCCAGATAAAACGCCGCCGGCAGATCGAGCACGGCGTTGTACTCGTCGTAGAACTTGCGATGCGCCTGTGCGTCTTCCATGTCGCCACGCAGCAGGTCCTCGTAGAAGTCCCAATGCGAGCGCATGTGCCGGCCAGGGTTCATGGCAATAAAACCGGCGTGCTGCAGGAAGCCTGGATAGACCTCGCGGCCGCGCCCCGGGTAGTTGGGCGGCACGGTCTGGATGACGTTGCCGCGAAACCATGACAAGGCGTGCGTGGTGGCCAGGTTGTCGACACTGGTCGGGCTGCGGCGTGGGTCGATAGGCCCGCCCATCATGGTCAGGCTGCGCGGTGTGGCCTCGCCGCGCGAAGCCATCAGCGACACGGCGGCCAGCACCGGCACGGTCGGCTGGCACACGGAAATCACGTGCAGATCGCGCGCACCGATGTGGCGGATGAAATCCTCGATGTAGGCGACGTAGTCATCCAGCGAGAAGGTGCCGGCGGCGCTTGGCACCATGCGCGCATCGACCCAGTCGGTGATGTAGACCTTGTGCTCGCGCAGCAGGGTGCGCACGGTGTCGCGCAGCAGGGTGGCGTGATGACCCGAAAGCGGCGCAACCACCAGCACCACCGGATCGTGCTTCATCTTTTCGATGGTGGCGGGATCGTCGCTGAAACGCTTGAAGCGCTTGAGCTGGCAGAACGGCTTTTCCGCCGCGACACGCTCGATGACGGCGATTTCCTGCCCATGTGCGGTCGCGGTGTGCAGGTCGAACGCGGGCTTTTCGTAATCCTTGCCAAGCCGATACAGCAGCTCGTAGCCGGCGGCAAGGCGTTGCGCGCCGGGCAGGTGCGCCAGCGGCGTGTGTTGATCGTTGAGCAGTTGCGCACTGGCTTGCGCGAAGTAGCTCATGGGGCCGAATACCGCGCGCTGCCATTCGTGAATCTGATAGAGCATCGTGTGCCGCTGCGTCAGTCGCAATTTTTCATCATAGCGACCATTGCGCGAGGCGTCTTGTGCGGCAGTGGGCAGATTGGCATGCGCCCGCGCCTGCCGCACACGGTACGGTTCAACGGCCCAGGCGCAGCTGCGTGCCGGCCAGCATGTCGTGCAGCGCACGCCGGCGGGTGTCGAACAGGGCCGGGATGAACCACAGCGCCCAGGCGCCGAACGTGATCCAGAGGGTGGTGCGCAGACCAAACACCGGCGCCAGTGCCAGGGCGAGCAGCGGCGTGGCGGCGATGATTGCGCGCCGTACGCCGCGTTGCAGCGACAGCGTGGTGCCGTCGTCGGCGCACAGACGGATATGCCAGGCGCGCATGCCGATGGTTTGCCCACCGTAGCGCCACGAACTTACGAAGTACGCCGCCACCACGACCGCTTGCAGCGGCCGGTACCAGAGCGGGATGGCTATTTCATCGCCGGTGCCGATCAGCTTGCCGCCGGTGGCCAGTTGGCACAGCAGGCCCACCACCATGACGATGGCAACCGTCACCAGCAGGTCGTAGACCAGTGCGGCGAGCCGGCGCCAAAGCGGACAGGGGCGGGGCATGGTGAGGGTGTCGTCAGTCATGGGTGCTTGCGTCGGCTGCGCGCAATGACCAGCATCGGCGCATGGACAAGAAAAACGGTGGCGGCAGTATCGCCGATGCCGACCAGCGTGGCATCGAGGCCTTCCTCGAACGTGTGTGGTCCGAGGATGGCCTGGCGCCGCGCACGCTGGAAGCGTATCGCCGCGATTTGATCGCGCTGGCGCGTTGGCTGGCGGCGCGCGGCCGCTCGCTGGCAAGCGCGCAACGGGCGGATATCAGCGCCTATCACGCCGCGTGCGGTGGCGCGGTGCGCTCGATGGCGCGGCGACAGTCGACGTTTCGCCGCTATTACGCGGCACTTGGGCGCGACGATGCGCACCACGTCGACCCGACGTTGCTGATTGAGCGGCCAAAGATCCCGCGCAGCCTGCCCAAGGCGTTGGCCGAGCGCGAGATCGAGTCGCTGCTGGCGGCACCGGACGTCGACAGCGCGCTGGGCTTGCGCGACCGCGCCATGCTTGAGCTGATGTATGCCAGCGGCCTGCGCGTATCGGAACTGGTAGACCTGCCGCTGGCGGCATTGAATGCCCGCCAGGGCGTGCTGCGTGTCACCGGCAAGGGCGACAAGGATCGCCTGGTGCCAGTGGGCGAAGTGGCGCTGCAGTGGATTGGCAGCTACCTGCAGCGTGCGCGCCCGGCATTGGCGCATGGCAAACAACCGCCGGCGCTGTTCCTCAGCCAGCGCGGCGCGGCCATGAGCCGGCAGATGTTCTGGACCCTGGTCAAGCGCCATGCGTTGGTGGCGGGCATTGCCGCCGCGCGCATTTCGCCGCATGTGTTGCGCCATTCCTTTGCCACGCATCTGCTCAATCACGGCGCCGACCTGCGCGCGCTGCAGATGCTGCTGGGCCACAGCTCGCTGAGTACCACGCAGATTTACACGCTGGTGGCGCGCGAAGGCTTGAAACGCCTGCACGCGCAACATCATCCGCGCGGGTGACAGACGCCGCCGCCGCGGCTGTCCGGATCACGCCAGACTGGTGGCAACGCCGAAACCAATGGCCATGACGGCGGCGGCGGCCATGCAGGCGCTGCCCAGGTGGACGCGGTGCGCATCACGGCGCGGCGTCAGCCGCCAGATCAGGAGCGCGCCCACGATCATGGCCAGCACCAGCGCCCAGCGCAGGGCGCCCGATTGCAGCAGCGGCGCCCAGGGCGGATGCAGATGTCCGCTGGCCACGGCCACGCCTGCCAGCAGGGCCATGCCGGCCAGCGTCCACAACAGGCAGGCCAGGTACAGGCGATTGAAGACGACAGCGCAGCCTTCGGCCCCGCGCAGCACGCACCAGGCAATCAATGCGGCCAGCAGGGCGCCCATGGAGCTGTACAGCACCCACCACACGGCGGCACTGAGAAGGGTAAGTACGCCGGTCATGGAATATTGCGCACGCCGAATTTGCGCAGCGCCTTGGCCATCAACCACGCCGGGCCGATCAGCAGGTACGACACGTCGGTGAGGAAGCTGGGCCGCCGGCCCTCGAAGTGGTGGCCGATGAACTGCCCGATCCACGCCAGCACGAAGACGCCGACCGCCAGATAGCCCAGGCCGCGCGCGCCAAGCTCGGCAAACAGCAGGTACGTGATCAGCGTCAGCACCGCAAAGACCACCAGCAAACCCGTGGCCAGCACATGCGAGCGGCGCCAATACCAGTAGAACGCCAGCACCATCACCAGCACCGCCCACGCGCCGGGGCGCAGCAGCGATGCCGGCACTGGAATGATCCACAACAAGGCAATCACCGACCAGACGATGGGCGGCACACACAACCAGTGGAAAATCTCGTTGACGTGATTGCGGTGATCGGCGCTGTAACTGTTGAGCCAACTTTGCATGCTGCGCATGGTGACGATGCTCCGGGTCAGCGTGTCCCCCTAGTGGGCACCGCTTCTGGATAGCAGGTTGAGCACCAGGACGCCAGCGATGATCAAGCCGATGCCGACAACGCCGGCCGCGTCCAGTTTTTGCCGGAATACCGCCACCCCGATCACGGCGATCAACACGGTGCCGACGCCGGACCACACCGCATAGGCGATGCCGACCGGAATCTGCCGCAATGTGAGGCCCAGCAGATAAAACGCGGCGCTGTAGCCGCCGACCACCAGGATGCTGGGGGCGAGATGGTGAAAACCGTCGCTGGCCTTGAGCGCGCTGGTGGCGATCACCTCGGCGACGATGGCAAGCGTCAAGGCCAGCCAGGCGTTCATCAGTGGAGCGTGATGCCGGCCAGCCGCTGCAGCGCCTCGGCGTACTTGGCCGCGGTGCGGGCGATGACGGCGTCGGGGATGACCGGGCCGGGCGCAGTCTTGTTCCAGTCCTGCGTTTCCAGCCAGTCGCGCACGAATTGCTTGTCGTAGCTGGGTGGGCTGATGCCGGTGCGGTACTGGTCGACGGGCCAGAAGCGCGAGGAGTCGGGCGTCAGCATCTCGTCCATCACGTACAGCTTGCCGTCCGCGTCAGTGCCGAATTCAAACTTGGTGTCGGCAATGAGGATGCCGCGCTCGGCGGCCCACGCCGCTGCCCAGCGGTAGATGGCCAGTGTCGCGTCGCGCACCTGGCCGGCCAGTTCGGCGCCAATGAGGTTGACCACGGCGTCAAAGCTGACGTTCTCGTCGTGATGGCCGGAAGCGGCCTTGGTCGAGGGCGTGAAAATCGGCTCCGGCAATTGCTGCGCCTGCTTGAGTCCGGCCGGCAGGCTGAGGCCGCACAGTTTCCCGCTGGCCTGGTAATCCTTCCAGCCCGAACCAATCAGATAGCCACGGGCAATGGCCTCCACGGGAATGGCCTTGAGCCGGCGCACTACCACGGCGCGCTTGGCATACAGCGCGACGTCGGTGCCGGCCGGCAACACGTCGGCGAGCGGCACGTCGAGCAGATGGTTGGGAATGAGGTGCGCGGTCTTGCCAAACCAGAAGTTGGAAATCTGCGTCAGCATCTCGCCCTTGCCGGGAATAGGGTTGGGCATCACCACGTCGAAGGCCGACAAGCGGTCGCTGGCCACCATCAGCAGGCGGTGGTCGTCCACGGCGTAGACGTCGCGCACCTTGCCGCGATGGAGCAGCTCCAGGCCGGGCAGATTCGATTGCAACAATGAGGTCGGCACGACGCGGGTCCGCAGTCAATGAAAGCGCGTCATTCTAGCAGCGCACTCGTGTCCCACGGCGCTGCATCGACGGGGCGGGGCGTGCGCGCTGCTAGAATGACCTGTCCCTTTTTGTCGTAATCGTTGATGCGCATTTTGTTGATGGCGGCGTGGTGTCTTGCCGCTAGCCTCCCTGCCGTTGCCGGCGCAGACGCGGGTGCACCGCCGGCGCAGCTTGGCCTGTGCGCGGCGTGTCACGGGACGCACGGCGTGGCGGCGTTGCCGGGCGTGCCCAATCTGGCCGGACAGCGGCTGGATTACCTGCGTGATGCCTTGCGCCAATACCGCGACGGGCGGCGCGCGGTGCCGGTCATGCGTGCGGCGGTCGGGCCACTCACGGAGCCCCAGCTCGATGCCTTGGCGCAGTGGTACAGCCGCCAGTCGCCGGCGGCGTCCGCACGGGCAACGCCATGAACTTTGGCTTCACGCTGTGGTTTGCGCTTCTTGGCTTGATCGTCGGCCGCGCACCGGGTGCGCTGGCCGGCGCAGTCATCGGCTTTGTGCTGGACAACCTGCGCTACAGCCAGCGCCGACGCGCGACGCCGGCCGCTGGCGGCTTTGTCGGCCCGCTGTTTGCCGTGCTCGGGGCCGTGGCCAAGGCCGATGGTCGCGTGTCCGAGGCCGAGATTGCCGTGGCCGAACGGCTGATGACGCGCATGGGCTTGGGTGCCGACCAGCGCCAGCAGGCGGTGGCCAGCTTCAATGCCGGCAAGCAGCCGGGCTACGACATTGCCGGCGCGCTCGATGCACTGCGCGACTGGGCCGGCGTGCGCCGCGATCACGCGTTCCCGGTGCTGGACGTGGTCATCGAGACCGTGCTGACCGATGGTCAGCCGGCACCGGAAAAAATGGCCATCCTGCGCCGGCTGGCGCAGGCGTTGCGCGTGAGCGACATGGAGCTGATGGCCTTGCTGGCGATGAAAGGCTACGCCTGGAACACCGGCACGCAGGGGCGCGCTTATCGGCCGGGCTGGAATGGCTCCGCCTCCGGCCACAACCATGTGCCGCCGCGCCGCAGCGACACCGGGCCAGATCCCTACGCCGTGCTTGGCGTCGACCCGGGCGCTGACCAGCGCACCATCAAGCGCGCTTACCGCAAGCTGATTTCCGAACATCACCCCGACCGCCTGGGCGACCTGCCCGAAGACATGCGCCGCCGCGCCGAAGCGCGTGCCAGCGAAATCAATGCCGCGTATGACCGGGTCAAGGAGCTGCGCGGGTGGTGATGGAGGGCGGGGAGCGGGGAAGTGGGGAACAGGGAACGGGAGGGGCGCGCTGTTGTAACTTGTGTCCCTGAAGTGCTGGCGTGATCCGCGATGCGCTGTTGCTGTTCCCCGTTCCCCGTCCTCAACCCGGCCAAGCCCCATGCCCAAGCAAGCCCCCATCATTGCCCCCTCCATCCTTGCCGCGGATTTCGCGCGGCTGGGTGAGGACACGGCGGCCGCGCTTGCCGCGGGTGCCGACTGGGTGCATTTCGACGTAATGGACAATCACTACGTGCCCAATCTGACCATGGGGCCGATGGTGCTTGCGGCGCTGCGCAAGTTCGGCATCAGTGCGCCGATTGACGTGCACCTGATGATCAAGCCAGTCGACCGCATCGTGCCGGACTTTGCCAAGGCCGGCGCCACGCTGATCAGTTTTCATCCGGAGGCCAGCGAGCACATTGACCGCACGCTCGGACTCATCCACGACAGCGGCTGCAAGGCGGGGCTGGTGTTCAACCCGGCCACGCCGCTCAACTATCTGGACTTCGTCATGGAGCGGCTGGACATGATCCTCATCATGTCGGTCAACCCCGGCTTTGGCGGGCAGAAGTTCATCCCTGGCACGCTGGACAAGCTGCGCCAAGCGCGCGCGCGGATCGAGGCCAGCGGGCGTGATATTCGGTTGGAAGTGGATGGCGGCGTCAGCACCGACAACATCGGTGCCATCGCCGCTGCCGGTGCCGATACCTTCGTTGCCGGCTCGGCCATCTTTCATGCCGACGATTACGCCGCGCGCATCGCGGCAATGCGCGCGGCCATACGTCGATGCCCATGAAAAGATCCCGACGCAGCTTGCGGTTGCGTCGGGATAAACGTCATCAAGACGTGAGAGGAAACACCATGTGATTGGCGTCAGCCGTCGTCGCGTTGCAAAGGGAGGGGACAACGCGGCGGCGGCTTGATCCACGGCAATGGAACACCGCCAATCACGAGGTCTGACCGCCGTTCATGAGGTTGGTTCCCGCCATCGATGCCGCCGGCATTCAGGTGTGACCGTCGACGCCGAACCGATGTTGGCGGCATGCGGTTGGCACGTTCGTTTTCAGGAGTTGCAATGACCTTGCTTGCAGTGCGCAAATCATCCACATCGCCCCGTTGTGTACGCCCGGGAGCAGCGTCGCGGGCGGCGAGGCGGATGCTGATGGCCGCGTTGGCGTTGGCGTTGGCGCTGGCGTCGCTCGGCGCCGCAGCGTGGGGCGTCGTGCCGCCCGAGCTGGTGGCACAGGGTGCGCGCGATGGCGCCACGCCGGCATGGATGGTTTCCGCGCCGACGCCGGTTGGCTGGACTGGTGACTGCTGTACTTACGCCAAAGCCATCGGCGTCACCGCCGTGGCCTATCGCGGAACGTGGACCGGCAAGCCGCAACAAGTGATGGTGCTCAATGTCTGGCCGCGGAAGTTGCCGACGCTTGCGGCGGAGGTCGCAGCCGACCGCGCGCACTATCTGCGCCTGGATCCGGCCGGCAAGGCCACGCAATTTGCCGTGCGCCATCACACCATGACCTGCACCGCCGCTGTGTATCAAGGCAGCGACCGCATCGACGACGTGCTGGTGTTTTGTGATCCCGGCGTCGCCAGCGGCATTCGCCTGAGCTGGTCGATGACGCTGGATGCGAATGATCGCCAGATGCGTGCATTGCTGGGTGATTTCATGCGCGTGGTGGTCGCCACGCGCTATCACGCCGAACGTTGACGCGGCGGCGCGACGGGCGCCCTGCTATCGTGAGCGGCTTGTTTGGCGAGTGGAAAACCCCGTGATCTCCCAGGACGACTTCAACGCGCTGGCGGCGCGTGGCCACACACGCATCCCGCTGGTGCGCGAGGTGTTTTCGGATCTGGATACGCCGCTGTCGGTGTATCTGAAGCTGGCCGATGGGCCGTACACGTTTTTGTTCGAGTCGGTGGAGGGCGGCGCCACCTGGGGGCGCTATTCCATCATCGGCTTGCCGGCCAAGCGCGTGTTTCGCCTGCGCGCGCACGAGCTGGAAATCGAGGATTGTGGCGAGGTCACCGCGCGCCGCCACGTCGACGACCCGCTGGCGGAGATTGAGCAGCTGCGCCAGCACTACGACGTGCCGCGCTTGCCGGAGTTGCCGGCGTTCACTGGTGGCCTGGTGGGCTATTTTGGTTTCGAGACCATCGGTTACATCGAGCCGCGACTGGCGCAATGGGATCGACCCGATGAGCTGGGCACGCCCGACGTGCTGCTGATGCTGGCCGAGGAAGTGGCGGTCTTCGACAACCTCAAGGGCCGCCTGTATCTCATCGTGCATGCCGATCCGACCCAGCCGCATGCCTATGCCGCCGCGCAGCGCCGGTTGGATGCGCTGGTGTATCGGTTGCATCAGGGCGGCGCGGCGTATCCGCAGCTGGTGCATGCCGAGGCGCTGGACGAGAGTGATTTCAAGTCGTCCTTCACCAAGGCCGAGTTCGAGGCCATGGTCGAGCGCGCCAAGGAATACATCCGCGCCGGCGATATTTTCCAGGTGGTGCCATCGCAGCGGCTGAGCGTCGGTTTCCACGCCCGGCCGGTCGATGTGTACCGCGCCTTGCGCGCATTGAACCCGTCGCCGTACATGTATTTCGTCGATCTGGGCGACACCCAGATCGTCGGCTCGTCGCCGGAAATCCTGGCGCGCTTGAAGGACGGCAAGGTGCTGGTGCGGCCGCTGGCTGGCACGCGCCGACGCGGCGCGACACCGGCCGAGGATCAGGCGCTGGAAGCCGAGCTGCTGGCCGATCCGAAGGAGCGCGCCGAGCACGTCATGCTGATTGACCTGGGCCGCAACGACCTGGGTCGCATCAGCGAGCCGGGCAGCGTCGAGGTCAGTGATTCGTTCGTGGTCGAGCGCTACTCGCACGTCATGCATATCGTCTCGCAAGTGCAGGGTGCCGTGCGTGCGGGCCTGTCGTACATGGACGTGCTCAAGGCCACGTTCCCGGCCGGCACCTTGAGCGGCGCACCCAAGGTGCGCGCGCTGGAAATCATCCAGGAACTGGAGCCGGCCAAGCGCAACATCTATGGCGGCGCCATCGGCTGGATCGGCTGGTGGGGCGATGCCGATACTGCCATTGCCATCCGCACCGCCGTCATCCACGGTGGCCGGCTGCATGTGCAGGCCGGCGCCGGCATCGTCTACGACTCCGACCCCGCCGCTGAGTGGGAAGAGACCATGAACAAGGGCCGCGCGTTGTTCCGCGCGGTGGCGCAGGCGGCCAAGGGGTTGTAGCGCCGACTACTTTGCTGCGTCGACAATTGCACCAGAAACGCCGTCGGCAAACCCGGTGATGAAGTCCAGCCCCGCACCGGATAAAAACAACACGATGGCACCGGCGAGCAACAGGTTGCGGTGGTTCCTCCGGTAACCGACGGCCAGCAGTGCCACTCCGGCGACGAGCAATGCGACTTGTGCGTAGAACATGCGGTTCCTTGAGGAGGACTGGAATGCGGTGGATTCCGTGGCTTGCGAGCGTACTACTCCCGCTCGCGTTGGTCGGTGTGCCGTTGCCGGCGCAGGCGGCGGCGCCTGAGGTCATCGCCGCCGCCGTGCCGGGCCTGGGCACGGCGCAGCTTGACGCAGCGTTCTGGATCGACCGCCTGGGCGCGCCGGACAAGGTGCTGCTCGATACCGCGCAGATTGCAGCGCAGAACGCCGCGCTGTATGCGCGCGACGATGCCATGCACGACTTGCGTGCGCTGCCGGCCACATTGCCGGCGGCGCAGGTGCGCGGCTGGATCGAGGCCTTGTCGCCGGTATCGACGCGCGTGTTGTACGACGCGCACGGCCAGCGCGTGTCGGCGGCCGTGCGCGATGCCTGGCTGGCGGCACGCGACATGGCGGCCATCGCACCCAGCCAGCCGACGCGCTTCGGCTTGATCGTGCGCCGCGCCAACCTGCGCAGCCTGCCGACGGACACGCGCGTGTTCAGCGCCGTTGGCGACACCGATATCGACCGCTTTCAGGAGACGGCCGAATATCCCGGTACGCCGGTGGTCATCGCCCACGCCAGCGCCGACGGGCAATGGCTGTTTGTCGTCACGCCACGCTATGCGGCCTGGACGCGGGCGCAAAACGTCGCCCAGGGTAGCCGCGCGCAGGTGCTCGATTACGCCGCGCGCACGCCGTACCGCGTGGTGACGGGCGCCAAGGTGAGCACGGTGGCGACACCGGAGGCGCCGGCCTTGTCGCGGCTGGAACTGGACATGGGTACGCGCGTGCCGGAGCTGACGGTCGCGCCCGGCCAGATCGTCAATGGCCAGGCGGCGTACGGTGCGCATGTCGTGCAATTGCCGGTGCGCAACGCCGACGGCACGCTGGCCTTGCGCACAGCCTTGATCCGCGCTGGCGATGACACCACTCGCGGCGACCTGCCGCTGACCGCGCGCAACGTGCTGACCCAGGCATTCAAGCTGCTAGGCGAACGCTATGGCTGGGGCGGCGATCACGATGGCCGCGATTGCAGCAGTTTCGTCGCGGACGTCTATCGCACGATGGGCGTGGAGATGCCGCGCAACACCTCGCGCCAGGCCGACAGCCCGGCACTGGCGACGCGCCGGTTTGGCGTGCACGATGCGCCTGCCGCGCGCCGGCAGGCGCTGTCGACGCTTGCGCCCGGCGACCTGGTCTACGTTCCCGGCCACGTCATGCTGGCGCTGGGTCAATGGCAGGGCCAGCCGTGGGTGATCAACGATGTGGCCGGCATGACCTATCGCCGCGACGACGGCACGCTGGTGCGGGCCAGGCTCAACGCGGTGTCGGTCACGCCGCTGTCGTTGATGCGGTTTGACGATGGCGGGAGTTTTGCCGATCACCTCACCAGCATCGTGCGCATGCGCCGTTGAGGCGCGGTGTCGGTGGTGGCGCCCGCGGTTTTCACGTGCGCCGCTGTGTTGCTCGCGCGCCGCACGGTGTGGCGGTAACGCATGCGCGGGATCTGGAAAAAACAGGGCCGCGCTGGCGTGCGGCCCCGGTGATGGCTGGTGGCGTCGCGGCTACCAGATTTTTACGCGGTCCTGCGGTGCCAGGTACAACTTTTCGCCCGCAGTCACCTTGAACGCGCGGTACCACGGGTCGAGATTGCGCACGGTTTCGACACGGAAGTCGCCGGGTGCGTGGACGTCGGTGGCGAGGCGCTGGCGCAGGGCGGCGTCGCGGATCTTGCCGCGCCAGGACTGGCCGAAGGCGATGAAGAAACGCTGGTCGCCGGTGAGGCCGTCGATCACCGGTGCGGGTTTGCCGTCGAGGGATTTTTGATAGGCAAGGTAGGCAATGGTCAGGCCGGAGACGTCGGCGATGTTTTCGCCCAGGGTCTGTTCACCGTTGACGTACAGGCCGGGCAGCGCTTCGTACTGGTCGAACTGCTTGGCCAACCGTTGGCTGGCGGCCTTGAAGTGCGCCAGGTCTTCCGGCGTCCACCAGTTTTGCAGCTTGCCCTGGGCGTCGAATTCGGCGCCAAGGTTGTCGAAGCTGTGGCTGATCTCGTGGCCGATGACGGCGCCGATGGAACCGTAGTTGGCCGCGGCATCGGCCTTCGGGTCGAAGAATGGCGGTTGCAGGATCGCGGCCGGGAAATTCAGTGCATTTTGCAGCGGCAGGTTCACCGCGTTGACGGTCTGCGGGGTCATCCACCACTCGCCGCGGTCAACGGGCTGCCCCAGTTTGGCGCGCTGGTGCGCGTACTCGAATTGCTCCGCACGCAGGCGGTTGCCGAGGGCGTCGTCGGCGCGAATCTCCAGGCCGGCGTAGTCCCGCCACGTCTGCGGATAGCCGACGCCGACACGCAGGGTGGCCAGCTTGGCCTGGGCCTTGGCGCGGGTGGCCGGCGTCATCCAGCCCAGGGTGTCGATGCGGTCGTGGAATGCGGCAACCAGGTTTTTCACCAGTTGCTCGATCTGCGCCTTGGACGAGGCCGGGAAGTAGTGCTTGACGTAGAGCTGGCCCACCGCGTCGCCGAGGTCGTCGCTGGTGGCGGCGACCGCGCGCTTCCAGCGCGGCTGCTGCACGGGCGTCCCTTGCAGCGTGCGGGTGTAGAAGTTGAAGTTGAGATCGGCGTAGGCCTTGGGCAGCAGGCTGGCGGCGGCATTGAGCGTATGGAACGTCAACAGGTCCTGCCACGCCCGCAGCGGTTCACTGGCGGTGAGCGCGGACAAGCCGGTGATCGCGGCGGGTTGCCAGGCATCGATTTGTTGCTGATCCTGCAGGCCGGCGGCCGTGAAATAGGCGGGCCAATCAAGGCCGGGTGCCTTCGTGCTGAAGTCGGCCATGCGCCACAGGTTGTTCGCCTTGTGCACGTTCTCGCTGTCGAGCAGGCTGGCGTGGGCGGTGGCGATCTTCGTTTCCAGCGTCATGATGGTGTTCGCCTTGGCCTGCGCGTCGGCGATGCCGGCCTGCTGCAACAGCGCGCCGACGTAGGCCAGGTACTTGGCGCGCACCTCGACCATGTGTGGATCGGTGGACAGGTAGTAGTCGCGGCTGGGCAGGCCGAGACCGCCCTGCAGCAGGTAGGCGAGGTGGTGTGACGGATCTTCCAGCCCCTGCGTGACGAACAGGCCAAACAGGTTTTGCGTGTGGTAATGGGTGGCGTTGATCGGATCGACGTCGGCGCGCAGGCGGCTGCCCAGCACGCGGGCCAGGTCGGTACGCGAGGCGATCGCGTCAATCTGCGCCAGCGTCGGTTTGAGCGGGGCCAGGCCGTGTCGCTCGATGGCAGCGGTGTCCATCCATGCGGCGTAGTAGTCGGCAATCTTGCGTGCGTTGCTGCCGGCCGCGGGATGGCTGGCGCCGGCGTTGCGGATCACTTCGGCGGTGTCTTTCTCGGCCTGCTCGAACACCTTCAGAAAGATGCCGGTGCTGGAGCGGTCGGCGGGAATCTTGGCGCTCTTCAGCCAGGTGCCGTTGGCATAGCGGAAGAAGTTGTCACCCGGTTGCACGCTGTGGTCGATGCCGGACAAGTCGATGCCGATGGGGCGGCTGGCGGGTGTGGCCGCCCATCCCGCCGAGCTGCACAGGATGGCCGCCGTCAATATCCAGCGCATGCGTTGCATGGTCGTGCCTCGATCATCGAAAACAGCCACGATAGCGCCGCCACCGTGGTTTTGGGGGCATGACCTTTGAACTACATCCCGGCGGGCCATGCCCTGGCGTTGTGGCAGGCTCACACCCGCGCATCCGATTCGAGCCGATGTTGCGCGCACGACGACATGCCGCATCATGGCGGTCGATGTACGCCCCGCAACAGTTACTGGACAAGCCCATGACGGTTTTTCTGCGCCCGTGCGTCACCCCTCCTCTGCGTGTGCTGCTGGTTGCGGTGGCGGCCCTGCTCGCGGCGTGCCAAGCGCCACGGGCGGCAAGCCCGGCGGTTGGCGATGCGTGGCAAGCGTCGCGCCAGCTGGTGTTGGTCACCACCGACAACTGGGATGCCGACCATGGCGTGCTGCGCCGCTACGAGCGCGTTGCTGGTGGTGCCTGGCATGCCGTCGGCGCGCCGCAGCCGGTGACCATCGGCAAGGCTGGCGCGGCCTGGGGGCGGGGGCTGCATCCGCTGCAGGCCGACGGGCCGGACAAACGCGAAGGCGACAATCGCAGCCCTGCCGGCGTGTTTCGCATCGGCGAGGCGTTTGGCTATGCGGCCCATGCGAACACCGCGCTGCCATATCGCGCGCTGGGCGCATCCGACTATTGCGTCGATGTCAGCGACTCGCCGCAGTACAACCGTATCGTCGATGCGACCGTGGTCGGCGCGGCCGCAGTGCAAGGCTCCACCGAACCCATGCGCCGCGATCTGCACGTCGACGGGGACCAGCGTTATCGGCTGGGGTTCGTGATCGAACACAATCCACAGGCCGTGCCGCAGGGTGGCAGTTGCATCTTTGCGCACCTGTGGGCATCGCCGACCACGCCGACGACGGGCTGCACCGCGATGCCGGCCGCCGCCATGCAAAACCTGCTGGCGTGGCTGCGACCGGCGCGCCAGCCCGTGTTCGTGTTGCTGCCACAAGCGGCGTACCAGCGCCTGTATGGCGCGTGGCAGTTGCCGACGCCGCATGACGCGGGGCGCGTGCGATGAGCGCAACCGGCCGTGTGCTGCTGGGCCTGGCGAGCGGCGCGTTGATCGGCTTGTTGCTGGCGGCCTGGGACCCGTCACGCGCCGCGCAGGTGGCCGCGGTCGTGCAGCCGATCGGCACGCTGTGGCTCAATGGCCTGCAGATGACCGTGGTGCCGCTGGTGCTGGCGCTGGTCGTGGTCGGCGTCAACACGGCGACCGATGCGGCAGCATCCGGGCGCATCGCACGCCGCGCCATCGTCGTCTTCATTGCGCTGTTGACCGGCGGTGCGCTGTTCACCGCGTTGGCCGCACCGGCGGCGTTCGCCTTGTTTGCACCCGACCCGCAATTGCGCGCCACGCTCGATCACGCCAGTACCTTGAGCGTGGCGCAAAGTGCGCCGCTGGACTGGACCCGGGCGCTCGTGGCGGTGATCCCCGACAACGCGATCATGGCGGCGGCGAACAGCGCCATGCTGCCGTTGGTGGTGTTTGCGCTGTTTCTCGGTTTTGCGTTGACGCGCATTGCATCCGCGCGGCGGGCGGTGTTGCTGGCGTTTTTCCAGGCCATCGCCGACGCCATGATCGTGATCGTGGGTTGGATCCTGTGGGCGGCGCCGCTGGGCGTGTTCGCGCTGATTCTCGCCGTGTGCGCGCGTTCCGGCCTGGGCATGTTGAGCGCGCTGGGTGTGTACGTGCTGGTCGAATGCGCGCTGTATCTGGCCGTCACGCTCATGTTGCTGCCGGTGGCGGTGGTGTTTGGTGGCGAGCGGATTCGCCGCTTCGTTGCCGCTCTGGTGCCGGCGCAAGCGGTGGCGATCAGCACGCAGTCCTCGCTGGCTTCATTGCCGGCCATGCTGGAAAGCGCCGACCGGACGCTGCGTTATCCGCAGCAGGTGACGGCGCTGGTGTTGCCCATGGCCGTCACCTTGTTTCGCCTGACCAGTCCGGTGCAGTACGTCACCTCGGCGGCGTTCATTGCCTGGGCCTACGGCATCGACCTGGGTGCGGCGCAGCTTGTGGCTGGCGCACTGCTGGCGGTGGTGATCAGCCTCGGTTCGGTCGGCCTGCCCGGCCAGGTCACGTTCATTGCCACCAACCTGCCGGTGGCGCAAAGCATGGGCCTGCCGCTCTCGCCGCTGGGCCTGATGCTTGCCGTCGACACCGTGCCCGATGCACTCGCCACGCTGGGCAATGTCAGCGCCGACATGACAGCCACCAGCGTGGTGAGCCGGCAGTCGCGACGCGATACGACCTGATGCGGCCCTTGCCGTAATTCCGTAACCCGCAAGCGCCGTCCAGGGGTGGCCAGAC
The DNA here is from genome assembly GCA_964568445.1 of uncultured Rhodanobacter sp. Classification (GTDB taxonomy): domain Bacteria; phylum Pseudomonadota; class Gammaproteobacteria; order Xanthomonadales; family Rhodanobacteraceae; genus Rhodanobacter. The sequence goes on along the minus strand of CAZMPZ010000012.1, from coordinate 27,307 downwards.
GCCGGGGTGCTTACGCGGCGGTTCCGCTGATAATCTTTCGTGGTGGCAACCGGCCGGCGTTCCGGTTGGCGGTTGCGTGTGGGGACCGGAGCGCCTTCAGGTGGGGTGATCGAATGTCGCCTCTCCTTGGCAAGGCAGATTCCAGAATGGATGCGAAGTGAGCGATTTCTCGACAACGACGTCTGCCGCTACGGGATTGTTCTCGATGGTGCCTGCGGGGTTGTTCGGCCCGCTGGCGTCGGCCAATCACGAGCATTACTGGCAGTTGCTGTGCAGGTTGTTCGAGGAGTTCTTCGGGCCGGATGCGCCAATGCCGCCCAGCATCGGGTTCCAGCGGCGCGAGATCACCGCGGCGATCGAGCGTTACCTGTTGGTTGATGACCCGTGGGAGGACGACGAGGGCGACACGCCGGATACTCCGTTGACGATACGCGCCAACAACATCTACGAGCGCTTCCGCGCGGCCGGCTGGTTGCGGCAGGAGCGCGTCGGCGCGCGCGACATGGCGTCGATGACGCATGTGGTGGCGCAGTTGCTGACCGCGCTGATCGAGTTCTGTGAGCGCGGCCCGGCCTTTCTCGGTGCCAAGGTACGTTCGATCGAGTTGCAGCTGCAGCAGGTGTTCGAAGGCAAGGCGGGTGGGGATACGCTGGACGAGGCGGCCAACCAGGCGCGCCAGTTGTTGTCGTATGTGGCGGCGATCAGCGTGCAGGTGCGTGACCTGATGCCGCAATTGAGCCGCGCCGAGACCACCGCGCAGTTTGCCCGCGAGCTATTCGAGCGCTACGTGGGCGAGCTGTTTGTCGGCGACTACGCGGATCTGCACAAGTCCGACCATCCGCTGGCGCGGCGTGCCTCCATCCTCGCGATGATCCGCGACATCGACTATTCCGCGCGACGCGAATCGTTGCTTGGCTGGTATCGCGAACGGCTGACCGGCGGCGATCCGGTGCGCGCCGAACTGCGGCTGCAGCGCAGCCTGCGCCGGCTGTACGAAATTGACCGCATCGACGAATACCTCGGGCGGTTGGACGATGATATCCGCCAGGCCAATCGTCGCGCGCTGGCCTTTCTCGACTACCGCCTGCGCGCGCCGGACAAGCTTGACGTGCTGCTGCAGCGTGCTTTTCGCGGCGCGCTGGTGGCGCCGGAGGAAGCGCTGCGCCTGCCGGTGGCACCGGGCCCGCTGTTCGACGAACAGCGGCTGCGTCCGCCACGGCGGGCGCAGTCGCCGATCCCGCGTACAGCCAACCGGGTGCAGGCGCCCACGCCAGAGCAACTGGCCCGCCTGAACCTGTTGCGTCGCATGAAGCGCGCGCGACTGGTGTTGCCGGAGGATCTGGCCCGCTACGTCGGGCGTTACCTGGCGCGTGCCGAGTCGGTGGGGTCGGATGCGCTGGAGATCGGTTCAATCGAGGATTTCCGCGCCTACCAGACCTTGCTCACGCTGGCGCTGCGCAGCCGTCGTATCGGTGGATTGCGCGGCGACGATCCGATCCATCGCCTGATGCGCGGCTTCCGTGTCGAGCTGGTCGAGGGCGCGGCCACCGAAAACGCCCATCTGCAATCGCCACGATTTGTCCTGCATCGCGCAAGGAAGGCCGCATGAAACGTTCCTGGGAAACGCTGAGCCAGTTGTCCGGCGGCGTGTATGTGAAAACGGATTTCGAAAAGGCGGCGTACCGGCTGGTCACCGAGCAGGTGCTCTACAGCGCGGATCGCCACGCGCGCAGCGCCTATCACCTGATCGAAACCCACCTGGTCGATTTCGCCGCCGCACTGGAGCCGCTTGGCATCCGGCTGGAGCGCAACGCGCATTACCGCTACGTGGTGGCGTTGCCCACCCACGGCGAAGGCACGCCGGTGACGCTGGAAGAAACCCTGCTGATCCTGGTGCTGCGCCAGCGCTACGACGAGGCGATGCGGCAAGGGCAGATCGAGGATCAGGGCGAGGTACTGGTCGAGCTGCCCGAGTTGCAGGAGGCCTATCAGGCGCTGATCGGCCGGCCGATGCCCGAGGTTGGCACGTTGCGCCTGCTGGCGCGCGCGCTGAAGCGCTGGTCGGTGTGCCGGCTGCTGGAGCGCGAGGGGGACGACCCGCAGCCGTTCCGGATCATGGTGCGCCCGGCCATCGTCGAGATCGTCGGTGCGCAGTGGCTGCAGCGGCTCGACCAGCACAACCGCGACGACGACGTGGATGATCCCGCTGCCGGCACCGGAGCGACCGCTGCGGAGGATGACGACGATGTATCTGCTTAAGCGCATCCACCTGGTGCAGTTCTTCCTGTTCCAGGCACAGACCCTGGAGCTGGACCCGACCACCGCGATCATCGCGCCCAACGGCGCCGGCAAGAGCGCCCTGCTGGATGCCTTGCAGATCGTGATGCTGGGCGGTGACGGCAACGTCATCCGCTTCAACGCACAGGCTGGCGGCGGACGTCGCGCGCGCAGCATCCGCGACTATTGCCTTGGCGTGTACCGCGCCGGCGACGAAGGCCGCACGCGCGAAACGGCCACCACTTATATCAGCCTCGTATTCGAGGATCAGGCAACTGGCGAAACCCTGAGCGCGGGCATCGCCCTCGGCGCCGCTGCCAGCGAGCCAGGCCATCGACTCCACGGCCTGTACCTGCTGCCGCGCGTGGCGTTGACGCTGGAGGATCATCTCGACCGCCGTGCCGGTACCGAACTGCCGATGGACTGGCCGGGTTTCCGCGAACTGATCCTGCAACGGTGCAAGGCTGCCGGCAGCAAGGGCGAGTTGCCACCCACCGCCAACCGCTTCATCAAGGACCTGCTGATCCGCCTGCGTCCGGGACCGACCGCATTCCTCGACCCGGTGGCCTATCGCAAGGCGTTCCAGAACGCGCTGAACCTGCAGCGGGTCGAGGACATCGACTTGTTCGTGCGCACACTGGTGGCGGAGGATCGGCCAACCGAGATCGGCCGCTTTCGTGGCCTGCTGGAGGGCTTCCGTTTGATCAAGGAAAAGATCGAGCAGGTCGTGCGCCGCATCGCCGAAGCCGAACTGGTGGAGCAGCACTATCGCAAGGTTGCTACCCAGGCGACCCGCGCCGCCTCGTACCGCGCGCTGAGCGCGGAGTACGAGCGCGACTTGCACGCGGAAAAGGTGGAGGAGGCGGAGCAGTCGCTGCAACGCGAAAAGCGCACCCACGATGAACAGAAGCGCGCCCTGCAACAGGCGCGCAGCGAGCGCGACGCCACCCGCATCGAGCACGATGCCGCCAACCTGCGTTTGCAGGGCACACGCGGTTATCAGGGGCAGTCCTCGTTCGACGAGCTGGCCAACCGCGATCGTGCCGAACTGGGGCAGTTGAAAAAGCAGTTGATGACCAATGCGGCCTACGCGCGCGATCAACTGCAGCTCGCCGGCAAGCTGGGCCTGCCCACGGTGGATACGCAACTGCTGGCACAGGCCACCGCGCCGTGGCAGACGCTGTACCAGCACATCGCCGCGTTGGCGGGTGATGCCGCGATCGCCCTGGCGCCCGAGGAAACCCACGCGCAGGTGCATCAGGCGGTGATCGATGCCGCGCCGGTGCTGGCCGCCGTCGAGGCGTGGGCACGCGAGCAGCACAACGCGCTGGAACAGGCGCGTGAGCAGGCCCGCACCGCGCGTCGCAACCGGCAGCGGCTGAGTGCCGGGCAGGCCGAGTTGCGCAGTGACGTGATCCGCCTGATGGGCTATCTGCAGGACGAGGGCATCACCGCCCAGCCGGTCTGCGATCTGGTCAAGGTCACCGACCCGGCCTGGCAGCCGGTGATCGAGGCCTATCTGCGCACGCACGTCGAAGCCCTGCTGATCCCCGCCGTCGACGAGGAGCGCGCGGTGCGGTTGTACCGCGCGCTGCAGGGCGGGCGTTCGGTCTATGGCGTGAAGCTGGCGCTGACCAGCCACGCCCGCCAGGCGCGAGCAGTGCCGGAGCGTGACCAGGTGGCAGCCCTACTCGAGGGCGACAACGCCGCCGCGCTGGCTTATCTGCGCCGTCAGCTCGGCGAACTGCGTTGCGTCGAGACTGAGGCGGAAGTGGTGCGTTCGCGCCAGGGCCTGAGTCGTGACGGCCTGCTTGCCAAGGGTGGCGGGGTCGAGCGGCTGCGCCTGCCGACGGCGGCCGAGCTGCGCATTGGCGCCACCGACAGCCGAGAACGGCTCAAGCGCCTGCGCGGGGATATCGAGCAGGCCGAAGCCCGGGTGCGCGAACTGGAGCTGACATGGAAGGCCGCAGATGCTGCCGCCAACGGTCTCGCGCGGCTGCGCGATGCCGATGAGGTGGCGCAGGCCGTGCACGACCTCGTGCTCAAGCATCGCGAGGCCGAGGCGCGCTATCGCTCGCTGCAGGCCAGTCGCGCCGATGTCGATCCGGACCTGCTCCGTCTGAGCGAAGAGGTTCGCGCGCTCGGCGAGCGGCGACAGGATTTGGATGAACGTGTCGAGGGGCTGATTGGCGAGGAGGCTGTTTCCGCTGAAAAGGTGGTCGAGCTGACGTCGGCATTGGCGTCGCTACAGCAACAGGAGGACGTCGTAGCCCGCCGTGCCGTCGAAGCGTTCGCCCATACCGACGTCGACCCGAACCAAGTCGAGCGGCGGCGCGAAGAGATTGATGCCCGCCATTCCGCGCTGGTCGACCGGGTGACGCAGTGCCTTGAACGCGCCAATAGCAGCGAGGGAAAAATCAGAGAGCTGCTACCGGAGGCGTGGAGCGGGTTGGTTCAGTACACCAAGGATCACGGCCTGACCACCGACCTTGCCCCACAGGATTGGCGCGGCGCGCACGCCTTGCTGCACAAGGAAATCGCCCATCTGCGCGGCACCGAGCTGGCGCAGTACGAGGAGCAGGCTGCGGAGGCCTACCGCATCGCGGTGGAAACGTTCCGCTCCAACGTCGCCTCGGCGCTGTACGACAACTTCACCCGGCTGCGGCAGCAGATCAACACGCTCAATCGCACGCTCAAGCGCAGCCCGGCGTTCTCGAACAATGAGCGCTACGAGTTCCGCTTCGAGGTCGCGCCCGGCTTCAAGGAGTTGCATCGCTTCATCCAGCGGGCGGTGGATGTGGGCGAAAGCGACAACCTGTTCGGCAGCGCCGGCGAGGTGCCAGAAGCATTCCGCGACATCATCGAGAACAAGGCCGGTGCCCCGGGCGGGGCGGCCTCGCCGCTGGATGACTACCGCCAGTTCTTCAACTTCGAGATCGTCATCAAGCAGGACGAACAGGTGATCGGCACCCTGAGCGAGCGCATGCGCTCGGGTTCCGGTGGCGAACACCGCGCGCCGCTCTACGTCATCGCCGGAGCCGCGCTCGCCGCCGCCTACGGCAAGACGGGAAGCCAGCAGGGTGGCCTGGGCGTGATCCTGCTCGACGAATTCGGCGACAAGATCGACGCGCAGAACGCACGCGCCACCACCAACTACCTGCGCTCGCTGGGGCTGCAGTTGATCCTCGCCGCACCGGATACGGCGCAAGGCACGCTGACCGGCGTACTCGACAGCTACGTGGAACTGTTCCGCGACGGTGAGCTGGTGCAACTGAATCGGGTGCAGGTGAAGGAGGGTGGTCGCGAGCTGTTGGAAAGCGACCAGTTCCTGCTGCATCCGGATCTGCTGGAGCAGGAGATCGCCCGCATCCGCGCAGGCCAGGCACCGGCATGAATGCCGCGCGGCAGGTACTGGAGCGTCTGTTGCGCCGTGGCGAAAGCGCGCGCAGGCGCGGTGACACAAGACCGGCCTCCCTGCCGATGACAGCCGCCTCCTGTCCCGAATATGCCGCGCTCGATACGCTGGACGCAGTGGAGTCCTTCCACGCGGTGATCGGGCTGGCCGAGCGCGCTGGCGCGGTCGTCGTCGAGCGGCGCCGGGCCGGTGGCGACACGACCATCCTGCAGCGGATCAGCCTGGGTGATCTGCAGGCTTTGGCCGTCCATCTGGATATTCCGCTGCTGGGCGATCGCGTCGACGAGGCCTCACGCCAGCTATCCGCAGCGCGCGAACGCTGGCCGATCGTGACGCGCGTACTGGAGGTCTGGGCGCAAGGGCGCAAGGTTCGCGGCAGCGGCCCCGAAGCGGCGGCAGATCTGGTTGATGCCGTGAAGGCCGCCGAAAGCCACCAGCACAATCAGCACGAGGAACGTATCCTGCGCCGCGAGAGTGTGCACCTGTTCGGCGACAGCAAGCGGCTGGAGCGGTTGACGCCGTGGTTGGAAATTCTGGTGACTGGCGACTTGCCGCGCTCGGGTCTGTCGAATGAAGACATCTGGGCCTCGCTCGGCCTGCGCCGCGAACCGCAGCCGATGCTGGTCGCCGGCAGCGGCACGGTCAGGCTTCGTGACGGCACCACGGTTGCCCTGGTCAAGCCCTATCTCGGCCTGCCCGTCGATGCGGTCGAGGGAATCGACACCCACGCGCGCTATCTGCTCACCATCGAGAATCTCGCCAGCTTCCACGATGCGGCGCGACACCTGTCCACAGCCGACGGCTTGCTGATCTACACCGCCGGCATGCCTTCGCCGGCGTGGCGGGCGCTGTACGCGCGCATCCTGTCCACACTGTCGTTGGGCACGTCGGTCTACCACTGGGGCGATATCGACGAAGGCGGCTACCGCATCGCCGCCACCCTGGCCGGCGTGGCCGTCGAGACAGGCAGATCGCTGCAGCCGTGGCTGATGTCGCCATACGCTTTCACGCCCAGATTACGCAAGCGCCTGCCGCCGCCCGCCGCTACCGTGCTGAAGGAAATGCTGCGCTGGGCTACCCGCGCCGGGTGGCCGGAGGTGGTAGCGGAACTGCAGCATTGCCCGTTACTGGCGGAACAGGAATGGCTGGATCCGGTGTATCCGTCCGTGACGGATCACTCCGGCGGAGCGTGATCCGGCCGCGCGGAATCGAATGGCAGCGCTTCCTCGAAATCGAACGCAAATTGCACCGGCGTGCGGCTGGCCCGCGTCCGCCGCCACGGGCCGAGCACGAAATCCGCCTCGGCCATCGGCAGCGTCAACGGCAATTGCCAAGCGGCCAACCCTCGCGCCCTGGCGTAACAGCGGTAGGTGTACGACAGTGAAATCAGCAGGTGCCCGGCCACGGCATGCATGTGGTTGCCAAGCCGGTTTAGCAGGGTGAGATAGGCGCCCGCCAACGAGTGGAGAAGCTGGCTGTATACAGAGGGGTCAGGGGTATTCTCGGCGGCCAACAGATACCAGAGAGGGTCTCTGCCACCATCGCCAACCAACTTGTTCATCAAAGGATGTGCAGCATTTTCCCCAGCATCATCGTCACTGGCGTGATCCAGGCGTGTGGCGTAACGGACATTGACTTCGGTATATCGAACCAGTTTCTGGAACAAGTGTCTGAATAGTGTCTCAAGAAACACGGGGTCACTAAAATCCGCCGCAGTTCCTCGACGTGCCGAGAGGTCCATGGCCATGAGCCACGCTTCTTGAGTCACGTCGCCGTATTGGTGTTCGCCTTTGGTTGCCGATGCGATTCTCTTGAGATGATCTTTGTGCCGAACAATGAACTCGTCGAATGCATTCATGAGTCATGGCCTCGGGAAGTGAAACCTGCTTTCCAGTCCTTTCTTCCAGCTGAGTAAGGAACCGCTCGAGGTATTTGGATCGCTGGATCATCTTCCGGCAGACCTGCTACTTCACCACTTCCATCAGTTTGCCGAAGCTGTTCACGACCTCGTACGTGACGTTCTCGGGTGCGTATCGCCGATTCATTTCATCGAAGAACTTGCGGGCACACTGGATCTTGGTTTTCTCGATCTCGCGCAGTTCCATGCTGGACATCGAGCCTTTCGTCTCAGCGACGAAGTAGACGTGCTTGACCTGGCCTTCCCTGAAACTGATGGCCCAGTCGGGGTTGTAGTCGCCTACCGGGGTGGGGATCAAAAAGCCGCGTGGCAGCTTGGCGTAGACCACCACGTCGCTTGAGGTGTCCAGCTCGGTGACGAAGCTGCGTTCCACCTTGGAATCGGTCAACACGTAGTCGTAGATGTGGTGTTTGAGCTTGTCGCCGGCATGGGTGAAGTCGTGCTTGGTCATCCCGGCCGTGAAGATGCCCGTGTCATAGCGTTCCTCCACGGGGTCGTAGGCCAGGTGCTCGACGATCATGGTGGCCTTCTGCTCGTTGATGAGCCGGATGGCCTCGGCGATGAAACTCTCGGGATTGGTCTTGTACTGCGCGAAGACTGCGACATTCATCCCTTTGAGGATGCCGGCTACCGTGCTCCGGGTGAGCTTGGTCCCTTCGGCGAGCTTGCCGATCAGGTCATAACGCACGTCGGAATGGACGGAGGCGCGATGATTCTCGACCACGCTCTCGCCAACGCGGAAGCCCTTTCCGGTTTCAAGCTGGTTACGAGCCACCGTGTCTTCCTGCGCGCCACTGACGATCACGTACTGCAGCGGCGTCACGCGCAGGCCGATGCTGGCTGCTGGATCGTTGATGGTGCTCACGGCCTTTTTCACCAGCTCATCGCTATCGAAGTGCACGCTGTAGGCCGCCTTGCGGTTGATGCGGCCCCATAGCGCCTTGAACTCCTGTTTATCGAAGTTCGCGTTCAAGGGATTGCGTTTCGGTTTGCGACCATCGCCGATGTCGGGCAGTTGCGCAGTGCTGAAGACGCTGTCGATCAAGGCGACGACTTGTGCCTCGTAGGGTTCCAGCTCCGTGGGCAACTCAGCCAAAGCGCCATCCTTCCGGGCTTCGTGGTAGGTGCCGGCGATGCCGTCGTTATCGTCGGTGTAGTCGTTCTTCAGCAGGTATTTGTAGATCTGCTTCGCCATCGCCGGCGTGACTTCCACGTCGCCTTGCTCGGTCTTGAGCATCTTGCCGGTGAAGTAGCCCACGTCAGCTTTGCGCGGACGTTCGGCGAGCGACTTGCTGATGTCGTCCTGCAGTCCGGCCACGAAGTCCTTGTAGCTTTCGCTGGCCACCACCGTCAGTACGTTGATGTCGTGGACGGTGACCGGGTTGTCCATGCGGTCGCCTTGCTGGTTCACGGACAGGCGCAAGCCGCGACCCACTTCTTGGCGGCGCGAGACGGTGTTGTCGCTGTGCTTGAGTGCGCAGATGACGAACACGTTGGGGTTGTCCCAGCCCTCGCGCAGCGCCGAGTGCGAAAAGATGAAGCGCACCGGCTCGGCGAGCGACAGCAGGCGCTCCTTGTCCTTGAGGATCAGATCGTAGGCATCGGTGTCGTCGGAGAGGCCGGCGTTCTCGCCGCGCTTCGCTACCGTGGGGTCGGCCAGGTGCTTGGTTTTCTTGTCGATGGAAAAGTAACCGTTGTGGGTTTTTTCCACCGCGACGCCCTTCAGGTACTTCGTCCACGGCGTTTCTTCAAGGTCGAGTACCTCGTTCAGATAGAGCTGATACTCCTCCTCGAACAGGCGAGCGTACTCACCCTTGTTGTCGGTGGCCGAGTAGTCGCGGTATTTCGCCACCTCGTCGATGAAGAACAGCGAGAGCACTTTCACGCCCTGCACGAACAGCGTTTGTTCCTTGTCGAAGTGCGCCTTGATCGCCTCGCGGATCTGGATGCGTCGCAGTGCCGCTTCGTTCACGTCTCCAGTGGCGTCGCCCACGGTGAGCTGCACGCCGTTGGTGAAATTCAAGGTGTCGGTGTTGGCATTGATGTCCGACACCGTGAAGCCGGTGCGGTACTCGTCCAGCTCGTTGGAGAGGGTGAACAGGTTGTCGCCCTTGCCGAGCTTACGCACCACCCGCTTAATCTTGCCGCCCGCCAGCTTCTGCTCGAACTCCACCCGTGCTTGCGGTGGCTTCTTGGTTGAGATGTCGATGGATTGCAGGTAGAGGTAAGCGTTGGTGCCCGCCAGGCCTTTCATGGTGATGCCGCGCACGGCGATCTTCTTCACCAGCTTCTGGTTGTAGGCGTCGAGTGCGTCCAGGCGGTGGATCTGGTTGTGCCGGGTCTTGTGCGTAGCCGAGTAGCGCAGTACGAACAGCGGCTTGAAGTTCACCAGCGAATCCAGCGTCTTGCCGCCTTCCATCTTCTGGGGTTCGTCCAGAATCAGGATGGGCCGGTTCGCGCTGATGACGTCGATAGGCTTGCGCGACTGGAAGTCGTCCAGCGCCTCGTAGATGCGCCGGTTGTCTTTGCCAGTGGCGTTGAACGCCTGCACGTTGATGACCATCACGTTGATGCCGGCATCGGAGGCGAAGCTTTCCAATTGGTGCAACTGCCTGGAGTCGTAGATGAAGCACCGGGCCTTCTTGCCGTAGCTCTCCAGGAAATGGTCGGCGGTGATCTTCAGTGACTTGGCCACGCCCTCGCGGATGGCGATGGAGGGCACTACCACGATGAACTTGCTCCAGCCGTAGCGCTGGTTCAGCTCGAACATGGTCTTGATGTAGCAATACGTCTTGCCGGTGCCGGTTTCCATCTCGATGTCGAGATTGATCGGCGACACCTTGGTCTTCACCAGCGCTGGGGAGACCGGCAGATTCTGGTGACGTTGCATCTTCTGCACGTTGTCCAGCAGCGCCTGCTCGGTCAGCTGCAGATCGGCATTACGGAAGCCGTCACCAGCCCCCAGCGTGCTGCCGATGGTCTGTCCCTTGGCCAGCTTGCCGGGGTCGATGCGATAGCTGACGGCCCGGGCGCTGGCCGGTGGCTGGCCCTCGAAGCAATCCACCACGGACTGGACGGCGGCGGTCTGGTAGGGCTGAATCTTGAACTTGAGCTTCATGGCGTTCCTGCACATGTCCTTTCTGCAATGTTTCTGCGGCCGCATCCTGCAGAAAGGCATAACTAATTGATTTAGTAGGTTTTACGTGTCAGCGTTGCTGCTGTTCATTCTGCAAGTTGCCAGACGGGATGCCCGCGGCTGCCGGTATTTTGTATGCGCCCGTTCCGCCGCAGTTTGGTCAGCAGGTTGCTCACCTTGTTTTGCTTCTGCTCGCCGGACAGCACTTCGCTGAGCTTGGGGAGCAGCAGTTTGTCGACCTCGGCGCGCGTCGCCTGACCGAACCGTTCCAGATAGTCGGTCAGCAGCTTGGCGTAGAACTCATCGTCCTGGGCGCGGGTACCGATGTAGTCTGCCTTGCTGGGTCGATGCGATAACTCATAGCTTGGGCAGATGCTGATGGCCTCGCCTTGAAGCAGTCAACGACGGCCTGCATGACGAGGGTTTGGTAGGCGAGGCTCTTGAAATCAACTTCATGGTCCTTCTTGGGGACAAGGGATCACAGTTTCCAACGCCGATCCGGCGGCGTCTGTTTGCATTCAGCGATCAGGGTATCGAATCGACTCGGATCGATAGCGCGGCGGACGAGTTCGAAGTCGAACTTCCCACGTCCCCGCTTAGTGAAGATGAGAACGCAAGGTCGGCTGCTGTACTCAAGCTCGCGGATCGACAGTCGAGCAGTAGAGTTTCGGTTGAGCGTGAAGACGAGTGTGCGCGATTCTTGGGTGTCGGCGTTATTCACTTCGAGGTTGATGCTACTTCCGACCGCATTGCTCAGTCCGAAGAATCTTCGCGCGACCGCCAACGGAATCTGGACCTGGCGACCCTCCTCGCTGGTCTCCCGCGGCATGACTTCAAGGATCAATCCAGGACCGCCCGATCCAGCAGTCGCATTGATCTTGGCTTGGGGCTTCTTGGCCGAAGCACCGCTTGTCCGCTTCGACCAAGTAAAGTTGCCGCCCTGGCCGGAGGTCGCCCGCTGCTGGCCGTACTTCTCCTTCTCCTTTGCATAGCTCTTGATAAGCGTAGCCGTAGCGGGTTCGCTGGCCTTGTGGATTTCATCGTGCCACGCCTCAAGATTGGCATTGACTTGGGCCAGCGTCGTCACAGTTGCGAACTCGATGTTATTCCTCAGGCCGTCCTCGGTTAGATTGTTGCTCCCGGCCAGGATGGTGCTGCCAGCGTTTCCGGCGAACCAAATGACCTTCGGATGGAATGTGCCCGTGTAGTGGCGCATTAGGCGGACCTCGACTCCTTCGCTCAGCATGGCCTCGAGGGCAGCGGCGTCTGTCAGTGCGTGATCCGTTCCGATATAGGCCGTTACTGCTCGGGTGTGGTGAGCCTTGCGCCAATTTAGGATGCTCTTGCGAATCCGCTTCCATCCTGACTCGGTAGCCGCATAGAAGTACATCCTCAGCTGACGGGACTGCTTGTCGGCCGCGCACACACGCTCGACAGCAGAGAGAAAGTCGGTTATAGCCCATGCGGCAGTTCGCATGGTCGGCGCTGCCTGCGACAAGGCTGCCGGTCTCTTGGCGGTTTGGCTCACAGTACCTTGATCTCCGTTCTCGGTGACAGCAGCCTGAAGATCTGCTCGATGTTGATTCTCACGGCACTGTTCTGAAGGCCAGCATCGCGGCAGACAGCACGCAGTGGCCTGTAGGCCGCCAGTTCCTTGATGAAAGATTCGTCGACGCCGCCATCGGCGTCGAAGCAGCAGGCCAGTACATCGCTGTCGACGAAGTACACGTCCTTGCCCTGCACGACCTTTTTCTCGACGCGCAGGGAAAGATCCACTCCCCAGTCCAGCATCACCTGAAACAGTAGGTCTTCGGGTGTGCGGTCGGGTTTGATGTTTTCGACGAGCAGATCGAGGTTGAACTTATCTAGAGCATCGGGCTGGTAGTAGACGGCGGCCATATTCGACGTGTCAACCTTTAGCACACGGAAACCGACGTCCTTGTTCCAGTCTTCGTGACACTGTCTTTCCAGCGCCCGTTTGCCGGCGCGGCGAATGCGTTCCTTGCTGATTTCGGCAATAGTCTGATAACCGGATTTATACGCGTCCGAGTTCGTCTCGCACGGTTCGGGCAGCTGGATCATGATGAACTTGCGGTTGCCGCCGTCTTCGGCGTTCAACTGCAACACGGCGTCTGCGGTCGAGCCCGAGCCGCAGAAGAAATCCATGACCAATGCATCCGGGTCATCGTAGGTGACAGCGCGACACAGCACCCGAATGAGGCTTGATGGTTTCGGGTTGTCGAACAACGGCGCTCCGAACAGGGCTTCCAGCTCTGCGGTTGCATCTTCGTTAGTGCCGGCTTGATACGTTTCCGGCGACAGGAGATTGTGCATCTTCTTGACCTCCCCTCCCGCCTTGACATGGTTGGGCCTAAACGGTGCCTTGGAAATCGTGATCGCCTCGCCGGCCAGAACGATCTCGTCGAGCCGCCTTTGGCTGTACCTGAATTCGCCCTCCAGCCGGAAAGCATCGACATTGCGATGATCGGTTACGACGACGCTATCGAGCAGGCGAGTGGCGATGTTCCCCTCGCTCATGTCCTGAGGCTCGTAGACCGCATCTTTTGGTGCGAATTGGACGGACTTCGCAGGAAAGACAAGCGTCCCCAACGAGTTGCCGGCGTTGTTGATCGGATATTTCTTTCCGACCGTTGTGACATCGACCGAGAAGGGGGGCGCGAGGGCCCGATTCCGCGCCACGCACACTACGTACTCGAACATCGAACCGACGTTGGCATGCAGGAACGACGGCTTCTTCTTGCGCTGGCGCAGGAAGGTTGTCACGAAGTTATCTTCGCCGAAGACCTCCTTGGTAAGCCGCAGCAGGTTGTCGACCTCCTGCTCACTAATGCTAATGAAGAGCAGGCCGTCATCAGCGAGGAGGGTTCTAGCGAGCTTCAGCCTCGGATAGATCATAGACAGCCAGTCTGAATGGAACCGACCATTGGTCTCCGGATTGGCGATTAGCCGATTGCCCTTGCCGTCCTTCTGGTTGGATCGTCTGAGGAACTCCTCTGTGCTTTCGGCAAAATCGTCTTCATAAATGAAGTCGTTACCGGTGTTGTACGGTGGGTCGATGTAGATCATCTTCACCCTGCCCAGATACGTCTCCTGCAGCAGCTTCAGCGCCTCCAGATTGTCGCCCTCGATAAACAGGTTCTTGGTGGTGTCGAAGTCCACGCTCTCCTCGCGGCAAGGCCGCAAGGTCTTGGCAATCGGTGCGTTTGCCGTCAGCAGTGCCTCGCGCTTGCCCGGCCAGTTGATCTGGTAACGCTCCTGCGGCCCCTCCACCAGCGATTCGGACAAGGCCTGCCGCAGCTGGTCGAAATCCACCGCCAGCCGCACGCCGCCGTCGTCGTCCGGGCCTTCCGTCACGCAGTCCGGAAACAGCTCGCGTATCCGAGCGACATTGCCTTGGGTGAGATCGGGTGAATGCATCTTCAACTTGTCCATCATTCTTGGTCTTCCAGCTTCTGGACGCCCCTGTCTTGCAGCAACAGTTGCATCTGGTGGATCGCGGTCTGGTTCAGGGTTTTGAGCCGCTCGGGTTGCGGCAAGCCCTGATGGATGAAGTGTGCGTTGAGTGTCTCCAGGTTGGCCAGACACACCAACTGCGAGACGTTGGCCTCATCGCGGATGTTGCCACGGGCAGCGGGATTCTCGTCGCGCCACTGCTTGGCTGTTTTGCCGAACAGGGCCATGTTCAGCAGGTCGGCCTCGCTGGCGTACACGAGGCTGATTTGCCGGGCCGTGAGTTCGGGCGGAACCAACTTGGCCTTGATGGCATCGGTATGGATTCGATAGTTGATCTTTGTGAGGTTGCGGCGGATGTCCCAGCCCAGTTGCTGCAGCTCCTGGTCCTTGAGGCGCTGAAACTCCTTGATCAGGTAAATTTTGAACTCGGCGCTGATCCACATGCCAAACTCAAAGGCAATGTCCTTGTGCGCGTAGGTGCCGCCGTAGCGCCCGGCCTTGGCCATCAGCCCTATCGCGTTGGTCTGGGCCGCCCATTCCTTGACGCTGAGCTTGTAGTTGTTGAGTCCGGCCCGGCTTCTAATTGTGGCGAATCCGCCATGATTGAACGCCGGATTGTGCACTTGTTCCCAGATGCCGAGAAACTCTACGGTGTTGCGGTTGCGCAACCAGTCGGCGATGAAGAAGTCCCCGTCCTTGGCGCGCAGCATGTCGGTCAGGGAGATGAAGTCCATGGCGCCATGCGAAAGAACGGTGATGTGGGTGCCTTTGACGTCAATCTTGGCCATGGTGGCCTCCTATGGCCGCGTGAACCATTTTCGTGACGGCACGAAAATGGACATCTTGTTCACAACTCATTGATATGCAGGACCTTGATGCGCGATGAATGGCGGTCATGAAGCGAGTCCTTGCAGCTGGATGCGCAGCGCCTTGAGGGTGGCGTTGATCTCCACCTTGCGATTGAACTGCTTTTCCGTCGCAAGCTGTGAGACTGTCTTGTCCATCTCCTTCCGCAGCATACGCACCTTGCTCACACGTTCGACCAGATCGGACAACGACTCTTTCGGGCGGTGGGTCAGCGGGATCAGTGCATGCAGCAACTGCTCGTACAGCCCACCAAGATTCAGCGCGACAGGCAGGGCGACGCGTGGGCTCTCCGCTGCAATCCAATCGGTGGCGAAGTAGTCTGAGCATACCCAGCGGCTGGTCTCGGCTTCGCTGGGGCGCTTGTAGCAGGCGGCCACCTGAAGACGATCCTCGTAATGCAGTTCGAACAGGATCGGAAACGGAATGGCTTTGTCGATACACCGCAGAACATCGTGGTGAAGCTCCGGCGTCCTGAGCCGCACGCTGAAGACCTGGATCTCCGGTACGCCGAGCGAGGCAGGCAAGTTGGTCGTTTCGGGTGCCAGCTTGTACTGCCAGACGATCTGTTCGACATGTTCGGCGAATAGGCCTTTGATGCGGGCGCTGGCCGTGCCGTGTTCGTAGAGTTTGGCCTTGGGGACGACGCGCCCAAAGGCAGTCTTGCCGGGGTAGGCGAACAAGGCTGTACGTACGTGCCGGGTCATGCGGCTTCCAGCACGACAAGAAAGGCAATCAGCTCGAAGTCATCCAACCCGGCGATGGTTTGGGTCAGTGCGGTGGTCTTGCCACCGGAGAACAGACTGTCGATGTCCTTTTCTTCCTTCACTTCAACCATCGTGCGAATGGCTTTGCCTAAGAGGTCGGAGTAGGCCTCCATGTTGCGGCCGTCTCCCGTCTCCTGGTTGAATTGATCGCACAGGGGCAGGAAGGGCTCGTCTTGCCCCTTGCAGCAGGTGCGCGCCAGGTCGAGCAGACGCTTCACTTCGGTCTGGTCGTGGACGACGTTGCCGTCGCGCCCGATATAGATCAGGTAGTACGGGTGCAGGCGGTTGTGCTGAGGCTGGTTGGCGGTCGGGTTGATGCCCGCGTTGCGATTGCGCAGGGTAAACAGCACACCGGGCGGCAGGCCGAGTTCGGCATGGGCGGGTACGACGGCATGCAGGCCATTGGGGGCGTTCTTCAGCTCGCCGTGGGCCTTGACGTAGTTCAAGAGATCCATGCGGAAGTCGTTGAGACCGAGGTCGGTGATCGACACGCCGGCCTTCACGTCTTCCAGTTCGATCACTTCCTCCTGCAGGCGCCTGAGTTGTTCCTTGCGGTAGGCCACGTCGTTGGCCTGAGCCGAGAGCACGTTGTCGTCGCCGGTGGCGGTGACGTCGACGATGGTCATGCGGCTTTCGACGCGCTCCTTGAGGTTGATGTATTCGTCCAACGAGATGTCAGGCCAGTAGTTCACCAGTTGGATGCTGCTGTTCGGCGAGCCGATGCGGTCGATGCGGCCGAAGCGCTGAATGATGCGCACCGGGTTCCAGTGGATGTCGTAGTTGATCAGGTAGTCGCAGTCCTGCAGGTTCTGGCCCTCGGAAATGCAGTCGGTGCCGATCAGCAAGTCGATTTCTGCCGGCTCCTGCGGCAGCACCAAGGCTTTTTCCTTGGCTCGTGGCGAGAACAGCGTCAGCAGTTCCTGGAAGTCGTACTTCGTGGCGAGGGTGGACTTGGGCCGGGTGCTGCCGGTGACCTCGGCACTGTGCAGGCCATGGTTGGCCCATAACTCGGGTGTGAGGTTGGCGTAAAGGTAGTCCGCCGTATCGGCGAAGGCGGTGAAGATCAACACCTTCTTGTTGTCGGGGTTGATCGGCCGGGCAATCTTGCCTTGCACCAGCGCCTTGAGGTGTTGGAGCTTCGCGTCATTTGCTGGCGTGATCTTCTCCATCTCGGCGAAGAGCGTGGCGATCACGTCAAGGTCGCGTTGCAGGTCGAACTGCCAGCGCGGCAGGTCCATGTCGGCCAGGTCGATCTTGATCTTGTTGCCTACGTTGAAATCACTGCGATCGGCATTCAGCCAGTCGTCCTCTTCCGCATCCAAGCTGTCGAGCGCTGCCGTGTGGTCGCTCACGCTGCCCTTGCCGCCGTTGGTCTCGAAGGCTTCGACCTTGCCCAGCGTCTGCTGGTGGTTGTTCTGCAGCATATTCAAGGTCAGTCGGAAGGCGGCGACCGAGCTTTCCAGGCGTTTGAGCAGGTTGACGGTGAGCAGCTTCTTCAGGCTTTGTTCGCGGTCTATCTGGCGCAACGCGCCGCGACCACCCGCTACCTGGGTGTCGTATATGTCTTCGTACTTCTTGATGCGGCTGGGAAGGATGTAGCTCAGTGGCGCGTAGATCGCGAGGTTGAGCTTGGCAAGCTGCTCGAAGATGTCGTTGAAGCTCATGACATCCGTCCGCGTGGTCAGCGGGCAGTGGAACGACAGTGGCTTGCGACGCTCCGGGAAGTTGCCAATGTCACGGGTGTCGTAGAACGTCTGGATGTGTTTGCGCGAGCGGGCGATGGTGACGCTGTCCAACAGCTCGAAGAAATCGAAGTCCAGTGCGTCGAGGATGGCGCGCGGCGTGCGCTGCTCCGGCGGCAGCAGCGACCAGGCGTTGAAGGCACGTTGCGCGTTGCGAAACACCTCTTCCACCGACTTGCTGGTGCGAAGCTTCTTGTTGAGGTTCTCTGAGTCGCCCTCGTAGGCCAATGCCAACTGGTTGCGCAGGTCGTTGAAGCGGTTGTTGACGGGCGTGGCCGAGAGCATCAGCACCTTGGTCTTGACGCCCTCGCGGATCACCTTGCGCATCAGCTTCTGATAGCGGGTCTCGCGCTCCTTCACCGCATCGTTGTTGCGGAAGTTGTGCGATTCGTCGATCACCACCAGGTCGTAGTTGCCCCAGTTGATGCGATTGAGCGGCGTACCAAAGGACTCGCCACTGGTGCGGGAAAGGTCGGTGTGACAGAGCACGTCGTAGCTGAAGCGATCCTTGGCGAACAGGTTGGTCTTCAGATTGCGGTTGTAGTTGAGCCAGTTGTCCGCCAGCTTCTTGGGGCAGAGCACCAGCACCGACTTGTTGCGCAGCTCGTAATACTTGATGACGGCCAGCGCAGTGAAGGTTTTGCCCAAGCCCACGCTGTCGGCGAGGATGCAGCCGCTGTAGGTCTCCAGCTTGTTGATGATGCCGGTGGCGGCATCGCGCTGGTAGTTGAAGAGCTTGTTCCAGACCAGTGTGTCCTGGTAACCCGTGCGGTCGTTGGGCAGAACGTCTTCGTCGAGATCGCCCAGGAACTCGTTGAAGATGTTGTAGAGCATCAGGAAGTAGACGCTCTCTGGCGAGTTCTCCTGATACACGGAAGCGATGTGCTGGCAGATCTGCGCCGTGACGTCTTCGAGCTTCTCCGCATCGTTCCAGATCTGCTCGAACAGGTTCAGATACTGGGTGGCGAAGCTTGGTTCGCCGATCTTGTTGACGAAGTTGGAGACGGCGTTGCCTTGCTGGTAGCCGAGGTCGACTGCGGTGAAGCCGTGCAGTGGCATGTATGCCGTCGCCGTTGTGGCGTCTTGGACGCCGGCGAACTGCTGCATCGGGGCCTTGCTGCGGTTGCTGCGGAACTTCGCCTTGCGACGCAGCCAGCCGGCGCACTCGCGGGCGATGGCACGCTGGGTGAGCTTGTTGCGCAGTTGTATCTCGAACTCACTGCCGTAGAGGCTGCGCTCCCTGTCCAGTTTGGGGATATGAAATTCGCGCCGCTCACGCTTCACCTGGTCAGTGACTTCGTCGGCCACGAACGTGGGAGAGGTGAAGATGAACTGCAGCTCCTCGATCTGCTCCAGCTCAGCTTTCAACGCCTCGTAGGCATACATCGAGAAGCAGGAAGCGGCGATTTTGAGCTTGGTTCCCGGCTTGAGCGCCTGCTTGAGGTCGTCGCCAAAGAGGTGATTGATGTTGTCGAGGATCTCCATCAGCGGCGTCCCTTGCCTGTCGTCTTGTGCTGATTGCTGTTGGCGTCGATCCAGCGCTCCAGCTCAGAGCGACGGAAGCGCCAAGTGCCCCCGAGCTTGAAGGCCGGGATATCGCCGTTCTGGGCAAAACGATAGACCGTCCGCTTGCCGGCCTTGAGGTAGGCGGCAACTTCGTCGAGCGTAAGGATTTCTCCGTCAGAACTTGTCATTGGACGCCTTCACCCCTGTTGGCCTGCACTTGCCAAGTTAGGCCAATTCTTACACATCTGCGATGTGTGCCGGACAACGTGTTCGGGTCGCTACGGGTGCGGTGTTGTTGCCCATACAAGCGATAACGTAATAGCGCATCCGGAGCCTCTCGATGAAGAGGCTCCGGATGCGCTTTGCGCCGCTTTTGCGAAGGTCTACACCTCGACTGGGGCCGCCGCTAACGCGTGCTCCATTTCAGCCACTTCCAATACAACCCAGGCCAGATGGTGGCTGGTATCAAACTTAATCCAGCTATTGGAGTTGCCGGGACCCACCTTTTTCTCGCGTATCGCCCGTCGATAAAGCTCTGAGTCGCCCCAACTGAAATTCGGGCCTTGGTAGTGCGGGGACGACGCGACGATGTTGGCGAGACGATACATCTGCGTTCCATCGTCCTTCTGCACCGACTGTCCGCGTGCTACAAAAAATGCGTCCTGGAAGCTGTAGCGAATTTTGCCGTTGATATGCGGGTTTTGGATATCCGAGCTAGTAGGGCCGCGGACTCCGTAATCACCATATGCAATAGGAAGTGCAGGGTTGGCTGCCCGCACATGCCGCCATGCCAGCATCTCCTTACGTGCGATTGTGCCCTGGGAGTTGGGATTTTTGACAGCTAGGTTGATGGATGGTGGCATTGAACAACCGACCATCGAAAAGAATCGGTAGTGCGAAGGTCCAAGCAGATTTAAAACACGCACGGCTTGTTCTTCGATTTGTTCGATGGTTTTTCCTGTGACGTCGCCGAAGTCGAGCAAAACACCGACTTGCTTAGTAGTCAGTCCGAGGCCCTGAAGCACCTCTTCCATTCGGTCAAGAAAATGTTCAGAGTCTGCGGCATCTTCGATGTCTGACGAGTCAAGCCGGATACTCCATGCAGAGAAGTTATCCGGATCTAGGGACTTCAGTGCTAGCTGGTACTCAGTCGAGTCCCAGCGGTCGAAGCCGATGACTGGCACGACGGACCGGTCGCGTTCGAGCAAGGCGTTGATTGCGAAGGCGACGGGTACTTCGCCGGTTTCTGTGGTTTCTTCAAGCTGCCAAGAGAACGTATCAACCATTACGGGGCCGGACGGAAACACCTCGCAGATGGAATCTGCGAGCCAGCTGAGGTATGCACACATTGGCATCTCCTCATCTTTGAAACGAACCAGTTTGCGCTGGTTCTCTGTGAATCGGCCAATTTCGAAGAGCGGTAACGTAACTGCGCGTTGCTCTTTCGATGAATGCTGCAGTGCAGTGAACTCGCCGTCCTTGGCATGAAAGAAGGGGGTGTAGGAGACGTGCATATTCAGACCTCGACGACAGCTGGGGACGGATAGAACAGCGTTCGGACTTCGTTTTGACCTACAAGATCGCCCAACAGCTTGTAGTTGCCCGTCTCCCGCCGAAGCCGTCCAGCAATGATTGCCGGGTGGATGCGTAACTCATGGGATAGCTGCAACACGGTCTCCCGGCTTGGCGACTGGTACGCCGGGCTCCGCTTCCAAATCAATCTGGGGATAAATGCCTCACGGGCAAGGCGGTTGGCCTCAGCTTCACGCCGGTCTTCCGACGACGCATCAAGGTCATCCAAAAATGCTTCCTGCTCGTCCACATGCTTCCATAGATGCACCACTTCGTGCAGAAGCGTGAACCAGAAATTGTCTATACGGTCGTAGCGGAGCGTCAGGCCGACAATCGGTGTGCCATCTGTGTCGCGTAAGGCAGCGCCATCAAGTTGTGTCCCCTTGAGGTGCTCTTCAATGACTACAACGATGCCGTGCTTGTTCAGGAATTCCACTGCCAGAAGCGGCCCTCGTTCTAACCAGCTCAGTTGCGCCAGCTCACGCAGAAAAGATGAGGATAAGGCGCTATGGTCATATCGAGCGACCTTTGGCTTCAGTGCGCGGGCTCGCTGCACGACTCTGGCGAGCCAGGCATAGAGCGAGTACCTCGTGGAGGGAGATTGTGCCTCCCCCGAAATAGTTCGACGAAATGAAGCTGTGCCGAATTGTAGGCCTGCGTCTGTGATAAACCCTCGCACGGCATCCTCAGCCGTGGCCGTGGCTTTAGAGGCGAGGTTGCTTAGCCATCCGCGACGGCTCATTTCTTTCACCGGGAACATCGACCAATCGAGGTCATCGGTCTTCGGCTTTGGGATCGCGGTAAGTCCCAACAGCGTATCGGCGGAGAGCCCGAGCCCTACCGCCAATTCGCGCATCATCTGCACGGTCAGGGGGCGTTTTCTGTTGAGCACTTCCGAAACACGGCTGCTAGTGCCGAAGTAGGGAGTGAGATCAGCTTTCTTTAGCCCCTTCTCTTGCATGCGAAAAAGGATGGCGTCAATCGGATCGGGCGGTTCAACGGGGTAGCGGGAGCTTTCGTACGCCTCGACCAACACGGATAGAAGTTCCAGGCGGTCGCTGTCTGAACTGGTTAACCCGGTTCCCCGGGCCATGAGCGACATGATCTCGTCGAGGTATTGCTCATATTGCCCTTGGGTTCGAATGACCTTGGGGGCAGACACGTTGTTACGGTCGGCTATCATGCGTTGTCCCCCTGATTTACTAAATGTGTGATTACGGCGACACCTTGCGGGAACGCGATACTTAGGGCCACGGCCACACTTGATTCGGCAACGGGAAAAGTGAACTGGTTGGGGGAGGGCTCAACTACTTTTGGAAACTGGACCCGGACATCGGCGGCCTGCTTCCAATTTGCCGCTGCGATTTCTGAGGCCCAGCTTGACGCCCAGGTGCGTGTTCCTGGGTGCATCTTGGTCAAGCGCTGCAGCAGTGGCTTTCCGAGTAGACGCAAAGTCTCTTCCTCCCAATTTGGGTGGAAGTATGACCTTCCAAATCTGACTTTTCAACCTCCATATTTGGGAACATTTGTCTGCCGGGTGCCCGGGTGGTCACGATGGATCGAAATACGCACGCGTGGCTAACGACGCGATAGCCATGTAGAGCGGCACGCCGCGCCCGTTGCAACCCAGATGGGTGATGCGAGCGCGAGATCGGGGGTTGTTTGTTTGGGAGGGATGGATACATGCAAAAATGGCGGGTCTAGCCGGTTCTAGGCATCTGCTCGGATATCAACAGAATTTGCGGGTATCCATGCGGGTATCAAGACGATGATTCCGAAATTCACTGCACTTAAAACAAGTAGATAGGTCTTTTATGCTGCTGATGATCGACAACTACGACAGCTTCACCTACAACCTCGTGCAGTATCTGGGCGTGCTGGGGCAGGAGGTGAAGGTGGTGCGCAATGACGCGCTGACCGTGGCCGACATCCGCGTGCTCAAGCCCGCGCACATCATGATTTCGCCGGGACCGGGCACGCCCGATGATGCCGGGGTGTCGCTGGCGGTGCTGCGCGAGTTGTCCGGCGAGATTCCCATCTTCGGCGTGTGCCTTGGGCATCAGGCGCTTGGCCAGGCCTTTGGCGGCAAGGTGGTGCGTGCGCGGCAGATCATGCATGGCAAGACGTCACCGGTGCACCATCGCGGCGAGGGTGTGTTTGCCGGCGTGCCCAATCCGTTTCCGGCCACGCGCTATCACTCGCTGGTGGTTGAGCGCGCCTCGCTGCCCGATTGCCTGGAGGTGACGGCGTGGACGGAAAACGCGGATGGCTCGATCGACGAGATCATGGGCCTCAAGCACAAGACGCTGGCGGTCGAGGGCGTGCAGTTTCATCCCGAATCGATCCTGACCGAGAACGGCTACAACCTGCTGCGCAATTTTCTCGGCCAGCCACTGCAGCGTGCGGCATGAGCGGCACGGACGAGGCGGCAACCATCACACCGCGCGAGGCTTTGCAGCGCACGATTGAACATCGGGAAATCTTTCACGACGAAATGATCGCGCTGATGCGCCAGATCATGCGCGGGCAGGTCAGCCCGCTGATGACGGCGGCGATCATCACCGGCCTGCGCGTGAAGAAGGAAACCGTGGGCGAGATCACCGGTGCGGCGCGCGTGATGCGCGAGCTTTCGGCCAAGGTCGCCGCACCGAAGCACCCGCATCTGGTGGACATTGTCGGCACCGGTGGCGACGGCGCGTCGAGCTTCAACATTTCCACCGCGTCGATGTTCGTCGCCGCCGCGGCTGGTGCCTGCGTGGCCAAGCATGGTGGGCGCAGCGTGTCGTCCAAGTCCGGCAGCGCCGACGTGCTGGAAGCGCTGGGCGCGTCGATCAACCTGGCGCCGGCGCAGGTGGCGCAGTGCATGACGCAGGTCGGTATCGGCTTCATGTTTGCACCCAACCATCACCCGGCAATGAAAGTGGTGGCACCGGTACGCCGGGAAATGGGTGTGCGCACGCTGTTCAACATCCTTGGCCCGCTGACCAATCCGGCGGGTGCGCCCAACATCCTGATGGGCGTGTTCCATCCCGATCTGGTCGGCATCCAGATTCGCGTGCTGCAGGCCTTGGGCGCGCGTCATGCGCTGGTGGTGTGGGGCCGCGATGGCATGGATGAAATTTCGCTGGGCGCGGCCACCTTGGTGGGCGAGCTGCGCGACGGCGCGGTGCGCGAGTACGAGATCGAGCCGGAAGATTTTGGCCTGGCCATGGCCTCCAGCCGCAACTTGCGCGTGGATGACGTGGCGCAATCCAAGGCCATGCTGCTGGACGCGCTGGGCGGCCAGCCCGGCGTGCCGCATGACATCGTGTGCCTGAACGCCGGTGCGGCGTTGTATGCCGCCGATGTGGCCGGCTCCATCATGGCCGGCATCGAGTTGGCACGCGGCGCGATTGCCAGCGGCGCGGCGCGGGCCAAGCTGGAGGCCTTCGTGGCCGCCACGCAGGCACTGGCGCGTGCCGCGTGAGCGTCATTCGGACGACATTCGCGGTACGCTGGCCATGACCTCGGCTGCAGGGATCAACCCCATGTCCGACATCCTCAATCGCATACTCGAGCGCAAGGCAGAGGAGGTGGCTGAGCGCCGGGTGCACATGCCGCTGGTGGACCTGGCCGCGCGCGCCGCCGATTTGCCGGCCACACGCGGCTTTGTCGCAGCCATCGAGGCACGCATCGATGCCGATGAGCCGGCGGTGATTGCCGAGGTGAAGAAGGCCAGCCCGAGCAAGGGCGTGATTCGCGCGGAATTCGATCCGGCCGCCATTGCGCGCAGCTACGCCGCTGGTGGTGCGACGTGCCTGTCAGTGCTGACCGACCGCGATTTTTTCCAGGGCAGCGAGGCGTTTCTCGGCCAGGCCCGTGCCGCGTGCGCACTGCCGGTGCTGCGCAAGGATTTCATCATCGACCCATACCAGGTGCACGAGGCGCGCGCCATTGGCGCCGACTGCATTTTGTTGATCGTCGCCGCGCTGGAGGATGACCTGCTGTTGCAGTTGGCGACGCTGGCCGGCGAGCTGGGCCTGGACGTGCTGTGCGAAGTGCACAACGCCGACGAGCTGGAGCGCGCGCACGCCCTGCCGGTGCGCTTGATTGGCGTCAACAACCGCAACCTGCGCAATTTTGAAACCTCGCTGCAAACCTCGCTGGATTTGCAGGAGATGGTGGAATACGACCGCATCGTGGTGGCCGAGTCGGGCATCCGCACCGCCGACGATGTGACGCGCCTGCGCGCCGGTGGTATCCAGGCCTTCCTGGTCGGCGAGGCTTTCATGCGCGCCAGCAATCCCGGCCAGGAGCTGCAGCGATTGTTTGCCGGCGCGTGATCAGCGTAGCGCCATCTGCACCAATTGAATCAGGCTGAGCAGCACGATCAAGCCGCCCACGCCGCCCAGCACCACGCGCTCGGGCAGGTGCCGGACCAGCCACGCGGCAAGCGGCGAGGCGATGACGCCGCCGGTGAGCAGACCCAGCACGATCGACCAGTGGCCGATGCCGATATGCCACGTCAGTGTTGCCGACACGCATACCGTCACGACGAATTCAGCGGCGTTGACCGAGCCGATCGTGCTGCGCACGCCGCCGCCGCGGGCCATCAAGGTGCTGGTGGCAATCGGTCCCCAGCCGCCACCGCCAATGGCATCCAGCGTCCCGGCCACCAGGCCGAGGACTCCGGGGTGGCGCACCTGATGATGCGACACGCGCCGGCCCCAGGCTCGCAGCAGCACCATCACGCCCAGCACCAACAGGTAAAGCGCGACCAGCGGCCGGATGGTGTCGCCGGGCACATTGGCCAGCAGCGTGGCGCCGAGGATGCCGCCGATGGCGCCGGGAATGGCCAGCTGCCAGAAGAGTCGCCAGCGCACGTTGCCAAACCACACATGCGATGCGCCCGAGGCGCCGGTGGTCACGACTTCTGCGGCGTGCACGGTGGCACTGGCCACGGCCGGCGGCAAACCAAGCGCCAGCAGGATCGACGTCGACACCAGGCCATAGGCCATGCCCAGCGCGCCGTCCACCATCTGTGCCAGCAGGCCGATGCCGGCAAAAATCAGAAACTGGTTGAAGTCCACGATTTACCCCGCGTGGCGCGTGCCCGGTGCCTGCGGATCAGCGCGTGCCGCGGACCACGATGGTTTTGCCGGAGACGTCGATCAGCCGTTGCTCCTCCAGTTGCTTGAGCACGCGGCCGACCATTTCCCGCGAGCAGCCCACGATGCGGCTGATCTCCTGGCGCGAAATGCGGATCTGCGTGCCGTCGGGGTGGGTCATCGCGTCGGGCTCATCGCACAGTTCCAGCAAGGTGCGCGAGATGCGGTTGGTGACATCCATGAAGGCCATGCGGCTGACCTGCCGCGAGGTGTGCAGCAGGCGGTTGGTCAGTTGCGCGCCAATGGCAAACAGGAGTTTGGGACATTCCTCGCGCAGTGGGCCTTCCATCAGATGGAACAGGCGTTCGTAGCTGATCTCGGCCAGCTCGCACGGCGTGCGCGTGCGCACTACCGATTCGCGTTGGGCCTGCGCCACGAACAGGCCCATCTCGCCAATGAACTGGCCGCGGCTGATGTAGGCCAGGATCAGTTCGCGACCTTTTTCATCCTCGGTGCTGACCACCAGCGAGCCGTCGATGACGTAGTACAAGGTGTTGGCCGGATCGCCGGGGCGGATGATCGCGGTGCGGCCGGGATAGCGGCGCCGGTGGCACAGCGCCAGGATGCGCTCCATCGATTCCGGATCGGGGGCAAGGCTCAACGGCGCTTGTGAGCGCTCGAATGCCTGTTGCAGTTGGTATTTGAGTTGTGCCACGTGTCGTCCCCAGGCAATGGCGGTACGCGTCGGAGCCGCACGGTCAACTGCGCCTTGGCGCGTTGCCGTGACATGGTTGGCATTATGGCAAACCCCCGCGCCGGGCGCAGGTTCAGTTTTGCATGCTTTTCCCCCATACTTGCCAACCTTTCCGTCCCGCGCGACCGTATCGCGTGTGGGTCGCCGCCAGCCTCTTGCTGGAGCGTGCTTGCGAGCCGTCGTCGGGTGGCAAGCCTCCTGTCCTTGAATATCTGGCCGCCATCGGTCGTGGAGAGCAGTTCGTGGTGAAATCACTTCCCCGCCTGCGCCTGCAGGGTTTCAACAACCTGACCAAGGCGTTGAGCTTCAATATCTACGATATCTGCTACGCCGTGTCCGAGGACCAGCGCCGACGTTACATCGAGTATATCGACGAACAGTATGACGCCGACCGCCTGACCCAGATCCTCACCGACGTGGCCGAGATCATCGGTGCCAACATCCTCAACATCGCGCGCCAGGATTACGATCCGCAGGGCGCTTCGGTGACCATGCTGATCTCCGAGGAGCCGATCGTGGAGAAGCTTGGCCGCGACTCGATCGCGGGTGCCGTGGTGGCGCACATGGACAAGAGCCACATCACCGTGCACACCTACCCGGAAACCCATCCGCACAACGGCATTGCCACGTTCCGTGCGGACATCGACGTGGCCACCTGCGGCGTGATCTCGCCGCTGAAGGCGCTGAACTACCTGATCGACAGCTTCGAGTCGGACATCGTCGTGTGCGACTACCGCGTACGCGGCTTCACCCGCGACGTGAAGGGCAAGAAGCACTTCATCGACCACAAGATCA
>CAZMPZ010000011.1:0-85563 GCA_964568445.1 uncultured Rhodanobacter sp. | reverse complement strand
CGTAGACCTTGTTGTCGGCCAGGATGCTGCCGGTGATCGCCAGCGGCGTGATGTCGGCCAGCGTGGTGGTGTTGGACGTCACCGTGTAGTTGCCGGCATCGGCACCGCCCAGGCTGCCGGTGACCGTCACGGTCTTGCCGTCGGCCACGTTCTTGTCGCTGAACGTGCCACTGGTGTCGAAGCTCAGCACGTCGCCGCCCAGCACGCCGGCCAGCGTGCCATGCACCGTCGCCGCTGTCGTCGCGTCGTAGACCTTGTTGTCGGCCAGGATGCTGCCGGTGATCGCCAGCGGCGTGATGTCGGCCAGCGTGGTGGTGTTGGACATCAAGGTGTAGTTGCCGGCATCGGTGCCGGTGAGACTGCCGCTGACGTCGACCAGCTTGCCGATACCGGCGTTCTTGTCGGCAAAGCTGCCGGTGCTGGACAGGCCAAGATCGTCGCCCGCAAACGCTCCGGTGAAACTGCCATGGATCGTCGCCACCGTGCCACCGTCATAGACCTTGCCGTCGGCGGTGATCGTGCCGGTGATGGCAAACGGCGTCACGGCCGCCACATGCGCACCGCCGGCCAGGGTGTAGTTCTTGGCCAAGGAGACGCCATGGTCCGTCAGCGCCAACGTCCCGAGGCTGTTCAATGCACGGCTGGGCGACACGTTTTTGTCGACCAGCAAGCCGCTGCCGATGAGTCCCAGCTGCTCGCCGGCCACGCCATCGACAATACCGGCGGTACCGAACATGTTGGCATCGGCCGTCACGTTGCCGTTGTACACGCGGGTGCCGGACAGGTTGATGATGGCGCGGGTGATATCGGCGGTCGTGGTCGGGTTGAAAGTGACGGTGTAGTTGCCCTGGTCCGCGCCAGCCACCGCGCCGGTGACGTTGACCGTCTTGCCAATGCCGGCGTCCTTGTCGCCGAACGTGCCGCCCACCGTACCCACGGTGAGCACATCGCCACTCAGCACGCCAGTCAGCGTGCCGTGCACCGTCGCCGCCGTCGTCGCGTCGTAGACCTTGTTGTCGGCCAGGATGCTGCCGGTGATGGTCAACGGCGTGATGTCGGCCAGCGTGGTGGTGTTGGACGTCACCGTGTAGTTGCCGGCATCGGCACCGCCCAGGCTGCCGGTGACCGTCACGGTCTTGCCGTCGGCCACGTTCTTGTCGCTGAACGTGCCACTG
Source organism: uncultured Rhodanobacter sp. (assembly GCA_964568445.1). Taxonomy (GTDB): domain Bacteria; phylum Pseudomonadota; class Gammaproteobacteria; order Xanthomonadales; family Rhodanobacteraceae; genus Rhodanobacter. The sequence continues at coordinate 84,388 of CAZMPZ010000011.1, read as the reverse complement.
GTGTCGAAGCTCAGCACGTCGCCGCCCAGCACGCCGGCCAGCGTGCCATGCACCGTCGCCGCTGTCGTCGCGTCGTAGACCTTGTTGTCGGCCAGGATGCTGCCGGTGATCGCCAGCGGCGTGATGTCCGCCGTGGTGGTGGCATTGGTCGTCAGCGTGTAGTTACCGGCGTCCACGCCGCCCAGGCTGCCGTTGACCGTTACCGTCTTGCCATCGGCCACGTTCTTGTCACCGAACGTGCCGGTGGTGCCGAAGGTGACGGTGTCGCTACCCAGCACGCCGGTTAATGTGCCCGTGGTGGTGGCGCCGACGCCCGCGTCGTAAATCTTGTTGCTGGCCGTGATCGCGCCGGTGATGGCCAGCGGGGTGATATCCGCCGTGGTGGTGGTCGAGGTGTTGACCGTGTAATTGCCGGCATCAGCGCCGGTGGCAACAATGTTGTGCACGCTGACGGTCTTGCCGTTGGCTACATTCTTGTCGCTGAAAGTGGCCGAGGCGGCACTGAAGACCACGGTGTCACCGGCAAGTACGCCGCCGCCAGCAAGCGTCGTGACGGCACTGTCGTTGCCGTCATAAACCTTGTCGTCAGCCGTAGCCGACACAGTGACTGCCAACGGCGTGATATTCGCCGTTGTGGTGCCATTGGTCGTCAGCGTGTAGTTGCCGGCATCCGCCCCAGACAGGCTGCCGCTGACCGTCACCGTCTTGCCATTGGCCACGTTCTTGTCACTGAACGTGCCCGTGGTGCCAAAAGTGAGCACGTCGCCGCCAAGCACACCGGTCAGCGTACCGGCGGTGGTGGCGTCGACGTCGGCGTTGTAAACCTTGTTGTCCGCCGTGATCGCACCGGTAATGGCCAGCGGCGTGATGTCGGCTGTCGTGGTGGCCGTGGTGTTGAAGGTGTAATTGCCCAGGGGATCGCCGGTCGAGGTGATGCCGGTCACCGTCACCGTCTTGCCGTTCGCGACATTCTTGTCACTGAAATTGGCCGCTCCCGGGTTGAACGTGACGACGTCCCCGCCCAGCAGGGGGCTGGAGGTGAGTGTGGTGCTCGCCGCCGTCAAGCGGTCGTAGATCTTGTTGTCAGCGGTGGCCGTCACGGTCAGCGCATACGGCGTGACGGTGACCCAATGCGTGCCGCCGGTGAAGGTGTAGTTGCTGGCAAGCGACGTGCCGTCATCGCCCAGCGTCAAGCCGGCAAACGAGGTGACGGCCTTTTCGGTGCCGACGTTCTTGTCCGCCAGCGTGCCGCTGCCGCTCAACGCGAGCTTCTCTCCAGCGATGCCATCGATCGTGCCGTCGTGGTTGCCGAACAGCGTGTAGTTGGCGCCAGTCGCTGCGTCGTAAACCCGCGTACCTTGCAAGTCCAGGACATAGGGCGTGATGTTGGCGGTGGTGGTCGCCGTAGTCACGCCAGACAGGTCGTAGTTGCCGGCGTTGGCGCCGGTCAGGCTGATACCTGCAATGTTGACAAGGATGTTGCTACCCACATCCTTGCTGATGAATTCGTTGAACGTGTTGGTCAGGCTGACGTCGTCACCAGCCACGAAGTCATCACTGTCGAGCGTGGCATCCGAATGCGTGGTGCCGTCGTAGACCTTGTCCTTGCCAGTGGCCTTGACCACGATATTGATGGCCAGCTTGGTGATGTCCGCGGTAATACCCGCTGGCTGCAGGATGTTGTAGTTGCCGGCATCGGTACCGCCGATGGTGAACGCCGTGGTGACCGGCTTGTTGGTGCCAACGTCCTTGGTGTCGAAGGTGCCGAGGTCGGTGTTGCCGAGGGTGACTGCATCCGTCAACAGGACGCCATCCAGCGTGGCGCCTGACAGCGCAGCATTCCGATTGCCGTCGTAGGTCTTGTTGGCAGCCACGGTGCCGCTGACCGTCAAATTGGCCTTGGTGACGGTCAGCTTGTAGGTGCCGAAGTCGTAGTTGCTGGCCAGGCCAGTGTCGTCGCCCAACGCCAGCGTACCCGGCGTGAAAGCCTTGTTGGTGCCGACGTTCTTGTCGCCCAGCAAACCGGAGCCGGCCAGGGTGAGTGTTTCGCCAACGACGCCATTGATGGTGCCGTCCTTGTTGCCAAACAGGTCGGCGTCGGCATCGATCAGGGCGTTGTAGACCCGCGTGCCGCTCAGGTTGAGGATGTGCGGCGTGATGTTGGCCGTGGTGGTTGCCGTGGTGCTGGCCAGCGTGTAATTGCCGGCATCGGCACCCGTCAGCCCAATGCCGCTGACGGTGACGGCGATGCCGTTGGCCACGTTCTTGTCGGCAAAGACATTCGACGTACTGCTGTAGCCAAGCGCATCGCCACTGACCTTGCCGGCGCTGCTGAGCGTGGCGCCGGAATTGACGTTGCCGTTGTAGACCTTGTTGACGCCGGTAGCGTCGACGGTGATCGTTTTTTGGAAGATATCCGCCTTGATGCCCGGCTGCTGCACGACGGTGTAGTTGCCGGCATCGGCGCCGCCCAGCGTGACGGCCGTGGCCACCGACTTGCCGGTACCGGCGTTCTTGGTGTCAAAGAGGCCCGTGGCGGTGTTGCCGAACGTAATGACGTCGCCGGCGAACTGGTCGCCCGTGGCCGTGCCATTGAGCGTCGCCGTGCGATTGCCGTCGTAGGTCTTGTCATCGGCGCCCAAACCGCCAACATGCAGCAGCGCTGGCGTGATGGTGACCCAATGGGTACCGCCGACCAGCGTGTAATTGGCCGGATTGCTGGCGCCGGACGCGCCCAGCGTGAAGCCGCTGAAATCGGTGAAGGGCCGCTGGCTGCCGACATTCTTGGTGGTGAGGATGCCGCTGCCAGTCAGCGTGAGTTTTTCCCCATCCACGCCGTCAATCGTGCCACCACTGGTGAACAGCGAGGCATTGGCATCGGTCAACGCGTTGTATACGCGCGTACCCTGCAGACTGATGACCGCCTGGGTGATCGTGCCCAGCGTGCCGTAGACATCCGTGGGCAGGACGTAATTGGCCAGGCTGGTGCCTGGCGTCGCGAGGAAGTCGGACACCACCAGATGCGCGGTGAGGCCGCGGTTGCTGCCGGCATTGACGTCGTTATAGGACGCGTTGGACGTCTGCGGCACGCTGATGCTTTCGCCCGCCACCACGCCCACCAGGTTGAAGTCGGTGGCGGTCAGGGTCACCGAGCCGGTGCCGTCGTAGGGCTTGGTCGGGTCGCCGATGATCGTCCCGGTCAACACTTTGGGCGTGATGTCGGCCGTCAGGCCACCCACCTGATCGACGATGTAGTTGTGCGCTTTGGCGCCGCTCAGCGTGAAGCCGCTGGTGCTGACGGCCAGGTCGGTGCCGACGTTGGCGGAACGGGTGTGGCCAAGCGCGCCGACGGTGCCGAGCGTGACGTCCGCTGTGTCAGTGCCAAACACGCCGAACAGGCTGGCGGCGCTGTTATCGAGCGTGATGTCGGTGCTGCCGTCGTATTCACGGTCGTCGGCCGTGACACCGTTGATCGACAAGTGATACGGCGTGATGTTGGCGGTCAGTCCGGCCAGTGGCAGCAAGGTGTAGTTGCCGCTTTCCGTGCCGCTGATCGAGAAGCCATTGGCGGTCACGCCAATCCCGTTGCCCACGTCGGCTTGCGCAAACGTGCCGGTCGTGCCACTGGTCAGGGTGACCTTGCCGACATCGGCCAGGACCAGGCCGACCAGTTTTCCCGTGCCGGTGAGCTGGGCGATGTTGGTGGTGTCATAGACGCGGCTGGTGGCCGACACGCCGTTCACATACAGCGGCGCCGGGGTGATCATGCCGGCGCCCGTTGCCGTGTCAGCCAGGATGTAGTTGGACAGCAGCGTGCCGGCGTGGGCGACGTACGAGGACGGCGTCAGCGTGGCGGTGATGTTTGGCGTGCCGACATTCTTGTCGTCGAAATCGACAGCGGACGGCGGGTTGATGTCGGCGCCTTCGGCACCCACGAAGCCATCGAGTTTGTAATTGGCCAAACCCAGTACGACGTAGGTGCCGCCGTCGTAGACCTTGGTCGGCGTGCCGATGATGGACGCGGTCAGCGTCACCGGGGTGATCTCGCCGGTGCCGTAGGCCATCGTCGGCAAGGTGTAGTTGCCGAGGTTGGTGCCGGGGTTTGCATCGAAATTGCCGGGGGCCAGGGTCGCCGACACCGCCTGCATGCCGACATTCTTGTCCGCAAAGATGCCGACGGTCTGGTTGACGCTGGCGCCCTCGCCCGCCGCGAAGCCGGTCAGGATGAAGTTGGCGGGGGTCAGCGTGGCGTCGGTGGTGCCGTCATACAGCTTGGTCGGGCCATCGATCGAAACATCGATAAGACCGCCGCCCAACGTTGCCGGCTTGATCGTGCCGGCGCCGGTGACGAGCGTCGGCCACACGTAATTGACCAGCTTGGCGCCGCCAAACAGGGAGAAGTCGGCGGCAGTCAGGTTGGCCGTGACCAGCCACTGGCCGACATTCGGGTCGGCATAGGTACCGTGCGTCTGCGTGACGGTGGCGCCTTGGCCGGCAAGAAAACCGTCGAGCTTGTAATTGCCGGGGACCAGCGTGGCGTCGGTGGTGCCGTCGTAGGTCTTGGTCGGGTTGCCGACAAGCGCATAGGTCAGCGTGATGGGCGAAATCGTGCCGTTGCCGAAAACCGCCGAGGCAAAGGCATAGTTCGACAGCGAGCCGCTGCTCATCACGAAATCGGGCGCCTCCAGCAGCACGGTCACCAGGTTGCTGGCGCTGGCATCGGGGCTGGCATAGCTGGCGCCGGCGTTTTGCGTGATCTTGCCGTTGTCGCTGCCCTGCCAGCCGCTGATGGTGAAGTCGCTTTCGCCAACCAGCGCCAGGCTGGTGCCGTTGTATGTCCGCGTCGGGTTGCCGGTGACGGTGATCGTCAATGGCGCCGGCGTGATGTCGGCCGACAGGCCGGTCGGCTGCGCCAGGCTGTAATTGTTCGCGGCGGTACCCGCCAGGGCGAAACCATTGACCGTTACCCCCAGTCCCGTGCCGACATTGGCGCTGCCGAACGCACCGGTGGCGCCGCCCGACAACAACGTGACGTCGTCGCCCGCCAACACGCCCGCGCCAAGCGCTGCCGACGCAACGTCGAGCGTCGCCGTCGTCGTGGCGTCGTAGACCTTGTCCAGCGCGGTGACGCTGCTGACGTCGAGCGCTTTCCTGTTGATCGTCGCGCTGAGGTTTGTCGGTACGTTCAGGACGTAGTTGGCGGCCTTGGTGCCGGTCAACGTGAAGCCGCTGGCGGTGACGTTCCAGGTGCCGGCATTGGCGCTGGCAAACGTGCCCGCACCCGCGCTGGTGTCCAGCCCGACCTGGCCCAGGTCTGCGGCGACCACGCCGAAGATGCTCGCGCCGCCCTTGTCCAGTGCCGCCGCCGCCGTGCCGTCGTAGGTCTTGTCCTGTGCCAGCAGGCCTGACAATTCCAGCGGCGCCTGATTGATCTGGCCGGCGCCGGTGGCGCTGGTCGGCAAGATGTAATTGGTCAGATACGTGCCCGGTGCAGCGACGAAGTTGGAAGGCAGGAAGGTGGCAGTAACCGTCCGCGCACCCGCATCGGCGCTGTCATAACTGACGGTGCTCGGCTGGCTGAAATTGACGCCCTCACCAGCAACGACGCCATCCATGGCGTAATTGCCGGCGGTCAACATGGCCGTGGTGGTGGCGTTGTAGACCTTGGTCGGCGTGCCGATGATCGACACCGTCAGCGCCTTGGGATCGATCGTGCCGATGTTGGCGGTGAGTGGCAGGCCTGACACCTTGTAGCCGTAGATTGGCGTGCCGCCAGCATCGGCAAAGGTGAAATCGGCGGCGGCCGTGGACGTGGTCACGGCAATACCGGTGCCGGCATTGACGCTGGCGTAGGTGCCCTTGGCACTGACCAGCTTGTCGCCGGCAAGCATGCCGGCGCTAGTGAAGTTGCCGCCGGTCAGCGTGGCCGCATTGGTGCCGTCGTAGTCCTTGGTCACCGTACCGGTCAGGCCGGTGAAATTGACGGTCGGCGCCACGCTGTAGACGAAGCCACTGCCCGTGGCGGTCGGCGTTCCGGCCGAGGTCATGTTGTACTGGATGAAGTCCGCCGCCAGGCCACCGGTGCTGCTTGCCGCCGGATTAGTGGAATACACCAGCCACTTGCCGGCCGACGCCGACAGCGCACCAGCGCCCGCGGTATTGATGAAGTTGCCCGCCGCCTGGAGTGTCACACCGGTACTGCCAGCCACTGCCGCAGCCAGCTTGATATCGGCACCCGCTTTCATCAGCACGCTGCCGGCGCCGTTGATGGGCGCATTGACGTTGACGCTGTGATAAGCATCCAGCGTCAGCGCCGCGGCGGCATTGGTCCAGTTGATGGCGGCGTTGACGTTGATGTCGCCCACCCCGCCGCTACCGGCCGAAGTGGTCTGTTGGGTGACATTGGTGCCGCCGTTGAGGGTGCTGGCCATGCTGCCGGCAAGTGCGGCATCGATATTCAAGTCCGTCGGATCAAGCAGCCACTGGCCCGACGCGCCCTGCGCCGCACTGGCATTGATGTGCGCGTCGCCAGCGACATCGACCTGCGCCGCCGACGTCTCGATGAAGCCACCATCACCCCTGACCGGCGCGCTGGCGTCCAGCGTGCCGGCAACATGCGTCGTGCCGGCCGTGGCGCCCGCCAGCAGGGTAATTTCGCCATGGCGGTTGTCGACCGTCTGCGCACGCACCACGCCGGTGTTGTTGACGCTGCTGGCCAGCAGCGACTCGGCGGCACCGGCGGTCAGCATGACGCGGCCGCCATCGGCCTGGATCAGCTGGCGGTTTTCCACCAGATCGTCCAGCGTGCTGCGATCCACTTGCAGGTGCAGCAGCTGGTTGCCCTCGAACGTCAGCGTGATGGCGCTGCCGGCACCCATGGCCACCGTGCCCAAGCGGGCACTGATGCTGCCCTGGTTGGAAACCTGGTGGCCCAGCAAGGCGACGTAGCCGCCGCCGTGGGCGGTGATGCGGCCGCGGTTGACGACGCTGCCATGGCCATCACCGTTGAATCGGCGCGTGGCGGAAAACAGCGACGTATCGGAAGTGTCGAGCGTGGATGCGACGATGCCGCCGACATCGACCTGCGCGTTCTTGCCGAACAGCACGCCATTGGGATTGATCAGCCAGACCTGGCCGTTGGCGTTGAGGTTGCCGAAAATCTCGCTGGCACTGTTGCCCAGCACGCGGTTGACGGCGATCGAGCTGGCCCCCGGCTGTATGAAGTTGACGGTCTCGCCGGCATCGATGTTGAAGCTTTGCCAGTTGAGCGACAGCTGCTGGCTGGTCTGCGTGATAGTGGTGACCGCGCCGTCCTGCGCGATGCTGCCGCTGCCGGCGACCACCTGGCCGCCGGTCTGCCCAGCGTGCGCCCAGCCCGACAGGCCCAAGCCAAGCGCCAACGCCAGTGCCGTCAAACGCAGTGGCGAATGTCCGCCTCGCGGCTGTCGTGCTCCACCCGATGTCGGCCGGCTGCGGCGGGCCAATTCACTGGCGGCGACCCATTGGGACGTCGCGGTATTCCAGCAAAGACGATAAAAATGATTCATGGCGACCGGCGCTCTCGAAGTTGTCGAGTACAGGCGCGAGCACGCCAAGGCCGTCATCCATGTGACAACTTTGTTGCGAGAGCCCCTGCTCCGTCATCGAGTCTACCGAATTTCGGCAATCCGTGACTGACCTACGTCAATGGCGACGACTTGGGTGTGATGCCGCTCGCACTTTCAGCACGACACGACAATGACATTGCCATCCGTCGCATCATCGAGGTGATCAATGGCTTCCCGCGCTTCGCTCAAGCGCGCCTCCACCTCGCGCACGACGGCGCTGGCGCGCGGCAGGCTGGACTCGGGGACCATGACGGCGATGTAGTCCATGGCTGGAAGTTGGCCGATGGCACCGGTCAGGTATTCGCCGGTGACGAAAGCCGGGATATCGGCGTGCTCCAGCGCATCTTTCACCAGATGCGCGTCAAACACATTGTCGGCGCGATAGATGATGTGCATGAGTGCACGCTAGCCTGCGCGCGACACGGCGGCAAGTCCCGCCGTGCCCAACGGCGATGGACATGGACGAAGCAGCGTCGGGATATCGACGGCAAACGGTCATGACCCTGGCCGCGACAGCCTCACGGGTGGCCTCATTGCAGAAAGGACACCGCCACGCAGGACCGTAGCGCAGCGGGAGCGATCAGCTGCCGGAAGTCGACGCCGCGGCAACAACCGGTTTGGCCGCTGCCGGCGTGCTCGGCGCGCTGGCAGCGGGGGCGCCGCCATCGGCCAGGTGATGCTTCTTTTCGCCGGGCTTCTTGAAGTCGGTCTCGTACCAGCCCGTGCCAGCCAGGCGGAAGGTCGGCGCACTCAGCATGCGGTGCAGCGACTCGGCATGGCAGGCGGGACAGACCGTCGGGTCGGGATCGGACAGCTTTTGCAGATGATCAAAATGGTGCCCGCAATGCGGGCACGCAAACTCGTAAATGGGCATGCGAACTCCAGAATACCGCCGCACACGCACGCGTCGCGGCGTGTACCTGCGCCCATTATTGGTGCGCCCGGGCGGATTTCAATGCAACACGTGCCGGCGCGGCGGATCAATGCTTGCCGAAGACCAGTCGACCAGCCTCGGCATCCACGCGCACGGTATCGCCCGCCGCATAGACGCCGGAGAGAATCTCGCGCGCCAGCGGGTTTTCCATCTGCTGCTGGATGGCACGTTTCAGCGGCCGCGCGCCGTACACCGGGTCAAAGCCGACATTGGCCAGCAGGTCCAGTGCCCGGTCGCTGACCTCCAGCTTGAGCTGACGCTCAGCCAGGCGCTGCTCCAGATACGTCAGCTGGATCCGGGCGATGGCGTGAATCTGCGCCTTGCCAAGCGGGCGGAAGACGACGATCTCGTCCAGCCGGTTGATGAACTCGGGACGGAAGTGTGCCTGCACCACGCCGAGCACGGAGGCCTTCATCTGCGTGTACTGCTCTTCGCTGTCGCCATTGCTTTCGGCCACGTCCTGGATCATCTGCGAGCCGAGGTTGGAGGTCATGACGATGACAGTGTTGCGAAAATCCACCGTGCGGCCCTGGCCGTCGGTCAGGCGGCCATCGTCCAGTACTTGCAACAGGATGTTGAACACATCCGGGTGCGCCTTCTCCACCTCGTCCAGCAGGATCACGCTGTACGGCCGCCGGCGCACGGCCTCGGTGAGATAGCCACCCTCCTCGTAGCCGACGTAGCCCGGCGGCGCGCCGACCAGGCGGCTCACCGAGTGCTTCTCCATGAATTCGCTCATGTCGATGCGCACCATGGCGTCGGTGGTGTCGAACATGAATTCGGCCAGCGCCTTGCACAACTCGGTCTTGCCCACGCCGGTCGGGCCGAGGAACAGGAATGAGCCGCTGGGGCGATGGGGATCGGACAACCCGGCACGCGCACGCCGAATGGCATCGGCCACGGCATGCACGGCCTCGTCCTGGCCGACCACGCGCCGGTGCAGGTCGGCTTCCATGTGCAGCAGCTTTTCGCGCTCGCCTTCCAGCATCTTGGCCACGGGGATGCCGGTCCAGCGCGCCACCACTTCGGCAATCTCGTCGGCGGTGACGCGCGTCTGCACCAGCTTGAACTCGCGATGCTCGGCGTCCTGCGCGGCGGCCAGTTGTTTTTCCAGCGCCGGCAACCTGCCGTATTGAATCTCGCTCATCCGGGCGTAATCCTGCTGGCGCTGCGCGGCCTCCAGCGCCAGTTGCGCCTGCGCGATCTGCTCCTTGACCTTGGTGGTGCCTTGCATGGCCGCCTTCTCGGATTTCCACACTTCGTTCAAATCCGAGAACTCGCGTTCGAGTTTGCCGATGTCGGTTTCCAGATCCGCCAGCCGCTGTTTCGACTCGCTGTCCTTTTCCTTCTTCAGCATCTCGCGCTGGATCTTCAGCTGGATCAGCCGGCGTTCGAGGCGGTCGAGCTCCTCGGGCTTGGAGTCGATTTCCATGCGGATGCGGCTGGCCGCCTCGTCCATCAGGTCGATGGCCTTGTCCGGCAGCTGGCGGTCGGCGATGTAGCGGTTGGACAGCGTGGCCGCGGCGACGATGGCCGGGTCGGTGATCTCCACGCCGTGATGCACGGCGTAGCGCTCCTTGAGGCCGCGCAGGATGGCGATGGTGTCTTCCACCGTCGGCTCGCCGACAAACACCTTCTGGAAGCGCCGCTCCAGCGCGGCGTCCTTTTCGATGTACTTGCGGTATTCATCCAGCGTGGTGGCGCCGATGCAATGCAGCTCGCCGCGCGCCAGCGCCGGTTTCAACATGTTGCCGGCGTCCATCGCGCCGTCGGCCTTGCCGGCGCCAACCATGGTGTGCAGCTCGTCGATGAACAGCACCACCTGGCCTTCCTGCTTGGCCAGGTCATTGAGCACCGCCTTCAGGCGCTCCTCGAACTCGCCGCGGAACTTGGCGCCGGCAATCAGCGCGCCCATGTCCAGTGCCAGCACGCGGCGACCGCGCAGCCCTTCCGGCACCTCGTCCTTGATGATGCGCTGGGCCAGTCCTTCGACAATGGCGGTCTTGCCGACGCCGGGTTCGCCGATCAGCACCGGGTTGTTCTTGGTGCGCCGTTGCAGCACCTGGATGGTGCGGCGAATCTCCTCGTCGCGACCAATCACCGGATCAAGCTTGCCGCTCTCGGCACGCGCCGTGAGGTCGATGCAGTATTTCTGCAGCGCCTGGCGCTGGTCTTCGGCATCCTCGCTTTGCACCTTGTCACCGCCGCGCAATTGTTCGATGGCTGCCGCCACGCGCGCCTTGTCCGCGCCGGCCGCGCGCAACGCCGTGCCCAGTTCGCCCTTGTCCTCGACCGCTGCCAGCACGAACAGCTCGCTGGCGATGAACTGATCGCCACGCTGCTGCGCCAGCTTGTCGGTAAGGTTGAGCAAGCGGCTGAGATCGTTGCCGATATTGATGTTGCCTTCCTGCCCGCGCACCTGCGGCAGGCGCTGCAGCAGGTCGTCAACGCGCTGGCGCACCGCCGCCACGTCGACGCCGGACTGCGCCAGCAGCGGCGTGGTCGAGCCACCGCCCTGCGCCAGCAAGGCGGCCATGACGTGTGCCGGCTCCAGCATGTTGTGATCGCGTCCGACCGCCAGCGATTGCGCGTCAGCCAGCGCCTGCTGGAAACGCGAGGTGAGTTTGTCCATGCGCATGACTGTGTCTCCGATGCCGTTGGCGGATGTCCGCCGCTACAGGCAAGGTGCGGACGCGGCGCAGCGATTCAAGCCGGCTGGCGCGGCGGCGGCCATGCTTGCATGCGCATCACACACGTCTTGTTATGGTGAAAAAGATGAGTGCCTTGATGACGACCACTCCAGCAACGCCAGCCACGCTGCCCGCCCCGCCCTTGCCAGCCGTCGCGTCCGGCGCGCCGCAACCCCCGCGCTGGGCGCTGTTGCTGGATGTCGATGGCACCTTGCTGGCCTTTGCCGACGATCCGGCGGCAGTCGTGGTCGACACTGCGCTGCGCACCCTGCTGGGCAACCTGCACGCGGCGCTGGATGGCTCGCTGGCCTTGGTCAGTGGTCGCGCCTTGCAGGACATCGACCGCCTGTTTGGCGCGCCACATTGGGCGGCGGCCGGCCTGCACGGCTGGCAATGGCGCGATGCCGCCGGCGTCACGCACGAACACGCCATCGATGCCGCGCGGCAACGTCGATTGCACCACGCCATGCGCGCCCTGGCCGCAAGCCAGCCGCAGGCGCGATTTGAAGACAAGGGCGTGGCCGTGGCCGTGCATTGCCGGCATGCGCCGCAGCTGTGGACGGCGCTACACGCCGCCTGCCTGGCCACGCTCGCGCAGCTTCCCGGCTACACGCTGCAACTGGGCAATCACGTCATGGAATTCAAGCCGGCTGGCGTCGACAAGGGCGATGCCGTGCGCACGCTGCTGGCCACGGCCCTTGGCACGGGCCGCATGCCGGTGTACGTCGGTGACGACTTGACCGACGAGGACGCCTTTGTCGCCGTCAACGCCCTGGGCGGCATCAGCGTGCGTGTGGGTACGCGCACGCCCAGCGCAGCACGGTTCACCCTGCCCGATCCGCCGGCCGTGCGGCGCTGGCTGACGCAGGTGCTGGCCGCGCTGACCCCACCCAAGACAAGGAGCGCACATGAATCCGACCAATGACGCATTGCCACCAAGCCTGGCACTGGGCGTGATCGGCAACGGCAGCGTGGCGGCCTTGATCGACGCGCACGCGCGCATCGTCTGGGGCTGCCTGCCACGCTTTGACGCCGACGCCAGCTTCTGCGCGCTATTGTCGCCGACCACGCCAGGCGGCGATTGGCGCATCGAGCTGGAAGACTTCGATCACGCCGAACAAGACTATCTGCCCAACACCGCCGTGCTGGTCACGCGCCTGTTCGATCGCCACGGCGGCGCCATCGAGGTGGTGGATTTCGCGCCGCGCCACCGCTCGCGCGGCCGCATCTATCACCCGGTGCTGCTGGCCCGCCGCGTCAGCCCGCTCAGCGGCTCGCCACGCATCCGCGTGCGCCTGCGGCCGCTGTGTGATTACGGCGCGCGCGCGCCGGCCACCACCGCCGGCAGCAACCACATCCGCTACCTGCTCAGCGACGTCGTGCAGCGCCTGACCTGCGACGTGGCCACGCCCTTCATCACGCGCGAGTTGCCGTTCGCACTGGACAAGCCGGCGCACTTTGTCTTTGGCCCGGATGAAACCCTGGCCGACAGCCCGGCCGTGTTCATCCACACCACGCTGGAACGCACGCTGGCCTACTGGCACGAATGGACACGCTCGCTGTCGGTGCCCTATGAGTGGCAGGACGCGGTGATCCGCGCCGCGATCACCCTGAAGCTGTGCCAGTACGAAGACACCGGCGCCATCGTCGCGGCCCTGACCACCTCCATTCCCGAAGCGCCCGGCACCGCGCGCAACTGGGATTACCGCTACTGCTGGCTGCGCGACGCGGCGTTCACGGTGCGCGCACTCAACCGCCTGGGCGCCACGCGCTCGATGGAGGAATACCTGCGCTACGTGTTCAACCTGATCGCCACCGAGCCGGAGCTTGAAGTCGGCCCGGTATTCGGCATCACCTTCGAGCGCGATCTGGCCGAGCGCCAGGTGACGACGCTGGCCGGCTATCGCGGCATGGGTCCGGTGCGCGTGGGCAACGACGCCTGGCATCAACGCCAGAACGATGTCTATGGCTCGGTGGTGCTGGCCTCGGCGCAATTGTTCTTCGACCATCGGCTGGAGCATCGCGGCGACGCGCTGATGTTCACGCGGCTCGAACGCATGGGCACGCTGGCCCTGCGTACCGCCGAGCAGGCCGACGCCGGCTTGTGGGAGTTTCGCCATCGTGCCGCCGTGCACACTTATTCGGCCGCCATGTGCTGGGCCGCATGCGACCGCCTGGCACACATCGCCACCGAGCTTGGCCTGGACGAACGCGCACGCCATTGGCAAGAGCAGGGCGCGCAGCTGCACGAACGCATTGCGCAGCGCGCATGGAACGCGCAACTGGGTCATTTCGTCGACGCCTATGACGGCGAGCACCTGGACGCCAGCCTGTTGCTGCTGGCCGACATCGGCTTCATCGCGCCAACCGACCCACGCTTCATCGCCACGGTGGACGCCATCGGCATCGCGCTGCGGCGCGGCGATTACCTGTATCGCTACGTCGCCCCGGACGACTTCGGCACGCCGCAAACCAGCTTCAACATCTGCACGTTCTGGTACATCGAGGCGCTGGCGGCCACGGGCCGGCGCGAGCAGGCGCGTGCCATGTTCGAGCACATGCTGGCCCAGCGCAACGCACTCGGGTTGCTGTCCGAAGATCTCGATCCCGCCAGCGGCGAGCACTGGGGCAACTACCCGCAAACCTACTCGCTGGTCGGCCTGATCCAGTGCGCGATGCGCCTGTCGCGACGCTGGGAGGATGCGTTGTGAGGCGGACAGCGGGGAACCGGGAACGGGGAACAGGGAAGCAGCAGCACCCAGGCCAGCCGAGCGCGGCGGACACGCTCAGCCATCACAGCGGCGACCTTGGCCTCGTTGCCTTGTGGTCGCGGGATGCCCGGCCTTTCCCGTTCCCGCGCACAAGGCGCGCACCATGAGCCGCCTGGTCGTGGTTTCCAACCGCGTCGCCCTGCCGCGGCAGACGTCCACCGGCGGGCTGGCTTCGGCATTGCAGGCGGCGTTGCAGGAGCGCGGCGGGCTGTGGTTTGGCTGGAGCGGCAAGCTTGCGCCAACCACGGCCGACGAGGTCCACCATGTGCGCGACGGCAAGGTCGAATACGCGACCATCGATCTTTCGCGGCTCGATCACGACGACTACTACACCGGCTTTGCCAACAGCACGCTGTGGCCGATGCTGCATTACCGGCCGGACCTGGTGGACTACCATCGCGGCCATCTGGACGGCTATTTGCGGGTCAACGCCAGCTTTGCCGATCACCTCGCCGGCCTGCTCAAGGCCGACGACATCGTCTGGGTGCACGACTACCACTTGATCCCGCTGGCGGCGCTGCTGCGCGAGCGCGGCGTACGCAACCGCATCGGCTTTTTCCTGCACACGCCGCTGCCCGCCGCCGGTCTGCTGATCGCGCTGCCCAACCATCGGCAACTATTGGAGACGCTGGCCAGCTACGACCTGGTCGGCGTGCACACCGCGCGTGACCTGCGCGCGCTGGAGGATTATTTCCTGCACGAAGCCGGTGCGGCAATGCGCCTGGGCGGGCGCATGCGCATGCCCAACGGCCGGCTGTTCCGCGCCGCGGCGTTTCCCATCAGCATTGACACGGCAACCATCGCCCGCGCCGCCAGCCGCGCCGGTGCGTACAAGGAGATTGCCCAGTTGCGGGCCTCGCTCAACGGCCGCGCACTGATGATCGGCGTCGACCGGCTGGACTATTCCAAGGGCCTGCCCGAACGCTTCCAGGCCTATGCGCGACTGCTCGAACGCGCGCCGTCATGGCATCGCCAGGTGAGCTACATGCAGATCGCGCCACCTTCGCGCGGCGCGGTGCTGGAATACCGGCAGATTCGCCACGACCTGGAGCGCAGCGCCGGCCATATCAACGGCAAATACGCCACGCCGGATTGGGTGCCGATCCGCTACATCAACAAATCCTTCCCGCACCGATTGCTGACGGGCTATTACCGCAATGCCCGCGTCGGCCTGGTCACGCCGCTGCGCGACGGCATGAATCTGGTGGCCAAGGAATACGTCGCCAGCCAGGATGTCGACGATCCGGGCGTGCTGGTGTTGTCACGCTTTGCCGGCGCCGCCATGGAGCTGACCGAGGCGCTGCTGGTCAACCCGGCCGATACCGAGGAAGTGGCCGACGCCATGGAACGTGCCCTGGCCATGCCACTGGCCGAGCGCCGGCAGCGCTGGCGGACGATGATGGACGTGCTGGAGAACAACGACATCACCCACTGGCGCAGCGGCTACCTGCATGCGCTGCGCCGCGAGGTACCGCAACCGCTGCGACCGGCGCCCAAGGTGGCCTGAACCCGGCCCGCGACGACTTCAGAGTCGCCAGATCACACTGGCGAAACGGCCGCTGCGCGCGCCGTCGCGGCGGTACGAATACAGGCTTGGGTCGGTGAAGGTGTCAAAGCCGCCGCCGAAAACGCGGGTGACCCCGGCCGCCTGCAAGCGCCGCCGCGCCAGCGCCGCCAGGTCACAGTGCCAATGATCGGGACGCGTCGCGGTGAAGCAGGCCGCGGCGTCGCGGTCGTGATCAAGAAAAGCCGCACGCACCTCGGCGCCGACCTCATACGAGGCCGCGCCGATGCACGGCCCCAGCCACGCCAGCAGCCGTGCCGGCGCAACCTGCATGTGCGCCAGCGTCGCCTCCAGGACGCCACCGGCCAGGCCGCGCCAGCCGGCATGCGCGGCGCCGATGCCGCTGCCATCGTCGGCGCAGAGCAGCACGCTCAGGCAGTCGGCGGTGAGGATCGCCAGCACCGTGCCGGGGACGTGGGAAACCGCGGCGTCGGCCACGATCTCGCGCCCGTCGGCCAGCGGCCCCAGCTCGGCCACCGTCGTGCCATGCACCTGGCGCAACCAGCGCGGCGCCGACGGCAGGTCCAGTGCGTGCTGCAAGGCGCCGCGATTGGCGGCCACCGCCTCAGCCATGTCGCCGCTGTTGGCGCCCAGGTTGAAGCGTGCAAACGGCGGCGTCGACACGCCCGGCCCGTCGCGCGTGGTCACCGCTGCCCGCACCGTGGACGGCGCGGGCCACTCCGGGAAAATCCACGGCTCAGGCATGATCCACGCCCTGCTCGATCACATCCGTTTGCAGCGCCTCGATCAACGCCTGCATGTCGTCCGGTCGCGGCGCGGTGAAGGTCATCGGCTCGCCGCTGGCCGGATGGATGAAGCTCAAACGCTCAGCATGCAGCGCCTGCCGGCGAAAACCGCGCAAGGTTGCGATCAAGGCGTCCGACGCGCGCTTGGGCAGTTTGAGCCCGCCGCCGTAGACCGGATCGCCAACCAGCGGATGGCCAACATGCGTCATGTGCACACGAATCTGGTGCGTGCGGCCAGTTTCCAGGCGGCATTGGATCAGGCTGTGCGCGCGGAAACGCTCGCGCAGGCGGTAATGCGTGACCGCGCGCTTGCCGTCCTCCTCGTCGCGCACCGCCTGGCGCAGCCGATCCCCCAGGCTGCGGCCGATGGGCGCGTCGACCGTGCCGCCGGCCACCAGCGTGCCGACCACGACCGCTTCGTATTGGCGCTCCACCTCATGCCGCGACAGCAGATCGACCAGCGCGGTCGAGGTGGGCAGGTCGCGCGCCACCACCAGCAGCCCGGAGGTGTCCTTGTCCAGCCGATGCACGATGCCAGCACGCGGGAGCTCCGCCAGCTGCGGGTCATGAAACAGCAGCGCGTTCATCAAGGTGCCGGCCGGGTTGCCAGCGCCCGGATGCACGACCAGCCCGGCCGGCTTGTTGACCACCAGTAGATGCGCGTCCTCGTACACCACATCCAGGCCAAGATCCTGCGGCTGGCTGCTGACTTCGGCTTGCAGCTGCGCCTCCAGGCGCACGTCCTCGCCCCCGCGCAAGACCTGGCGCGGCACGGCCGGGGCGCCATCCAGCGTCAACGCGCCGGACTTGATCCAGCCGCTCAGGCGCGAGCGCGAAAACTCCGGGAACATGACGGCCACCGCCTGGTCAAAGCGCCGTCCGCCCAGCGCCAACGGCACGACCGAGCGGCGCTGAACCGCGGTCAAGCGGCCCACCACGGGCTGCGCACGGTTTCCGCTATCATGCTTTCTTGCCTTTGCGCATCATTCTTTCCCATGCTGAAACTCTGCCCATGACCGCACGCTCCGTCGCCAAGCTCCTGACCGTGCTGCTGCTGGCAACCACGTTGGCCGCCTGTTCCATCTTTGGTTCCAAGCGCGGCACCGACGACAACCTGCCGGTGGACGCGCTGTACACCAAGGCGCACACCTCACTGGAAAACGCCGATTACGCGGCAGCGACCAAGAGCTACGAACGCCTGATTGCCCGTTTCCCGTCGTCCGGCGAGTATTCCGAGCAGGCGCAGCTGGACATGGCCTACGCGCAGTACAAGGACAACAAGCCCGATGATGCCTTGTCCACGGTGAACCGCTTCATCAAGACCTATCCGGCGCACAAGCATGTCGATTATGCCTATTACCTGCGCGGACTGATCAATTTCGATCGCACCAGCGGCATCATCGAGCGCTGGTTCAAGCGCAGCGAAGCGCAGATGCGGCGCGACCAGGGCTACAACCTGCAGGCCTTCGACGATTTCTCCGAGCTGGCCCGGCGCTTCCCCAATGGCGCCTACACCGCCGACGCGCGCCAGCGCATGATCTACCTGCGCAACGTGCTGGCACAGTACGAGATCAACGTCGCCGAGTTCTACCTGCGCAACAAGGCCTACATTGCCGCCGCCGACCGCGCGCAGTACGTGATCGAGCATTACCAGCAGGCACCACAGACCGGCGACGCGCTGGCCATCCTCACCCGCTGCTACATCGCGCTCAAGCAGGACACGCTGGCCGAGCAAAGCCGCAAGGTGCTGGCGCTCAACTATCCAGAGCATCCGTACTTGAACGATGCCAAGTGGCCGCACCCGCCCTCGACCTTGCGCAAGATGATCCCCTTCTCCGGGCATCATTGAGGCAGCAACCCGCCCCGATGCCAGGGTGCGGTATCAGCGCCAGCCTGACGTAATCGGATAGCGCCGCTCGCGGCCAAAAGCCCGGGTGGTCGTGCGCGGTCCCGGTGCCGACTGCCGGCGCTTGAATTCATTGGCCAGCACCAGCCGCGCCACGCGGCTCACGGTTGGCGCCGGGTAGCCGGCGGCAACGATCTCGGCCTGCGATTGCTCGCCCTCGATGAAGCGCGACAGGATCGCATCCAACTCGTCGTAGGCCGGCAGGGAATCCTGATCGGTCTGGTTGTCGCGCAGCTCGGCCGAAGGTGCGCGCTCGATCACCGCCGGCGGCACCACCGATGGCTCGCCGGCCTTCGCTGCCACCGCATTGCGCCAGCGGCACAGGCGATACACCATGGTCTTGTACACATCCTTGAGCGGCGCATACGCCCCGCACATGTCGCCGTACAAGGTCGCGTAGCCAACCGCCATCTCGCTCTTGTTGCCGGTCGCCAGCAGCAGCCGGCGGTGCTTGTTGGACAGGGCCATCAACAACACGCCGCGACTGCGTGACTGCAGGTTTTCCTCGGTGGTGTCCGCCGTCGTACCGGCCAAGGCCTCGGCCAGCGCCGTCGTGAACGCGGCATACACCGGCTCGATCGGGATCACCCGGTAATCGACACCAAGGCGCTGCGCCTGCGCGCGGGCGCCGTCGAGTGACAGCTGCGAGGTGTAGCGCATGGGCATCATCACCGCGCTGACGCACCCGGCGCCCAGCGCGTCGACGGCCAGCGCCAGCGTCAGCGCCGAATCGATGCCGCCGGACAATCCCAGCAGCACGCCGGGAAAGCCATTCTTGCGGATGTAATCGCCCAGGCCGCGCACCAGCGCCGCATACAGGGTGGCCTCGATCGAAGCATCGGCGACAACCGGCCAACCATCGGCGTGCAACGTGCCGGTGGCCGGGTCAAAGCTCGCCAGCAGCAAGGCGTCGACAAACGCCGGCGCGCGCGCGGCAATGGCCCCATCGGCGTTGACCAGCAAGGAGGCGCCGTCGTACACCACCTCGTCCTGTCCGCCGACCATGTTGAGGTAGACGATGGCGCAGCCGGTTTCCCGTGCCCGCGCCGTCAGCACCGCTTCGCGCGCGGCCGGCTTGGCGTCGTCCCACGGCGAGGCGTTGATCACCACCAGCAGCTGTGCACCCGCGGCGGCGGCCTGCGCTGCCGGTTCGCCCTGCCACACGTCCTCGCAAATCAGCCAGCCGACCTGCACGCCGGCCACCGTGCTCACTACGCTCTCATGGCCCGGACGGAAATAGCGCAGGTCATCGAACACGCCGTAGTTGGGCAGTGCCTGCTTGTGCGCGGTAACCTCGATCTGGCCGGCGCGCAACAGGCTGGCCGCGTTGTAGACCTCGCCGGCACTGTGCGGATGGCCCACCAGCATGGCCATGTCGCCGCAGCTTGCCGCCAGCGCCGTCAATGCCTCGTCGCACGCGGCCAGGAAGCTGGGACGCAGCAGCAGGTCTTCCGGCGGATAGCCGCTCAAGGCCAGCTCGGGGAACACCAGCAGATCGGCCCCGGCATCGCGCGCGCGCGACGCCAGCACACGCATCTGCGCGGCATTGGCGGCCACGGCACCGACGGGAAAATCGTATTGGGCCAGCGCCAACTGCAGCGTCGCCATGGGGTACTCCACAATGCGCAAAGGCCGCGACGAAGCGCGGCCTTTGCATTTTAAGCCGCGACCGACATCGATACGCCTGATGCCGGTCAGCGCCTGTGAATAGTGCGCGCCCTGCGCACTATTCCATCGCGCGTCCGGCTCAGGTCCGTACGCGCTCACATGGATCAGTCACTCGCGTGACCGGTCCATGGCCGGGCTGAGAGGTTAAAACGTCATAACCTCTCAGCGCGCGGCCTTACTTCATCAGCTTGGCCAACGCCTTGCCCAGATCCGCTGGCGACTTCACCGTGGTGACGCCGGCCTTTTCCAGCGCCGCGAACTTGGCTGCCGCCGTGCCCTTGCCGCCGGAGATGATGGCGCCGGCATGGCCCATGCGCTTGCCGGCCGGGGCCGAAGCGCCGGCGATGAAGGACACCACCGGCTTGGTCACGTACTGGCTGATGAACTCGGCGGCGTCTTCCTCGGCACTGCCACCAATCTCGCCGACCATGATGATGCCTTCGGTCTGCGCATCGTCCTGGAACAGCTTGAGGCAGTCGATGAAGTTGAGGCCGTTGATCGGGTCGCCGCCGATGCCGATGACCGTGCTCTGGCCCAGGCCTTCGTTGGTGGTCTGGAACACCGCTTCATAGGTGAGCGTGCCCGAACGCGAGACCACGCCAACCCGGCCCTTCTGGTGAATATGGCCCGGCATGATGCCGATCTTGCACTCTCCCGGGGTGATGATGCCGGGGCAGTTGGGGCCGATCAGGATGGTCTCGGGATGCTGCAGCAGCACGTTCTTGACGCGCAGCATGTCCAGCACCGGGATGCCCTCGGTGATGGCGACGATGACGTGGATACCGGCGTCGATCGCCTCAAGGATGGAATCGGCGGCAAACGGTGGTGGCACGAAGATCACCGACGCATCGGCGCCAGTGGCATTGACGGCCTCGTCCATCGAGTTGAACACCGGCAGGCCGATGTGCTGCTGGCCGCCCTTGCCCGGGGTGACGCCACCGACCACCTTGGTGCCGTAATCCAGCGCCTGTTGCGCGTGGAAAGTGCCTTGCTGGCCGGTAAAGCCCTGCACGATCACCTTGGTGTCTTTGTTGACCAAAACGCTCATGAGAATGTCCTGTGTTCGTGTATGTGTGTTGCTTCGCGCAGGAGCCCGCTGGCGGGAATGCCCTGGATTCAATGTGAATCAGGGCAACGGCATCGCCCGCGAGCGGGCTCCTACGGACTGCAACGACAGCAACGTGATTAGGCGGCAGCGGCCACGGCCTTGCTGGCCGCGTCGTTGAGGTCGTCGGCCGGAGTGATTGCCAAACCGGAATTGGCCAGCAGCTCGCGCCCCTTCTTGACGTTGGTGCCCTGCAATCGCACCACCACCGGAATCTTCAAGCCCACCTCCTTGACCGCGGCAATGATGCCTTCGGCAATCATGTCGCAGCGGACGATGCCGCCAAAGATGTTGACCAGGATGCAGCGCACCTTGTCGGAATGGGTGATGAGCTTGAACGCCTCGGTCACGCGCTCCTTGGTGGCGCCGCCGCCGACGTCCAGGAAGTTGGCCGGTTCACCGCCCGCCAGCTTGATCACGTCCATGGTCGCCATGGCCAGGCCCGCGCCGTTGACCATGCAGCCGATGCTGCCGCCCATGGTCACGTAGTTGAGGTTGTACTGCACCGCCGTGGCCTCAGCCGCGTCTTCCTGCGTCAGGTCGCGCATGGCGGCCAGGTCGGCGTGGCGGAACTCGGCGTTGTCGTCGGAGTTGACCTTGCCATCGAGCGCCGCCAGGTTGCCGTCTTCCAGCACGGCCAGCGGGTTCAGCTCGATCAGCGACAAGTCCTTTTCGTTGAACAGCTTGTACAGGCCCAGCATGATCTTGGTCAGCTGGTTGGCCTGCTTTGGACTCAGGTCCATGGCGAAGGCCAGCTGCCGGCACTGGTAGGCCTGCAGGCCCTCGACGAAATCCACGACGATGGTGTGGATGTCCTGCGGCGTCTCGCGCGCCACCTGCTCGATGTCCACGCCGCCGTGCTTGGAGGCGATGAACGACACCGCCTTGGAATCGCGGTCGACCAGGATCGACAGGTACAGCTCGCGGGCAATGTCGGTGGCATCGGTGACCAGCACCAGGTTGACCGGCAAGGCGCGACCAGCGGACTGGTAGGTTTCGATGCGCGTGCCGAGCATGCCCTTGGCGGCGGCGCGTACCTCGTCAAAGCTCTTGCAGAACTTGACGCCACCGGCCTTGCCACGGCCGCCGGCGTGAATCTGCGCCTTGACCATCCATTGTTTGCCACCCAGGGCCTTGGCCGCGTCAACGGCAGCGTCGGGGGAATTGGCGGTCTTGCCCGGCGGGACGGCAATGCCGTACTGCGCGAACAATTCTTTGGCCTGATACTCGTGGAAATTCATTCGATACCTCGAGCGAACGGAAAGACGGAGGCCGCACGCATGCTGATGAACGCGTGGGTCGCGGGAAGGCGGCTGCAAGCGGCAAAGAGCACGCCCGTACCGCAGTACAGCCGCTCATTTTCGCGGAAGCGGCCGACAATGGAAAGTGCCGGGCCCGCCAGCGGCTGCCAACGTCGGGGAAAAGACGCCGCAAAAGCCGGCGCGAGCGGGTAAACCAGTGCATTCTATACTCCGGACAGATCGCCTCGGAGTGCGTCCAGTGTCCAGCACGTCGTTTGCCAATGCACTGAGTTCGGGCAGCGGGACCGTCAGCCACGAGCTGTCGTTCCTCAACGTGTTTCGTCTGATCCAGGCCATCGTCTACTCGGCGCTGGCGTTCAGCACACTGGCCGGCGACGCGCCGCTGGTTGCGCCGCACTTCGCCCGCGCGCTCGCCGTCGGCTATGTGCTGTTTGCACTGTTGATGCTGCTGCTCAATCGCCTCAGCATGCCGTACGCCAAGATGGCCGTCTCCGGT
The DNA here is from genome assembly GCA_964568445.1 of uncultured Rhodanobacter sp. Lineage (GTDB taxonomy): Bacteria > Pseudomonadota > Gammaproteobacteria > Xanthomonadales > Rhodanobacteraceae > Rhodanobacter. The sequence continues at coordinate 61,639 of CAZMPZ010000011.1, read as the reverse complement.
GCGCTGGTGGTGGACATCGTCACGGCGGTGCTGGCCATTGCCCTCATGCACGACTCGCGCATCGGCATCGCCATGATGCTGGCGGTCAACCTGAGCGTCGGCGCGCTGCTGCTGCCACTGCGCTGGTCGCTGTTCTTTGCCGCGCTGGCGACTTTCGGCGTGCTCGGCCGCACTTTCTTCACCGCCGCGCTGGGCGTGGTGCCCGGCGATCGCGACATCACCGAGGCCGGCTTGTTCGGCCTGGCCTACTTTGCCTGCACCGCGTTGTGCCATGTACTGGGCCGGCAGCTGCGCGCCACCGAGGCGCTGGCCGAGCAACGCAGTACGGACCTGGTCAACCTGTCGCAAATCAACGAGCTGATCATCCGCCGCATGAAAACCGGCGTGCTGCTGGTGGACGACGCCAATCACATCCACCAGATCAACGAGTCGGCGTGGATGCTGATGGGCAACCCCGGCGCCGACCAGCGCGACCTGGGCCAGCTGGCGCCGGAGCTGTCGCGCCGGCTGTACCACTGGATCACCTCCGGCAAGCTGGACGAAACCGCCACGCAGCTGGCCGACGGCGTGCCTGAAGTCGTGCCGCGCTTTACCCGGCTGGCGCCCAACGACGATTCGCACGTGCTGATTTTTCTCGATGACACATCCTTGCTGTCACGGCGTGCCGAGGAGCTGACGCTGACCTCGCTGGGCCGCTTGTCCGCGTCCATCGCGCATGAAATCCGCAACCCGCTGGCGGCCATCCGCTACTCGGCGCAATTGCTGGCCGAATCGCAAAGCATGGATGCCACCGACCAGCGCATGGTCGAGATCATCAACAACCACTGCATCCGCCTGAACGAAATCATCGAGAACATCCTGCAGCTGTCGCGCCGCGAGCGCTCGCGGCCGGAGACGCTGGACCTGGGCCACTGGGCCAAGGCCTTTGTCGAGGAGTACTGCCAGGGCAACGACATTGGCGCCGATTCCCTGCGCGCCATCGCCAACAGCCCGGTGGCGGTGGCGGCCGTGGCCGATCCGCAACAGTTGCAGCAGGTGGTGTGGAACCTGGTGCAAAACGCCTTGCGCTATGGCCGCCTGCCGGGCGAGCCGGCACGCGTGATGGTGGTGACCCGCCAGGGCGAGCGCGGCGTGCCGATCCTTGAAGTGATCGATCGCGGCCCCGGCATCGCGCCGAAGGTCGCCGCGCAAATCTTCCAGCCGTTCTACACCACGCACGAGTACGGCACCGGCCTGGGCCTGTATCTGGCGCGGCAAATGAGCGAAGCCAACCAGGCCGAGCTGGAATACGTGCGCGTCGCCGGCGGCGGCAGCTGTTTTCGCCTGGTATTGACGCCGCCGGCGCGCAGCCCGGCTGATTTGCCGCACGTCTCGGCCAGCGCGGCGCGTTGACCTTTCGTGCCGCGCTAGTAACCTGACTGGCAACTTACAGCCCTGTCACGGATACCCATGACTGCACAGACCGTATTGGTCATCGACGACGAACGCGATATCCGCGAGCTGCTCACCATCACCCTGGGCCGCATGGATCTGCAGGTGGAAGCGGTGGGTACGGTGGCCGAGGCGCGCCGCGCGCTGGCCGAACGGTCCTACGACTTGTGCTTTACCGACATGCGCCTGCCCGACGGCAACGGCCAGGAAATCATCGAGCTGATTGCCGCCACCTATCCGGACACGCCGGTGGCCATGATCACCGCCTACGGCAATGTCGACGCGGCGGTCAATGCACTCAAGGCCGGGGCATTTGATTTTGTCTCCAAGCCGGTCGACATCCAGATGCTGCGCGGCCTGGTGCGCACCTCGCTGCGACTGGCCGAGGAACGGCGCAGCGGCGAGGCGGCGGCCAAGCCCGATGCCAGCGCCAACCGCCTGATCGGCGATTCCGCCGCCATGTCGCAGGTGCGCGCCACCATCGCCAAGCTCGCGCGCAACCAGGCGCCGGTGTACATCGCCGGCGAATCCGGGGTCGGCAAGGAGCTGGTGGCACGCCTGATCCACGACCAAGGCCCGCGCGCCAGCGGCCCGTTCGTGCCGGTCAACTGCGGCGCCATCCCGTCCGAGCTGATGGAAGGCGAGTTCTTTGGTCATCGCAAGGGCAGCTTCACCGGCGCGGCGGCGGACAAGGAAGGCTTGTTCCAGGCCGCCCAGGGCGGCACGCTGTTCCTGGATGAAGTCGCCGAGCTGCCGCTGCACATGCAGGTCAAGCTGCTGCGTGCCATCCAGGAAAAAGCCGTGCGGCCGATTGGCGGACGCGACGAGATTCCGGTGGATGTGCGCATCCTCTCGGCCACGCACAAGAACCTGGGCGAACTGGTGGAACAGGGCCTGTTCCGGCAGGATCTGTTCTACCGCATCAACGTCATCGAACTGCGCGTGCCGCCGCTGCGCGAACGCCGGGACGACGTGCCGCAGCTGGCCACGTTCATCCTTGCCGAGCTGGCGGAAAAGAGCGGCCAGCCACTGGGCCAGCTCTCTCCCGGCGCCTTGCAGGCACTGGCGACTTATGAATTTCCCGGCAATGTGCGCGAGCTGGAAAACATCCTCGAGCGCGCCATGGCCATGTGCGACGGCGTCAACATCGAACCCGATGACCTGATGCTCCCGCAGCACAGCGTGCGCGTCGATGCCGACGCCGCGTCCCACGAGCCCGGCGCGGCGCCAGCCAGTGCGCAAAGCAGCGGACTCGACGACTACATCAGCAACCTCGAGCGCAGCGCCATCGTCAAGGCACTGGAAGAGTCGCGCTACAACAAGACCGCGGCAGCCCGCAAGCTCGGCATCACCTTTCGCGCCCTGCGCTACAAGTTGAAGAAGCTCGGCATCGATTGACGCCGGTCGGGCGACGGCGCACGCAACGCGGCGCCGCCCACAGCCAGGTCATTCGCGGTGCGCCTGCGGCGCCCGCAGCCCAAGCACATCGAGCCCTTGCTCGAAGCGCACATCGACCGGGATGTGCGCCTGGTCGAGCCGGCGCAAGTCGCCGGCCAGCTGCGCATCGACCGCGCCGAGCTGGTCGGTGAGCGCCGTCGCGGCGGCGTAATCGCCATCGCCCTGGATGGTCAGGATCTTCGTCGACAGTGCCTGCATGGCCGCCGTCATCTTGTCGAAATCCACCCGGTAGTGGCCGCTGTCGTCGCGCGAGAACGCGCCCTGCCGCTGGAAGAAGTTGAAGCGCACCATGTTGGCGCGGGCGTGCGCATCACGCGCGCCAAAACGCACCGAGCGCAGGATGCCGGCAAGGAAAGTGACGTAGTTGTCCATTAGCTTGTCCTGGTCCAGCTCACCCTTGGCCGCCAGCTTGGTGACCATGTACAGGCCCAGGATGTCGGCCTTGCCCTCCTCGAAACTGGACGCCTGGTCCTTGAGCGCCTTGCGTACAGTCTGCGTGCCACCGAGCACGTTCTTGACGCCCAGGCCGTGCGCGACCTCGTGGAACATGGTGTTCTGGAAGAAGGCGTCGAAGGTGACGTTGGCCTGCTGGTCGGGGGCGATGAGCTCGCGCGCGATCGGCAACATGATCTGTTCGAACTTGGCCTGCATGACATTTTCCAGCTGCAGCCGCCGCGTACCCTGCTTCAACTGCACCTGCTCGTCATTGGGCAGGTTGATGGCAATGGTCTTGGCGCCGACATTGGCGTCGCCGCCATAGAACACGGCAAAGTAGGCATTGAGGTCGGCGTCCGATCCCGGCGTCTCGGCCTTGTACCGGTCCGGCACCGGCAGCTCGCGTTGCAGCTCGGGCAGGTACTTGGCGAAGCGTGCCAGCTTGGCGCTCCACGCCTGATCCTTGATCAGCACATATGACTCGTAGCTGGCCTTGTAGCCGTAGAGTTGGTCTTCGTAGGTCTCGATCGGGCCGATGACGATGTCGACCGGATTGGTCTTCATCGCCATCCACGCCATGTCGCTGGGGCGGTAGTCGTCGCTCAGCAAGGCGTCGGCGCGCAAGTTGAGGTATTTGCGAAAGCCCGCGTCATGCGCCAGTTTCGCGGCCTCGCGCAGCAAACCGGCGGTCTTCGCCAACGCCTCCCGGTACGCCACGTGATAAGGCACGGTGACCAACTTCCCATGCGCGTCGCGGCGCAACAGCGTGTACAAGCTGGTCTTGTCCGCCAGCGGCGCACTTTCAAACTCGGCCTTGCCCATGTCAGCCGGATAGAACTGCGCGCCGGCCGGGCGCTCGCCCACGCCATCGACAAACGGAACATCGCCGTCGAGCCGATCCCACGGGCCGAAGTTCACGTCGACCAGCTCACGCGTGGCCGGGTCGGTGATCTTCTCAAGCAACGGCGCCGGATCGCCCCAGGCCTGGCGCCAGTACAGCGCATTCATGCTGTCGGCGGCCTGCACCAGCAACGCCAGCATCTTTTTCTGCCGCACATTGAAGGCCGACAAATCGGCCGTCAGCTTGACCTTGGCATAGGCGGCCAGGCGCTGCTGTGCCGGGCTGTCGACGACCGTCGACGGGACGGCCGTACTGGCAGCGGACGCTGGTGGCGTCGGCGCCAGCTCCTCGCGCGAGACCGGAACCGGTGGCGCCGGAGGCGAGGAGCACCCACCCAACGCCGCCAGCACGCACAACGGAAGCAGTGATCGCAACATGTCGTCCTCCAGGCACAGGCGTTTATCCTATCGCGTCGCAGCTGTATCGCAGCGCGATGATCCGGGTCATGCGTGGCGCCGTATCATGCATGCAGCAATGCGCCACACCTGCGCGTTGAACTTTCCACTTTGGAGCATTCCATGACTGTATCGATGTATCAGGCCAGCGTGCCGGTTCTTGCGCGCGCGCTGGGCAACTTGCGCCATGTCCTGCAACAAGGCGCGGCGCACGCCAAGGCCAAGGGCATCAGCGACGAGGTGTTGCTGCAAACCCGATTGATTCCGGACATGTTCTCGCTGCTGCGCCAGGTGCAGACGGCCACCGACATGGCCAAGGGCGGCGTCGCCCGCCTGGCCGGCGTCGAGCCGCTGAAGATCGAGGACAACGAGACCACGCTGGCACAGCTGGATGCGCGGCTGGAAAAGGTGATCAACCACCTCAACAGCTTCACCGCGGCGCAGATCGACGGCAGCGAGGAGCGTGCCATCGTGCTCAAGATGCGCAGCGGCGAGAAGCATTTCACCGGCCAGCCGTACCTGTTCAACTACGTCCTGCCCAACGTGTTTTTCCATTGCACGACGGCCTACGACATCCTGCGCCAGATCGGCACGGACATCGGCAAGAAGGATTTCCTCGGCGCCTGAGCCGGCTCGCGGTTCGATACCCTCCGGCGGCGACTGGCGACGACTCGCCGGCTGCTGCCGTCGTCGGCGCATGGCGCCGGCCCCAATTCATCCGTGGATGGCCGGCGCATGCTGCGACTGACCGACATCAAATTGCCGCTGGATCACGACGCCGCCGCGCTGCCGGTCGCCGTGCGCCGGCGCCTTGGCCTGGAAGCGGCCGCGCCGGTCGATGTGCGCGTGTTTCGCCGCGGCTACGATGCGCGCCGGCACGGCGCCATCGTCTTGATCTACACGCTGGATGTGGCTCTCGCCGATGAAGCGGCGATGCTGGCCCGGCACGCAGGCGACCGCCATGTGCAGCGCACGCCGGACACCCGCTACCACCCGGTGGCGCACGCGCCGGCCAACCTCGCCACGCGACCAGTCGTCATCGGTACCGGACCATGCGGGTTGTTTGCCGGGTTGATCCTGGCGCAGATGGGCTTTCGCCCGATCATCCTGGAACGCGGCAAAGCCGTGCGCGAGCGCACGCACGACACATGGGATCTGTGGCGCAAGCGCGAGCTGCACGTCGACTCCAACGTGCAGTTTGGCGAAGGCGGCGCCGGCACGTTCTCCGACGGCAAGCTGCACAGCCAGATTCGCGATCCGCGGCATCACGGCCGCAAGGTGCTCGAGGAGTTCGTCAAGGCCGGCGCGCCGGAAGAAATCCTCACCGTCAGCAAACCGCACATCGGCACCTTCCGCCTGGTGACCATGGTCGAGGCCATGCGCGGCAGCATCGAAGCGCTGGGTGGCGAAATCCGCTTTGGCCAGCGCGTGGACGACTTGCTGATCGACACCGGCACCGACGCCGCCGGCACGCGCCAGCTTCACGGCGTGGTGCTGGCCGACGGCACCCGGCTGCACGCCGACCATGTGGTGCTGGCCATTGGCCACAGCGCCCGGGACACCTTTGCCATGCTGCAGGCGCGCGGCGTGGCCATGGCGGCCAAGCCGTTTTCCATCGGCCTGCGCATCGAGCACCCGCAGGCACTGATCGACCACGCCCTGTTCGGCGCGCAGGCCGGGCATCCGCTGCTGGGTGCGGCCGACTACAAGCTGGTCCATCACTGCCGCGGCGCGGGGCTGCAAGGCCGCACCGTGTACAGCTTCTGCATGTGCCCGGGCGGTACCGTGGTGGCGGCCACCAGTGAAGCCGGCCGTGTCGTCACCAACGGCATGAGCCAGTATTCGCGCAACGAGCGCAACGCCAATGCTGCCATCGTGGTCGGCATCGACCCGTCGGATTTCGCCGCCTTTGATGACAGCGGCAGCGCCCTGGCCGGCATCGCCCTGCAACGCGAGCTGGAACGCCGGGCGTTCGTGCTGGGCGGCGGCAACTACAACGCACCAGTGCAGCGCGTCGGGGATTTCCTCGCCGGTCGCGCATCCAGCACCTTGGGCAAGGTCGTGCCTTCGTATCAGCCGGGCGTCACGCCGGGTGATCTCGCCTCGATCCTGCCGGACTATGTCACCGCCGCCATCCGCGAGGCGCTGCCGGCGTTCGAGCGCCAGCTCAAGGGTTACGCCCTGGCTGACGCGGTGCTGACCGGCGTGGAGACACGCACCTCATCGCCACTGCGCATCGGCCGCGACGACGGCATGCAAAGCGACAACACGCGCGGGTTGTATCCAGCCGGCGAAGGTGCCGGTTACGCCGGCGGCATCCTGTCGGCCGCCGTGGACGGCATCCGCGTGGCCGAAGCGGTGGCGCTGGCCATCGTCGGTCAGGACGCCGAACGCTGATGATCGGCAGCGTGCGCCAGCCAGTACGGCGCCGGTTGCGGCCGGCCCAGGGCAAAGCCTTGGCCTAGCGCGCAGCCCATGGTCAACAGGGTGTCGTGTTCGGCGTCGGTTTCAATGCCCTCGGCAATCACCTGCATGTCGAGCGCGCGGGCCAGGGCGACGATGGCGGCGACCACGGTGGTGGAGTTGTGATGGTCACCTTCGGACAGCGCCTGCACGAACGAGCGATCGATCTTGAGCAGGGTCAGCGGCAGCGAGTGCAGATAGCTCAGCGATGAGTAGCCGGTGCCGAAGTCGTCCAGCGCCGCACCGATGCCCTGCTTGCGCAGATCGTGCAGCATGCGCCGCACCTGCTCGGGGTCGCCCAGCAAGGCGCCCTCGGTAATCTCCACCACCAGCCGCTGCGGCGGGAACCGTGTGCGCTCCAGCAGCCCCAGCAGACGCACGGGGAAATCGGCACGCCCCAGATGCAGGGCCGAGACATTGATGCTGAGCGTGGCGGCGCCAAAGTCGTGGCTGGCCATTGCCCGGCAGCTCAACTCGAACATGTGCCAATCGATGGCCTCGATCAGCCCGCTGTCCTCGGCCACGTTGAGAAACTGGTGTGGCAGCAGCAGCCCGCGCTGCGGGTGGTGCCAGCGCAGCAAGGCCTCGTAGCCCACCACCGCGCCATCGGCCAGCCGCACCAGCGGCTGCAGGTATGGCTCGAACTCGCGATTGTGCAGGGCATGGCGCAAGGCTCCGGCCATGCCCAGCACGTCCACCGCCTCGCGCGCCAGGCTGATGTCGAACATGGCGTAGCGATTGCGGCCGTGATGCTTGGCGCGATACAACGCCACATCCGCGTCGCGCAGCAGCTCGTCGGCCGCAGTGTAGGTGTGGTCGCCCAACGCGATGCCGATACTGGCCGAAGGCGACAAATCCTCGCCGGCAACGCGTAGCGGTACGTTGATCGCCTCCAGCACGCGCGAGGCAACCTGCGTCGCAGCCTCGGCCGTGTCCACATGATCGAGCAGGATGGCAAACTCGTCGCCCGACAGCCGCGCCACGATGTCCGGCTCGCGCACGCAGGTCAGCAGCCGGCTCGCCACCTCCTTGAGCACGGTATCGCCAGCCAGATGCCCGAGGCTGTCGTTGACGATCTTGAAGCGATCCACATCCAGGTACAGCAAGGCGCAGTGATGGGCCGACGGGTGCTGCGCCGCCGCCAGCGCCTGATCCAGATGCGCCCGCAGATTGCTGCGGTTGGGCAAGCCGGTGAGCTGGTCATGCATGAGTTGGTGCTTGAGCTCGCGCTGGATCTCCTCGCGCCGGGCAATCTGCTCGCGCAGCTGGCCGGTGCGCGCCTCCACGCGCTGCTCCAGCTGCGCATTGGCCTTGTGCAGCTCGATGGTCGCGCGGCGGCGGAAGATGCTGTTGGCGATCTGCATCGCGACAAAGGACAACAACTCCTGGTCGGCGGCGGTGTAGGTAAAGCTGGGGTCATAGCTTTGCACCACGACCAGGCCGATCACGGCCTCGTCGACCCACAGCGGCAGCGCCAGCCATGAGCTGGCCAGGGCGCCAAAGTCGCCGCCAATCTCGCCCGATTGCGCCAGGGCTTCGATTTGCTGCCGATCCAGCAGTACCGGTGCCGCCATGCGCAGGGCGTATTCGGTCATGCCGCGACCCAGCGGGCGGCGACGCACCGAGCGGCCGGTGGCATCGACAAAATACGGGAATTCCAGCTGCTCCTGATCAGCCGAGAGCAAGGCGATGAAGAAGTTGTCGGCCTGCAGCAGCGCCGCGACCAAGGCGTGCACGCGCTGGTAAAACTCGGCCTCGTCAATGTCGGCCGTGGCCAGCTGCGCCAGCTGGAACAGCGTGGCCTGCAGGCGCTCGGCGCGCTGGCGCTCGGCCACCTCCTGCTGCAACCCGGCATTGGCAGCGGCCAGCTCGCGGGTGCGCTGCTCGACACGCGCTTCCAGCTCGTCCTTGCTTTCGCGGCGTTCCAGCGCGGTCAGCACATGGTTGGCGACAAACTCCAGCAGCGAGCGGTCTTCCGGCGTGTAGACGTCATGGCGCGTGCCGTAGCTTTGCACCACCAGCGCGCCGCGCACCCGGCCGTCGCTCAGCATCGGCACGCCCAGCCAATCGGCGCTGGGCGGCCCGAACGTGACCAGCGTACCGTCGGTCTGCGCCAGCAGTTGCGCGTAATCACCCATCAGCGGCTTGCCGTGGGTCAGCACATGCCAGGTGGCCGAGTTGTACAGATCCTCCAGCGATTCCTCCAGCTGCAACTGCCCGGCGGCATCCAGTTCATCGGCGTAATACAGAAAGCGCACCCTGCCGCGCTCGACATCAGCGCGCACAATGAAGAAGTTTTCCGCATACATCAGCGTGCTGATGACGCGATGCACGCCTTCCAGCACCTTGGGCATGTCCAGCGCCGAGCCGGCCAGGTCGGAAATGGCAAACAGCGCGCGTTGCAGGTGCTCGGAGCGCTCCAGCTGGCGATGCGAATCGTGCAGGTCGATCAACTTGACCGCGTGATAGAAGCGCCGCACCGCCAGTGCCATGCGCGGGCCCAGCGCATCCAGCACGGTGCGTCCGGCAATCCCCTCCGGCAGGTAGAGCAAAAGCGCCACGCGCTCGTAATCGAGCAAACGCACCGCTGCCAGGCCCTCGCCTTGCGCATAACCATCGACCGCGCGCAGCGCGGCGCCCAGCAGTTCCATGGCGTCCGTATCGAGCGGCTCATCCACCGTACAATGCCAGCCGCCGCCAGGACGCGGCCAGCACACGACCGCGCGAACTCCGGGCGAGGACGACTCCACCAGCTCCACCAGCAACGCACCGACCTGCGCCGGGGTCGACGCATCCACCAGATGCGCAAACCACTGGACCTGGGCGGTTTCGTCAAGCACCGCCGGTATGAACTGGTAGGCTGGATTCATGGCAAGCGAGAGAAGTACGCCTCGCCACCGGTATAGCACTGGTACGTCGCCACGGCAGCCTCGGCAAATGATGTGAGACAAGCAAGGAATCGGCCAGACATGGCCAATATTTAGCCGTCGACGCACCGGCGGCCACTAGAATGGCTGTTCCGCCCACGATGATGTCATGCTCGACGACGCCACCAAAGATGCCATTCGTGCTGCTTATGCCCGGCTGAAAACCGGCTTGCCCGGCTTCCGGGCGCGTGCATCGCAGGCGCGCATGATCGCCGAGGTGGCCAAGGCGCTGGCCGAGCCCGGCGGTGTGGCGGCCATCGAGGCGCCTACCGGCACCGGCAAGTCCATGGCCTATCTCATTGCCGGCTTTGCCGTGGCGCGCGCGCACAAAAAGAAGCTGCTGATCGCCACCGCCACCGTCGCGCTGCAGGAACAGCTGGTCGAGCGCGACGTGCCGTCCTATCTGAAATTGAACGACCTTCAGGCCAAGGTGGCGTTGGCCAAGGGCCGCGGCCGCTATCTGTGCCCGCGCAACCTGTCGATGGCGCAAGCCAGCGTGGATGAGACGACACAGCTGGGACTGGGCTTCGACGCCGACCTGGCGCTGTGGGCCAAACCGCCGCAACCGCGCGACAAACAAGCCTTGACGCGGTTGACGCAGGCCTTCGACAGCGGCGAGTGGAACGGCGACCTCGACAGCGCGCCGGAGCCGGTGAGTGACTTGTTGCGTCCGATGGTGACCACTAGCGCCGGCGGCTGCAGCGGGCGCAAATGCGCGCACTTCATGCGCTGCCCATTCTTCACCGCCCGGCGCGCCGTCGACGAGGCGGACATCATCGTCGCCAACCAGGACCTGGTGCTGGCCGACCTCACCATGCCGGGCGAGAAGCAGGCCGACGATAGCCAAGGCTGGGGCGGCGTCATCCTGCCGCGACCGGACGAGACGCTGTACATCCTCGACGAAGGCCATCATCTGGCGGCCAAGGCCATCGCGCGCGGCGCCGCCGAGGTCTACATGGGCACCAATGCGCGGACGCTGGCGCGCCTCGGTCGCCATATCCACGCCGCCTATTCGCTGGCCGACAAGGAAGTCCTCGGCAAGCTGCGGCTGGATGACGGCGACGAGAAACTGCAGGCGCTGGGCAGCGGCCTTGAAGCGCTGGAAAAGACCATCCGCCTGGCCTGGCTGCCCGATCCCAAGGAACGGGAACCGGTCTATCGCGGCTCGCTCGGCCAGCTGCCGGCGGACTGGGTCGACCAGGCACGCGCGCTCAGCATCCAGACCGCCGAAATCCTGCGCTGGCTTAGCGCCATACGTCGCGCGGTGACAGAAATGACCGAAGGCGGCCCCACGCGCGAAGCGCTGGCGCGCGAGCTGGGCATTGCGCTGGAACGGCTGAACCGCCATGCCGGCTGCTGGCACGCGTGGGCAGCCGAGGATGCCGACAACGCCCCGCCCACCGCGCGCTGGGTCAGTCTGGGCCAGGATCAGCAACTGGTCTGTCACGCCTCGGCGGTATCGGCCAGCGGCCTGCTGCGCACCGTGCTGTGGGGCAATGCCGGCGGCGTGGTGCTGACCTCCGCCACCTTGAGTGCCGGCGGCAATTTCCGCAGCTTTGGCGATGCCATCGGCCTGCCCGACGACGCCGTCACGCTCAGCCTGCCTTCGCCATTCGACCTGGCCACGCAAGCGCGGCTGGAAGTGCCGGTGATGCACAACCTGCCCGACGCGCGCGAAGCCCACGCCGATGAAGTCAGCGCCTGGCTGGCAGCCAACCTCGATTGGGACGCCGGCAATCTGGTGCTGTTCACCTCGCGCGCCAAGCTCGACCGCGTGCTGCAGAAACTGCCCCTTGCCCAGGTGCGCAAGGTGCGCGCGCAAGGCTCTCTGGGCAAGTCGCAGCTGGTGGCCGAGCACTGCGCCGACATTGCCGCCGGCAAGGGCAGCACGTTGTTTGGCCTGGCATCGTTTGGCGAAGGCCTCGATCTGCCGGGCAAGTTGTGCGAGACCGTGGTCATCACGCAGCTGCCGTTTGCCGTGCCGACCGATCCAGTGGGCGCCACCTATGCCGAATGGCTGGAAGCACGCGGCCGCAACCCGTTCATTGAAGTCAGCGTGCCGCAGGCCACGCGGCTTTTGACCCAGTACTGCGGGCGCCTGATCCGCAACGAGACCGACCACGGTCGCATCGTCCTGCTTGATCGGCGCGTAATCAGCAAACGCTACGGCAGCGGCATGCTGAAGGCGCTGCCGCCATTCCGCCGCGTCATCGAGCGCTCCGCATGATCCTTCATTTACGCGACTGCCCACCCCGGCCATGGAAGAACGGCCTTGGCCGTACCCGTGAGATAGCCGTCCAGACGTCCGCAAGCGGTGACGGTTTTCAGTGGCGCGTGAGCATTGCCGAGGTCGACAGTGCGGCGCCGTTTTCGCTCTTTCCGGGTATCGATCGCACGATTGTCCTGCTGCAAGGCGCCGGCTTCGTCATGACGCTGGACGATGGCCGGGTGCATGCGTTGACCACGCTGTTTGCACCCTTCGCCTTTGCCGGCGAGGCGCAGGTGGCGGTCACGCCGCGCGGTGGACCGACGCGCGACTTCAACTTGATGACGTGCCGTGCCGAGGCGTGCGGCGCTGTCGAGGCCTGGCATCAGCCAGGCGTGCATGTGCTGGGCACGGACACCGTGCTGGTGTACTGCGCACGCGGCCAGATCGTCACGCCAGAAGGCTCGCTGGCAACCGGCGATGCCTGGCGAATCGTGACACCGGGACCCATCACGCTGGCCGGTGATGCGGTGGCACTGATCGTCAAAGTAACGTCGCGGGCGGACTGAACCCGGCGCATCTTTCGGCATACGGCACGGCGGCCGCGCATCGGCTACAGTGCCGGCTCCACCTCATTCACGAGGCTGCTGCGATGACTGCCTTGCTGTTGTGGTTGCTGCTGTTGGTGGTGTGCTGGCCATTGGCCCTGCTTGCCCTGGTGCTGTATCCCATCGTCTGGCTGCTGATGCTGCCGCTGCGCCTGATCGGCATCACCGTCACCGCGGTGTTTGCCTTCCTCACTGCCGTGGTGATGCTGCCGGCGCGGGTGCTGCGCGGCCGCCCCGTCTGATTTGTCGCAGCGCGGCCTGCCGGGCCGACTCGCGACACCCGCGCAAACGCGCTACAACGGTGCCATGCAAGCCATCGACACCATGACCCCGTGCCCGTGCGGCAATCCCCGCGGCTATCACCACTGCTGCGAACCGCTGCACGCGGGGGCGCCCGCCACGTCAGCCGAACAACTGATGCGCGCCCGCTACAGCGCCTACGTGCTGCAACGCGAAGATTATCTGCTGGCCACCTGGCACGCCGACACGCGGCCAGCCTGTCTGCGACTGTCCACGCAGCGGCCAGCACCGCGCTGGTTGGGACTGGAGGTGCGCGCACACCGGGCCATCGATGCCGTCCATGCCACGGTCGAGTTCATTGCCCGTTACCGCCTCGGCGGCGGACCGGCCCGGCGCCAGCACGAGCTCAGCCGTTTCGTGCGCGTCGACGATGCGTGGTACTACGTCGACGGCGAGTTGCGCGACTGACTACCGCCCACGCTTCAAAAGCCCGCCACCTGCACCGTGTGCAGATGCCGCGCCTGCGCGCGCACTTCCGGCTGAGCAAGAAACCGCGCCCAGCGCTTCGCATTGGCAGCGCTGACGCCGGGCACGCGCTTCCAGTCGTCGACATCGCGCGCCTGCAAGGTGGCCCAATCCGGCGCCGTCGAAGATCCGGCAGCCGGCGCACCCAGCGCCCGCAACCAGCGCGCCAGCGGCCGTTTGCGCGCGGCCGCCAGTGCCTGCACCACGGCCTGCGCGCGGGCGTCGGTAAACCCGCCGCGCTGCACGAGCTGGGCTGGGGTAACGGCCATCCAGTCAAGCAAATCGTGCAGCAAGCCGGTATCCAGCAAGGCTTGCCAGATGTCGCGGTTCACTCCAGCCAGCGCCAGGCCCTGGCGGCCGGTCAACCACAGCAGGCGTGCGCGAAACTGCTGCGCGCAGCCAGGCGTGTTCTGCCAGCAGGTGCGCGCATTGTGCTTGTGCGGGTCTGGCGCCACGACGACCTGTCGCTGCTGCGTACGCCAGATCACGCCCTGCAGATGCGGGATGGTCAGGCCTGCCAGCGCCACCTGCACCTGATCGCCGGGTCGAATGTCGAGATGCCGCCAGCGCTGGAGCGACCCCACGCTGACCCGCCGCACCTCGTGGTCGCCCAGCTGCACCGGTGCAAGCTCCAGCACCGGCGTGATCCGCCCGGTACGGCCAACCGTAAAAGTCACTGCGCGCACTTCGGCCAATGCCTGCGCCACCGGATATTTCCACGCCACGGCCCACGCCGGCGGCCGCGCCTGCCAGCTTGCGGCTGGCGGTCGATGACCCTGCCGCAACACCGTGCCGTCGGCGGCAAATGGCATGACGTGGCGATACCACTGCTCGCGCCAATGCTCGACATCGGCCAGCGTCGACACCGGCTGCGTCCAGGCGACGCTGTCGCCCAGGCCCATCGCCGTCAGTCCCGCCAGCCGCGCACGCATGTCGGCGGGGCCGTCAGGCCAGTCCCACACGAACAAGCCAATGTGTTGCGCGGCGGCGGCATCCAGCGTGGTGCGCGCCAAGGCCCCAGCCACGGCCGAACGCGCATTGACGCCGCCATCGCGAGCCTGCACATGGTTGTCGAGCCGCCAGTACAACTCACCCTGCAACACCACGCGTGCGGGCGCATGCGACAGCTGCCGAGGCACTGCGGCCACGCGCAACAGCGCCGTCGTCCAGTCGCTGCCATGTACGCCATCGCCGCGACTGATCGCCTGCCGCAGGCGGCCATGGACATACAGCAGCGTCACCGCCACGCCGTCGGCCTTGGGCTGCACCCACAAGTCATCGCCATGGCGCGCGCCCATCCACGCCTCCACCGCTGCCGCATCGGGCAACTTGGCCAGTCCGGTTTGCACTACCGGCGCCCGTACCGCGCCGGTGGCATCGGCCAGATGCGCCGGCACCGGAGGCGCCTGGTCGGGAAAGCAGCCGCGCCATTGCTGCAGCCGTTCCAGCGCCTGGTCATAGACCGCATCGGCCACGGGCGACTGGCCCTCGACACGGTAGGCGTGATTCCATGCCTCGACCTGTGCCGTCAGCTTGTGCATTTCGGTCTGCGCCTGCACCGGCGACCACGCCGGGCAGTCACGCGCGAGAGCTGCTCCGGCGACGACAAACGCCATCACGCCACCCATCCACCATTGGTACGCCATCGCCGGCTCCGGCTGTCCAGACGATCATCACGGTAGGCAGCGGAATGCCGGCGCGCAGTCGGGACACCGGCGACCATGCGTAGGTCATGGACATCGCACGCCGTCGGTGCGGCACGCGACGCCGGCGCCTACACCGCGTCCGGCGAGGAGAAGTCCACACGGGTTCGCGGCCCAGGCACGCCGTTCGGGCCAAAGCTGCGTTCGACGATCATGCCGTGGCCATCATGGGCAATGGCTACCAGGGTGCTGGCACGCGTGCCGTAGCGCTCGCCGCGCACGAAGGCCGGCGAAAGCGTGCGTTCCCACTCCAGCCCGACGCCGGTATCCGGCAATGCGGCATCAGCGGCGCGGCGTTCGTCGGCCAAGGCATCGAGCAGCGGCAACGGATCGTCGTCACCGGTTGCCAGCCAGACCTGCAAATGCGCTTGCAGTGCGCAGGTCTTGGGCCAGGGTGTGTCCAGGTCCGCGTTGGACAGGGCATGCACGCCGGGTTGCAGACTGGTTCGATGCGCGCGTGGCCGATTGCCGACGAACACGCCGGCGTGCGCATCGAACGCCAGCAGGTTGAACGGTCGATACGCCGGCGCCTGCGCCAGCAAGGCCGTGCCGCAGGCTCGCACGTCAGCACCCGCAGCGAGGTAATCGCTCACCAGCAGGCCACGCGACTGCCCGTCGGTGGCAGCATGCGGATCGCGCACATTGGTCACCACCGCGCAGCGTCCGGTCGCCGTGACACCAAGCCACGTACCGCCGGCGAGCAGATCACGCCCGGCGATCACCGGGCTGTCCGTCCAGCGCGCCAGCGGCGCACTCGGGCGCGCATGGAATTCATCGCGGTTGCCGACCAGCAGCAGACGCCAGCGCGGATGGACGTTCCAGGCAAAGGCGATCAGGCACATGCGTGCGGCCCGCATGCCCTCGCCGACACCGGGTGCCGATCGCGCCGAGGCAGGGGTGACACGAATGCCCCGGCACACGGCGCGGCACACGGCGTCTCGCCACTGGCGCCCGGCTTGGGGATAATCGGCTTATGCATTTTCCCCATGCGTGTCCCGTCTCCATCCTGCGCTGCAGCCTGCTGGCCCTGGCGCTGGTGGCTTGCGCCGCCAGTGCGCCCAGCATGGCGCAGACACAAAGCAAACAACAGGCCGAGGCCCGGCAAAAGCTCAACGACGTACGCAGCAAGATGCAAGCATTGGGCAAGACCCAGGCCGACACCGCCGCACGGCGCGATGCCTTCAACGCGGAACTCGAACGCAAGGCCAAGGCCGTCAGTCGTGCCGCCCGTGCCCTGCGCGAGACGGAAACCGCCATCGCCGCCGGCGCCCAGCAACTGGCGCAGCTGCAGGCCCGGCGCAGCGAACTGCAAACCCACCTTGCCGATCAGCGGCAGGCCATCGCCGAGCTGCTGCGCGCCACTTACGCGCTGGGTCGCGGCTCCGACCTGCGCCTGCTGCTGGGCGACGAGGACGTGGCGCGCATTGCCCGCGCGCTGGTGTATTCCACCTACTTCCAACGTGACCGCGCCCAACGCGTCAAGCAGCTGCTGGCCGATCTGGCCAACCTGCAGCAGCTGGAAACCGACATCCATGCCCGCCAGGCCACATTGCAGGCCGCGCGTGAGGAACGTGCGCGCCAGGCCAGCACACTGGCCGCCGAGCGCGCCGCGCAACAAAAACTCGTGGCCCAGGCCGACGCGCAATACCAGGACCAGGCCGCGCAGCTGGCCGCGCTCAAACACGATGCCCAGGCGCTGGACACGCTGGTGGCAAGCCTGCAGAAAGCCATCGACGCGGCAGCGCGTGAGGAACGCGAACGCGCCGCGGCCGCACGCGCCGCCGCACGCTCCGGCCGCCAGGGCCACAAGGCCGTACCGGCACCCAGCATGGCCGGCGCCGGGGCCGACATTCGCGGCAACCTGCCATGGCCGACCAGCGGCCCGGTCACCAGCTACGGCCACGGCGTGTTGATCAAGGCCGCTGGTGGCAGCGAGGTGCACGCGGTGGCCCGCGGCAAGGTGATCTACGCCGGCTTCCTGCGCGGCTACGGCTTGCTGATGATCGTCAACCACGGCAAGGGCTGGCTCAGCATGTACGGCAACAACGAAACCCTGCTGCATGATGTCGGCGACCAGGTGCAGGCCGGCACGGTGATTGCCACCGCCAGCCCGCCAACCGGGGTGAACACCGGCGCCTATTTCGAACTGCGCCGCAACAATCAGCCCGTCGATCCACGCCACTGGCTGGCGACGCAGCGCTGATAATCATGGCCACGGCCGGATGGCGCTAGTCTTGCCGCACCACGCGGGCATGTTCGTCCGCGGCGCTCAAATCGGAGTTTGCCCGCATGCGTTTCCCCTCCTGCGCCCGTCGCGCGATCTGGCTTCCGATCCTGCTGGCATTGCCGTTGACGGCGGCCCATGCGCAATCGACACCGGCACCCGCATCCACCACCTTGCCGGCGCCGGCGAGCACGGCCAGCGCAGCCACGCCGGTCGATGCGATCGACATGGACGACATCCGCAATTTCAGCCGCGTCTTTGAAGTGGTGCGCCAGGCCTATGTCGAGCCGGTCGACAACAAGACGCTGATGAGGGCCGCCATCACCGGCATGCTCAGCGGCCTGGACCCGCACAGCGAATACCTGGACAAGCAGGGCCTGGCGCAGCTGACCGAGGACACGACCGGCCAATACAGCGGACTGGGCATCGAGGTGCTGCAGGTCGACGGCGGCCTGCGCATCGTTTCGCCCATCGACGACACGCCGGCCTCGCGCGCCGGCATCCAGCCGGGCGACAGCATCGTCAAGGTCAACGGCACCGTGGTCGACGCGCGCAATGTCGACACCTTGTTCAACCAGTTGCGCGGCGAGCCGGGCAGCAAGATCGCCTTGACCATCGCCCATGCCAACAGCGACAAGCTCATCGACCTGACCCTGGTACGCGAAAAGATTGCCGTCGGCAGCATCAAGGTGCGCATGCTCGAGCCGGGCTATGTCTACGTGCGCATTGCGCAATTCCAGGACGACACGGCCGATGAACTGACACGCAAGCTTGGTGCGCTGCTGGCCGCGCAGGGTGCCGTCAAGGGCGCTGTGCTCGACCTGCGCAGCAATCCCGGTGGCCTGCTGACTTCAGCCGTGGCGGTAAGCGACGATTTCCTCGACGCGGGCGTCATCGTCACCACGCGCGGGCGGCTCAAGGACGCCAACATGAGTTTCAGCGCCCACCCCGGCGACCAGCTCAAGGGCGCACCCATGGTGGTGCTGACCAACAACGGTACGGCCTCGGCGGCGGAAATCGTTGCCGGCGCACTCAAGGACAACCATCGCGCGTTGACCATCGGCCAGCGCACCTTCGGCAAGGGCGTGGTGCAAACGGTCTTGCCGCTGGACAGTGAGCATGCGGTCAAGATCACCACCGCGCGCTACTACACACCCAATGGCACGTCGATCCAGGCCGAAGGCATCCGCCCGGACATCGCGCTGGGTGATTTGTCCGTGAGCAAGGCGCCGAGCGCACCGGCGCTGGTCAGTTCCGAAGCCGACTTGCCGCACCATCTGGCCAATGAAAGCGCCGCGCCAACCGATACTTCGGCCGATACGGCGGCTGATGCCGACACCACTTTGGCCACGCGCGATTACGTGCTGGCGCAGGCACTCAACATCGTCAAGGGCATGGCACTGCGGCAACCTTGAGAAACGCCTGCGGGAACGCGCCCCGCATGCGATTGCGCCATTGAAAGGCCCATCGCACGCAGGACGCGCTCCCGCCAATGGATGACGCGGCGCCGCCGGCAACAATCAGGCGGCAAACAACCCGCGCATTTTCTTCATGGCATTGGCCTCAACCTGACGGATGCGCTCGGCGGACACACCGTATTCGTCAGCCAGATCCTGCAGCGTCGCCTTGCTGTCATCGTCCAGCCAACGGCGCTGGATGATGTCGCGCGAGCGCTTGTCCAGATGACTCAGCGCGGCCGACAGCGAACGCAGCTTGTGATCGGCGGCGTCTTCATCCGCGGCGTTGTCGTACGGATCGGCACCGTCGTCAATGAGGAAGGCGGCCGGTGCCGGCTTGGCGTCGTCGTCGACATCCACTGGCGCTTCAAAGCCAATGTCGCGGCCGGACAGGCGCGACTCCATCTCGCGCACGGTGGCCTCGGGCACGCCCAAGTCCTTGGCCACGGTGCTGACTTCCGCGGCATTGAGCCAGCCCAGGCGTTTTTTGCTCTTGCGCAGGTTGAAGAACAACTTGCGCTGCGCCTTGGTCGTGGCGACCTTGACGATGCGCCAGTTCTTCAGGATGAACTCGTGCATCTCGGCACGAATCCAGTGCACGGCGAAGCTGACCAGTCGCACGCCCTGATCCGGATCGAAACGCTTGACCGCCTTCATCAAGCCGATGTTGCCTTCCTGAATCAGGTCAGCCAACTGCAGGCCGTAACCGCTGTAGCCACGCGCGACATGCACCACGAAACGCAGATGCGACAGCACCAGCTTCTTGGCCGCCGACAAATCGCCGTCCGCCAGGTATTCACGCGACAGCGCCTGCTCCTGCTCGGCGCTCAGCACGGGAATGCGGTGCACGGCGGAAATGTACGCGTCCAGACTGCCGACGGGACTCGGCAGCGGGAAATTGGCAGTCACCAGGGCCTGGGACATCGATAAGCCTCCTGTACGGCTTGGCAGTTTAGCACTCGGTCTGTTGGAGTGCTAAAGCACGCATTGGTTCCGCTGAATCGGATGGATTCGGTTCGACGAAATTACTAAACCGAATGGTACATATATCGACACCGCGTGTCCATCGTTCGACGCTGCAATGCCTGCCCGCCGACGGACGGCAACCTTACTCTTCGGCTTCTTCCGCCATCACCGGCAATTCGCGTACCTGCCCGGCAAGGATGGCCCCGGCAAGTTCGTCCAGGTCCATTTCCTCCGCGCGCTGACCACGGCGGGTGACAAACAGGCAGCGCCCGGAAAGTGCCGAAAACCACGCCAAGCGGCGCTGCACAGGCCCGCCGTCCTGTGCATCGACAAACTCGAACCAGCCACCAAAACGGGTGTCGCGCAAGCGTGCAATCAGATCGGTACGGCGCTTTTCGGCAGCCGGATCGCGCGCCGATTCGGTGGACGCCGGCATCACCGTCGGCTCCGGCGTCGGGTGATGTCGCCGCCGCCACCGCGGCGCCGCATCATCGCGGCCAGCGGCCATCAGCGCTTGCGCCATGCGCGCGGCCTCATCGCCATACACGCCAATTTGCTGCAGCCCGTCTTCCACGTCCTGCTGCAGACGCTGGCGATCGCCGGCAGGCAACCGGCCCAGCAGCTGGTCAGTAATGACCAGCAGAGTGGCAAACAACGTGCTGCTTTCCCCCTGGCGCAGCAAGGCCAGGGCCAGTACGTCGGTCCACGCATCATCGAACAAGGCGCGCGTCGCACCGTCGGTAACCGTCCCGGCCACTCGCTGGGCCAGCAAATCACTGGCATGCCGGCGCGCGCGTTCCAGCCGCTCGCGGCCGCGCATGGCCTCCACGTGGCGGCGTTCGACCGCGCGCGCACGTTCACGCCAGCGGGCAATGTGCTGCTTGAGATCTTCGCGTACCTTGTCGCAACGCGCGTTGTCGGGCGGTTCGCCTTCCAGCGCCTGCAATGCCTTCACCAGCCGCGCCGTCACCGCCGGGTCATCACGTCCGTCGACTCCCGGCAGCCAGTCCCGCAGGATTTCCACGACCTTGCGCAGCAATCGATAGGCCGGATGCCCCGGTTGCTTGCAACTGGCCGGAGCCGACAGCACCACGCACAGCAGCGGCCAGTGCAGGGGCGCAAGCAGCGCGGCAATAGCGGTACGCCGTGGCAACTGGCTTTGCGCCTCGCGGAACCAGCGCACAACCTGGGCCATGGCTTGCGCCTGCTGTGCGCTCAAGCGGACATCCAGCGTACCCGGCGGAGCGTCCGCCTTGAGTTGCGCGAGCAAGCCCGCATGCAGGCCACGCCAATCACTGCGGACATCCCCGCTGCTGCCGTTGAGCGACCAATGCAGCGCCTCCAGGGCCCGACGCAATGCTTCATCACCGACCACGTCAGTCGGCGCACGGACAGCGGGTGGCATGGTGCCCGCGGCCGATCCGGCCACAACCGCATCAACATTGGCTGCCGGCGATGACGATGGCGACACCGCCGGCGGGGGCACGGTCGCAGCAGTGGGTGGTCGGGGTGCGGCGGCGGCCTGCCGGGCCAGCGCCTCGGCTTCGCGCGAGCGCGCATCCACCGGCAACGGCGCTGCGGGTCGCGGCTGGGGGGCCGCCGGGGCGATGGCGGCCGGCGGCGCCACGCTGGCAGGCGCCACCGTCGTGGCGACACCTGGTTGATACGCCGCTCCCCCACGCCGCGCACTGCGCGGCACGGAAAACGCCCGCAATCGCGGCAAAATCCCGTCGGCCTGCAACAAGTCGTTGACGGTTCCCTGCAGCTCCGCCAAAGGCCGCATGACCGCCTGGTCGAGGCTGCCCAGCAGCAACAGGGTCTGCTCGGGCGGCAAATCCAGGGGCGCCGCGGCGCTGCGGAAAGCCTCCAGCAGGGACTGCGGCGACAGCGGCAGGTCGCGCCCTTCCAGCGGCGGCGCGGCAACCAGCGCCGCCAGCCGATGCCCCAGTTCCACCAAAACCTGTCCGCCCTGCAATTCGCAGCGCTGGACCAGATGACTCATGGCCGAATCGCACTCCTGCGCCCGGGGGTCGAGCAGGCTGAGTGTCGGCCCGGCTGACGAAGCCGGCTTGCCACTGTCGACACCGGGCGATCCCAGCCGTGCGAACGCCTGCCGCACGGATTGGACAAAGCGGCGTTCGAACGTCTCGGTGTCCTGTGCCAGCCGTGACCTCGTGGCCAGCGAGGCTTTCTGTTCCGCCAGGCTGGCGCTGGCGCCGGTCATGCGCAGACGCGCGTCAAAATCAGCCACGCAGGCTTGCAGCGGCTGCTCCAGCCAGTCCTCGCAACACGCCAGCACGCTGGCCGCCAGCCGGCGCACACGCGGCGACCAGCTTGGATCAGCTTCTGGTGCATCGGGCATGGCGGATCTCACGGGCATGGGTTCATCGTGTCAATTTGAATCTGCATCTTGCGATGCAAGATGTTTGCCAATTCATCCGGTCATTTCGTCCAGTGCGGCGGCGTCACCCCGCCATGATCGGCAATGACCAGTCGACAGGCGCTTGGCCATGCGCCTGCAGGTAGTGGTTGGCGGCGGAGAAGTGCCCGCAGCCGATGAAACCGCGATGTGCCGACAATGGCGAAGGATGGGCGCTGGTCAGCACGCAGTGCCGCTGGCGGTCGATCAGCGCGCCTTTGCGCTGTGCAAACCCGCCCCACAGCAGAAACACCAAGCCCTCGCGTTCGCGATTGAGTGCCGCGATGGCGGCATCGGTGAAACCCTCCCAGCCCTTGCCTTGATGCGCTCCGGCACGACCGGCTTCCACCGTCAGCACGCTGTTGAGCAGCAAGACACCGCGGTCGGCCCATGCGGTCAGGCAGCCATGCGCCGGCCGGGCCAGCCCCAGGTCGCGCTCGATCTCGCGAAAGATGTTGTCCAGTGACGGCGGCACGCGCACGCCGGGCCGCACCGAAAAACACAAGCCATGCGCCTGGCCCGGTCCGTGGTACGGGTCCTGGCCCAGAATGACCACGCGCACGGCGTCAAACGGCGTGTGCGCAAACGCATTGAAGATGTCGGCCGGCGGCGGATAAATGTGCTTGCCGGCGTGGATCTCGGTGCGCAGAAACGTCGCCAGGGATTGCATGTCCGGGCGCAGCAGATAATCGCCGATGCGCGCCTTCCAGGACGGCTCCAGCCGGATCGGCGCACTCACGGCGTAAGCGTGGCGTTGGCCCGCAAATGCTTGGCCACGCGCACCTGGAACAGCAGTTTGGTCATCAGCAGGCGCTCTTCCACCGGCTTTTCCACCAGATCATTGGCGCCCGCCTTGATCAGCGCCGCCTGATTGGCCGGGTTCTCGTCGCCAGTCATCACCAGCACCGGCAACCGGCCCTTGCCGTAGCCGAAACGACCGCGAATGCGCTCCAGCAGGTCGCCCCCCGTCAATTCACCTTTCAGGCTGACGTCGGTCAGCACCACGTCCGCACCAATCTGGCCCTGCGCACGCGCCGTCTCCAAAAGCGCCAGCGCATCCTCCACGCTGATGACGTGGTGCACGGTCAGGCCGGCTTTTTCCAGCATGCGTCGAGTGGCCAGCGCGACCACGCGGCTGTCTTCCACGTACAGCACCTCGCCGCTGGTCGCCGAAGGCGGCGCGACATAGCCGCGAATGAATTCAGCCAGTGCCTGAAAACCCAGGCCCTTGTCGAAATAGTCAGTGACGTCCTCGCCCAGCGTGCGCCGCCGCAAGCGGTCGTCGACATCGCCGGAAACCACCACCACCGGCACATAGGCCTGCGTGGCCGAGGCACGCACCAGCTTGGCCAGCTCCAGGCCGTCCATGTCCGGCAGGCGCAAGGCGATGGTGATGAAATCAAACTGGCCTTGGTCCAGCAGGGCGTGCGCTTCGGCACCGGTGCCGCAATCGACAACGGCAACCCCGGCCAGTTCATCGCGAAACACGCGGGTGATGAGCTTGCGCACCACGCGCGAGCCATCGACCACCAGCACGCGCGGCTCGGTGGTCAACAAACGATGACTGATACTGGTACTCATGCCGCAACCATCCCCACCCCATGACATGCCGTCAAGCCCATGATGCGCCGGGATCGCACGCCATGATCACGAACCGCGGCAGTTCGCCTCACTGCGCCTGATGCAGTTGCCAGGCACTGACCAGGCGCGCCCCCAGCCAACCCAGCACGGCCGTCGCCAACGGCACCCCCAGCAGCAGCCACAGCGGCAAACCGGCAATCTGCAATCGGCCGGCATAGGCGGCGCTCAACTGCTGTACCGGTGCGGTCAGCGCCCATTCGATCCCGGCTGCCAGCAGTGCGGCCAGCGCACCGCCAAACAGGCCATACCATGCTCCGGCATACAGATACGGCCGCCGCACGAAAGCCGCGCTGGCACCGACCAGCAGCAGCACGCCAATTTCCTGGCTGCGGCTGGCAATGTCCACGCGCACGGTGTTGCCCACCACCAGCAACGCGGCCAGCGCCAGCAACGAAGCCAGCACCAGCACGACGCGATTGCCCAGCACCAGCAGCGCATCCAGCCGCTGCCGCCAGGTGCCAGCGTCACGCACGGTATCCACGCCCGCCAGGCCCTGCATGTCGCCCGCCAGCCGCTCGACAGCAGGCGCCCCCAGGGTGTCACGCGGCGTCACCAACAAGACATAAGGCAGCGGATTGGCATCCAGCAACTGGAAAGCAGCGGAAAATCCCTGCATCCGCGAAAGCTCCTCCATGCCCTGTTGCGGCGTCTTCACCTGCACCGCGGCGACATCTGCGCGCGCGGTGAGCTCCGTGGCCAGGCGCTGGGCCTGGGCGCCATCCTGGCCACTGGCCAGAAACACGCTGATGGCCTGGTTCTGGCCCAGCGCGTCGCCCAGCTTGTGGATATTGCCCAGCAGCAGGAAGAACGCCAGCGGCAAGGCCAGCGCCAGTCCCATCACCGCTATCGTCAGCAGGCTGCCCAATGGCCGCGAAGCCAACCGGCGCAAGCTGGCCCACGCGCTCCAGCGATGATGCTCGCACCAGCTGGCAAAGCGCCGCGGTGCCGGATGCCGCCGCACGGTGCGCGCGGCGCCGCCGGTCGAACCAGTTTGCGATGGCGTGCTCACAACACCTCCCGCGCGGCCAGGTCTGCCACCAGTCGGCCGTGATCGAGCACGATCACACGTTGCTTCATGCGCTTGATCAACGGCAAGTCGTGACTGGCCACCAGCACCGTGGTACCGGCCGCCTGGAAGGCGGCAAACAAACCCATGATTTCCACCGCCAGTTGCGGGTCAAGGTTGCCGGTGGGCTCATCGGCAATAAGCAGGGCCGGCGCAGCGACGATGGCGCGGGCGATGCCCACGCGCTGCTGCTCGCCCGTGGACAAGGTCGCCGGCAGCTGCCGCTCGTAAGCCAGCAGGCCGACCTTCTGCAACGCCGCACGGACACGCGCCGCGCGTTCGCGGGCGGCCACGCCGCCAATCATCAGCGGCAGCTCGACATTCGCAAATACCGTGCGCTCCATCAGCAATCGATGGTCCTGGAACACCATGCCGATGCCGCGCCGCACGCGCGGGATGGCCGACCGCCGCACGCGCGCAAGATTTTGTCCGTCCAGCACGACCGCGCCCTGCGTGGGGCGCTCGATCACGCCCAGCAGTTTCAGCAGCGTGCTCTTGCCGGCACCAGAGTGGCCGGTGACAAACGCCATCTCGCCATCGGCCAAGGCAAAGGACACTTGCGACAGGGCCTCGTGGGCGCCCTCGTAGCGTTTGCTGACCTGGTCAAACTCGATCACTGGCACCTGCCTTCGACGCCCATCGCCAGCGCCAAGGATAAGCGAAGCGGCCATCGTGCCGCAGACGCCGCGCCCTGGCGCGCGTCTGCGGCACGACCCATTCAGCCGGCCACGATCAATGCTTGCTGAACAGCCGCGCCAAACGCCGGAACAGACCCGGCTTGGGTGCGTGGGCATGTGCCGGCGCCGGCACGCCGGCCAGGGCCGCGACCTGTCGTGACGGCCGATGTACGCCGGGTGCCCCGGCGGGCTTGCCGCGACCGCGCTGCGCACCGCCAGACTCGCCGGCCGCCCGTGACGGCGCCGCGCCACCTGACCGCGCGGTTTCAACTCCGGCAACGGCCGGCGTCGATCCGGCCACCTCGGTGCGATGTCCACGACCGCGGCCACCACGATGCCGCCGCGGCTTGCGTGGCGCCTTTTCAACCGCCTCATCGGTACCGGCCGCCGTCGCCACGACGGGCGCTGACTGGGCTTGCGCATCTACTGCGGGCCGGGCCTCACGCGCCGGTCGTGGCGGGCGCGCCGCATCATTGCCACGGCGGGCGCCGCTGCGCGTGCCACCCGCGCGCCCATGCCGCGGCGCCTCGCCCGGCCGCGGCGGCACCACGTCACCAAATTCGGCGCTGTCGGCGGCGGCATTGGCCGCGTATTCGGCATCCACGAGGTGCGGCTTGGGCATCACCAGCAGCTCCGGGTCCAGATGTGCCACCGGAATACTCTGGCCAATGTAGGTCTCGATGTCCGGCAGCGCGATGGCGTAGCGGTCGCAGGCAAAGCTGATGGCGTCGCCCTCGGCACCCAGCCGCGCGGTGCGGCCGATGCGATGGACGTAGTCCTCGGCCTCGTGCGGCAGGTCGTAGTTGAAGACGTGGCTGACGTCGGGGATGTGCAGGCCGCGGGCGGCCACGTCGGTGGCCACCAGGATGTCCAGTTGCCCGGCCTTGAAGCGCTGCAGCAGCTTCTGCCGCTTGAGCTGGGGCACGTCGCCGGATACTGCGCCAACGCGACAACCATGGCGGCGCACGCGCTCGGTCACCTGCTCGGCGGCGGCACGGGTGTTGACAAAGATGATGCTGCGCGTGGGCTGGAGCTTGTCCAGCAGGTTGAGCAGCAGCGGCAACTTTTCCTCGCGCGCCGGGAAATACACCGACTGGTGCACATGGTCGGCGGTGACGTGGTCGCTCTCGGCCACCAGTTTTTCCGGGTTGTGCATGTGCTCGTAGGCCAGCTCCAGCACGCGATAGCTGAGCGTGGCCGAGAACAGCAGCACCTGGCGCCGCTCGCGCGCCGGCAGGCGATGGAAGATGAAGCGCACATCCTTGATGAAGCCCAGATCGAACATGCGATCGGCCTCGTCGACCACCATCACTTCCACGCCGTTCAAGCCAAAGACGTTCTGCTTGTAGTAGTCGAGCAGGCGGCCGGGTGTGGCAATGATGATGTCGCAGCCGTCTTTCAGCTGCTGGCGCTGCTTGTCGTAATCCACCCCGCCATAAATCAGCGCCATGCGCAGGCCGGTGTGGCGGCCGATGGCCAGCGCATCCTTTTCAATCTGGATCGCCAGCTCGCGGGTCGGCGCAATGACCAGTGCGCGCGGGTCGCTGTCCTTGCGCTCGGCTACCGCCGAGGTGGTCAGCAGCCGGTTCATCAGCGCCACCAGGAACGCGGCGGTCTTGCCGGTGCCGGTCTGCGCCTGACCGGCGACATCGCGCCCGGCCAAGGCTACTGGCAGGGTCATTTCCTGGATCGGTGTGCAACGGGTGAAACCGGTATCGACCAGGCCTTTGGCCAGCAAGGGATGCAAATCAAAGGAGGCGAAAAAAGTATCGGTAAGAACGGTATCTGACATGTGAATGAATAACCTCGCCAAACGGCGGCACGAAGCGCTGCCAGATGCCATCGCGAAGGCGCGGCGGCAGGCGGCAGGACGGAAAGACTTGGACGGCACGCAGCGTCGACGCTCTGCGCGACCCCATGGCGGCAAACGCATTGTGGCCCTGTGGACAATGCCGACCGCTCTTGAATCACGCCCGCAGTTGCGCTGCAATGGACATCAGCTACGCACGCCAACGGTGCGACTCAAGCCCGACGCGGGCGCGTCAAGTGTAGCTGATGCCACTGATGTGGTCGCGCCACCTTGGCTTTTGCCACTGGCCACCCTATCTGATGATGATCCCCTCAATTGGTCTGCGGCGTTGTGCCGCGTGCACGGAGGTTCTGTGAACGATCTGATTACCCACACCAACGATGCGGATTTCGAGCGCGAAGTGCTCAAGTCCGAAACCCCGGTATTGCTCGATTTCTGGGCCGAATGGTGCGGGCCGTGCAAGTCCATTGCCCCCATGCTTGATGAGCTGGCCACCGAATACGCCGGCCGCCTGCGCGTAGTCAAGGTCAACATCGACGAAAACCAGCAGACGCCGCGGGCCTACGGCGTGCGCGGCATCCCCACCTTGATGGTCATCAAGGACGGCAAGGTCGAAGCCACGCAGATTGGCGCCGTCAGCAAGGGCCAGCTGTCGCAGATGATCGATCGCGCCATCTGATCCACCCCACTCGTCACGGCCGCGCTTTACGCGCGCCCCTGACGAGTGCTAGATTGCCTGCTGTCCGTCGGGATTTTCTGTCCCCTTGCGCGATTCGCGCGGCGCACATCTTCCCTCCAGGGGTTTGCACGACTTGGGTCGGCCGGATCGCCAATCCGTCTGCGCGACTCCGAGCCGGCCATCGCCACGCTCGACTTCATGCTGAGCGCGTCCATGCCCGGCATCGGTGGTCACGGCAGCCATCCCAACCCGCTCAAGCAACGCTTGCACAGCTCCAGCTCATCAACGGCTCCCGCCAGGACTGCCCGTGTCTGATACCGAAAACGCTACCCCCGACGCCACCGCCAAGGGCGACAAAGTCGCACCTGCCAAGGCCGAGCCACGCGCCCGCGCCCCGCGCCGCAGCGCCGCTCAAGTCGCCGCCACCCGCACGGCCAGCAAAGCCGCCAGCGACAGCGCGCCGGCCGCGCCAACGCCAACGCCAACGCCAACACCGGCACCGGCCGCACCCGCGGCAAGCAGCGAGCGTGCGCCGGTCTCAAACCCAACGCCAACACCAGCGGTAGCCCCGCGACCGGCACCGGATAGCAGCGCCGTCCGCAGCGATTCCGCACCGACCATAGCGGCTCCCGCACCTGCCATGCCGGCGCCGGCCAGCGCCGACGCCAGCACAGGCAACGACGGCGGCACCGCGAACCCTGCCGACGCCAATCGGCAAAACCCGCAGCAACACGCCGCACAGGGCCAAGGCCAGGGCGGCGCCCCGCAGCGCAACCAGAACAACGGCCAGCCGCAAGGCAACAACCCCAACGGCGGCAACGGCCCACGCGAAGGTCGCGGCCGGCGCCGACGCAACGAGCGTGGCCAGCAAGGCCAGCAGGGCCAGCGCCACAATGGCAACCCGCGGCACAACCCCAATCCCAGCGGCCTGCCGGTGGATGACGACAACGCCGATCCAGGCAGCAACGACCGCGTCATCAACCTGACCGAATTGAAGCGCATGCGCGCGCCGCAGCTGCTGGAGTTTGCCGAGTCGCTGGGCATCAACGAAGGCGTTTCGCGTGCGCGCCGGCAGGACGTGATCTTCAACGTGCTCAAGGCGCACGCCCGCTCCGGCGGCGGCATCTGGGCCGAAGGTGCCCTGGAAATCTTGCAGGACGGCTTTGGTTTCATGCGTTCGGCCGACGAGTCCTACCTGGCCGGCCCCGACGACATCTACGTGTCGCCCAGCCAGATCCGCCGCTTCAACCTGCGCACCGGCGACTACATCAGCGGCCGCGTGCGCCACCCCAAGGAAGGCGAGCGCTACTTCGCCATGTTGCGGGTGGAGACGATCAATGGCGATCCGCCGGAAGCGTCCAAGAACAAGATGTTGTTCGAGAACCTGACGCCGCTGTTCCCACGCCAGCCATTCCGGCTGGAGCGCGGCAACGGTTCGTCCGAGGACATCACCGGGCGCATCCTGGACATGATCGCGCCCATCGGCAAAGGCCAGCGCGGGCTGATCGTGTCGCAGCCGAAATCCGGCAAGACGATGATGCTGCAAAACATCGCCCAGGCCATCACGCACAACCACCCCGACGCGCACCTGATCATGCTGTTGATCGACGAGCGCCCGGAGGAAGTCACCGAAATCGCCCGCACCGTGCGTGCCGAGGTCATCAGCTCCACCTTCGACGAGCCTGCCGTGCGCCATGTGCAAGTGGCCGAGATGGTGATCGAGCGCGCCAAGCGCCTGGTCGAGCACAAGCGCGACGTGGTGATCCTGCTGGACTCCATCACCCGCCTGGCCCGTGCCTACAACACCGTGGTGCCGTCGTCCGGCAAGGTGCTGACCGGCGGCGTCGACGCCAATGCGCTGCAACGCCCGAAGCGCTTTTTCGGCGCCGCACGCAACGTCGAGGAAGGCGGCTCGCTGACCATCATCGCCACGGCGCTGACCGAAACCGGCTCGAAGATGGACGACATCATCTACGAGGAGTTCAAGGGCACCGGCAACATGGAGGTCCATTTGAACCGGCGCATTTCCGAAAAGCGCGTCTACCCGGCTATCGACATCAACCGCTCCGGCACGCGCCGCGAGGACCTGCTGATCGAACCGGACATGCTGGCCAAGATCTGGATCCTGCGCAAACTCCTGCACCCGATGGATGAGCTGGCAGCAATGGAGTTCATGCTGGACAAGATGAAAAACACCAAGTCCAACGACGAGTTCTTCAACTCGATGAAGCGCTGACGACATTCGGCCACAACCGACAATCTCGCCCTGCCCCGGATCAAGCCCGGGCAGGACGGGGATACGGATGACGCGGCGTTGGCGTTGAATGGCGCCAAGTTATCAACGAGGTGTTGCCCTCCCGGACGCGGCAAGGACTCGCCCAGTGATGGGAGCGTTTCAGGGGCTGGCAATCAATCGCCGCCACGCCCGAACCGCGGCAGGTTCCAGTGGTAGCGCAGGGACAGGAAGCGCAGTCCAAAGCAGACCAGGATCGGCAGCCAGGTGGCCCACATTGCCTGCCAGGCAAAGTGCTCACCGATGACGCACAATGCCGCGCCGACAAATGCCGCCGAGGCGTAGATTTCCTTCTGCAGCACTACCGACACGCGCGCCAGCAGCACGTCGCGCGTCATGCCGCCACCGATGGCGGTGACCATGCCCAGCAAAATCGCAACCTCGGCGTTGAAGCCGAATGCCAGCGATTTGTGCGCGCCGTAGACGGCAAACAGGCCCAGCCCCATGGCGTCGAACAAGCGCACCGGATAGGTGAGCCGCTCCACCCACGGATAGGCACCGATGGTGGCCAGCGCGGCCACCATCGCCGTCAGCAGATAGCGCCAGTCGGACAGGCCGGCCGGCGGAATGGCACCGATGCATATGTCGCGGGCGATGCCGCCGCCGCAGGCGGTGACGAAGGCCACCGCCAGGATGCCGAACACATCCAGATGGCAGCGCCGCGCCGCCGTCGCGCCACTGATGGCAAACGCAAACGTGCCGGCAAGGTCGACCAGGTTGAACAGCAGTTGCTCATTCACCGCAGATCACTTGCATGGGACTCAATCGCTCGCCCTTGGAGTTGGCGCGTAAGTAACGCGCAACACACATCGGTAAACCGGCAGCGGCATCAGGTCCATCGCCGCGCGACGTTCATCGATGTGCGCCAGATCATCGGTGGGCTGCATGACCAGACTGCCGTCTTTGACCGGCATGAACTGCGTGGCATAGCGCTGCGGCTTGCCCTGCGCGCGCAACACGCGATCGGTAAGCATGGCGATATCGGCCTTGCGTACGCCGCCAGCCGCTAGTCGCGACTCCAGCGTCTTCAGCACCGACGCCTGGAAAGACGGGTCACGATCGGCATGCTGTACCAGCAACCATGCGTCAAAGACGCCTTGCTTGCCCACAGCATCCAATGTCGGAAACCCCTGCTTGGCCAACTTGTCCTTGAGCCAGGACAAATTTTCCACATCGACACGCGCGAGTCCGGCGTTCGCGGCCTCGTCCTTGCCGCCCGCGGCGATTACGGTCTCGCGTGCCTTTTGATCCGCAGCCGCGCGTGCCGCCAGTGCATCGCGCAACACCGGATTGGTGGCACGGTGATCAGCATCTTGCCGGGCCGCCGCGTCGCCACCATGCGGATGAGTGGCGGCCCAAGCCACCAGACCAGGGCAGGCCTTCATCAAAGCCGCATCACCATCATCAGCACGGGCTGCCATCGGCAGCAGCAATAGCGTGAAGATCAACGGCAGTAGTGCCATCGTTCTTGGCATGGGCAAACTCATTTCTTCTTCGGAAGATACAGGTCGGTGATGGTGCCTTCGTAGACTTCCGCCGCCATGCCGATCGACTCGCCCAAGGTCGGGTGCGGGTGCACGGTGAGGGCGATATCGGCCGCCTCGGCGCCCATCTCCACGGCCAGTGCCAGTTCGGAAATCAGGTCGCCCGCATTCACGCCCACCACGGCGCCGCCGACAATGCGATGGGTTTGCTTGTCGAAGATCAACTTGGTGAAACCTTCGGTGCGACCAATGCCGATGGCGCGCCCGGAGGCCGCCCACGGGAACTTGCCGACGCCAACCTCAAGGCCCTTTTCCTTCGCCTCGCGCTCGGTGACGCCAACCCATGCCAGCTCCGGATCGGTAAACGCGACCGAGGGAATCACGCGCGCATCAAAGTGGCTTTTCAAGCCTGCGGCGGCCTCGGCGGCGACATGCGCCTCGTGTACCGCCTTGTGCGCCAGCATTGGCTGACCGACCAGATCCCCAATGGCAAAAATATGCGGCACGTTGGTGCGCAGCTGCGTGTCGACCTCGATGAAGCCGCGCTCGGTGACCGTCACGCCCGCCTTGTCCGCACCAATCGCCTTGCCGTTGGGCCGACGCCCGACCGCCACCAGCACCCGATCAAACACTTTGGTATCGGGAATGGATTCGCCTTCGTAGCCCACCTCGATGCCCTTCTTGGTGGCCTTGGCACTGACCACCTTGGTCTTGAGGTGGATGCCCTTGAGCCGCTCCGTCATGCGCTTGACCAGCGGTTTGACCAGGTCGGCATCGGCGGGCGGAATGACCTGATCCATGAACTCGACCACGGTCACCGCGCTGCCCAGCGCCGCGTACACCGTGGCCATCTCCAGGCCAATGATGCCGCCGCCGACCACCAGCAACTTGTGCGGCACGTCGGTCAGCGCCAGCGCATCGGTGGAGTCCATTACGCGTGGATCGTCCCACGGGAACAACGGCAGCTTCACCGCCTGCGAACCGGCGGCAATGATGGCCTGCTCGAAGCGGATCAGCTGCACGCCTTTGGCCGTCTGGACTTCCATTTCATGCGGCGAGACAAACGTGCCGGTACCTTGCACCGTGCGCACCTTGCGCTGCCTGGCCATGCCGGCAAGACCCCCCGTGAGCTGGCCGACGACTTGGTCCTTGAACCCGCGCAGCTTGTCGATATCCAGCTTGGGCTTGCCAAAGCTGACGCCGTGCGCGGCCATCGCCGCGGCCTCGTCGATCACCGCGGCGGCATGCAGCAAGGCCTTGGACGGGATGCAACCCACGTTCAAGCACACGCCACCCAGCGTGTCGTAACGCTCGACCAGCACGGTATCGAGGCCGAGATCTGCCGCACGAAAAGCGGCGCTGTAACCACCCGGACCGGAGCCGAGCACCACCAGCCGGCATTCGATGTCGGCGGCTCTTCCAGACAATGCGGCCGCTTGCGGCGCCTTTGCCTCCTCTCCTCCCTGGGAAGAACTCTGCGCTGAGCTTGTCGAAGGGGATTGAGGTGAGGGGCTGGGACTTGCGACGGACTCATTCTTCTGGGTTGCTTCCGCGGAGCTATTTGGAGAGGGCGATTCGGCACCGGCCGCTTCCAGCACCACGATGACATCGCCCTCGTCCACCTCGTCGCCAACCTTGACGCGCACGGCCTTGACCACGCCAGCCGCGCTGGCGGGGATGTCCATGGTGGCCTTGTCCGACTCCAGCGTGGCCAGGCCCTGCTCCAGCCTGACGCTGTCGCCTACCTGCACCAGCACCTCGATCACCGGCACCTTGCCGTGACTGCCAATGTCGGGAACCTTGATCTCGATGGTGTTTGCCATAAGCCGCATCACTCCGCTTGAAATCCACCTGCGACGGGTATCCGCGGTGGACGACTGTTATTCGGACCGGATGACGGCGCTGCGCGAATTTCTCCACCCGCGCAAGCGGCCTTCATCGGCAACACTCCATTTTGTCGATGCCCGACGCCACGACGCGGCGGTCGGTCAAAGCAGCAGGCGGCGGATGTCGGCCAGCTGCCTGGACAGGTACACGACAAAGCGGGCGGCCAGCGCGCCGTCGATGACGCGATGGTCGTAGGACAGCGACAACGGCAGCATCAGCCGCGGCGCAAACTCCTTGCCGTTCCACACAGGCTTCATCACCGAGCGCGAAACGCCGAGGATGGCGACCTCCGGCGCGTTGACAATGGGCGTGAAATAAGTGCCGCCAATGCCGCCCAGCGAGCTGATGGAGAAGCATCCGCCGGACATTTCCGCCGGACCGAGTTTTTTCTCGCGCGCCTTCTTCGAGATGGTGGCCAGGTCCTGCGCCAGGTCGAGCAAGCCCTTTTGATCGCAATCGCGGATCACTGGCACCACCAGGCCATCGGGCGTATCCACCGCAATGCCAACATGGAAATACTTTTTCAGGATGAGCTTTTCGCCGCTGGCATCGAGCGAGGCGTTGAACTGCGGGAAAGCCTTGAGCGCGGCCACTACGGCCTTGATCTGGAACACCAGCGGGCTGATTTTCAGATCCTTGTGCTCGGCACCCAGCTGCTTGCGGAAAGCTTCCAGCTCGGTGATGTCGGCGTCTTCGTGCTGCGTGACGTGCGGGATCATCGCCCAGTTGCGCGCCAGATTGGCGCCGGAAATCTTCTGGATGCGCGACAGCGGCTTTTCCTCGATCGCGCCAAACTTGGCAAAGTCGATCTGCGGCCACGGCAACAGGTTGAGTCCGCCGACGCCAGCCGCGCCGGCCTGCGGCCGCGCACCGGACGCCAGCGCGTGCTTGACGTAGGCGCTGACGTCGTCACGCTGAATGCGTCCGCCGCGGCCGGAACCCTGCACTTGCGCAATGTCCACGCCCAGCTCGCGCGCAAAGGCGCGGACTGCCGGGCTGGCGTAGGCCACGTCACCGGGCATGACGATGCCGGCGTCAAACGGCGCGCGCACGCCGGGATGGACGTCGCCCTCGGGCAAATTGGCCGGCATGCTGGAATGATCGGCGGCGGGTGCCGGCGGCCTCGGTGATTCCGGTTGCGCAGTTGGTGCCGACTGGGGCGCTGGCACGGCGACAACCGGCGCTGGCGCACTGGCTGGCGCCGCGGCCTTGGCCGGGGTGTCCGCCACCGGCGCCGCGGCATCGGCCTCGATCACGGCAATGACCGCGCCTTCGGATACGGTGTCGCCAACCTTCAGCTTGACCTCGCGCACGGTGCCGGCAAAGGGTGCCGGAACTTCCATCGTGGCCTTGTCCGATTCCAGGGTGATCAGCCCCTGTTCCGCATCGACATGGTCGCCAACCTGGATCATCACCTCGATCACGGGCACGTCGGCATGACCGACATCGGGGACAAGCGCGGGTTTGAGATCGGCCATGGCAACTCCTGATGGGCATGGACGCAGCGCCTGGCAATGGCGCTGCGACGCAAGTCTGGGGCGATGATCACGCCAACGCCGACAGCGCGCTGTCGGCACCGGATTGCCGCCTGCGTAGCCGGCCAGGCCGACATCTGTCACCGACAGACTCTGGAACGCCAATCATAGCGAAGCACCGCCGCCGTCGTACGCCCGCGCACCCATCGCCGCACCGGGCAACGCACCATACGCAGGCGCATGTATGACTTTGAGCGCACGCGTGAGCGCGTGCATTACCGTATCTTTGCGGCCTTCGCCATCACGCCAGCGCCACGCCGCCAACCATGCTCAGCATCCGCAATCTCTCCAAGACCTACGCCAATGGCGTGCGCGCGCTGCGCGACATCACGCTGGACATCCCGCACGGCATGTTCGGGTTGCTCGGCCCCAATGGCGCCGGCAAGTCATCGCTGATGCGCACCATCGCCACGCTGCAGGACCCGGATGCCGGCAGCGTCACGCTCGACGATGTCGACCTGCTGGCCGACAAACAGGCCACGCGCCGCCTGCTGGGCTATCTGCCGCAGGAATTTGGCGTGTATCCCAAGGTCTCGGCCGAGGCCATGCTCAACCACTTCGCGGTGCTCAAGGGCGTCACCATCAAGGGCGAGCGGCACGATCTGGTGGAAGCGCTGCTGCGCCAGGTCAACTTGTGGGATGTGCGCAAGCGCAAGCTCGGCACCTATTCCGGCGGCATGCGCCAGCGCTTCGGCATTGCCCAGGCGCTGATCGGTGATCCACGGTTGGTGATCGTGGATGAACCCACCGCCGGCCTCGACCCGGAGGAGCGCAATCGCTTCCTCAATCTGCTGGCGGAAATCGGTGAGCGCGTGGTGGTGATCCTGTCCACGCACATCGTCGAGGACGTCACTGACCTGTGCCCGCGCATGGCCATCATCGGCCAAGGCCAGGTGCTGCTGAGCGGCGAGCCCAATGCTGCCATCCAGGCGCTGGACGGCCGGGTCTGGCGCCGCTCGATCGACAAGGTCGAGCTGGACAGCTACCGCGCACGCATGAACATCCTGTCCACGCGCCTGACTGGCGGCCGCACGCAATTGCATGTGCTGGCCGACACGCAGCCCGAAGCTGGTTTCGAGGCCGTCGCTCCCGATCTGGAAGATGTCTATTTTGGTCATCTGCGCGCGCAGGCCACTGCCAAGGCCGCGTGAGCGCCCCCGATATCTCACCGCAGGAGCCCGCTGGCGGGCGATGCCGTGGCTTTGGAACTGCGTCGAGACCATCAGTCGAGACATTGAATGCAGCCATCGCCCGCCAGGACCCCAACCGGCAACCCACAGGGACACCCCATGTTCTCGCCGTCGACCTTCCTCGAAATCTTCCGCTTTGAACTGCGCCAACAGCTGCGCGCGCCGTTGTTCTGGATCGTCGCCGCGGCCTTCGGCGCCATCGCGTTTGCGCTCTCCAGCACCGACGCGGTGGCCATCGGCGGCGCCAGCGGCAACGTGCTGCGCAATGCGCCGCTGGTCATCGTCAGGCTGCTCAGCGTGCTTACGGTGCTCAGCATTTTCCTGATCACCATGTTCGTTGCCGGCTCGGCGCTGCGCGATTTCGACAACCGCACCGCGGACCTGTTCTTCAGCACCCCCATGAGCCGCGGCGCCTATCTGGGCGGGCGCTTTGCCGCCGGTTATGTGGCCACGCTGGCCATCCTGCTCATCAGCATGCTGGGGCTGGCGCTGGGCGGCATGATGCCGTGGATCGACGCCGCCCGGCTGGGTCCGGCGAGCTGGCACGGCTACGCCTGGTCACTCGGCGTGATGATCGTGCCGGACATGCTGTTCATCGCCGCGCTGCTGTTTCTGCTGGCCACGACCACGCGCTCGCTGCTGGTCACCTACATCGGCGTGATTGCCTACTTCGTGCTGCAAGGCGTGACCGGTTATCTCAGCCGCGACATCGACAGCCATACCGTCGCCGCCATGCTCGACCCGCTTGGCGGGCGCACGCTGGGCATCGTCACCCGCTACTGGTCGTCGGCGCAGGCCAACACCCTGCTGCCGCCGCTGCACGGTGTGCTGCTGTTCAATCGCCTGCTGTGGCTGGGTATCTCCGCGCTGATGCTGGTCGCCGCCTTCGCACTGTTCCGACCAAGCCGTGAAGGCCTGCAGCTGCCGCATCGCAAGAAGCGCGCCGAACCACCCATGCTGCGTGCATCCACCCGCGCTGCGGCGCTCACCCTGCCCAAGCCGGCGCTGGGCTATGGCTGGCACGCGCACCTGCAACAACTGCGCGCGCAATTCATGTTCGACACCATGGGCATCGTGCGCGGCGTGGCGCTGCCGGTGCTGCTGGTGCTGTCGCTGGTGCTGATGTTCAGCTCCCTGGCCGCCTCCGGTCTGGTCTACGGCACGCCGGTATGGCCCGTGACGCACCAGGTGCTGACGGCCATCAACGGCAGCTTCAGCCTGCCGCTGATCATCATCGTGATCTTCTACGCCGGCGAGTTGGTGTGGCGCGAGCGCGCCCAGCATTCAGCCGAAGTCAGCGACGCTTTCCCGGTGCCCGACTGGGTGCCGCTGGTGGCCAAGTTTGGCGCGTTGCTGGCGATCATCGTGCTGATGCTGGTCGTCGGCGCACTGGTCGGCATCGGCTGGCAACTCAGCCACGGCTACACCCATCTGGAGCCGGGCCTGTATCTGGGCATGCTGGCGCTGAACGCGATTCCGTTCGTGCTGATGGCGGTGCTGGCGGTGTTCCTGCAGGTCATGGCCAACAACAAGTTTTTCGGCTACCTGCTTTCCATCGTGTGGCTGACGGCAAGCTCGATCGGTTTCAGCCTGCTGCACTGGGATCACAACCTGTACAACTACGGCAACGCGCCAAGCGTGCCGTATTCGGACATGAACGGCTTTGGCCATTTCCTCACCGGCGCATTGTGGTTCGACGGCTACTGGACCTGCCTGGCCGTGGTGCTGCTGGTGCTGGCCTCGCTGTTCTGGTCGCGTGGCACCGACCACGCCTGGCGTGATCGCCTGCGCGAAGCACGCGCGCGATTGCACGCGCCCGCGCTGGCCGTGCTGGTGGTGGCGGCACTTGGCTTCATCGGCAGCGGCGCGTGGATCTACTACAACACCAACATCCTCAACACCTACCGCAACAGTACGGCCGAGAAGCAAAGGCAGGCGGATTACGAAAAGCGCTACGCCAAGTACAAGGACCTGGCGCAGCCGCGCATTACCGCGGTCAAGGCGGACGTGGATATTTACCCGTACCAGCGCAAACTGGAAATCCGTGGTCATTACACGCTGGTCAACAAGCACGCCACGCCGATCAGCGAGCTGCACGTCAACTACACCGATGGCTTTGCGCTGAAGTCGCTGCGCTTTGCCCCGCACGACACGATCAGTGACGACAAAGCACTCGATTACACCATCTACAAGTTGAAAACGCCGTTGGCACCGGGCGCGTCGATGACTTTTGATTTTGACCTGGAATACGCGCCCAAGGGCTTCACCAACGGTACGGGTGAAACCTTCCTGGTCCACAACGGCACGTTCTTCAACAATGCCGTGATGCCGCAGTTCGGCTACCAGACGCAGGCGCAGTTGACCGACCGCAATGATCGGCGCAAGTACGGACTCAAGGCCGACGTCGAACGCATGCCCAAACTCGGCGATCAGAAGGCACACACCAATACCTATATTTCCAACGACGCCGACTGGATTGATTTCGACACCACGGTATCCACTGCCGGTGACCAGATCGCGCTGGCACCGGGTACGCTGCAAAAGGCATGGACGGCCCATGGTCGGCGTTATTTCCATTACACCATGCAGCAGCCGATGCTGAATTTCTTCTCGTACCTTTCCGCGCGTTACGCGGTCAAGCACGAGACGCACAACGGCGTGGACATCTCGGTCTATTACAACCCGGCCCATGCGTGGAATGTCGGACGCATGCTCGAAAGTACCAAGGATTCACTCGACTACTACGACACCAATTACACCCCGTACCAGTTCAAGCAGTTGCGCATCCTGGAGTTTCCGGGCTATGCGGCTTTTGCACAATCGTTCGCCAATACCATTCCGTTCTCCGAATCCATTGGCTTCATCGCCGATCTGCGTGACAAATCCAAGGTGGATTACGTCTACGAGGTCACCGCGCACGAAGTGGCGCACCAATGGTGGGCGCACCGCGTGATTGGCGCCAACATGCAAGGCTCGACCATGCTCAGCGAGTCGCTGGCGCAATATTCCTCACTGATGGTGATGCAGCAAAAGTACGGCGCCAGCCAGATGCACAAGTTCCTGAAGTACGAATTGGACATGTACCTGAGCGGCCGCGCCAGCGAAAAACTGGCCGAGGAACCGTTGGCCAAGGTCGAGAACCAGCCGTACATCCATTACCGCAAAGGTTCGCTGATCTTCTACGCGCTGCAGGATTACATCGGCGCCGACAAGCTCAACGCCATGCTCAAGCAGTTCCTCATCGACAAGGGTTTCCAGCAGCCGCCCTACACCACCTCGCGCGAGTTCATGGACGCCTTGGGCGCGGCAACCGGTCCCAAGTGGCAGCCGCTACTGGATGACTTCTTCTGGAAAATCACGCTGTTCGACAATCGCATGGTCGATGCCACGGCCAAGGCCCTGCCGGGTGGCAAGTACGCCGTCACCTTGAAGGTTCACGCCGGCAAGGTCTACGTCGACAGTACCGGCAAGGAAACCCCGGCCAAGACCGATATCCCGATCGACATCGGCGTGTTTGCCGCCGCGCCTGCCGGGGGCGGTGACGGCAAGCCGCTGTATCTGGCCAAGCGCACGCTGGGCGATGGCGACAGCACGTTCACCATCACCGTCGACGGCAAACCCGCGCTGGCCGGCATCGATCCGTACAACAAGCTGATCGACAAGGTTTCCGGCGACAACCGGCGCACGGTGACGCTGCAGTAGAACAAAGCCATGGCACCGCGCCGTACGCAGAGTCGGCGCGGCGCGCACGATTGAAGGCGACGCGTCGTCTCCGAAGCCAACCGCGCAATCAAGCCGTCGGCGACGTCACAGCCGCCGGTCGTCGATCTGCGTGACGCGGCCTTCAACCAGCGTCACGACCGTGACATGGCCGCCGCGCCGGTAGCGCCACTGCTCGGCATTCTGGTTGCGGTCGATCACCCGGACGCGACCGCGCCCTGCGTGCGAGGCACGCCGATGCGTCTTCGACGATGGCCGGCCCAGCAACTGCACGACCCGCTCGCCGCTGTCGCCGGCGACCAACACCTGATTGCCGACGCGCAGCGTGCTTGACGCCTGCACCACGCCAGCGCCGGCCAGCATCAACAGCAGCAGGCAGCCTGTCACTCGAAGGCTCATGTCTGTCTCCACGCCATGGCGCAACGCGCGCCGGAGACCCCAGCCTGCCCCGCGAGCACTCACCGCAACAGCGGCCACGGCGCAAATGCACGCCGGTGCATGACGCGTGCGCTGTCAGTCAAAAGCCTGCGCCGGGCTGCGCCAGATACACCTGTTCCTCGGGCGTGCTGACGCGACCAAGCACGGCGTTGCGGTGCGGGAAGCGGCCAAACTGCGCAATCACCCGCTGATGGCGCTGCGCGTAATCGAGAAAGTCCGCCATGCGCGGGCGCAATGCGCCATCAGCGGCGGCATGCAGGGCGGCAAACAACGCGACGCAGCGCGCCTGCGTCCCGGCATCCTCGGCATGCTCCAGCGGCATGTAGGCAAACACCCGCCGCAGGGGCGGCAAGCGCAGATCATCGCCGCGCTCAATTCCGGCCAGCGCCAGACGCAGCGCGTACGCATCGCAGGCGAACGCGCGTGCATCCTGGCGATACACGTTGCGGCGAAACTGATCGAGCACGATCACCAGTGCCAGCCAGCCGCCGGGGGTCGCCGTCCAGCCTTCGAGTTCGCCGGCGCTGGCGGCCGTGATCGTGGCGGCGAAGCGCTCGTCGATGACCGTGTCGAACGCCGCGCTGCGGACGAACCAGTGCGGCACGTTGGCCGTCGCAAACCAGAACGCCAGCACCTCGGCCGGTGACGCGCTCATGGCTCGACCTGCAGCAGATTCAGCGGTCGCCCTTGGCCATCGCGCACGCCTTGCTGCAACTGCGCCAGGCGCCGGATCGAAGGACACAGCGCGGCAATCTGCGGGCGCAGGGCCTGCATGCGCTGGCGCATGCGCGGCTGAAGTTGCGTCGCCAGCGTCGTGGCGCGCTCACGCAAATCCGCCGCTGCCTGCATGTCGCCGTTCATGGCCGCGGACACCGCCTGCTGCGCCAGGTCGCCGGCCACCAGGGGCCCCAGGTCAGCGGCAATCTCGTTCTCGTAGCGGCTGGCAAAGTCGCCTTGCAGATCATGTGTGCTGTGGCTGTCGGCAATGCGCTGCTTCAACTCGGTCGCATGCCGCTGCAATCGCGAGGAAAACTCCGCCTGTGTGTCCGCACTGAGGCCAAGGTCGCCCGCCTCTGCCGCCATGCCGTTCACGGCCAGATCCACGCCATGGCGCGCCACTTCGCGTACGCGCGGCACCAGCGCGCGCAGCTCGCGCTCAAACAGGGAAAGGCGATCGACGCTCTCCGCGTCCAGCGCCACCGGCGTACCGTCCACGCGCAGCGCGCCGTCGTGCATCTGCACGCGTGTCGGCGCAGGCGACGGACGGTCGAACAGCAACGCCTGCGGGCTCACGGTGACGTCATAGCTGCTGCTGGCATGGCAAGTGGTGGCCAAGTCCTGCGCGGCAAGCGGCGCAGCTGCCAGCATCGTCGCCAACAACACGGGAAGCCGAATTGCTCGCATCACGCCACTCCATCATGGTCAAACGCCATCGATACGCGATGCGCCGGCAACCGGCGCTGAACCGTGCCGACATGGCCACATGCTTCACTTGCCGGAAGCGGCGC
Source organism: uncultured Rhodanobacter sp. (assembly GCA_964568445.1). Taxonomy (GTDB): domain Bacteria; phylum Pseudomonadota; class Gammaproteobacteria; order Xanthomonadales; family Rhodanobacteraceae; genus Rhodanobacter. The sequence goes on along the minus strand of CAZMPZ010000011.1, from coordinate 19,353 downwards.
CCAGCAGATGGATATCCTTGTCGATGGTGAGCATGGCGCCGGGCGCCAGGCTGTCGGCATTTCCTGCCGCCGACGACGATCCGCCTCCCCACGATACCGGCTCGACCGGCCCTGGCATGTACGCCTGCCATTGCCCATAGCGGCTGCGCGGTTCAACACTCACGGCGGGCAGAAAGTAGTCCACCGAGACATGTACCGTCCACGGCGACTGGCCGGCGTGCCGCCCGGTCGTCGGCACCTCGTACGTCCAACGCGTGGCGGCGGCAAGCGCTGCCCTGGAAAACGCCTGGCGCCAATGTGCCATTTCGTCGGCACTGCCCGGCTTGGCCAGGTTGACCTGCTGTGCGACGGCATCCAGCACCTTGCCATCGGCTCCGACCTTGAGCACCAGATAAACCGTCGCCCCGATGCCCGCGCGCGCGGCGTCCGGCGGATATCCAGGCACCACCCGCTTCGCCTGCGGCGTGGATACCACCCCGCCGCCCGACACCTTGTCGGCGCCAAAAAGTACCCCCTTGATACGCACGGCAGCCTGGCCAGCGCCGTGCGGCGTGGCAACCAGGCGCAGGCTCATCCGCGTCGTCGCTGCCACCGGCTTGCCATCCACTTGCACAGGCGTGAACCGCCACGCCGACACGGCCTTGTCCACGGCAGTCGCAATCGTTCCCGTCAATTTCTCCGGGTGATCCAGCGTATGGCTTTGCACCGTGCCATCCGGTGCAATGACGATGCCGCCGGTAAGCGGCATGCTCCATTCCCCCGGTGCATGGACTGGCGATGCGGCAAAAGCGAGGCTGGACGCCAGCATCAGAAGCAAACCCGAAAACCCGTGTTTCATCCCTGTACTCCGGTTGGCAAGTCATGGAGGACTTTACGCGCCCTGGCGTCGGTGATGAAACTGTCCGCGCACGGCAGGCTGCCCCAGCGTCCACGCCAGCCACGCCAGCAGTGGGATGGCTGCGACCTTCAAGGCCAGCGCCACCTGCCAGGTGCGCTGCGCACGCGCAATCAGCCACAGGCCCAGTGGCGCCACCTGTGGCTGCGCCATGACCTGCTGGCGCGCCAGCGCAAACTGATCCCATTGGCGCACCATCCACACCCCGGTGATGAGTGCCCACAGCGCCAGCAACATGCACGACACCTGCAGCAGCGGACGCGCCCACGCCTGGCGCAGGATGGCGCCGATGCACCCGACGATCACCACCGACGCCGCCACAAGGTAAATCCAGTCGGCATGGCGCAGGTACTGCACGGCGGCAAAGGCGGTCAGTAGCAAGACCACCCATGTCGCCAGCGCCCACGCCGCAAAGGTCCGGCGCCCGGCGCCGGCCAGTGCGCCGTTCAAGACGCGGCTTTCGGCGACCCGGCCTTCAGCGTGGCCAGGTCAGCCAGCACCTGCGCCGAGTTTTTCTCCGGATCCACATCCTGGTAGACCTTGGCAATCTTGCCCTGCGGGTCGACCAGGAAGGTGGTGCGCTTGGCGTAGTGCACGCCCAGATGCGAAGTCAGCACGCCGTAGCGCGTCGCCACGTCGTGATCGGCATCGGACAGCAGTGGAAACGGCACATGGTACTTGGCGGCAAAATCGGCATGCGATTTCACGTCGTCCAGACTGACGCCAACCACCTGCGCGCCAGCCTGGCGCAGCTTGGCAATGTCATCGCGAAACGCGCACACCTCGGTGGTGCAGCCGGGCGTGAAGTCCTTGGGATAGAAATACACGACCAGCCACTGGCCGTGGAAATCCGCCGGCGCATGCCAGTGGCCGTTCTGATCCTGCAAATGGAACGTCGGCGCTGCGCTGCCGACGGCCGGCATGGCAGCCCAAGCCGTCGCTGCCAACAGGCCGCAGGTGGCCAACAGCGCAAACAGAAATGACAGACGGCGCATGGCGGTTCTCCGCAAGTGGTCGCAAGCCTTGGAGTCTACGCGTGCAACTGCGCTCGTGCACCGGGCGCCGAAGACACCCGGTGCAACGGGCACCATCAGCGGCGGCTGATGGTGAACTTGCCGACCGAGACGCCCAGGTTCACGCCCTCGCCGGTGCCGGCCAGGGCCAGCGACGTCGTGCCCTTGGTCAGCACCTGGGCCTGCGAGCTTTTCACCACGCCGGCTTCGGCTCCGGCCTGGGCGTAATCGCCATACACGTCGGTGATGGCGTGCACGTTGCTGATCTCGCCCTTGCCGTTGTTGATGCGGTACTTGCCGGCGGTGAGGCCGCCACCGACCACTTCAATCTTGACCCTGGCGCGCTGGCCATTGTTGCAGCTTACGGTGCCGGTACCTTCGGCGTGCTTGTAGATCAACGACCAGCCCGCGAGGTTGTAGACCAGATGACACTTCACCGTGGCGTCTGTTGCGTGTGCGCTGGCGGCCGGCAAGGCGGCGCTCGCGGCCGTACATGCCACTACCAGTGCCGCCATTCCCAATGCCTGCTTGATCATGAAGTTCTCCTCGACAATGCGCCGCCATCGCCCCAATGGCTGCGGCTGCTCACGGCACAGAGTGTGGACGCCACCGTGATGGTTGCGTGCAAACCGCGGCGGGGCGTTCAGCTCAGCTTCGCCTGCGCGCAGCGGCAACGCTGCACTAGACTCCCGGTGAACTGTGAACACTGCCGAGGCGCGGATGGTCAAGTACTCATTGGTGGGTTACGACGGCTCGGAAGCCTCGCGCCGCGCATTCCAGTTTGCCGTGGACCTGGCACGTTGCGGTGGCGGCCGGGTGCGGGTGGTGTCGGTGCTGCAGGTTACCGAGGCAGGTGCCGACGCCTGCGCGCTGATGATGGCCGACTCCGGCACGCAGCGGCTGCAGGATCTGCTGACCGAACTGACCGCCATGGTTCCCGAAGCCTCCGACTTGATCGACGTGGAACTGGTGCACGGCAGCCCCGGCGACGTGCTGCTCAACCAGATCCAGACGCATGCGGTGGATCACCTGGTGATTGGCCACACCGCGCGCGGCGCGTTGGCGCGCTGGCTACTGGGCTCGGTCTCGGCCAACGTGCTGGCACGCGCGCAAGTACCGGTGACGGTGGTGCCATGAACGTTGCCGTCACTGCGCCGCCTTCAGCCCATCGCCTGCCGTGGACGCTGGAAAGCCTCGACCTCACCCGCATCGATCGATCGCGCATCGCCGACGATGAGGATTTGTTCTTCCTGCTGTGCAGCGCCTCGTTCGTGGAAAGCGGCTCGGATCTGTATTCGCAAAATCTCATCGCGCATTTTTCCGGCGATCCGGAACTGGAGCGCTGGCTGGACCAGAACTGGCAACACGAGGAATTGCAGCACGGCCGTGCGCTGGGCGCCTACGTGCGCGCCGTGTGGCCCGACTTTGACTGGGAACAGGGCTTCCACGCCTTCTGGCGCGAGTACGCGGCGGTGTGCACCGCCGAGGAACTGGAACCGCAACGCGGCCTGGAACTGGCCGCGCGTTGTGTCGTCGAGACTGGCACGGCCAGCCTGTATCGTGCGCTGAACGACATCACCAGCGAGCCGGTGCTCAAGGTGCTGACCGGCCACATCAAAAGCGACGAAGTGCGCCACTTCAAGTATTTCTACCAGCACTACCGGCGCTACCGCGAGCACGAACATCTGCCGCGCCGACAGGTGCTGGCGGCCATCGTGCGCCGCGTGCGCGAGGTCAAAAGCGAAGACAGCGACATCGCGCTGCGCCACGTCTTCAATGTGCGTTATCCGCACCAGCGCGACGATGATGCCGCGTTCCGCCGTGTCAGCCGCCACGCGCAAGGCCTGCTGCGTCGGCACATCCCGGCGCAAATGACGGTGAAGATGCTGCTCAAGCCGCTGGAACTGCCGCCGCGCCTGCAAAATACCCTGCAGCGACCGCTGGCCTATCTGGCCGAACATCTGTTCCTGCACTGACCACGGCAGGCCTCATCCTTGCTGGCTGGCCGCCGGGCGTGGCTCCGCCTTGATCGCGCGCTGCGCCGCCTTGTTGGCACGCATGCGGCTGATGTCCAGCGGCCGAATCTGCGTGATCGTGCAGGGGAAATTGTCCCGGCCGGTGAGCACGCGGTCAAAGCGCACGGAAACCTGGCCAAAGCTCGAGGTCAGGCCGATGTTCTGCGCGTATGGCAAATCCCGGCAGCCGCCGTCGACCGCGATCAACCAAGCCTGATTTGGGCGCGCATATACCGCCAGCATGCGCTCGCCCAACGGCTCCCACGAGTACAGGCTGGAGAAACGGAAACTCGACACCGGCGCGCCAGCCACCACCGTGTACTCCGCCAACCGATCTGCCTGGCGTTGCACGTAGGGCACGCTTGAGCACGCCGCCAACGCCAGCGCCAGCGCCAGCAAGGACAATCCGCCAAGGATTTTCCACATCGCCATTCTCCGCACCGCGCGTTTGCGCCATTCAATGATTCAACGCGCCGCCAGCCGAGCTGGTTTACTTCGCCTTTCGCTTGCCCGGCAGCGGTGCCCACTTGTTAGCGTCGAACCCCGACACTTCGTAATGCAGCGTCTGCTTGCGTTCACCATCCACATGGGTGACATCGATGTCGATGGTGTGCGCCTTGCGCAGCAGTGCGACAAAAGCCTGGTCGTTGCTGATCATCAGCGCCGGCTCGCCCGTGCTGGGCGCAAACGCCTTGATCTTCATGGCCTTGCCATCGACCGTCACCGGCAGTGAGCACGTCGCGCGACAAACGAAGCCATGCCCATCACCGTACAGGAACGCGTTCTGTCCCCACTTGGTATGCCGGCGCAGGATCAACTGCACTGGCTCAAACTGCCCCGGCTTGCTGTTGCGGATGCTGGCGGTCGATTGCGTGCCGCCGGCCATGGGCGAGACCAGATACACCCACAACGCGGCCAGGCGCTGGCTCTCGCGCGTCTGCGTGTAGCGCTTTTCAATCTCCGGCAGGGTCTGCTGCACCTCATGCGCGGCCGCGCTGTCCGGAAAACGGCTGACGATATCCTTGCCCATCGTCACCGCCATCTCGTCGTTGTGGATGCGCAGCAACTGGCGATACGTTTCCAGGTTGGTGTTGGCTGCAGCAGCGTCGGCCGCCGCCTGTTGCTCGGCAGCCGGTGGTGCGGAAGGTGAACAGGCGCCAAGCGCCAGCGTGGCGCAAGCGCAAGCAATGATCAGGCGTGACGACATGGGCAGGCTCGCAGCGAAAGACCGCCCAAGCATGCGGGCAGGCAGCGCACGGCGCAACTTCAGCCATCGCAGCGGTCGCCCAGCTTCGCCACGCGAGTGACGGCGCCGCGGTGGATCGATAGTGGATATATTCGACCCGGTACCGCGCCGATACGCCGCGCGCAACCGCCCCCAGACATCTTCGACAGCATGATCACCCAATCCGCAAGTCAATTCCTGACGGCGTTTGCCGCCTTGCCCGCACCGTCGCAGACGGCTACCGCCCGCGCGGCGTTTCTGATCGCGCCGGCCGATTTCTCGCTGGCTGCCGAGTCGGCAAGCGACAACGCCTACATGGACATGGGTACCTCCACCGACCCATATCGGGCGCTGGCCCAGCATCACGCCTTGGCGCAGGCACTGCGCGCGGACTGCCCGATCATGACCTTTCCCGGTGACAGCGCCACGCCGGATGCCGTCTTTCCCAACAACGTGTTTGCCACCGTGCCGGGCAAGTTCATCGTCGGCCGCATGCGCCACGCGGTGCGCCAGCGCGAGGCGGTGCGCACTGATATCCGCGCCTTTTTCACCGACCTGCTGGGCTACGCGCCAGTGGATTTGTCCGCGCGCACGGACTTGGTCGCCGAGCTCACCGGCGCGCTGGTCATCGACCGCGCGCGTGGCGTCGGCTATTGCGGCTTGAGCGAACGCTGCGACCTGGCCGGCGCTCGCGCCATGGCCGAGGCCTTCGAGCTCAAGCTGATGTACTGCTTTGAACTCTCGCCCAGCGAATACCACACCAATGTCGTGCTGACCTTGCTGGCCAGCCGCGCCGCCATCATCGCCGCCGACGGCTTTGCCGATCCAGCGGCGCCCAAGGCCATCGCCCAGGCCTACGGCCAGCGCGCGATCTGGTTGAGCCCGGCGCAAAAGGCGGCGTTTGCCGGCAATGCCCTCACCTTGTCCGCGAGCCGCGTGTGGATGAGTGCCGCCGCCAGCGCGGCGCTGACCGACGCGCAGCGCGTGGCGCTCACGAACTACGGTTTCACCGTGGGCGCCGTGGAGCTGGACGAGATTGAAAAGGCCGGCGGCAGCCTGCGCTGCTGCGTCGCCGAAATTTTTTGATGCCCCACGCGCCGGACTCTGCGCCGATGATCACACTGCATCACCTGGACAATTCGCGCTCGCAGCGCATCGCGTGGTTGCTGGAAGAATTGGGTCTGCCCTACACGCTGGTGACGTACGCACGCGACGCCAGGACCATGCTGGCCCCGGCATCACTGCGCGCGGTGCACCCACTGGGCAAGGCGCCGGTGCTTACCGACGGCGACCTCACCCTGGCCGAGTCCGGCGCCATCATCGAATACCTGGCCGACCGCTACGACACCGATCTGGCCTTGATTCCGCCGCCCGGCTCGCGCGAGCGATTGCGCTGCAACCACTGGCTGCATTACGCCGAAGGCTCCGCCATGCCGCCGTTGTTGCTGGCGTTGGTGTTCGCCAAGGTCGCGGCGGCGCCAGCGCCGTTTTTCGTGCGCCCCGTCGCCAAGGCCATCGCCGCCAAGGTGCACAAGGTCTTCATCGGCCCGCAGCTCAAATTGCATCGCGAATACCTGGAAAGCCAGCTCGACGGTCACGACTGGTTTGCCGGCGACCACTTCAGTGTCGCCGATATCGCACTCAGCTTTCCCATCGAGGCGATGGCCGCGCGCGGCGGCCTCACCCCTGCCGCGCAACCCCGGCTGATCGACTTTCTGCAGCGCATCCATGCGCGAAGCGCTTATCAGCGGGCGCTCGAGCGCGGCGGCCCGTACGCGCTCGGTTGACCCTCGCTCCGTGACCGCCGACTGAACCGCGCGCCGACGGTCGTTGTGCCTTCCACACCACTCTCACGGCCATGCTGCCAATCTGCCGTCGTTGTTCCGCGTCCCGCCCGAGGCCGGCACGGCACGTCAAGCCCTTGAGTACCCACGATGGAGAACCCTATGCGCAATCGCGACCTACCCCAGCAAATTTCTGACGTCGGAACCCGCGTGCACGACGGCGTCAATGCGGCCGCCGACGGCGCACAAAGCCTGCTGCAACGTGGCCGCACCTGGGGTGCACGCTGGCGCCAGCGTGACTACCGACGCCAGCTGTCGCATGCCGCCGAGGACCTGGCCGATCAGGCCAGCTACCGCTATCGCCGCGCCCGCCGGCAAGTCGAGCGCCATCCATTGGCAACGGCGACTCTCGTCGCCGGCACGCTGGCAGCCTTCCTGTTGCTGCGGCGTGCGTTGCGCAGCGACGACAAGGATTGAACCGCGCACGCGCCGGCCTACGGACAAACAAAAACCGCCATGCCGGCGGTTTTTGTTTGTTCTGATTCACGCAACGCGTCGTCCGGGTTCACACCGTCAGCGGGTTGGGCGTCTCCGGATCGAGCTGGTACATCCTGATGGCGCGGCTCACGTCGCGCGGATGCATCTTGCCCTCACGCGCCAGTGCGGCAATGGCCGCGTGCGCAATCCAGTGGCTGCTGACCTCGAAGAAATTGCTCAGGTGCTCGCGCGTGTCCGAGCGGCCGTAGCCATCGGCGCCCAGCGTGGTGAACGAACGCCCTTCGGGAACAAAGGCCCGCACCTGATCGGCCACGGCACGCACGTATTCCGTGGTGGCTACCACCGGGCCGGCATGATCGGCCAGGCATTGCGCCACGTACGGCACACGCGGCTCGGCTTCCGGATGCAGGCGGTTGTAGCGCTCACAATCAAAGCCATCGCGCGACAGCTCGCTGAAGCTCGGGCATGACCACACGTCGGCCTTGACGCCAAAGTCGGCCTCCAGCAACTGGGCCGCATGCTCGGCCTCGCGCAGCGAACCGCCCGCCGCCAACAACTGCACGCGGGGTGTGGCGGTCTTGCTCTTGCCCTTGTCCTTGCCGGCGTCGCGCAGCAGGTACATGCCCTTGACGATGCCGTCGTAGCAACCCTCGGGCATGTCCGGGTGCGGATAGTTTTCGTTGGTGGTGGTGATGTAGTAGAAGACGTCCTGCTGCTCCTCGTACATCTCCTTGACGCCGTGATGCAGCAGCACGGCAACCTCGTAGGAATAAGTTGGATCGTAGGCGCGGCAGTTGGGCACCGTGCCGGCCACCAGCTGCGAGGTGCAGTCCGAATGCTGCAGGCCCTCGCCGGGGAAGCTGCAACCGGCCGTGGCGCCAATCAGGAAGCCACGCGTGCGCTGGTCGCCCGCCGCCCAGATCAGGTCGCCAATGCGGCGGAAACCAAAGAACGAGTAATAGATGAAGAACGGCAGCATCGGCTTGTTGGATACCGAATAGCTGGTGCCAGCCGCAATCCACGCCGACACGCCGCCGGCCTCGGAGATGCCTTCCTGCAGCACCTGGCCGTCCTGCGCTTCGCGGTAGTACAGAAGCTGATCGGAATCCTGCGGCCGGTATTTCTGGCCAAACGGGGCGTAGATGCCGATCTGGCGGAACATGCCTTCCATGCCGAACGTACGCGCCTCGTCGGCCACGATCGGCACCACGCGCGGACCAATCTGCTTGTCACGCAGCAGCAGGTTCATGCCGCGCACCAAGGCCATGGTGTTGGAGATTTCGCGCTCGCCGGTGCCCTTGGTGATCTGTGCGTAAGCAGACAGTTCCGGCGCCTTGGTGTGCTCGTCGGTGTGACGCCGGCGCTGCGGCAGGAAGCCGCCCAGCGCCCGCCGGCGTTCCAGCATGTACTCCACCTCCGGCGACTTCGGGCCGGGGTTGTAGTACGGCACTTCCTCCAGCTTGCTGTCCGGCACCGGTACCTGGAAGCGGTCGCGGAAATGGCGCACCGCATCGTTTTCCATTTTCTTCTGCTGGTGCGTCGGGTTCTCCGATTCACCCGTGCCGATGCCCATGCCGTAGCCCTTGACCGTCTTGGCCAGGATCACGGTCGGCATGCCCTTGGTGTGCACCGCCGCGTGATAGGCGGCGTAGACCTTGTGCGGATCATGGCCGCCGCGATTCAGGCGCCAGACGTCGTCGTCGGACAAATGCGCCACCATCGCGCGCGTCTGCGGATACTTGCCGAAGAAATGCTCGCGCGTATAGGCGCCGCCCAGCGCCTTGCAGGCCTGGTACTCGCCATCGACGGTTTCCATCATCAACTTGCGCAGCACGCCATCGGTGTCGCGCGCCAGAAGTGGATCCCAGTAGCTGCCCCAGATGACCTTGATCGCGTTCCAGCCGCCACCGCGGAACACGCCTTCCAATTCCTGGATGATCTTGCCGTTGCCGCGCACCGGGCCATCCAGCCGCTGCAGGTTGCAGTTGACGACGAAGATCAGGTTGTCCAGGCCTTCGCGGCCAGCCAGCGAAATCGCACCCAGCGACTCCGGCTCGTCGACCTCGCCGTCGCCGAGGAAGCACCACACCTTGCGGTCGGTCCTCGGCATCAGGCCGCGGTTTTCCAGATAGCGCAGGAACTGCGCCTGGTAGATCGCCTGGATCGGTCCCAGGCCCATCGACACCGTCGGCACCTGCCAGTAATCGGGCATCAGCCACGGATGCGGATAAGACGTCAGCAACTGGCCGGGCGACACCGTGTCGAGGCGAAACCGGTCCAGCTGCGCTTCGCTGATGCGGCCTTCAAGGAACGAGCGCGCGTAGATGCCGGGGCTGGAATGGCCCTGATGGAAAATCAGGTCGCCCGGATGCTCGGCGCTGGGCGCGCGCCAGAAATGGTTGAAGCCGACGTCGTACAGCGTGGCGCTGGACGCAAAGCTGGCAATGTGGCCGCCGAGCTTGCCCGGCCGGCGATTGGTGCGCACCACCATGGCCATCGCATTCCAGCGGATGATCGAGCGGATGCGCCACTCCATGGCCGCGTCGCCGGGGCTCTTGGCCTCGTTGGCCGGAGCGATGGTGTTGACGTAGGCCGTGGTTGGATCAAACGGCAGATGGCCGCCCGCGCGACGCGTGGTGTCGACCATTTTCTCCAGCAGGAAGTGCGCGCGCGGCGTGCCGTCGTGGTGCAGCACCGCCTCGAGCGAATCCATCCACTCGCGGGTTTCGGTGGGGTCAATGTCCTGGTCAAGGATGTCGTCGAGCTGTTCCATGGATGCCTGTCTCCGCGGCGCCATGCAGCGCCAGACTTGAGGTGCCTCCAGCCGCCGGGGTCGCGGTGGAAGACGTCCCTCCAGTTTAGCCGCCGCGCCCTATGCCCGCCAATTCGGGCCGCACCGCCCACGATGCGGATCGCGCAATGGCGCGGGGCGGCGGATACCGTCGTGCTGCTACCGCTCGGGGCGGATGCCGGCGCGAATCTGCGCCTCGACGCAGGCTACGGCGCTCATGTTGACCACGCGACGCACGGTCGACTGCGGCGTCAGGATGTGCGCCGGCTTGGCAATGCCCATCAGGATCGGGCCGATGACCACGCCGTCGCTCAACATGCGCGTCATGTTGTAGGCGATGTTGGCGGCGTCGATATTGGGGAACACGAATACGTTGGCCTTGCCGGTCAAGCGCGAGTTGGGGAAGATTTTTTCGCGCAACGCCGGTGTCAGCGCTACGTCGGCCTGCATCTCGCCTTCTACCGCCAGACGCGGCTCGCGTTCGCGGATCAGCTCCAGCGCACGCCGCATCTTGATGGCGCCGCAGGTGTCGCGGCTGCCGAAATTGCCGGCCGACAAAAGCGCGATGCGCGGCGTGATGCCGAACAACTTCAGGCGGATGGACACCTGCGACACCGCCTCGGCAATCTGCTCGGCGCTGGGGTCGTCCTGCACATGCGTGTCGAGGTAGAAGAACGCGCCCTTCTCCGTCGCCACCGCGGCCATGGCCGAAGGCTCGCTGACGCCCTCGTCCATGCCGATGATGTTGCGGATGTAGCGCAGCTTGCTCGGGTACTGGCCGACCAGGCCACAGATCATCGCGTCGGCTTCGCCGCGCTCGACCATCAGCGCGGCAATCGCGGTTGGCCGCGAGCGCACCACGGCCTTGGCCATCGACGGCGTCACGCCATGGCGCTGCATCAGCTCGTGGTAGTGCTGCCAGTAGGCGTCAAAGCGCGGATCGCTGTTGATGTTGACCAGCTCCACGTCGACGCCCACCTTGAGGCGCAAACCGGCGCGATGAATGCGCCGCTCGATGACCTCCGGGCGGCCAATCAGGATGGGTTTGACCAGGCCCTGGTCGACCACCACCTGTACCGCGCGCAGCACGGTGTCCTCTTCGCCCTCGGCATAGGCGACGCGGCAGGGATGGGCGCGCGCGCGCTCGAACACCGGCTTCATCAGCAGCCCGGTGCGAAACACGAAGCTGGTCAGCTTGTCATTGTAGGCGGAGAAATCCGCAATCGGTCGCGTCGCCACGCCCGAGGCCATCGCCGCCTTGGCCACTGCCGGTGGCAATTGCAGCAGCAGGCGCGGGTCAAACGGCTGCGGGATCAGGTAATCCGGGCCAAAACCCGGCGGCTTGCGGCCGTAGGCACGCGCGCTGACGTCAGACGACTCGCGCCGCGCCAGCGCCGCAATGGCCCTGACGCAGGCCACCTTCATCGGTTCGTTGATGACCGTGGCGCCGACATCGAGCGCACCGCGGAACAAATACGGGAAGCACAGTGCGTTGTTGACCTGGTTGGGATAATCCGAACGCCCGGTGGCCATGATGCAATCAGGCCGCACCGCCTTGGCATCCTCCGGCGTGATCTCCGGATTGGGGTTGGCCAGCGCGAAGATGATCGGACGCTCGGCCATGGTGGCAAGCATCTCCGGCTTGAGAATGCCGCCGGCCGACAGGCCGAGGAAGATGTCCGCGCCGTCGACGATTTCCGCCAGCGTGCGCTTGTCGGTGTCCCGCGCGTAACGCTGCTTGCCGGGATCCAGGTCCGTGCGCCCGGTGTGCAGCACGCCATCGCGATCCATGCCCAGGATGTGCCCGGGCTTGACGCCCAGCGTCACCAGCATGTCCAGGCAGGCGACGCCCGCCGCACCGACGCCGGTGGTCGCCACGCGCACATCCTCGATGCGCTTGCCCACCACCACCAGTGCGTTGAGCACCGCCGCGCCGACAATGATGGAGGTACCGTGCTGGTCGTCGTGGAACACCGGGATCTTCATGCGCTCGCGCAGCTTGCGCTCGACGATGAAGCACTCCGGTGCCTTGATGTCTTCCAGATTGATGCCGCCGAAGGTCGGCTCCAGGCTGGCGATGATGTCGACCAGCTTGTCCGGGTCGTGCTCGTCGATCTCGATGTCGAACACGTCGATACCGGCAAACTTCTGGAACAGGATGGCCTTGCCTTCCATGACCGGCTTGGCCGCCAGCGGGCCAATGTTGCCCAGCCCCAGCACGGCAGTGCCGTTGGAAATGACCGCCACCAGATTCGAGCGCGCGGTGTATTCGGCAGCCCGCGTCGGATCAGCGACGATTTCGTCGCACGCGGCAGCGACACCCGGCGAGTACGCCAGCGACAAGTCGCGCTGGGTGAGCAAGGCCGTGGTCGGCGTTACCTTGATCTTGCCCGGGCGCGGCAGGCGGTGGTACTCCAGTGCGGCAAGACGCAATTCTTCGGAAAGTGACATGAAGGGCTTCAATTCCAAGGGTGAAAAGCACTCGCCAAGGCAGCGATTGCAAACGCAAATCTTAGCACTCGCAGCACTCGCAGCCCGCTTCAGTACAGGATTTGCGGGCCAGTTGCCGGCGCCGTCTGGTCCAGCGCGACGCCGTTGATGAAACTGGAAAACGCCAGCGCGCCAGCCAGCCCGTGCGCACGCTGCATCCATGGCGGCAACCAGCGCGCAGCCAGCAGGTCGCCATTGGCAAAATGCGGCTGCAGCGGCTCGACGTCCTGCACTGCCAGCTTGCCGGCAAACAGTTGCCGCAACAGATCCATGCGTCGCTGCTTGAGCGCCCAGCGGAAAAACGCGTGCACGCTGATGAGACCAGCCAGATAGACGTTGTCCTTGGCAAACGCCGCACCGCCGGTCACCGGCACGCCGCGAAACACGCGTTCGGCAGAATGGAAACTGTCCGCCACGCTTTGTCCGCAGGCACTGAAATAGCGATAGACCTCGACAAAATCGGCGCCACCCAGCGCCATGTCGATGGCCACGATACGCAGGCTGATGCGCTTCAGGCGCGTGATGTCGATGGCGCCGGACACCAGCTCGGCAAACACCGCCAGGCCTTCTTGCGTGGCGGTGGCGCGCGGCGAGGTGCGCGCCAGCGAAGCCAGTACCGGCTGGGCGCGGCCATTCAAGGCCGTGAGTGAGTGCACGAACGCCTCGTGCGCCAGCAGCTGATGACGGTCGTAGCCACTGAAGCTGGCGCCGCCGCGCAGGCGGATGCGCGTGGCACCGGCGGCAGCCTTCGCGGTCAGTTCCGGATCGATTTCCACGGCAATCACGCCATGGCCGAAAAAATCGTCCAGCGTCGCTGCCAGGTCATCGCGTAGGGTCTGCACCGGGATGGCTTCGCAGGCTTGATCCGCCTCCATGCCCGCACCCAGCTCATCGGCCAGCGCAATGAAATAGCGCGCCGCATCCAGGTTGCTGCGCCGGCCGCCGGGAATTGCATCGTGCGGATGGCCATACAGGGCAATCGACGGCGCGGTGACGGCGGCGGTGCCGACCGATTCCAGCATGTCTGCGGCGGTATGCCACGACGCCGCAGTGCGGCACAGGTAATCGGCCAGCGCATTCCCGGCGGACAGGGTGCGCGCCTGCGCCTCGATTGCCACCAGCTCCGCGCGCGCGGAAGAAAGATCCGGTCGCGCGTAGCGGATCTGCGGCAGGCCGACGCGGCCGGCGGCGTAATCGGCAATCAGGCACTGGGTCTGCGACGCCGGCCAAGCCACGGTGGCGAGCACATGCACGCTGCGCACAGCGCCGAGCAAGCGGCGATCCAGCGCCGCGCATTGCTCGCGCAGAGCGGTATCGCTCACGGGCGGCCGGTCCGCAGTGCCGCGACGCGGGCATCCAGCTCATCGGCCACCGGCGTGGATGGCGGCAACGACGACACCAGGCGCACGCCCACGGGAATGAAGTTGATGGCGCGGTCAAAACGCGAACGCACTTGCAGCGCCAGCGTGACCCGGCGCGGATGCATGCGCAGATTGGTGCGCACCTGCGCGACCACGGTCAGCGCAATGCGCTCTTGCGTGTCGCCATTGCGAATCACCAAGGTATCGCCGTCCAGCCAGACCTCGTCCACCAGATCAAACAGCAGGCGACGAAAGGCCACCCAGCCAACGACCGCCAGCAACGGCGGTATCCACAGGAGGCCCGTGCCCGGCGGCGAATCGATGAAATACTGCGGCGCCACGCGGAAGGCCACGCCGGCCGCGAAAATCAGCAGCAGGAAACCGAGCCAGAGCAGCGGGAATACCCGCTTGTAAAACCCCGTGGTGGAGGATGAAAGCCGCCGCATGTGCCGCTCCCGTGACCGCGCCAAGATAGCAGAGGCGTCGGCCGGAAAACCCTATTCGCGCTCGGTGCGACCGCGTCCACCGCGCGGCTTTTCCAGCGGTCGGCCACCGCGCTGACGGCGCAATTTCGCTTCCAGTGTGGCGGCCTGCTCTTCGCGCTCGTCGTGCAGCTTGAGGTAATTGCGCCAGCGCTCGGCGGTGAGTTCGCCGGTGTCGAGCGCGCTTTGCACCGCGCAGCCCGGCTCGCTGCCGTGGCCGCAGTCGGCAAAGCGGCACTGCTCGGCCAGCTCGGCAATATCGGTAAACAAATCCAGATCCTCGTCGCCGACCAGCTTGAGTTCGCGCATGCCCGGGGTGTCGATCAGGCAGGCGCCACCGGGCAACTGCAACAAGGCGCGGCGCGTGGTGGTGTGACGGCCACGACTGTCGCCGACACGCACCTCGGCCGTGGTCATGGCAGCCGTACCCAGCAAGGTGTTGGTCAGGGTCGACTTGCCGGCGCCGGATGAACCCACCAGCACGGCGCTGTCGCCCAGTTTGAGCCAGGGCGCCAGAGTCGCGGCACTGGCCGGGTCCTTGCCGTTGATGGCCAGCACCGGCGTGTCCGCCGGCAAGCGCGCACGCACCTCGGCCAGTTTCTGTTCGGCGTCGGCATGCTTGTCCAGCTTGCTGAGAAGCACCACCGGCCGCGCGCCGGAGCCTTCGATCAGCGACAGGTAGCGCTCGATCCGCGCCGGATTGAAATCCCCGTCCAGCCCGGTGAGGATCAACACGTAATCGATATTGCTGGCAATGATCTGGCGCTGATGGCGCTCGCCGGCCGCGGCGCGCGACAACACGCTGCGCCGTGGTTCCACGCGCATGATATGCGCCGGCGCGCCGGGTGCGACACGGACAAAATCCCCGACGACCGGACGCTCGGCAGGGTCGATGCCGCGCTTGAGGAAATAGCCGTCCGGCTGCGCGCCAAACACGGTCGTGCCATCGTGCAGTTCATAGCCGGCGCGATGCTGCACCACCACGCGCGCCAGGCGCGTCCCGGCTTCAGGCAAAGCGTCGCCGCGCCAGCCGATACGGCGCAGGCGGGCAATCTCATCGGTATCACTCATGGGGGTGTCTGGTCTGCGCGATCTGCCGATTATGCCTGTGCGGCGATGCGCCGGCACGCGGTCCATGCTGCGCCGCAGTAAAGTGCGCCAGCCCCTGCTACGATCGGCGCCAGGCACCAACGCCGGTGCCTGCCTGCCCTGAAGGATGTCGTATCGTGGTTCCGCTTACCCCCAGCGCGCATCTGTCCGCCGTGCGCTATGAAATCCGCGGCGCCCTGACGCGCCGCGCCCGCGAGCTGGAAAGTGTCGGCCGCGACATCATCAAGCTCAACATCGGCAATCCCGGCCGCTATGGTTTCGAGGCGCCCGCGCATCTGCGCCAGGCCATGGCCGCACATCTTGCCGACAGTGCCGCCTACGGCCATGAGCAAGGCCTGGAAGCAGCCCGCGCGGCGATTGCCGAGCGCCAACGCGCGAACGGCGCGCGCGATGTCGGCATCGAGCGCATCTTCATCGGCAACGGCGTCAGCGAACTGATCGACCTGTCCCTGCGCGCGCTGCTGCAGCCGGGTGACGAAGTGCTGCTACCCAGCCCCGACTATCCGCTGTGGAGTGCCGCCACCATCTTGAACGGCGGCGTGCCGCGCTACTACCGCTGCCTGGCGGAAAACGCGCACCTGCCCGATCCAGACGAGATCGCTGCGCTGGTGACGCCGCGCACGCGTGCGCTGGTGCTGATCAACCCCAACAACCCGACCGGTGCGATCTATCCGCGCGCACTGCTGGAGCGCATCGCCGCCATTGCCGCGCGCCATCACCTGTTGCTGCTGTGCGACGAAATCTACGACGAAATCCTCTACGACGACGCCGTGTTCCAGCCGCTGGCGGCGATTGCCGGCGACACGCCGTGCCTGAGCTTTGGCGGCCTGAGCAAGGTCTATCGCGCCTGCGGTTATCGCGTGGGCTGGATGAGCCTGTCCGGCAACGTGGCGGCAACGGCCGACTATCGCGACGCCCTGCAACTGCTGGCCGCGCTGCGCCTGTGTCCCAACGTCACCGCGCAATGGGCCATCCCCGCCGCACTGGAAGGCGCCCCGACCATCCGCGCGCTGACCGCGCCAGGCGGACGCCTGCACGCGGCGCGGCGCATCATCGTCGATGGCGTCGCCGCCAGCAATTACCTGTCGCTGGTGACGCCGGCCGGCGCGCTGTATGCCTTCCCGCACATCCGCGCCGACCGCATTGCGCACTTTGACGACAACGCCTTCGCCCTGCGCCTGCTGGAAGACGAATCCGTGCTGGTCGTGCCGGGCACCAGTTTCAACGTGCCCGACAGCCGGCACCTGCGCATGACCTTCCTGCCGCCGCTGGCGCAACTGCAGGAGGTGTTCGTGCGCATGGAACGTCTGCTTGCACGCATGGCCACCGAGCACGCCGATGGCGCGCACGCGCCGCACGTGGCCGTGGCCTGAACATGACCGCCACCGCGCCGTCATCGTTGCGCTGCCTCGCGCTGGGCGACTCGTACACCGTTGGCGAAGGCGTGAGCGCCACCGACGCCTGGCCCGCGCAACTGGTACCCGCGCTGCGCGGCAATGGTTTCGATCTTGCCGACCCACACATCATCGCCGTCACCGGCTGGACCTGCGCCGAGCTGCAGGCCGGCATGGACGCCGCCACACTGGCGCCACCGTATGCGCTGGTGACGCTGCAGATTGGCGTCAACGACCAGTACCGCGGCAACTCCGTCGAAGCTTACCAACCCCAGTTTGCCGCCCTGCTCGCGCGCGCCGTGATGCTGGCTGGTGGTGTGGCGCGACGCGTGGTGGTGGTGTCCATTCCCGACTGGGGCGTGACGCCGTTTGCGCGCAACGACCGGCGTGACAGTGCGACCATCGCCGCCCAGCTCGACGCCTTCAATGCCGCAGCCCACGCGCAAGCCACGGCGGCCGGCGCGCACTGGTGCGACATCACGGATGTGTCGCGCGTCCACGCCGGATTGCTCACCGCCGACGGCCTGCACCCCGACGCCCGCCAATACCGGTTGTGGATCACGCGCATCGCGCCCGTGGTGCAGGCCGCGCTGGATTCGCGCTGAGTCGCCAACGACAGCCAGTCGACACGCGGGCGCGCAGTATCATTGCCGATTATTTGCCGGAGTTTCCCCATGCCCCTTGACGACGCCACCCGCGAACGCATTGAAACCCTGCTGCACGACCACCGTGTGGTGCTGTTCATGAAAGGCGATCGTGCACAGCCGATGTGCGGGTTTTCCGCCGCCGCCACCAACACGCTCAACGAGCTTTTGCCCGACTATCACACCGTCAACGTGCTGGAAGACGCGCAAATCCGCGACGGCATCAAGACCTACGGTGACTGGCCAACCATCCCGCAGTTGTATGTCGACGGTGAACTGGTCGGCGGCGCCGACATCATTCGCCAGATGTACACCAGCGGCGAGCTGCACACGCTGTTCGGCCTGCCGGCGCCCGATCGCACACCACCGGAAATCACCATCACCGACGCCGCCGCCGCGGCCATCCGCGACGGCACCGGCCACGCCCAGGATGTCGCCTTGCATCTGGAAATCGGTCCGGATCACAGCGCCGGCTTCCAGCTGGCGCCGGCGGGCGAACACGACATCATCGCCACCGCCAACGGCATCGAGGTGCACTTTGACCCGGCCAGCGCACAGCGTGCCAAGGGCATCGTGATCGATTGGGTTTCCACCGTGCAGGGCGAAGGCCTGAGCCTGAGCTTCCCCGGCGCCAAGACGATCACCGCGCTCAGCGTGCAACAGCTGCAGGCACGCCTTGCGGCCAACGACATCACCCTGATCGACGTGCGCCCCGCCGCGGGCCGCCGCCACGCCGCGCCCCTGCCGCAAGCCCGCGTGCTGGACGAGGAAGGCTACGATGCCATCGCCGCCTTGCCGCGCGACACGGCACTGGCCTTCATCTGCCATCACGGCCATTCCAGCCGCGCCATGGCCGAGCGCTTTGTCGCCCATGGCTTCAGCCGCGTGCACAACGTGGAAGGCGGCATGGATGCGTGGGCCAGCGATATCGACCCCAGCGTGCCCCGCTACTGATGCGGCATTGGCGCGCGCCGCGCGCCACCGGGAGCCAGGCACCGCACAATCAGGCGCACGCCGGCAGCGATGCGTACCCGCCACGCATCAATTGGCGGGCGTGACCCGTGCACTGGTGTTGTAACCCTGCACCTTCAGTATCCAGCTGCCCAGCATCGCGGGCCGCACCACTACCTCGGGGCTGTCCAGCGGCTGACGTGGCACGAGCGTGCTGTTGTCCACGACACGCCATTGCTGACCATTATCGAGAACCAATACCGTCCCGCGCTGCCAGCCAGCAAAGCGACCGGCGAGCCTGCTGGTCACCGCGCGGTCGTTGCCACGGTTCGCCTTGCTGGTGACCTGTTGCGGCTGCGCGGCGAGGTCGGCGCTCGGCTTGCTGGCCACCACGCGGGCTGACGCCACCTGCGAGGCCGGCACGGAAGCTGCCAGCTCAGCCGCATGCGCGCCGAGCCATTGCTCCAGATACGCCAGCTCGGCGGGCTTGAGCTTGTCCAAGCCTGCGCGCTGGAATGCGACCGTCCCCATGCGCTGGGCCAGTTGCGGCGTCGCCTGCGCACAGGCGACGGAAATGCCGCCCAAGGACAACCCCAGCAGCACGGGCAACCACAGTGCATTGAATTTCATGGCTTGATCCGGAGTGAGTAAAAAGAGACTTCCCCTCCCTTCGGCCTCGAAGGCCATGATGGTGTTACGA